>DEQR01000079.1:0-33616 GCA_002360535.1 Thiobacillus sp. UBA3361
ATCATCCTCTCAGACCCGCTACAGATCGTCGCCTTGGTGGGCCTTTACCCCACCAACTAGCTAATCTGACATCGGCCACTCCAATCGCGCGAGGTCTTGCGATCCCCCGCTTTCTCCCTCAGGACGTATGCGGTATTAGCGTAACTTTCGCTACGTTATCCCCCACGACTGGGTATGTTCCGATGCATTACTCACCCGTTCGCCACTCTCAACCCCCGAAAGGGTCTACCGTTCGACTTGCATGTGTAAAGCATGCCGCCAGCGTTCAATCTGAGCCAGGATCAAACTCTTCAGTTCAATCACTGCAAACTCTTGCTTCAACCCACTCTTCCGAGCAGGCCGCTCAATCTCTCAGAATTAACTCTTCAAGTATGAGCTTCAGGTCTTCTCGCGTTCACCAGCAGGCCTAAACCCACTAGCTCAACTCCTAACCCAATGCCCACACCTTAAGGCTGTTTGACTTGTTAAAGAACTGTGGTTGCGGGGACAGGATTTGAACCTGTGACCTTCGGGTTATGAGCCCGACGAGCTGCCAGACTGCTCCACCCCGCGTCCGTTGAGAAGCGAGACTTTATTGTATCGATGGCACCTCGTCAACCCCTTTTTCCTGTTTATCCTAGGGATATTGAATGTCCAGCTTGTAGCCATAGGCCGACAGGCCTTTTAGCTCTAGCGGTAGCTGAGCTTCAAGCTCATGGCCGGGCAGCATCCCTTCGTCCGCCGCCCCGTCCTGGGGCAAATATTCGTGTGGTGCGAACGGGCGCTGTGCGATGGGCAGGTCGCGGGTATCGGTGAGCATCAGGACAAGATAGGGCCACGCGACCGGTTGATCGGACCGATTGCTGAAAGTGACGTTCAAAGTGGCTCTGAATTTGTCTTCCGGATCCGTTTCGAGGGCTGTGGATTCAATGCGAAGCGCCGATAAATCCTTGGCCAGGTGCAGGTCGCAACCTAGATAGGAACAGAACCGCAGGACAAAGGGGCGCATGCCCGGAACTGACGCCGCCAGTTCGGCGCGCAGGAAATAGATCAGTTGCAGGGCGAGGATGAGCACCAGACACAAGCTGATCAGCCCCCAGAAAAGCCCTGACAACACTCGCCTCTTGTCACGAGATGCCGGAGCCGGGAGAGGGGTAAAAAGGATGTCGTCGGTTCGTGGCGTTCCCGCATGTAGAGATGTCTCGGGAGTAACCGCCTGATCGATCGGCGTCTCGACGAATTCGCGCTCAGAGTCCGGCGAATACTGATCAGCAAGCTCGTCGGGCGCCCTCAAAATGAGTTCCGGCGCGGCGTCCAGACCAGCCTCGGGAGGGGCGGAATCAGGCTCCTCCACTTCCTCCACGGCCATGACCAGCGCAGGAGAATCCGCCGCGGGCGCGTCCGCTTCCTGTCCCGCCAGGTTCAATGGTGGCGCCGACAACTCCGGCAAAAGGGTGTCGTAGGCATTGAATACGGCGGCACAGTGTCCACAGCGCACCAGGCCTCTTTTGTCATCCAGTTGCGCCTGACCGACACGGAATGTGGTGCGACACTCGGGACAAGTGGTCAGCATGGCTGTTCCATCATGAACGCACTCCCTCCAGGCAGATCCACCCCTCTTCGGCGGCCCACATCCTCATGCTGAAGTACTCGGCATACACGTCCATCACCTCGTCAGCCTGGCTGTCCAAGATGCCCGACAGAACCAACCGACCGCCCGACCGTATCTGAAAGGCCAAGAGGGGCATCAGGGCCTTGAGGGGGTTGGTGAGGATATTGGCCACCAGGATGTCCGCCCCACAGTTGGGCGCCACATCGGGTAGGTAGAAATCAGGGGCGACCAGATTGCGTCGGGCATTGTCGCGGGCCGCGGACACCGCCTGAGGGTCGATATCCACACCCCACACCCGGCCGGCCCCAAGGCGAGCGGCAGCAATGGCCAGGATGCCGGAACCGCAACCATAGTCCAACACCGTTTCGCCACCCCGGATGTTCTCCGCCAGCCAGCGCAAGCACAGGCGGGTGGTGGGATGGCTGCCGGTGCCGAAGGCCAGCCCGGGGTCCAACTGGATGTTGACGGCATCCGGGTCGGGGGCCGCATGCCAGCTGGGCACGATCCATAATCGATCGCCGATGGCGATGGGATCGAACTGAGCCTGGGTGGCACGCACCCAATCCTGTTCTTCCACCCGCTCAAGGCGATAGTCCATGTGGGCGGGCAGGCCAAGCCGAGCCAGCAGGCTGGGGACATCGCAAGAGTCGTCCAGCAACGCCTCCACCCAATTGTGCTTCCAGGCATGCGGATCGGCCAGGCCGGGCTCGCCGAATTGAGGCAGTTCGGCTGCGGTGCCCGCGTCCCGGTCCTCGATGGACACCGACAAGGCACCCGCTTCCAGCAGGGCATCGGCCAAGGCCTCGGCCTCGGCCTCGGTAGCAGGCAGCTTGAGGCTCAGCCAAGCCATGGCCGGGGTATCAGAAGTCTCGGAAAGATCGCCGAGTGCGGGCCGACTGTCGATCCGCGAAGTTCAGCCGCACAGGCGGTGCGGCACGCAACGCAGGAACGGCGGGGGTGCCCGGCGGACTTTTTCACCCGCCCTCAGTGCTTATTCATCCCCAGTTTCTGCTCCAGATAGTGGATGCTCTGGCCGCCTTCCAGCACCGCAGCGTCCACCAGCAGTTCCTGGTGCAGGGGGATATTGGTCTTGATGCCCTCGACGATCATCTCCGACAGAGCGATGCGCATGCGGGCAATGGCCTGCTCACGGGTTGCGCCATAAGTGATCAGCTTGCCGATCATCGAGTCGTAATGGGGCGGCACGTAGTAGTTCTGATAGACGTGGGAATCCACCCGCACACCGGGGCCGCCGGGGGCATGGTAGAGGGTGATGCGGCCCGGCGAGGGCACGAAAGTGAAGGGGTCCTCTGCGTTGATGCGGCACTCCAGGGCGTGCCCCTTGAAATGGACGTCCTTCTGCTTGACGGACAAGGTCTCGCCCGCGGCGATGCGGATGGTCTCCTGGACGATGTCCACGCCGGTGATGAACTCGGTGACCGGGTGCTCCACCTGCACGCGGGTGTTCATCTCGATGAAGAAGAACTCCCCGTCTTCGTAGAGGAACTCGAAGGTGCCCGCACCCCGGTAGCCGATCTTGCGGCAGGCCTCCGCGCAGCGCTCGCCGATCTTGTTTCTGAGCTTGGCGTCCAGGCCGGGCGCGGGGGCCTCCTCCAACACCTTCTGGTGGCGGCGCTGCATGGAGCAATCGCGTTCGCCCAAGTGGACGGCATTGCCGTGTTCGTCGGACAGCACCTGGATCTCGATGTGGCGCGGATTGCCCAGGAACTTCTCCATGTACACCATGGGATTGTTGAAGGCCGCGCCGGCCTCGTTCTGGGTCATCTGCACCGACTGGATCAGATTGGCCTCGGTGTGCACCACCCGCATACCCCGCCCACCGCCGCCGCCGGCTGCCTTGATGATGATCGGATAGCCGATCTCGCGGGCCATGCGCAACCATTCGTCCGGATCATCCCCCAGGGCGCCCTCGGACCCCGGCACGCAGGGCACGCCGGCTGCCTTCATGGCATCCTTGGCCGACACCTTGTCGCCCATCAGGCGGATGGTGTCGGGGCGCGGGCCGATGAACACGAATCCTGAGTGCTCCACCCGCTCGGCGAAGTCGGCGTTCTCGGACAGGAAACCGTAGCCGGGATGGATGGCCTCGGCATCGGTCACCTCGGCAGCGGCGATGATGGCCGGTACGTGCAGGTAGCTTCGGGCGGACTGGGCAGGGCCGATGCAGACGGATTCATCCGCAAGACGCACATATTTTGCCTCCCTGTCCGCCTCGGAGTGCACCGCCACGGTCTTGATACCCATCTCGCGGCAGGCCCGCTGGATGCGCAGGGCGATCTCTCCGCGATTGGCGATTAGGACTTTCTCGAACATTTCAGACCCCTGGGAAGGGGGAAGGTGAAGGGGAAGACCAACGGCCGTAATGCCGTCTCTCCACCTTCATCCTGCCCCGAGGTTATCCGATGATGAACAGCGGCTCGCCGTATTCCACGGGCTGGCCATTCTCCACCAGCACCGCCTTGATCACGCCGCCCTGATCGGCCTCGATCTCGTTCATCAGTTTCATGGCCTCGATGATGCAGAGGGTCTCGCCCGCATTGACGGACTGGCCCACCTCGACGAAAGACTTGGCGCCCGGCGACGGCGAACGGTAAACAGTGCCCACCATGGGGGATTTGACAATGTGGCCCTCCGGCTGGGCGGGCTCCGCCTCAACGGGCTCGGCTACGGCCGCTGTCGCGGGCGCGCCGACCGGCTGCGGCATGGGATAGTACTGCGGGGGCGCGAACATGGTGGCGGCATTGCCGGCAACCGACCGGCTGATGCGTACCTTTTCCTCGCCCTCTGTGATTTCCAACTCGGCGATACCCGACTCCTGAACCAAGTCTATGAGTTTCTTGAGTTTTCTCAAATCCACGGATCACTCCTCCAAGGCATTGAGTGCATAGCCCAGGGCAAACAGATAACCCATTGCCCCCAGCCCGCTGATCACCCCCTCCGCCAGATCCGAAAAGTAAGAGTGATGGCGAAAGGACTCGCGGGCATGGACATTGGACAGATGCACTTCGATGAACGGGATGGCCACGCCGGCCAGTGCGTCGCGCAGGGCCACGCTGGTATGGGTGTAGGCGGCGGGGTTGATGATGATGTAGGCCACGCCTGCCTCGCGGGCGGCATGGACCCGCTCGATCAGGGCGTGTTCGGCATTGCTCTGGAAACACTCCACGGCCACGCCGGCCAGATCGCCCTGTTCCACCAGCGCCGCGTTGATCTCCGCCAGGGTCTGGCTGCCATAATGCTCCGGCTCGCGGGTGCCCAGCAGGTTCAGATTGGGGCCATGCAGGACCAGCACCCTGGCCTTGGCGGGAGCGGGAGCAGTGGGGGTGGGAGCGGGTCTCGGCGGTCGCTTTCTTGGCATAATGGCGCGTGCCGGCAGAGTTGGAAGTGGCGGGAATTTTGCCGCATCCTGCCGCCAGCTGTCCAGAATTCACCCGGAACGGCCCAGAATCTCCGCCGCATATCAATTTCCGCAAAAGCAATCATCCATGGCCCGAAACGGTCCTTCAAACCCTCAGGATGGCGCCCGGCCCCTGACCCTGTGGCGGCTGTCGGACGGCAAACCCGGCCATGACAAACAAAGCCTCGGCCTGGCCACCGCCCTGGGCCGGCTGGTCCGCACGGAGTTGCACGACATCCGCCTGCCGCGGGCCGGCACCGGCCTGGGGGCCTGGCTGACGGGGCGGTTCGCGCCGGGCCGTGACCTGCCCGCCCCGCGACTCATCCTTGGGGCAGGCCACGCCACCCACCTGCCCATGCTGGCGGCCCGCCGTGCCTATGGCGGCCGCCTGGTGGTGCTGATGAAGCCCAGCCTGCCCCTGACCCTGTTCGACCTGTGCCTGATCCCCCTGCACGACCGGCCGCCGTCGCGCGGCAACGTCATCCCCACACGCGGCGGCTTGAATACCGTGGTCCCCGGCAGCGCCCAGGATCCCGGCAGAGGGCTGATGCTGGTGGGCGGACCCTCCCCTCATTACCGCTGGGATACGCAGCGGGTGGCCGGGCAGATCCGCGAGATCGTCGCAGCCGAACCGGCCATCCGCTGGACCCTGAGCACCTCACGCCGCACGCCCGCGGACCTGCCGGCGGGCCTGGAAGGCCTACCAGGCCTGACCCTCCTGACCCACGAGCAGACGCCTGCCGGCTGGCTGGAGGCGGAACTGGCCCGGTGCGGGCAGGTCTGGGTCACGCCGGACAGCGTGTCCATGGTCCATGAGGCCCTAACCGCGGGGTGCCGCACGGGCCTGCTGGAACTGGATGCCGATCCGGCCTCGCGCGTGGCCCGCGGCGTCGGCGACCTGTTGAAGGACGGCTATGCCACCTCCCTGGCGGGCTGGCGCAACGGCCGGCCATTGGCCGCACCACCACACCCTCTAGACGAGTCTGGCCGTTGCGCCAGACTGATCCTGGAGCGCTGGTTTTGAATCCGGCCGCCAATCCCTGCCTCACCGTGCTGCAGACCCTGCCCGCCCTGGAGTCGGGGGGCGTCGAGCGGGGCACGCTGGAGGTCGCCCGCGCCCTGGTGGCGGCCGGACACCGCTCCATCGTCCTTTCGAGCGGGGGGCGTCTGGTCGCGCAACTTGAGCGGGAGGGCAGCGAGCACATCACCTGGCCCATCGGCCGCAAGTCCCTGCTCACCCTGCGCCTGGTCCGTCCGCTGCGCCGTCTGTTGCGAACCGAAGGGGTGGACATCCTGCATGCTCGTTCGCGCGTGCCCGCCTGGGTGGCCTGGCTGGCCTGGCGGGGCATGGAGGCGGCCCGCCGGCCGCGCTTCGTCACCACCGTGCACGGCCTGTATTCGGTCAACGCCTACAGCGCCGTCATGGCGAAGGGCGAGCGTATCGTCGCCGTCTCGGACACGGTGCGCGAATACCTCCTGCGCAACTACCCGCACGCGGACCCGGCCCGCATCCGGGTCATCCGGCGGGGCGTCGATCCGGCCGAATTCCCTGCCGGCCACCAGCCGTCGGCCGAGTGGCTCGCCACCTGGCGGGCGGAGTACCCCCAACTCGCGGGCAAGCGGCTGCTCACTCTGCCCGGCCGCATCACCCGTCTGAAGGGCCATGAGGACTTCATCACCCTGATCGCCCGTCTCAAGGCCCTGGGCGAACCGGTACACGGGCTCATCGTCGGCGGCGCCGAGGCCAATAAACGACCCTACCTGGCGGAACTGCGGGACAAGGTGCGGCAGGCCGGCCTGGACGCGGACATCACCTTCACCGGCCAGCGCGGCGATCTGCGCGAGATCATGGCCGTTTCCGACCTGGTGCTGTCCCTGTCAATCCAGCCCGAATCCTTCGGCCGCACGGTCTTGGAAGCGCTCAGCATGGGCGTGCCGGTGATCGGCTACGACCACGGCGGCGTGGGCGAACAGCTGGCCCGCCTGTTCCCGGAGGGGCGGGTGCCGCTCGGAGACCTGGACGGCCTCGTGCGAAAATGCCAGGCGATCCAGGCCGGCGTCCGGATCGCACCCCGTGCCGCCCCGCCCACCCTTCAGGACATGCTGTCCGCCACCCTGGACCTGTACACAGGCATCGTGAAGACAATGCCCGGCAAGCCCCGCACCCGTAACGGAAATACGAGCCCACCATGACATCCTTCATCAAGCATCTCATCCGCGTCCTGCGTCAACCCTTCAACGCCCGCCACGCCTTCCGCCGCCTCCAGGAATACCACGACCGGCCGCGCAGCCTGGAAGAAGTGGTGGACTGGGCCATGAACTTCGGCGGGGACGGCTATATGCGGGTCAAGACGCTGCAAATCCCCGCCGAGATCACGCGCTTGGCCCGCGCCGTGCAGGCGATCCAGCCCAGGATCATCCTGGAGATCGGCACCGCCAGCGGCGGCACCGCCCTGATCTGGTCGCACCTGGCCGCCGAGAGGGTCATCACCTGCGACCTGAAGGACATGGCCTACCAGACCCCCCTGTTCACCCGCTTTCCGCCGCCGGGCTCGGGCTGCGAGGTGACCCTGCTCTCCGGCAATTCCCATGACCCCGGCTTCAAGGCGCGGGTGGCACGGGAACTGGACGGTGCCAAGGTGGATTTCCTGTTCATAGACGGTGACCACACGGAAGAGGGCGTCACGGCGGATTACCTGGACTACAAGGAGTTCGTACGGCCAGGCGGCCTGATCGCCTTCCACGACATCGTGGAACACCAGCCGCTGCCTACCAACCAAGTGTTCCACCTGTGGAAGCGGCTGAAACCGGTGGCCCGGCTGGAAGAGTTCGTCAACGACCCGCAGCAGCGCGGCTTCGGCATCGGCGTCCTGCATGTGCCGGAACAGGGCGCCCCTGACCTGCCCACCTGACCGGTTTGGCCGACACGTTCAGCTTGATGCCAGGCCCGCCAGGGCGGCGCCCAGTTGCCCGCGCAGCGCGCTCTCGGAAAAAAACCGCCGGCTGGTCTCGGCCGCGGCACGGCCCAGCGCAGGCAGCACGGCCCGGTTCATGGCCAGGGCCGCCACCTGATTCGCCAGGCCTTGCGCGTCCCCTGCCCGGGTCCAGACCAGGCCGCTCTCCTCCTCCGTCGCCAGGGTCTGCGGATAGGCCCCGGCCTGCCGGGTCACCACGGCCCGGCCGCAGGCCAGGGCTTGGTAAACCTTGTTGGGAATGACCCGATCCGCCTTCGGCGTGGTACCGAACACCCCCAGGAGTATCTGCGCCTTCCCGATGCGGGCCGGCAGTGCCTCATAAGGCAGCCAATCCTCGAAACGGACATTCGCCAGGCCGCGCGCGGCTTCTTCGCAGGACCTGCGCAACGGCCCGTCGCCGAGGAGGGTCCATCGCACTGGCGGCCCCCTGTAAAGCCTGGCCGCCTCGACGACCACACCCGGCCCCTGCAACGGGAGGAAACTGCCGTAGAAGAAAGCCTCCAACGGGGCATCGGTACTCTCCGGGGGATAGGGTTGCGGAAAAAAGCGGGCCTCCTCCGCGCCGACATAAACCACCGCGAGCCGGTCCCGCGCCACCCCGAGCACCCCGTGGAAATATTCGGCATGGGCGGGCGTATCGGCAATGATCCGGTCCGCACGCCGGAACAGGCCGCGCTCCCACTCCAGAAAACGCCTGGCGCGGCGACTGCCGGCGTCCCACTTGCCGCGCTCGTCCACCTGCTTGTCATAGGCGGAAATCAAGGGATCGAAGACCAGCGGCACCTTCCGCGACCCGGCCCAACGGGCCGCCGCCGCCAGGTCACGCTGCCGAAAGCAGGGCACCCAGACCAGATCGGGAGCGGGCAAGCCGCGCAACCGCGCCTCGACATCGCCCAGCCCGCTCAGGCGGGGATGGAAATCCGTGACGGTCCACCCCAACTCCGAAAAGAGCTTGCGCAGAATGCGATTGCGCGAATAGTCCGGCTTGAAGCGCCCCCACCAGAGGACAATTTTATTGCTGATGCCCACAGGCGATGCCATATCATGCGTCCTCATCGGGAGTCACCGGTCATGCAATATGTTTCAGGGGTGTGAGTGACCGAAGGCAAAGGACGGCCGGCATCCGGGCCGCTTCATTGTCACTTTTTTTGTAATACCATGCCAGCTGCGCGGCATCGTGTCCCGGTTTTCAAGTTTCAGCCGACCGCCCTATATTTTCCCGCCACCGAATTGCAAAAGAAAACGTGAATTCCACCGAGCCCCCCCATCCTTGGGGAACATACGCCCCGCCCTGGCAGACCGCGCCCCTGCGCCTACTGACACGGCTCGGCCTCAGCCGCGGCCTGGTTACCAAATTCATCCGGCGAACCTGGCTGAAACATTTTCCCGCCATTGTGGATACCGAAATAAACGGCTGCAAATACCGGCTGGATATCGAAAAGAACACCACGGACGGAAAATTGCTGGCTTCCTCGAAATGCTATGACAGCGACGAGATCGGTTATCTGAAGGATGCATGCACTGGACATGATTCCGTATTCGTCGATGCGGGGGCCAACACAGGATATTATTCCCTGACATTAGCCACGCATGGCTGTTCGAAAATAATCGCCATTGAGCCCAACCCGCCGACATTGAATCTGCTGCACTTCAATGTCCGGATCAATCGCCTGGAATCGGTCATCCGCATCGAACCGGTTTGCCTGGGGCCCGGCGGCAAAATTCCGTTTTACTGCGCGGGCGGATTGGGCGATGCCGGCATCCTCCCTCGGCATGACCCGGTCGAACCGATCTGGCTGGATTCCGTGCCATTGCTGGACCTCCTCCGCAAACACGATGTCGCCAGAGTCGATGCCCTGAAGATCGATATCGAGGGTGCCGAGGACATCGCCTTGCTGCCGTTTTTCGCAAACGCCCCGAAAACCCTGTGGCCGCGCACGGTGGTCATCGAGCATTGTCATCAGGACGCGTGGAAAAACAATGTCATCGATTTCATGAAACAGCAGGGTTATCTGGAGACGGCAAAGACTCGCGGCAACCTGATTCTGCGGCTCGCCTGATACGGCCTTCGGGATCCTTGTCATCCATGCCGCCGCGCCTTTCATCCCCCCTGGACACCATTGCCCTTTATTCATTGAACAACGCCCTATGAAACAGATTGTGTGCATGAAATGGGGGCCCCTATACCCCGCGGAATACGCGAACAAATTGTATGGCATGGTGCGGAGAAACACCCGGGGGCCGATCCGTTTCGTCTGCCTGACCGACGACAGCACGGGCATCCGACCGGAGGTCGAATGCCTGCCCTGCCCGACGGTCTCGCTCCCCGCCCCATACAACAATACGGGATGGCGGAAAATCACTTTATGGGCACCGGAATTGCCGGGCATGGACGGTGATTGGCTGTTCCTGGATCTCGACGTCATTATCACCGGTTCGCTGGATGAATTTTTTGATTACCACCCCGAGCAGTCGTTCATTGTCATGCAGAATTGGACCCAGCCCGGGCAGGGAATAGGCAATACCTCCGTATTCCGCTTCCGCGTGGGCCGGCATCCGTATATCTATAATCGCCTGGCGCCGGAATTCCCATCGATACTGAGCCAATTCAACAACGAACAGATCTACATCTCACGCACGGTATCCGAAATGGCTTACTGGCCGGACGACTGGTGCGTGCTTTTCAAGACTCACTGCGTGCCGCCGATGCCAGCACGCTGGTGGAGGATGCCCAGCGTCCCCAAGGGCGCCCGTGTCATCGCCTTCCCCGGCGACCCGAATCCCCATGACGCGGTACGCGGCAACTGGCCCACCAAGAAGTGGTACAAGACGCTCTACAAGCACATCCTGCCGACCACCTGGATCGACGATTACTGGCGCGAATAGCCGCGCGGCATCCGGCCCCGGCATTTCATGAACGATCGGCATCGCGGATGACGGCAGGCGATTCGGAACACGTGATCAAGGTGAAAGTGCTGGGCCGCACGCCGGCGGAGCAGTGGCGGCACCAACTCCCGAATGACGCGGCACGCTGGGGGCGCTGCGAATTCATTTTCGACGGTGCCGCGAGGGGATATGACTGGCTGGTGGTTTACGATGACGTCCCGCCGCGCCCGGGCCAGGAAAAGAGCGCTGCCCACGAGCCGCTCGCCTGTCCGGCCGCCCACACCCTGCTGGTAACCACCGAGCCGTCCTCGATCAAGACCTACGGCCGGAGATTTACCCACCAGTTCGGCGCGGTGCTGACCAGCCAGGCCGAATGGGCGCTGCCCCATCCCCGGCGTATCCATACCCAGCCGGCCCTGCACTGGTTCTACGGCGTGGGCAGTCGGCGCATCATGCCGTTCGGGGAGATCGAGACCGCCGCGCACATCGCCAAGGCGCGCGATGTCTCCATGGTGTTTTCGCCCAAACGGCAGCGGCACACCCTGCATCACCGGCGCTTCGGTTTCATGAGCCGGCTCATGGCGCTCCTGCCGGAAATGGACGTCTATGGCCGGGGCGCCCGTCCCTTGGACGACAAGGCGGAGGCCCTGGACACCTACCGTTACCACGTGGCGGTGGAGAATTACATCGGCCCCCATCACTGGACCGAGAAACTGGCCGATGCCTTCCTCGGCCTGACCCTGCCCTTCTACTGCGGCTGCCCCGATGCCGCCGACTACTTCCCGCCGGAGAGCTTCATCCCCATCGACATGGAAGACCCCGAAGGGGCGGCGCGCATCATCCGCCAGGCCATCGGCGGCCATGAATACGAGAAGCGCCTGCCCGCCATTCGGGAGGCCCGCCGCCGGGTGCTGTACGAGCACAATTTCTTCGCCCTGGTGTCGCGAGAGATCGAAAAACGCCATGACCCGACCCTGAAGGCCGACGGACGCGGCGTCATCTATTCCCGCCATGCCCTGCGCCGGCAGAGCCTGCTGGGCGGCTTGTGGGAGATGGCCGGCAAGGTCCGCTCACGGGCCTTGCATCTGGTGCGGCGCGGCTGAGCGGGCACGGAAACCCGCCAGCCCGCTCGGTTCACAGCAGGAACACCGTGGCCAGCCCAAGGAAGATGAAGAATCCCATGCTGTCGGTGATGAAGGTCAGCAATACATGCGCGCCGAAGGCCGGGTCGTGGCCCAGGCGGGTAATCAGGATGGGCGCGTAGTAGCCGGCCATGGAAGATACCATCAGGTTGAGCAGCATGGCCGCCGACATGACCACCGCCAGGGCTGGATTGCTGTACAGCAGGTAGGTGACCAGGCCCATCACGCTGCCCCAGACCATGCCGTTGAGCCAGGCGATGCCCAGCTCCTTGAGCACCAGCCGCTTCGCGTTGTCCTTGGAAATGAGGTTCAGCGCCAGGCCGCGCACCACCAGGGTCAGCGTCTGGCTGCCGGAGTTGCCGCCCATGCCGGCGACGATGGGCATCAGGGCCGCCAGGGCCGCCAGCTTCTCGATGCTGCCCTCGAAGGCGCCCACCACCCGCGAGGCGAACAGGGCCGTGCACAGGTTGATGCCCAGCCAGAGCCAGCGGTTCTTGGCCGCCTTCCAGACCGTGGTGAACAAATCCTCGTCCTCCCGCAGACCGGCGGCGGCCAACATGTCTTCCTCGGCCTCGGCGCGGATGTAGTCCATCACCACATCCACGGTCAGGCGGCCCACCAAGCGGTCCTTGGCGTCCACGATGGGGGCCGAGATCAGGTCATAGCGCTCGAAGGCCTGGGCCGCATCCGAGGCGTCGTCCGAGGGGTGGAAGGTGACCGGGTCATCCGACATGACCGCCCCCACGAAAACTTCCGGGTCGTGGATCAGCAGCCGCTTGATGGGCAGCGTGCCCACCACCGTCATGTCGCGTTCCACCACGAACAGCTTGTCGGTGTGGCTGGGCAGGTCGCCCAACATGCGCAGATAGCGCAGGCCCACCTCCAGGGTCACGTCGGCGCGGATGGTGACGAAGTCATAGTCCATCAGCGCGCCGACCGAATCCTCGGCGTAGCCCAGAGACGACACCACCTGTGCGCGCTTGGCGTCGTCCAGGGTCTTGAGCAGTTCCTGCACCACGTCGTGCGGCAGGTCCGGCGCCAGGTCGGCGATCTCGTCCGTGTCCAGGCTGTGGGCGGCGGCCAGGAGTTCCCGGTTGTCCATGGCCGCGATGAGGGACTCGCGCACCGCGTCCGAGGCCTCGATGAGGATGTCCCCGTCGCGTTCCGCCTTGACCAGGTCCCAGACCATGAGACGGTCTTCCAGCGGCAAGGCCTCCAGGATGTAGGCCACGTCCGCCGGGTGCAGCTCGTCCAGCTTGGTGCGCAGCTCGGCCAGGTTCTGCTTGTGCACCAACTGCTCCACCAGCTCGTGGCGCGGCATGTCCTGCTTGTGGACGAGGCCTTCCACCAGCCGCTGCTTGGCGATGAGCTCGGTCACCTGCCTGAGGCTGGTTTCCAGGTGATCCTGGGCGCGGTCTTCGTGTTCGTCGGTCATGGCCATGCTCCGTGAGCAGCGATTGTAGCGCCGGGATTTCCGCCCCCGCGGGTCCCAGGATGGAGACCGACTAAAGAAATACCTTAGCCATCCGATAGGGGGAAGCTAACAACACCAAGAAAGGATCACCCATGTTGCGCATCGCGAACAATCTCAGTGTGGCCGGCCGCATCTATCTCCTGGCCGCACTGGGGGCCATCCTCATGTTGGCCGTGGCTGGCCTGGGGCTGCGTAACCAGGCCAGTACCCTGGCGGATTTGAAGGAGGTCTATGAAGAGCGGGCCGAACCCCTGGTGCAGCTGGCCCGCATCAACCGGCTGCTGCAGGAGAACACCAAGGAGATCATCCTGGCCTTCCAGCACGACCCCGGCAACCCCCTCTCGGCCATCCACGACCACCCGGTCGGCGCCCACCTGGAGCGCTTCGAGGCCCGGCGCAAGGAGATCAGCGAGCAATGGCAGCACTTCGCCGCCGACCACGTGGACGGGGGCGCCAAACCCCTGGCGGAGGACTTCAAGGCCAAGCGGGGAGACTGGCTGAAGCACGCCGACACGGCCCTCCAGCATCTGGCGGCCAATGATTTCTCCGCCGAGGTCATCACCCGATTCATCAAGGCCGAGCGGGAGCAGGGCCAGGCGGCCCTGGCCGCCCTGGACAAGCTGGTCGCCCACGAAACGGCCGAGGCCAAGGAGACCTATGCCGAGGCCCAGGCGGGCTATGAGCGCAACGTCTATCTCTTCCTGGTCATCGTCGCGGCCGGCCTGGCCTTGTCGATCTTCATCACTTGGGGGCTGATCCGCTCGGTGATTCCGCCCCTGCGCCACGCCGTGGCCGTGGCCGAAGGCGTCAGCCGGGGCGACCTGACCCAGGCCATCCCCCAGGGCGGAGACAACGAAATCGGCCGCCTGATGAAGGCCATGGCCGCCATGCAGGTCGGCCTGCGGGACCTGGTGAGCGCCAACAAGCACAGTGCCCAGGCCCTCACCGAAGCGGCAGAAGGGCTGGCCGCCGCCTCCCAGCAGGTAGCCCACGCCGGCCAGGTGCAATCCGAGGCCGCCTCGGGCATGGCGGCGTCGGTGGAAGAGATGTCGGTGTCCATCGACCACGTGCGGGACAACGCCCGGGAGGCCCTGGACGTGGCCGCCCGGTCGGGCGAGGCCTCCCGATCCGGCGGGCAGGTGATCCACGCCTCGGCCAACGAGATGCGCCAGATCGCCGACGCGGTGAACGGCTCCGCCGCCACCATCCGCGAGCTGGAGGGCTATTCGGAAGAGATCTCCTCCATCGTCAACGTCATCCGAGAGATCGCCGACCAGACCAACCTGCTGGCCCTCAACGCCGCCATCGAGGCCGCCCGCGCCGGCGAGCAGGGACGGGGCTTCGCCGTGGTGGCCGACGAGGTGCGCAAGCTGGCCGAGCGCACCGCCAACTCCACCCAGCAGATCTCCGCCATGATCGGCAAGGTGCAGGCCGGCGCCCACAGGGCCGCCACGGAAATGGAACAGGGGGTGGGACGGGTGACGGAGGGCATGAACCTAGCCCATCAGGCCGGCGACTCCATCACCGGCATCCAGGACAACGCCCACCGGGTGGCCGGGGTGGTGGACGAGATCGTCTCCGCCCTCAATGAACAGGCGCTGGCCTCCCAGGACATCGCCAAGGGGGTGGAGCACATCGCCCAGATGGCCGAGGAAAACAATGCCGCCATCCGCGAGACGGCCGACGCCGCCAGGCAGGTCAACGGCCTGGCCAAGGAACTGCGCGAGACGGTGACCCGGTTCAAGGTCTGAAGGCCGGCCCGGCGCCGCGCCACGGGGCCGGGCGCGCCATCGCCCTGGCCCCCGAACGAAGGCCGGGCGGCGGCCGGCCGCCCGGGCGCCTATAATCGCGGCTAGTGACCCCCGCCTTTCTCATCCAACTGCTGTTGCAAGTCTGGCTGCCCATCGCCCTGCTGGTGGCCGCCGGGGGGCTGTGGACCCGCTACCGCGCCGATGCCTTCCCGCCCGGCAAGCTGCGCGTCTATCTCAACCGCCTGGTGGTGGACGTGTTCGCCCCGCCCCTGTTGTTCGCCCTGTCGGCCCAGGCCCACATCGACCGGCAGATGCTCACCGTGCCGCCGATTACCATCGCCGGCATCCTGGTCAGCCTCGCCTTGCTGTACCCCCTGCTCTACCGCTCCCGCCTGGGTGCCGCGCTGAGCCGAGAAACCCGCGCCGCCATCCTGCTCGCGGGCTGCTTCGGCAACGTGCTGTTCATGGGCTACCCCACACTCACTTTCCTGTACGGTGACATCGGCGGCAGTTACGCGGCGTTCGCCGATGTGCTGGCTTCCACCCCCCTGGTGTGGACACTGGGGGTGTGGATCGCCACCCGGCTGGGCCACGAAGGCGGACACGGCCACAGCCTGCTGCGAACCGTATTCACCCTGCCGCCGGTGTGGGCATTCGTGTTGGGCTTCGCCGTCAACTTCGCCGGCCTGGAGGTCGATCCTCTGGTGAAAGCGGCCAAGTTCATGGGCCAGGCCACCATCCCCATCATGTTGTTCACCCTGGGCCTGTCCATCCCCTGGGGCGACCTGAGGCCCACCCCGCCTGTGCTGGCCGCCGTGGCCGTCAAGCTGGCCATCGCCCCCCTGATCGTCTGGGGGCTGTCACGCGCGACACTGGGCGGTCTGCACGACGCGCAGACCGCCGCCATCCTGGAGGTGGCCATGCCCACCATGCTCATGGCCGCCAGCTTCGCCGACCGCTTCAATCTGGACGTGCGCGCCGCCGCCCTGACCGCCAGCTGGACCAGCCTGAGCTTCCTGGTCACGCTGCCGGTGTGGATCGCACTGCTCCGATAACAAGCGTGCGGCCGCTTGGCGCCACCGTGGGATGACCTTTCTGGCCAACCGGGCCTGGCCGCCCACGAAGTCCTCGACGAAATCGGTACCCCGCCTCGATGCCGGTGACATCCATGAATACCCGGTCGGTTCCGAATGCTGTCGCAACCGGTCGTATAGCCGGCCGGCATGCCCGGCGTTGTCGTCACGCCGATAGCTGTTGAAGATGCCTGGCATGCGAGCCCCCTCCAGGCTTGTGATTGTTGCGCCGGGTCATGATGTGTCCAGATGCGGCAATGCGTGTATCGGGCGGCCGGGAACGGGGCGGCCCGACATGACGGGTCGGACGGGCTGCGCTACCCTTCGGCCCATTCAGGCCATTCCGCGCACGGCGCGCCTTCGCAATGGATCACACTGACACCGCCCGGCTGGGCTTCATCGGTCTGGGGGCCATGGGCCGGCCGATGGCCCTCAACCTATGCCGTGCCGGCCACCGGCTGACGGTGTTCGCACGTCGGCGCGAACAGGTCCTGCCTGTTCTGGAGGCCGGCGCCCTGGCAGCCCGGTCGATCAACGCCCTGGTGGGTGCCGGCGGCGGCGAGGCAGATTCGTCGGCGGTGCTGACGGTGCTTGAGCGGCTGTCCGGCCGCGAATCGGAGCATGACCCCGGCGTTTGACCCGCGTCCCCCGCTGTTTGCGGGACTCGGACTGCTCCTCCTGCTGGGCCTCCCCATGCGGGCATGGGCCGGCAACGCGCGCCTGGAGGGTGACTACCTGCTCATGCCCGAGGCGAGCGACGATGTGGCCGAGGTCATCGATGCGGCGGAGGATGAGATGGATTTCATCGCGCGTTTCCTGGCCCGCCGCCGCCTGCTGCACCCCAATCCCGTACACTGGCGGGTCGGTATCCGCTTCGAGGCCGACACCGTGAACCTGCTGCGGCACGGTCTGCCACCCCTCCTCGTCCCTTTGGGTGGACGCAGGGTGGATTGGGTGCGCGAGGATGGAGAACGATTCAAGGTCAGCTGCGTCTGGGAAGGGGACGTGCTCATGCAGCATTTCGTCGCCGCGGATGGGGAGCGGCAAAACCGCTACCGCCTCTCCCCGGATGGGCGAGCCCTGACCCTGGAGGTGCGCATCGCCAGTCCGCGGCTGCGCTCCCCGCTCAACTACAGGCTGGCTTACCGGAGGTTGCCGTGAAGCACTATGTGGTATTCCTGGATCGTGCCACCCTGCTGGCCGAACTGCCCGTGCCGGGGTTCGAACACACCTGGGTGGAGCACCCCATGACCCCGGCCGCGGAGGCGGGGGGTCGCCTGTGGCGGGCCAGCATCGCCATCACCAACAAGGTCCCCGTCACCGCCGCCGTGCTGGACACCGCACCAAGGCTGCGCTTGGTGGCGGTGGCCGCCACGGGGGTGAACAACGTGGATCTGGAGGCCTGCCGGGCGCGCGGCGTGGCAGTCACCAACATCCGCGACTATGCGCTGCACACCGTGCCTGAGCACGTGTTCATGCTGCTCCTGGCCCTGCGCCGCAACCTCTTGGCCTGGCGCCGCACCCTGGCGGCGGGGGCTTGGCAGCGGGCCGGACAATTCTGCCTGTTCGACCATGAGATGCACGACCTGCACGGCTCGATACTGGGCGTCTTCGGCCACGGTAGCGTGGGCCGCGGCGTGGCGGAACTGGGCCGGGCCTTCGGTATGGAGGTGCTGTTGGCCGAGCACAAGGATGCCGCCATGACCCGTCCTGGCTACACACCTTTCGACGAGGTTCTGGCCCGCGCCGACCACCTCAGCCTGCATGTGCCGCTGACGGACACGACCCGGCTGATGATCGGGCCGCGAGAACTGGGGCGTATGAAGCGCAATGCCGTGCTGATCAACTGCGCCCGCGGCGGCGTGGTGGACGAGGCGGCCCTGCTTGCGGCCCTGCAAGGCCGGCGCATTGCGGGGGCCGCCACCGATGTGCTGGAGCGGGAACCGCCCGCGGACGGCAACCCCCTGCTGGACGCGGACCTGCCCAACCTGATCGTCACCCCGCATGTCGCCTGGGCCGGGAGGGAAGCCATGCAAGGCCTGGGGGAGCAATTGATCCGCGTGTTGGAGTCCTTCGTGGCGGGACGGCCCATCAACCTGGTCGTACCCCCGCCACCGTCCACCGGTTCGTGCAACCCTGACCGCCCAGCTTGAAGCCCATCGCCAGGACAGGCCGGGCGGCGGGCGCCATCTGACCGCAAACGCTCAAGGGGTACACAACTGGCCGCGCACCTGGGCAGGCTGGCCAATACTGTTGCCGAGCACCGTGAAGCCACCGGTGACGTTCCTGAACAGGCCACGCCCGTCGGTACCGGTGATGATGCTCTGCTCGGTGACAAAGCCACCACTCTGCACCAGCACCTCCGCCGTATAGACGCGGGTACCGGCCAGGCTGAAGGTAGAACGGGCGGTCAGCACCTGGCGGAAATCCTGCACCACCTGCGGGCCGGGTTCCATGGTCAGGCCGGCGTAGCCAGTGG
The DNA here is from genome assembly GCA_002360535.1 of Thiobacillus sp. UBA3361. Taxonomy (GTDB): domain Bacteria; phylum Pseudomonadota; class Gammaproteobacteria; order Burkholderiales; family Thiobacillaceae; genus UBA3361. The sequence goes on from DEQR01000079.1 coordinate 18,790, forward strand.
CGGGCAGGATGCCGGCCAGCTTCATGGTGACCCGGAAGCAGTTGGGCGCGCCAAGAAATATCGGATCGTCGTAGTAGTCCTGGATCTTGCAAGTCTCATCCGGATCGGTCTGGACCGTGCCCAATATGGGAATGCAGGCCGCATTGGCGGCCTGGACGGTGGCTGCGAGGGCGAAACCCAAGGCGAGTCGATACATGGAGTCTCCTATCTGTCGGTGGGGTAAACGGCGATGCTGCCCATCAAAGGGCAGTGCAGCGTAGCGGCAGCTGGTGGCCTAATGCAAACGGTTCTCGGACGAGGCAGGCAACCTGACCACGTCTCCCACCTTCAACCCCAGCGTCTCCGCGGCGCTGGCCCGGTTGGCGGCGATCTCCACCAAGCCGGCGCTGTTGACGTACCAGAATGCCTCGCCTTTTCCCGCCTCGGAAAACGTCCTGCGGTAAGGCAGGCGCGTGCCCTTGATCTCCAGTTCCGTCTCACCGGTCATGAGCCCACCGCGCAGGCCGGTCCAGGCATTGCCGTAGTGGTCGATATAGAGCACCCGCGGCAGGTCGGCGGCGTCGAAATTCACCTCCAGGCCCCCTACCTCGGCAAACTGTTCGCCCGGGAATCCGCCGGCCGCGATGCCGCCGGCCAGCGGGGCAAACAGGTCGCGGCCGTGGAATGTGGCCGACAGGTCATCCGGCTGCCAGGTGATGCGCCAGGTGCGCACTTGGCCGGCACGGGCCGCGACAACGGACAGAAGGCCGTTGTCGGGCCCCACGTACCATCGCCCGTCCGCTTCCAGCACCGCGCCGCGACGGGGGCCGCCCACCCCCGGATCCACCACGCACAGGAAGACGCTGCCGCCCGGAAAGCGCTGCGCCAGGGCATCCAGCAAATGCGCCCCGGCGTGAGGGTTGAAATCGGGCACGGCATGCAGCAGGTCGATCACCGGCACCCTGGGCGCTGCCTGGGCGAGTTGGGCCTTCATCTGCCCCACATAGGGATCCTGCCAGCCGAAATCGGTGAACAGCACGAGCATTTCGACCTCCTGTGCGGAAATCGGGATAGGGTCGGCCAGATTACCTGACCGACCCCTCCCACACCACCCGGCATGCGGGACCGCACCGGGCGGTTCGAGTAGTTGAGGTCATGAGAGCCGGGACACGCCGAGCTTGTCGAAATAGGCGATAGTTAGCACCCGTTTGATGTCGCCATCGCTGTTTCGTCACCCGCTGCGGGAGTTTCCTGCCACCCGCTTCGCCACCTGCTCCGCCGCGCCGAGGTTGATCAGTTCCCGGTGGATCGTGCTACCCCGCCTCCAGTGCTTGAGTTGGATCGCCCGCAGTCGGTGCCGCAGCCTTTCGTCCAGCGTCCGCCAGACCTTTGGCGTTTGCGCCAGTCCGAAGTAGGCTTTCCATCCCAACAGGTACCCGTCGTACCGAACTGGGCCGGTACTTCCCCCGCAACAGCTGTTCGCGTATCGCCGGCCACACCGTGGCGAGGTAGTGGGCCGTCTGGTCGATGTCCAGTCCGTCCACGCCCGCCGCACCTTTGTTGGCTTTGACACATTTCCACGCATGTTGCAGGTTCTCTCTCGTCAGTGCCGCCCCAAGCAGCCCTGACCCTGTGTTCTCCATGTCCCGTCGCGGGTTGGCCGCTTCGTCGCTGGCAGGATCGCACCCGGCTTCACCTTGCGCTACGCCCGCCCGCTCCGCGTTTGCAGACATCTGACGCCTGGCGTCCAACATCGACATGGTTACGCCACTTCGCCTTGATCACGAGAGCTTCGCGGAAGCTCCCCCGCTCGCCCTGCTTCGCAGCGCCTTCTATCCGGTTCTTGTCCATCGCCTCGCAGTTTCGCTCCACGCTTCCTCCCCACACTCGGTCACCCTCGTGCAGTTGCGCTTCGCTTCGTTCGCCGTGATCAACTTACGGTGGGACTTACACCCACAAGAGTGCGCCCGTGCCGGGCGCACGGGCTGAACCCGCCGGCCTCAGGCCGGCGGGCGGTAGGCGGCGGCCAACTCCATGTAGCGATCCGCGCCGCGCCCCAGATCGGCTATTTCTGCATCGCTGAGCCGGCGCAGGGCGCGGGTCGGCCGGCCCAGATGCACCCAGCCCGATTCCAGCTCCCGCCCCTCCGGCACCAGGCTGCCCGCCCCCAGCAGGACCCGCGGCTGGATGACGGCCCGGTCCATGACCAGGGCGCCCATGCCGATCAAACATTCCTCGCCGACGGTGCAGCCGTGCAGGATGACCCCATGTCCGACGGTGACCCGCTCGCCGATGATCAGCGGCGCCCCGTCTGGATTCTGGGGACTGCGGTGACTCACATGCAGCACGGAGTTGTCCTGGATGTTGGAGCCGGCGCCGATACGGATGAAGTTCACGTCGCCGCGGATCACCACACCGGGCCAGACGGAAACCCCGTCGCCCAGTTCCACGTCGCCGATCACCGTGGCGCTGGGATGGATATACACATCCCGACCCAGCTTGGGCATCACGCCCCGGTATGCCTCGATGGCCATCTGTCAACTCTCTGGAAATATTGCCCGCCGGCCCAAGTATAGGTAAGAGTCGCCTTATCCAACCCAACGACCTGGACCCTCATGAATCCGCTGCTCGATTTCTCCGGCCTCCCGCGTTACGCGGACATCAAACCCGAACACGTCGCGCCTGCCGTCGATCAACTCCTGGCCGACAACCGTGCCCTGGTCGCGCGGCTGACCGAGTCGGCGGTGCCACCGACCTGGAACGCCTTCATCGCCCCGCTGGACGACGCCAACGAACGGCTGTCACGCGCCTGGGGCCAGGTTTCGCATCTGCATTCGGTGCTCGACGGCCCCGAACTGCGCGAGGCCTACAACGGTAACCTGCCGAAAATCACACAGTACTACGCGGAACTGGGCCAACACGAAGGCTTGTACCGCAATTACAGGGCCTTGCGGGAGAGCGCCGAATACGCCGGCCTCGCCCCGGCACGCAGGAAGATCATCGACAACGAACTGCGCGACTTCAAGCTCGGCGGCGCGGAGTTGCCGGACGACCGGAAGCCCCGCTTCATGGCCATTCAAGAGGAACTGGCCAAGCTGTCGGCCAAGTTCGAGGAGAACCTGCTGGACGCCACCAATGCCTGGTCCAAGGCGATCCAGGACGAGACCGAACTGGACGGCCTGCCCGACGACGTCAAGCAGATGTACCGCGAGATGGCCGAGGCCGCCGGCCACGGCGGGTTCCGTCTGAATCTTCAGGCGCCTTCCTTCCTGCCGGTGATGCAGTTCTGCGCCAACCGCGCCTTGCGCGAGGAGATGTACCGCGCCTACACCACCCGCGCCTCCGAGTTCGGGCCGGAGAACCTGGACAACACGCCCCTCATCGGCCAGATACTCAGGCTGCGCCGCGAGGCCGCGCGCATGCTGGACTACGAGGATTACGCCATGGTCTCGCTGGTGCCCAAGATGGCCGAAACGCCGGCCGAGGTACTGAATTTCCTGAACGAGCTGGCCGCCCGCGCCAAGCCCTACGCGGAACAGGACATGAGCGAATTGCGCGACTTCGCCGCCCGAGAGCTGGGCCTGCCGGAGTTGCAGGCCTGGGACAATGCCTTTGCCTCCGAAAAGCTGCGCGAGGCGCGCTACGCCTTCTCCGAGCAGGAGGTGAAACAGTACTTCCAGGAACCGCGCGTACTGGCCGGCCTGTTCCGGCTGATCGAGACGCTCTACGGACTGGAGATTCGTGAGGACAGCGCGCCGGTGTGGCATCCCGACGTGAAGTTCTACGCCATCGGGGACAAGACCGGCCAACTGGTCGGCCGGTTCTATCTGGACCTCTACGCCCGAGAGACCAAGCGCGGTGGTGCCTGGATGGACGACGCCATCACCCGGCGACGCAAGGGCGAAGGCATCCAGGGCCCGGTGGCCTACCTGAACTGCAATTTCCCCCGCCCCGTGGGCGGCAAAGCGGCCCTGCTCACCCACGACGACGTCATCACCCTGTTCCACGAGTTCGGCCACGGCCTGCACCACCTGCTCACCCAGGTGGAGGAGTTGGGGGTGTCCGGCATCAACGGCGTGGAATGGGACGCGGTGGAAATGCCGTCTCAGTTCATGGAGAACTTCTGCTGGGAGTGGGACGTGCTCAAGCACATGACCGCTCACATCGATAGCGGCGAGCCCCTGCCCAAGGACCTGTTCGACAAGATGCTGGCGGCCAAGAATTTCCAGGCCGGCATGCAGACCGTGCGGCAGATCGAGTACGCCCTGTTCGACATGCACCTGCACCACGATTTCGATCCAGACGGAGGACGCACCGCACTCGACCTGATCAACGAGGTGCGCAGGCGGGTAGCGGTGGTCATCCCCCCGGCCTACAACCGCTTTCCCAACAACTTCTCCCACATTTTCGCCGGCGGCTACGCGGCGGGCTATTACAGCTACAAATGGGCGGAGGTGCTGTCGGCCGACGCTTACGGGATGTTCGAGGAAGAGGCCGCCAGCCACGTCGGCGGGGTGCTCAATCCCGAGGTGGGGCATCGCTTCTGGAGCGAGATACTGGCCCAGGGCGGCAGCCGGCCGGCGCTGGAATCCTTCAAGGCCTTCCGCGGCCGGGAACCAACCATCGACGCCCTGCTGCGGCACAACGGCATGGCCTGAGCGTGCCTTGCCCGAACCCGGCTTTTGCTAGAATGCGCGGCAGACTCTTGAGGGAGCCGACATGAAAGCCCAGTCCGTTCTGCTACTGCTGATGTTGACCCTGCCCACGCAGGCCGTCTGCGCCGCCCAGCTCTACCGCTGGGTGGACGCCAACGGCACCGTCCACTATTCGGATCAGCCACCACCGCCCAGCACCAAGAAGGTGCAGCGCGTCGGCGCCCAGGCCAACGTGGTGGAAACGGACAAGGAGTCCTACGCCATGAAGCAGGCGCGCCAGAATAGCCCCGTCATCTTGTACGTCACCGAATGCGGCGTACCATGCAAGCAGGCCAGGGACTTCCTCGGGCAGCGCCACATCCCCTTCCAGACCAAGAACCCGGAGAATGTGCCGGAGGACGCCATTGAACTCAAGAAGCTCATCGGCGCCCTGGAGGTACCGGTCATCAAGGTCGGCAGCAACTTCCACAAGGGCTTCGAGGCCCTGTCCTGGGAAAACCTGCTGCACACTGCCGGTTACCCGTTGACGGACACCCAGGCAGCCAAACACTAGCACCTGCCTTCGAGCGTTCGTTCGGGATACAACGGGGTGCTAGTCGATCACGGCCCGAGCTCACGATATGAGGCATCAGCGCGTATCGCGCTCGACGGCTCGGGGACGTAGAGCGGGCAAATCCAGGGGAGTGGTGGGTCGTGCAGGATTCGAACCTGCGACCAATGGATTAAAAGTCCACTGCTCTACCAGCTGAGCTAACGACCCGCAGGGAAGCGCGAATTATCGGTGTTGCGGCGCCCCGCGTCAATGCGCGGGCGGCATAAACCGTCTCAATAGGTGGTGGTCTTGCCCTTGCTCGGACGAGACTTGGTGCGAGATTTTTGGTAATCCACGGACTGGATGTCGTTGGCGCCGCCGGAAGAGGTACCGCTACCCGCAAACTGGCCGGAATTCTTTTCGTTCCAAGCATCCATGAAGGCAGTGATCTTGTTCATCCGGACTTGGCCGGGAATGAACATGACGATCTCGCCGTTCGGATCATAGACATAGGAAGTGGGATAGAAATCGACTGGACCCACTTGGCGGAAAGGACTGTCGGGATTCCGGCGTGCGCCGCCGGCGACAATGGCATAGAAGTCCAGGTTGTGCCGCTGGGCCGTGTCGCGCACCACGTTCTCGTCAGGCCCATAGTCCAGGCCGATGCCGATGACCACGAAATCCTTGCGCTTGTTCAACTCGTTGAGTGTGGGCACCTCCACCCAGCACAGGGGACACCAGGGCGCCCAAAAACTCACCAACACCCATTTGCCCTTGAAATCCGAAAGACGGATGTTCCTGCCCTGGATGTCGGTCAACTCGAAATTGATGGCCTTGGTCGAGTCCGCCGCCTGAACCACCGGCTGGGCGGCCAAGCCGGCAAGTCCCAACACACATGCGGCCAGAAATTTACGCATCTATTGTCCTTTGCCCACAATCAGCCAAACGCCTCGCATCGCTCTTTCTACCCCAAATCCCCAGACCTGGCATGGTGGATTAGGACTAGGCGTCTCGCATTAGCAAATAATACTGAATTTTCATGGTGGCCGCCGCACCGGCGATGATACCGAACAGCGCCACGAATGACCCAAGTGCCAACGTCGATACACCCGTCACACCCTGGCCGATCGTGCAGCCCAAGGCGGTCACGCCACCATAACCCATCAGGGCTGCGCCGATGAGATGCCGAAACATGTCCTGGGGCGAGGTGAAGTATTCCCAGCGGAAGGACTTGTTGAACACCGAGTAGATGAACGAGCCGATGACCACGCCGAACACCGTGGCGATGCCGAAATTCATCGTCTTGTCGGTCCAGTACGCCCATAAATCCATGGTGTTCGCCAAGGGTCCCACGAAAGTCATGGACTCGGCCAGTTTGGATGCGGTTCCCATGTACACCATTTCCATCGTCTCCGGGTCCTCCTGATACCCCAGCTTGGCGGTCACATACCAGCCGGCGGCGACCACCAGGCCAACAACCGCACCGGCAAGCATGTTATCGGCGCTGCTGCGGAATTCCTTACTGGCGAAGACGAACACGATGATGGCCAGCGCCAATACCCCGGCCACCACGAGGTGGGACATGCCCCCCGAATAGCCGAGGACGGACGGCAGGCTTTGGTCGCTGCCCAGATAGAGGGTGAAGATATCAGCCCGCAGGAAAGTGTCGGTGAAAACCCGCAGGATGCCGTTCATGCTCACCAGGGCGAAATAGCCCATAAACAGGAAGACCACCACGGACTTCAGGTTGCCGCCACCCAGGCGCACCAGGGTCCGCTGCCCGCAGCCGGAGCCCAACGTCATGCCGATGCCGAACGTCAGTCCACCGACCAGGAAGGCCAGCCAGTGGAACGGACCGCGTGTGTAGTAAGTTTCGGAAACCCTCAGGTCGCCCAGATAGACCAGTACCGCGGTGCCCAGAATGGCGATCGCGATACCCAAGAGCCAGGCGCGCATGCGGCCCCAGTCGCCCATGTTGACCACATCCGACACAGCGCCCATGGTGCAGAAACTCGTCTTGTTGGCCACATAGCCAAAGATGAAGGCCAGCAGGAAACCAAGCCAGGCGACCAAATTCGCAACGTCGTATGTGGGGGTGCTATCCATTTGATTAATGTTGTAGGTGGGAAGATTCGGGTTGAGGTTATCCGGCGGATTATAGACCGCAGGCCTCCCGTGCCAATGCATCGCCGCCGTAGCGTGTCGGATCGGCCACCCCCGCGGCCCGGAACCCCTCGCGGCGCAGGCGGCAGGCATCGCAACTGCCACAGGCGGCACCACTGGCATCGGCACGGTAGCAGGAGACGGTTTGCGCGTAATCCACCCCCAGTTTGACCCCCATGCGGATGATCTCGGCCTTGGTCAGTCGCAGCAGGGGGACCTCGATACGGATGGGCCGTCCCTCGATGGTCCGTTTCGTGGCCAAGTTGGCCAAGTGCTGAAAGGCCTGAATGAACTCCGGCCGGCAATCAGGGTAGCCGGAATAGTCCACCGCGTTGACGCCGATGTAGATCGCCTCCGCGTCCAGGGTCTCCGCCCAGGCCAGGGCCAGGGCCAGCATCACGGTATTGCGGGCGGGCACGTAGGTGACCGGAATACCATCGGTGGGGGTGTCCGGCACCGGGATGCGGCTGTCCGTGAGGGCGGACCCCCCGAACTGGCCCATGTCGAGATGCACCACCCGATGCTCCGCCGCACCGAGTTGCCGGGCCACCCGACCGGCGGCGGCGAGTTCCGCGCCATGGCGCTGGCCGTAATCCACGCTCAGGGCATGGCAGTGCCAGCCTTCGGCCACCGCCGACGCCAGGGCGGTGGCCGAATCCAGCCCGCCCGAGAGCAGTACCACCGCACGCTTCACCGCCCTGCCCCCCCGCCCCAGAGGAGCTTGTGCAGCTGCACTTGCATGCGCACGGGCAAACCATCTCGCAGTATCCATTCGGCCAGACGTGCCGCATCCAGGTTTCCCCAGACCGGGGACAGCAGGACGGCGCAGCGTTGCGCAAGCCGATGTTCGGCCAGCACCGACCTGGCCCAGACATAATCCGCCTCGTCGCGGAGGACCATCTTCACCTCATCCCGCGGACCGAGGCAGTCCAGGTTCGACCACAGGTTGCGCTCCGCCTCGCCCGAGCCGGGCGCCTTCAGGTCCACGATCCGCGCCACGCGGGCATCGACCTCGCCGATATCCAGGGCGCCGCCGGTTTCCAGGGAGACCTCGAGCCCCCTGTCGCACAGGGCGCTCAGAAGTGCGTGGCAAGCCCTCTGGGCCAGCGGCTCGCCGCCGGTCACGGTGACATGGCGGGAGGGATAGCGGGCCACCCGGTCCAGGATGTCGTCCATTTCCAGCCACTCACCGCCCTGGAAAGCGTAGTCGGTATCGCAATAAGTGCAGCGCAGAGGACAACCTGTCAACCGGACGAAAACCGTGGGCAGGCCTACCCGGCTGGCCTCCCCCTGCAGGGAGAAGAAGATCTCGGTGATACGCAGCCGGCTTGCCGACAAGATCACTCGAAAGTGGAGAGGAGTTTGCGCGCCGTCTCGGCCGACCGGCTGGTGGGATACTTGCTGACCACGCCCTCCAGTTGGGCACGCGCCGCAGCCGGGTCGCCCATTTGCAAGAACGCGCGCCCCAGACTGACCATGGCATCGGGCACCTTACTGCTGGTGGCATGCTCGGCGATCAGTTTTTCATAGGCCGCCGCAGCCTTGCCGTAGTCGCCTTGGACCGCGTAGGCCAGCCCCATCCAGTACAGGGCGTTGGGCGCCAGTTGGCTGGCGGCGTGCTTGCCGTAAAAGGTCTGGAACGATTTCACCGCACCCTGATAATCCCCCGCCTTGAACTGGCTCAGGGCGGCATCGTAGGAACGGGTATCCACGTCCGTAACCGGCTCCGGTGCCGCCTCGCTCACCCCGCTCAGGCTCTTGGCGGGTTGCAGGCGCACGGACTCGGCCGGAGGGGGCCGGGATGGGTTCGCCGCCTGGCTGGCCTGCAAGGCCGCGCGCAGTTCGGCGACGTGTCCGGCCAACTCCTTCATGCGCTCGTCCAAGTCCGCGTACAGGGTCTTCTGGCGTTGTTCCGCCTGAGCGAGTTGGTGCGCCTGCTCCTCCTGCACGCCGCGCAGGCGGGCCGTTTCCTGCTTCAGGGCGTTGATCTGGTTCAGCAACCCAATGAGGCCCTGGTTCTGCAACTGGGCCTCCAAGCGGTCCAGGCGCTGATCGACGGCAGCCAGTTCCGATTGGGCCTGGGCAATGCGGCGGGTGAGGTCAGCCTCGTCCCCCAGTGCCGGTGCGGCGGCGCCGGCAGTCAGGGCAAAGGCAATAAGTAAGCGTTTCATTCGCCTTGATAGAGTATCTCGGTGCGGCGGTTCAGTGCCCAGGCAGACTCGTCATGCCCTTCCGCCGCGGGTTTCTCCTCGCCCAGGCTGACCGCTTCCATCTGGGCGGTGTCCACACCCAGCAGGGCAAAGGCCTGCTGCACACCTTCCGCGCGCCGCTGGCCCAGGGCCAGGTTGTATTCCCGGCTGCCACGCTCGTCCGCATGGCCCTGCAACAGCACCTTGCTGGAGCGGTGGGCCTTCAGGTAGGTGGCATGGGCCTCCAGCAGGGTCCGGAACTCGTCGCGCAAGGCCGAGCTATCGTAGTCGAAATAAATGACCCGCTTCGCCAGGATGCTGCCGGGGCTGTTCAAGTCCATACCCTCGCCCAGGCTGGAGGCGCCGTCCTTGCCGCCGCCATGCACGCCTTCCGCCACGCCGGCGGGCCCGCTGCCACCGCCAGCGACCTGACCGCCACCCTGTATCTGGCCACTACCCGCCAAATGGCTGGGCATGGCACGGGTTTCGACACCGCCGCCCTGAGACTGCCCGGCCGCCGCCTGGCCCGACTCGGTAATCTGCGTGGACTTCATGCCCTGGGTGCTCATGCCGGCACCATCCCCGGCACGGCTGCCGGGCTTGGCCTCGCCCGCAGCGGCCGCCCGAGTCCCGGACGAGCCGGCCTCGACGATGTCCACGCCGGACGGGGTGGCACGTCCACCGCCCATGCGATCCTCCACGGGGGCTTCATCGCCGGTCAAACCCGCGCATCCCGCCACCAGACCACTGACCGCGATCCACAATACCAGTTGCTTGTTCATTCTCTGCTCCGTCTCGATTTCTCAATCCGCCTGCGGCTGCCTGTTGCGCCACTTGGGGACACCCTATCCGGCAGTGACCTCTCATGGCCCCCATACCGGCTCCCGTAAGTCGCCGCTCTGGGAGAGGCGTTGGCGAATACTCCCATCCACGCTCACGGTCGCCAGCACACCCCGGCCATTGACCAGGGTCGCATACAGAATGCTCCGGCCGTTGGGCGCGAAGCTGGGCGACTCGTCCAGGCTGGTATCCGTCAGCACTCGCGTCTGCCCCGATTCCAGTTCCATGACCGCGATGTGGAATCGACCCTCGCGACGGTGCACGAAGGCCATCAGCTTGCCGTCGGGGGACAGGGCCGGCGACACATTGTAACCCCCATCGAAGGTCACCCGCTGCGGCGAACCGCCGTTGACCGTCGCACGGTAGATCTGCGGGCTGCCGCCCCGGTCCGAGGTGAAGTACAGCCAATTACCGTCCCGGCTGAAGATCGGCTCCGTGTCCAGGGCGCCGCCGTAGGTGATGCGCTGCGGCGTGCCGCCATTGGCATCGATGAGATAGAGCTGGGACGTCTCGTCCTTGGACAGAGCCACTGCCAGCCGGCCGCCGTCCGGCGACCAGGCCGGCGCGGAGTTGGAGCCCCGGTACATGGCCACCGCGGTGCGCTGGCCGTCCACCAAGCGCTGCACATACACCACCGGCTTCTTGTGTTCGAAAGAGACATAGGCCAACCGGCTGCCGTCCGGCGACCAGGCCGGGGAAATGATGGGCTCGCGGGAACGGGCGACGGTGTAGGCGTTCTGGCTGTCCGCGTCGGCCACCTGCAACTCGTAGGCACCGGCGTGCTTGACGATGTAGGCGATGCGGCCGCTGTAGGCGCCGGGCTCGCCGATCAGCTTCTCGTGCACGATGTCGGCGATGCGGTGCGCCGCCGGCCGCATGCCGCTGGGGTGCACCAGCAGGCTCATAGCGGCCAGGGTGTTCTGGCGGATTACATCCACCAGCCAGAAGCGCAACTCCACGCGCCCGTCGCTGGCCGGCAGCACCTGCCCGAACAACAGGGCATCCGCGCCGGCCGCGCGCCACTGGCCATGGTCCACCTGCTCAGGCTGGCTGGGCTGGGCGGGCAGCTGGCGGCCGCCGATGATGCGCATGCGCCCGCTGCGGCCCAGATCGTCCGCCACCACCTCGGCGGGGTCCGCCGCCGCGCCCACCGTCTTGACCTCGAAGGGCACCACAGCCACCGGGATGCGGTTGGCGGCGGCGCCGACGATCTCGATGGTCATGGCGGCACGCGCCGGCAAGGCCGCGGCGAGACCGCACCACATCAGGACGAAGGGAATGAACAGACGCTGGATCGACATCAGGCGTGCTTCCGTATCATGGCAGGGGATTATACCGGCTCAACCGCGGGCCTCGGTGGCGGGGTCCTCGTTGGGACGCGACTTCAGCTCCAGGGGCTCGCGCAGGAAATCGCGCGCGGCCTCCTTGTCCACCGGCAGGGGCAGCGGCGAGGCCTTGAGGATGGCCCGCTCCACCAACTGATCGCAGATGGCGTTGCCGCTAGAGCGCTCCATGTGCATGCGCAGGACCTCTCCGGTAGGCAGCAGCTGCACCTTATAGACCACTTCAGGATTGCCCGGCACCTGGTCGCAGCGGGTCATGACGCTCTGGATTTTCCGACGAATCCGTTCCTGGTACTCCAGAATCGTGCGCACACGGGCCGACAGGACGATGCGATCCTGAGTCCTACGGATTTGCGCGCTCTCCCGCGCCAGATCGGCCTGGGCCTGCCGCGCCATTTCCGCGTCCAGTTCCCGCCGGGCCTGTTCCAGGGCCTCGCGGCGCGTCGCATCGGCGCGGCGCGCGGATTCCTGGCGCAACTGTTCCTCGGCCAGCCGCAATTCCTCCTGCTGGTGCTGCTGGGCCAGTTGGCGCGCCTCTTCCCTGCGGCGCGTCTCCTCCGCCACCTGGCGTGCCTGTTGTTCCTGGCGCTGGGCCTCCTCCTTTCGGCGAGCTTCCTCCCTGGCTTTGGCGTCCGCCTCCAGGACGATGTCGGGCTTCGCCGCCGGCGGCGGCGCGGGGGCGGTCCTGGGGGGCGGCGGCGCGGGCTGAAGCTCGGGGATGGGAGCCGCGCGCGGCGGGGGCGGCGGCATTTCCGGCATAAGCGGCGGAACGGGCGGCTGCGCGTCGCTGGGCACATCGGCCTCCGAACCGGCCAACGGCGGCAGGGCGTTCCACAAATCGGCGTACACAGGCATTTCCGGCAATGCCTTCCAGGAGACGCTGAACACCAGGGCGGTGAGAAACAGTCCATGCATGAGCAGCGCCAATGCACCGGCGCTGAACCCCTGCAACGGACTGGGCGCGATCATGGCTGGGCAGCGGCCTCCGCCGGCTTGACCAGCAGCCCGACGCGGGCAGCGCCGCTGCGCTGCAACACATCCATGGTGTGCATGACCACGTCGTAGCGCACGTCCTTGTCGGCGGAGATCACCACCGGACGCTCCGGCCGGGCCTTGAGGTAGGGGGCGATGGCCTCGGCGAGGCGCTCGCGGGCCACGGCCTGCTCGATCTCGGAGTCGCCCCGATCGCGCAGCAGCAGTGAGCCATCCGCGCGCACCATCACCTCCAGCGGCGCGCCGGGCGCCACCCCGGACTTGGAGACACTGGGCAACTCCACCTGATTCGGGCTGATGAACGGCGCCGTCACCATGAAGATGATCAGCAACACCAACATGACGTCGATGTACGGGACGACGTTGATCTGGGCGATGGTTTTACGGCCGCGGCGCATGACTCGTTCCCGGCCCCTCAGTGGAGCTTGCGTTGCAGGATGATGGAAAACTCTTCCATGAACACCTCCAGCCGGTTGGCCAGGCGATCCACGTCATGGGTGAAGCGGTTGTAGGCGACCACCGCCGGGATGGCGGCGAACAGACCGATGGCGGTGGCGATGAGGGCCTCGGCGATACCCGGCGCCACGTGCGCCAGGGAGGCCTGGGCGACATTGGACAGGGCGCGGAAGGAATTCATGATGCCCCACACGGTGCCCAGCAGGCCCACGTAGGGGGAGACGGAACCCACCGTGGCCAGGAAGGGCAGGTAGGACTCCAGCTGGTCCACCTCGCGCTGGTAGGCGGCGCGCATGGCCCGCCGGGCGCTCTCCAGCACCGCCTGGGGGTCAGCGCCGGGCTGGGCGATGAGGCTGCGGTAGGCGGTGTAGCCCATGCGGAACACCTCCTCCAGGCCGGATTTGTCCTTGGCCTCGGTGATCTTCTTGAACAGGGCGCGCAGGTCCTCGTCGGGTTTCCAGAAGGCGGCCTCGAAGGACTGCATGCGCCGCCGCTCGCGCCACAGCTCCACATACTTGTAGAAGATCAGCCACCAAGAGGCCAGGGAGGCCAGCAACAGCAGCAGCATGATGATCTTGACCACCCAACTGGCTTCCAGCACCAGAGTGAGCAGGGAGAGGTCTTGGCTGAGTTCCATTCAGTTCGCGATCCGTTGGTTGACGTGCTCCGGGATTTTAGCCGGCTTGAAGTCGCCAACCCGCACGCAAGCCAATTTCACCCGCGCCTGCAGCAGCACATCGGCATCCCGGCGGATTTCCTGAAGCATTTCCAGGCTCGCCCGGCCCACCTCCTCCAGGCGGCAGACCACCCGCAGCAGGTCGTTGTATCGGGCCGGGCGCAGGTAGTCCGCCTCCACCCGCCGCACCACGAACAGGACGCCGTCCCGGTCGGCCAGCTCGGTCTGCTCCACGCCCAGGGCGCGCAGCCATTCGGAACGCGCCCGCTCCAGGAAGCGCAGGTAATTGGCGTAATAGACCACGCCGCCGGCGTCGGTGTCTTCCCAATAGACCCGCACCGGCCAGCTGAAACCGGGCTGTGAAGGGGTGTCGCTCATGCTGATGGCATCGGGCTGCATTCGGTCAACTTAGTTCCCCGGCGCGCGTGGTCGCCACCAACCCGGTTAGGGCCAACGGGCGGCGGCGGGGATTACTCGAACAATTCCTGGTTCTGCAACCGCGCCGGCGTGGCCAGACCGAAGTGCCGCCAGGCCAGGGGCGCGGCCACCCGGCCGCGCGGCGTGCGGGCCAGGAAGCCCTGCTGGATGAGATAGGGCTCCAGCACCTCCTCGATGGTGTCGGCCGCCTCGCCGATGGCGGCGGCCAGGTTTTCCAGGCCCACCGGGCCACCGGCGAATTTTTCCAGGATGGCACCCAACAGCTTGCGGTCCATCACGTCCAGTCCGGCGACGTCCACCTCCAGCATGCGCAGGGCCAGATCGGCCACCTGGTTGTCCACCCGGCCATCGGCCCGCACCTCGGCGTAGTCGCGCACCCTTCTGAGTAGCCGGTTGGCGATGCGCGGCGTGCCCCGGGAGCGGCGCGCGATCTCCAGGGCGCCTTCGGGCGAGGTCTCGATGTTCAGCAGCCGCGCCGAGCGGGTGACGATGTGGGTCAGCTCCTCGGGGGTGTAGAACTCCAGCCGGGCGACGATGCCGAAGCGGTCGCGCAGCGGGTTGGT
>DEQR01000079.1:33752-120516 GCA_002360535.1 Thiobacillus sp. UBA3361
TGGTGGCGCCGACCAGGGTGAAGGGCGGCAGATCCAGCTTCACCGAGCGGGCCGCCGGACCCTCGCCGATCATGATGTCGAGCTGGAAGTCCTCCAGGGCGGGATAAAGGATTTCCTCCACCACCGGGCTCAGACGATGGATCTCATCGATGAACAGGACGTCGTTGGGCTCCAGGTTGGTCAGCAGGGCCGCCAGGTCGCCGGCCCGCTCCAGCACCGGCCCCGAGGTCTGGCGCAGGTTGACGCCCATCTCGCGGGCGATGATGTGCGCCAGGGTGGTCTTGCCCAGGCCCGGCGGACCGAACAGCAGGGCGTGGTCGAGGGCCTCGCCGCGCTTGCGGGCGGCGCTGATGAAGATGTCCAGCTGCTCCCGCGCCCGCGCCTGGCCCACGTACTCGGCGAGGCGCTGCGGACGCAGGGCGCGCTCGAAGGCCTCCTCCTCGCGGGTGGCCGGGGCGGGGGAGATGAGGCGGTCGGGTTCGAGCATGGCGTCAGGCGTTCAGAAAGGGGTTGCGGATGGTCAGGCCGTCCGGCGTCTGGCCATCCTGCATGTCCTCGGTGTACAGCACTTCGGCCCCGCCAGCCAGGGCGGCCTCGACGATCAGTGCATCCCGGAAAGAGAACTGGCCGGCGGCGTGGCGATCCATGGCGGCGAGGATCAGCGTCGGCGACAAGGTCACCACGGGCGCATGGCTGTATTCCCCGGCGAGGATTCTGGCGATGGCCAGCGGTATGCCCAGCTTGCGCGTGGCGGCATTGTAGAACTCCTGTAAGGTCTGGGTGCTCAGCACCGCCAGCCCCGCCGCCAGGGCTTGGTCGAACAGCCGCTTAGCCACCTCGCGCTTGTCCGGCTCCCGGCTATCCACCCGATAGACCAACACATTGGTATCGAAGAACGCCCTCACTTCTTATCCCAACGTGCGAAGCGCTCCTCATAGACCTCGTCGCGGTTCCACTTCCAGTCGCCGGTGATCAGGCCCTGCTCTTCGATCTGGCGCGCCAGACGGTCGATGTTCTCAACCACCCGCAGACGTTCCGCCAGCTCCGCGTCTTTCGTCCCGAACACCAGACCTTCGAGATACTCCCGCACCAGGGCGTTCACCGAGGTGTCGTGCTGGATGGCGTAGATGCGGCTTTGCTTCAGCAACGCGTCGTCGATGCTCAGGGTGAGGTTGGCCATGGGCGTCCTCGGGTGTTGTGGAACACGGGATCAGTGTAGCACGCATGGAGCAGCCCGAAAGATCGCGGGAAGGGGTGACTTTTCTTGGGGGCGGCTTCTCGGCCAAAGGAGCCGGCCAGCACGAGGTCGAAGAGTAGGGGCGGAGTAAAACCGTCCCCGGCCCCTTTTCAATACACCTTTTTCAATACATATGCAGGCGGAAGGCGTTTCGCACCGCTCTCGCCGGTCCCTGTCGAAAGACTTTACAAATTACAGGGCGCGTCGTTATGGAATCCCTCTGCTGAACTCCAAGCTATTGTTTTTATGGATGCTGCTCGTAATTGGCATGTTTCGTGCAGCCTACTTGGCCGAGCCATGCAACGAACCACGGGGCACATCGGCAGCGTGATCCAAGTCATACACCAGGCGTTTCAACCAAGGAGCCCGTAACATGAAGACATTGCTCGCCACCATCAGCACCATCGCGGCGTTGGCCACGTGCGGCTCGGCTCACGCGGCTCTCCAGTATGAGCTGAACAGCACCGACGCGGACGGCTTGCCCGACTTCGTTCTGACCGTTCCGGCGCTGATCTCGGCCGACACCACCTTTTCGCTATCGGATTTCGACTCGATCGTACTTCCGGCCAACGTGACGGTGCTTTCTGTCTCGATCATCGATCCTCTGGGCGACCCCGCTGTCAACTTCAACAATGCAGAGGGATACTTCGGTTTCTTCTGGGCATCAGCGTTTGTCGGTCCGGGGCAGTATTGCGCCGGTGTTATCGGCTGCAACGACACCGCGGCGATCATGACGATCACCGAAACGGCCAGGGTTCCGGAACCCGGAAGCTTGGCTCTGCTCGGCCTGGGGCTGGCTGGCTTGGCCAGCTTGCGCAAGCGGCACTGAGTACCTCGCCCGACACCGAAGCCCGCCCTACGCGGGCTTTTTTCCGACTGGCCGTATATTCGGCCGCCACTTCCGCGCTGCATTCCCCGTGCGACAAGCCCTGCGTCGAGACGTGACGCGGTTGGATGGTGGCACGCGTAGGGCGGAAGGCGCTGCGCTTTTCCACCCAACTTGGGTTGCGTCAGTCCGCTCCTGACCCTATGCCGTCAACGAACGTGCTTCAGAAAAACGGGGTTACTTCTTCGCCAGCACCTTCAGCGCCTGCCGGATGGCCTCTTCCAGCACCAGGCCTTCGGGCAGTTGCTTGATGACCGGCCCGGCTTCCTTGTCGGAATAGCCCAGGGCCAGCAGGGCGTGCAGGGCGTCGGCCTGGATGCCGGCGGGGGTGGGGGCGCCACCGGCCACGGTGGGCAGGGCGTCGGCCAGCTTGCCCTTGAGTTCCAGCAGCAGGCGCTCGGCGGTTTTCTTGCCGATGCCGGGCACCCGCGCCAGGCGCGCGGCGTCCTGCAAGGCCACGGTCTGGGCCAGTTCGTCCACGCTCATGCCGGAGAGCACCGCCAGGGCCAGTTTGGGGCCGACGCCACTGATGCGCAGCAGTTGCCGGAAGGCGTCGCGCTCGGCGGTGGTGAGGAAGCCGTACAGCAGCTGGGCGTCCTCGCGCACCACGAAATGAGTGTGCAGGGTCACCGCCTCCCCCACGGCGGGCAGGTGGTAGAGGGTGCTCATGGGCACGTCCAGTTCGTAGCCCACGCCCTGCACGTCCACCAGGATTTGCGGCGGATGCTTTTCCAGCAGGCGGCCGCTGAGTCTGCCGATCATGGGGCGCTCCAAAAGGTCAGCACCCCGGCCAACAGCAGGGCGTGCAGGTGGGCGGCGGCGATGGTTTTGCGGATGGCGGGCGCCAGGGCGGCGGGCTGGGCGGCATGGGCGCGCAGTTCCCGGCCGGCCGCCAGGGCGGGGAGCATGCCCAGCAGGGCAACGAGGGCCGGCGGGGGCAGGCGGCCGGCGGCGCTGATGCCCACCAGCCAGGCCGCCGCCAGCAGCAGCAGGAAGCCGTAGCCGTGGGCGGCCTGTTCGGGAGCCAGGCGGGCGACCCAGTGGCGCTTGCCGGCGGCCAGGTCCGCCTGCCGGTCGGGGAACTGGTTGATGTACAGGATGTTGGTGGTGAGCAGGGCGTAGGGCAGGCCGGCCAGCCAGGGCAGCGGGTCGAAGGCGCCGCGCTGGACGTAGTCCGCCCCGACGACGACGAGCAGGAAGCCCGTCGCCACGCACAGTTCGCCCAGGCCCCGGCTGTTGAGCTTCAGCGGCGGGGCGGAGTAGGCCCAGCCGATGGCCAGTCCCGCTAGGCCGATCCAGAACAGGCCGGGGCCCGAGCGGGCCATGAGCCAGAGGCCGCCGGCGATGACGGCGGCGAACAGGGCGAGCCCGAAGGCCAGGGTCTGGCGGGGCGTGAAGACGCCGTTCTGAATGAAACGCGAGCCGCCGGTGTAGGGAAACAGCCGGTCGGTGTTGGCCGCGTCGGTGCCGTTCAGGTGGTCGTAGTAGTCGTTGAGCACGTTCACCCCGGCGTGGGCCAGCAAGGCCAGGATCAGAGTCGCGGCGGCGGCTGGGGCGTCGAAGGGCAGACCGGCATGCCAGGTGGTGGCGAAGCCCAGCAGGCAGCCGGCCAGGGTGATGCTGAGGAAGGCCGGGCGGGTGGCCAGCAGGTAGCGTTTGGCCGGGTTGGCCAGGGCCGCCGGAGTGGGTTCCAGCGGGATGGCGGTGGACTTGTTCACAGCACCCTCCCCGCCCGCACCCGCCGCCCGGCGGTGGCCAGGGCGCCCAGGCCCAGGCCGCCGTGGGCGTGGCAGATGGCGCAGGCCAGGGCGTCGGCGGCGTCGGCGCTGGGGTCGCCTTCCAGATTGAGGAGCCGCTTCACCATGTGCATCACCTGCTGCTTGTCGGCGTGGCCGTTGCCCACCACTGCCTGCTTGACCTGCAGGGCTGTGTATTCGAACACCGGCTGGCCGGCGTTCGTTAGGGCGGCGATGGCTGCCCCCCGGGCCTGGCCCAGCAGCAGGGTGGACTGGGGGTTGACGTTGACGAACACCTTTTCCACCGCGCTGGTGTCGGGCTGGAACTGGCTCACCACCTCGCCGACGCCGGCGAAGATCGTCGCGATGCGGCCGGGGAGTTCGCCATCCTTGGTCTTCACCACGCCGCTGGCCACGTAGGTCAGCCGCTGGCCGTCCTTGTCGATGACGCCGTAGCCGGTGACGCGCAGGCCGGGGTCCAGCCCCAGGATGCGGAGGCGTGATGCGTGAGGTGTGAGGCGTGAGGCGTCAGGCATCGCGCGGCTTCGCACGGAGCGAGCGTATCAGGCCGCCAATAAGGCCAAAGACCCGGTCGAGTAGTTCAGACAGTGCAGGGTCGGGCTTGCGGAAACCCAGCTCCTCGCTGATACGTAGCTGGGTTTCCAGTTCACTGAGTGAGCCTCTGGCAATCACCAGAAACTGGGACATTTCACGAGCTGATTCGCGGGCTGCCCCTTCGGCGATGTTGCTGGGAACGGAGACGGCCGCCCGACGCATCTGTGAGACCAGGCCATAGGTTTCCGTCGATGGATAGTTGGCTGTCAGCCCGTAGATGCGCTTCACCAACTGAATGGAAAGCTGCCACGCCTGCAAATCGTGGTGTTTACGCCTCACCCCTCACGCCTCTCGCCTCACTCATCCGGCAGGATGGCCGCCGTATAGACCTCCTGCACGTCGTCCAGGTTGTCCAGCATGTCCAGCATCTTCTGGAATTTCACCGCGTCGTCGCCGGCGACGTCGGTTTCGTTCAGGGGCTTCATCACCGTCTCGGCGAATTCGGCCTTGAGGCCGGCCTTTTCCAGGGCCTCCTTGACGGTGGTGACGTCGTTGTAGGGGGCGGTGATGACTTCGATGGAGCCGTCCTCGTTGGCCACCACGTCCTCGGCGCCGGCCTCCAGGGCGATCTCCATGACCTGGTCCTCGCCCGCGCCGGGGGCCAGGATGATCTGGCCGCAATGTTTGAACAGGAAGGCCACCGAGCCGTCGGTGCCCAGGTTGCCGCCGTTCTTGGAGAAGGCGTGGCGCACGTCGGCCACGGTGCGGGTCTTGTTGTCGGTCAGGCAATCGACGATCACCGGCGCGCCGCCGGGGCCGTAGCCTTCGTAACGGACTTCCTCGTAGCTCACGCCCTCCAGCTCGCCGGTGCCCTTCTTCACCGCCCGGTCGATGTTGTCGTTGGGCATGTTCTCGGCCTTGGCCTTGTCGATGGCGCCGCGCAGGCGCGGGTTGAAGTTGGCATCGCCGCCGCCCAGCTTGGCGGCCACGGTGATCTCCTTGGCCAGGCGGGAGAAGATCTTGCCGCGCTTTTCATCCTGGCGCCCCTTGCGGTGCTGGATGTTGGCCCATTTACTGTGTCCTGCCATTGGTTGTTACCTCGGGTCGGTCTTGGGCGGCCGCCAGGAGAACGGCCACGGGGTTGGGGGAATCGGTCAGGGGGCGATTTTCGGCCGGGCAGGCGCCGGGTTCAAGGAAAACCCGCATTAGCCTCGCCAGGCCTGTGTCAGCGTAGCCAATAATCGCCAGCGTTGTGTGATTTCAGGCCGGGCTTTCGAGGAGTTGGTCCACGCGCGCCAGGCAACTGTCCCAGGCGTAATCTTCGAGCACCCGCTGCCGGGCGCGCGGCCCCAGGTCCGGGCGGTCGAGGGCGGCCAGCGTGGCGGCGGCGAAGGCATCGGCCTGGCCGGCGAGCAACAATTCCTCGTCCGGCTTGGCTGACAGCCCTTCGTAACCCTGCGGCGAGACCACCACCGGGCGGGCCATGGCCATGCCTTCCAGCACCTTGTTCTGGACGCCGCGGGCGATGCGCATGGGGGCGACCACCACGGCGGCGTGGGCGAGGTAGGGGCGCACGTCGGGTACCCGGCCGGTCACCCGGACCGCCGGGTCCTGGGCCAGGGTATGCACGGCGGGTGTGGGGCGGCTGCCGACGATGGTGAACTTCGCGTCCGGGCGGGCCTGGCGGACCCTGGCCAGGATTTCCTTGGCGAACCATTCCACGGCGTCGGCGTTGGGCCAGTAGTCCATGGCGCCGGTGAAGACGATGGCTGTCTCGCCGGGGGCGTAGGGATTCTCGTATTCGCGCTCCGGCGAGAAGTAGTCCGTATCGACGCCGTTGTTGTACCAGCCGATCCTGCCAGCCACCTCCGGCGCGGCGGCGCTGAAGTCGGCCGCCTCGCGCTCCGAGACGAACAGGCCGGCATCGAATTCGGCCGCCACCCGGCGTTCCCAATCCAGCAGCAGCTTACCTTCGCGGCGGTAGATCGCGGACATGGGCCAGGACTTGCTGGCGGCGTACTGGCGCCACTTGTCGGAGTCCATATCGACGAAATCCATCACCCGCGTGCCGGTGGCCCTCATCACGTATTGGGCCATGACCGAGGAATAGACGACCGTGCTGCGGATGCCCTCGCCGAGCTTTCCGTTGACCCAGGCGGCCATGGCCGCGTCCCGGTAATAGGGCAGGGAGAGGGCCTCGCCGGTCATGAAACCGAGCAGTGACCTGAGCTTCGCCTTGCGCGGGTCCAGGGGACACAGCAACACACTGGCACACATCCCGCACAGCGTCGCCTCGTGGCGCCAGTCTTCCGGGTCGTCGATGAAGGCGCCGAGGTGCACCCGGTAACGCTTGGCCAGATGTTTCAGCAGATGGTAGGAGCGGATCTTGTCCCCCTTGTCCGGCGGGAAGGGGATGCGGTGGACCAGGTAGAGCAGGTCTTCCACGACGGCCCCGGCCTCAGCCCAGGTTGCGGACGATCAGCGGCCCCAGGACGTTGGCCACCGGCAGCGGCAGGTATTGCCAGGCCTTTATGAACAACCGGTACTTGGGGTTGGTGGGGTTGTTGCTGGGCACCTGGGCGACCTTCACCAGCCCGTAACGGTAATGCAGCGGTTGGGCCTCGAAGCCCCAGTTGTGCTTGAAGGCATACTGCCCGGTGTCGCGCTTGCTGCGGCCGTAGTCGAAGACGCGCAGGCCGCGCTCGCAGGCGGTGCGCATCAGCTCCCAGTATTTGAAATCGTTGGCGGCCAGATCGCGCGCCTCGGGCAGGTCGCCGGCGTAATAGGGCAGGGCCTCGTCGCGGAAATAGAAGCTCAGCACGCCGCTGACGATCTTGCCCTCGTGGCGCACCAGCAGCACGTCGCAATCCTTGCCGAACTCCTCGCGCAGCAGGGCGAAATAGCGCTTGGGCAGGGTGGGCGTGCCGTGGCGGCGGACGTTGTCGGCGAACAGGGCGAAAAAGCCATCGACACCGGGTTCCCAGACCGCTTCCAGGCCGTTCTTGATGCCCTTGCGCACCATGGCCCGCTGCTTGCGTGGGATGGCCTGCATGTTCTTCTCGACCTCGGGGTCGATGGCCTTGCGGAAGGTGACGTACAGGTCGGTGCCCGGCCAATCCTCGTGGGCCGGTGTGTCGCGGTCGCGATATTCCAGGTGGCCGACGCCCAATTCGTGGGCCAGGGCCAGGGCCTTTTCGTCCAGCGCCCGGCGCGCCTCATCGTTGACGGCCAGGATGCCGCCATAGACGCAGAAGGGATTGGAGATCAGGGAGTGGCCGAACAGCCGGCTCTTGATCTCGGTCAGGGGCAATACGCCTTCGATGGCGCCATCCCGCTGCGCCAGCAGGTAGTGTGTGCGGTGGCCGAAGGCATCCTGGATCACCCGGCGCCAGCCGATGCGGTGGAAGAAGGTGGCGGCGGGTTGCCGGAACACGAATTCGTCCCAGCGGCCGGCATCCGCCGGCTGAAAATTTCCGACGACCAGGCTCATGCCGCCAGCTCGCGACCGTAAACCTGGTCGGCTCGGCCCCATTGAAAGTCGCCCAGCAGCCGGTCCAGCTTGGCCTCCATGCGCGAGAGATTGACGTAGTGGCGGAAACGGCTCTTCAGGCCGGCGCCGTCAACATGCGGCTGGCCCGGGTCCACTTCCCAGGGGTGGAAATAGAACATGCAGGGCTTGGCCTCCTCTTCGTTGACCTTGCGGATCAGGTGGCGGGCGAGGGGATAGGGCATCAGCCGGAAATATCCGCCGCCGGCGGCGGGCAGGTTGCGGCCCATCAGGTTAACGGTGGTGGGCGGCATTTCCAGCAATTGCGGGCAGCGCTCCGGACGGTACGGGAAGCGCGGCGCTTCGGGCATGCCGTAATGATCGTGGGCGATGGGGTAGATGCTGGAACTGTAGCGGTAGCCGGCCTCGGCCAGCACGTCCAGCGCCCACAGGTTGCCGGCGCCGATGGAAAAGCTGGGGGCGCGGTAGCCTTGGACTTCCAGGCCGGAAATGTCTTCCAGCAGCTTTTTCGCACGGCCGACGTCCGCGGCGAATTGTGCGCGGGAAAGGTCCGTGGCCCGCTGATGGCCATAACCGTGGCTGGCCAATTCGTGGCCGGCGGCGACGATATCGTGCACCACTTTGGGATAGCGCTCGGCGATCCAGCCCAGGGTAAAGAACGTGGCCTGGATGCCGCGCCGCTCGAACAACTTCAGGATGCGCTCAATATTGGCCTCGACCCGGCAGGGCCAGCTTTCCCAGTCGGCCCGCGGGATGGTGTGCTCGAAGGCGCCGACCTGGAAGTAGTCCTCCACATCGACGCTCATCACGTTGCGCACGCCGACCGACATGGCGAAGGCCTCAGGGCAACCGGTCGAGCCAGCCGCGCAGGTGGTCGGCGATGCGTTCGGCGGCGCGTCCGTCCCAGTACTCGGGGATGCGGCCGGTCTTGCCGCCGCTGGCCATGATGTCCTCGAAGCAAGCCATGATCTTGGCCGTATCTGGTCCGGTCAGGGTGTTGGTGCCCTCGGTCATGGTGATGGGCCGCTCAGTGTTTTCGCGCAGGGTGATGCAGGGCACGCCCAGGGCGGTGGTCTCTTCCTGCAGGCCGCCGGAATCGGTGAGCACCACCTTGGCTTCCCGGTTCAGGCCCAGCATCTCCAGGTAGCTCAGGGGCGCCAGAAGGCGGATGCCGGGGCGCTCCAGCAGGCCCAGCAGGCCGAACCGCTCGGCCGCGGCGCGGGTGCGCGGATGCATGGGGAAGACCACCGGCAGGCGCTCGGCGATGGCCGCCAGCGTGCGCAGCAGCGACCCCAGGATGGCGGGATCGTCCACGTTGGCCGGCCGGTGCAGGGTGACCACGGCGTAGCCGCCGGCCGGCCTGGCGCCCAGCACCCGCTCGGCGGGCACGGCCCGTTCCAGGTTGTGGCGCAGGGTGTCGATCATCACGTTGCCGACGAAATGGACCCGCGCCGGGTCGATGCCCTCGCGCTTCAGGTTGTCCAGGGCGGACTTCTCGGTGGTGTAGAGCAGGTCGGAAATCTGGTCGGTAAGCACCCGGTTGATCTCTTCCGGCATGCCCCGGTCGTAGCTGCGCAGGCCGGCCTCCACGTGGATGACCTTGACCCCCTTCTTGGCCGCCACCAGGGCGCAGGCGATGGTGGAGTTCACGTCGCCCACCACCAGCACGGCCTTGGGCCGCTCCCGGTCCAGCACCGGCTCGAAGGCACGCATGATGTCGGCAGTCTGCACGGCATGGCTGCCGGAACCCACCTCCAGATTCACGTCCGGCCGGGGGATGCCCAACTGTTCGAAGAAGCTGTCGCTCATGGACGGGTCGTAATGCTGCCCCGTATGCACCAGCTTGGTGGCGATGGGCCGTGCGGCGAGTGACGAAAAAGCGGCCATGATGGGCGCGATCTTCATGAAGTTGGGCCGCGCGCCCACCACACCGAGGATTTCGCAGCTCACCGCACCGCTCACGATTCGCCTTCCCGGCCTTCGCTCACGGAATACAGGATCTTGCGCACCATGGGCAGCAGGCGGGTGATGGAACGCTCGATCTGGTCGAGTTTCTCCTGCATCTCCAGCGGATAGGCGTGCGCCACCTGGGTCACGGCGCCGGGCGCGTGATGCATGCCGGGCTCGGCGACCACACTGCCGGGCGGCAGTTCCTGGTGATGCACTTCCTGCTTGAGGTCCTGGATCACCTCGTTGACCTCGGCGGCGTCGAAGTGGGTGCGCTCCTCCAGGAAACCGAACAGAAGCAGGCGGTCGCAAAGGGTGTTGATGCGCCGCGGCACACCGCCGGAGAACCTGAAGATGGCCGCGAAGGCCTCCTCGGAAATGCTCGGCATGTTCTGCCAACCCACGGTCCGGAGGCGATGCACGATGTAGTTCTTGGTCTCGTCCTGCTCCATCGGCCCCAGGTGATAGGAGGCGATGACCCGCTGCCGCAGTTGCTGCAACTGGGGGCTCTGCAAGGTATCCCGGAATTCGGGCTGGCCGAGCAGGAAGCTTTGCAGCAGGGATGTGCCGCCGTCCTGGAAGTTGGACAGCATACGCAATTCCTCCAGGGCGCGGGCGCTCAGGTTCTGCGCCTCATCGACGATGAGCAGGGCGCGTTTGCGCTGCCGCGAGGACTCGCGCAGGGTGTTCTGCAGGTTCTGCAGCAGTGCGGCTTTGCTGACGTTCTCGAAGTTCAGTCCGAAGGCGGCGGCCACGCTGCGCAGCATGTCGTCCGCCTCCAACTGGGTGCTGACCAGGTTGGCGACGATGTACTCGCCGCGCTCCAATTTCTTGAGCAGGCTCTTGACCAGCATGGTCTTGCCCGCCCCCACGTCGCCGGTGATGATGATGAAGCCCTCGCCCAGGGACAGGCCGTATTCGAGGTAGGAAAAGGCCCGCTTGTGGCCCCGGCTGGCATAGAAGAAACGCGGGTCAGGATTGAGTTGGAACGGTTTGTCGCGCAGCTGGTAATAGGCTTCGTACATGGTGCTCAGAACCGATGGCTCAGGGTCGCGGCCACGCTGTTTTCACTGTAGTCGCCCGTGGTTCCGCCGGTGCGGTCCAGACGGCGCAGCTCGATGTTGCCGGCGGTGCGGGCTGCCAGTCGCCGGCTCAGCGTCCAGCCCAGTGTCCAGGTGTCGCCGTCGGTGGCGCCGGAGGTGGCGCTGCTCTGGGACAGGCTCAGCACCGAGGTGGTGCGGGGTCCGATGAGCCAGGACCAGGCGCCGCTGATCGAATAGGTTTCGTCGCTGCTCGTGGTCGCCCGGAGCAGTGTACGACGGCTGCTGTTGAGGCCTGCCGTGAAGGTGCTCTTGCCCAGGCGGTAGGAAACTGTGCCGCTCCAGCTCTTGTTGAGGCTGATGTCGTTCACCAGCGAGGCGACAGGCAGGGGCGCCGCCGCGGCGTGGAGCGTACATCCCGCCGGTGGCGGGCTACCCGCAGCCCGGATATCGGCCAGCCCGCCGCAATTATAGATGTCGAAGGCCCCAGTGCCGGTGAGCTGGCTGTAGGTGTCGCTGATGTCTTCACTGTAGCGCAGGCCCCAGACCGTGCGGGCGGTGCGATGGGTGAAATTCAAGCCGTAGGAGTTGCCGTTGTAGCGACGGCCGAGGGTGGCGCCCAGGTCGGTGCGGGCGGTGGGTGCCCATTGCAGGGAGAGGTTGCCGTAACTGCCGTTCAGGCTGTTCAGGGTCGTGCTCCCGGAATTGTCGTCACGGCCGAAATTCACCCCGATCTGGACCTTGGGCGTGGCCCGGTATCCCACATATGCGCTGACGCCCTTCTGCACCGTGTCCGCGGCGGTGTTGTTGTCGGCGGTGCTCCGCCGTAGGGACAGGGACCAGGGAACGCGGTTGAATGCCACGCCGCTGGTGAGCGAAAAATCCAGGCTGTTGCCGCTGGAATCGTTGACGGCGCCAGCGTCGGAGTTCGCATACGTCAACGCCCAGCGCAGGTTGGCGGTCGCTTGGCCGCCGAAGCGCTTGCGAATGGATGGGGTCACGCTGATCGAACGGGTCTCCGCCTGGTTCGCCGTGGTGTTGTAGCCGCTGCCCACCTGCCCCAGCTGGGAGATGTTCGCCTGCTGCACGCTGGCGTCGGCATCCAGGAAGAAAAACTCGCTGATCGGCTCGGTGCGGATTCTAGCTGCCAGCTGATTCTGAAAGGCGTTCTGGTCGCCGTCATGGCTATAGATGAGGCCATGCAGGCTGTAATTGATGTTGACCGACGCGCGCGCGCCGCTGCGTTGTACCTCGATGCCGGGACTGATATCCGTGATGAACGAAGATTCCTGGCCGGCGCCGACCAGGGTCACGTTGTCGGTATAGCGCTCGGAGACATTGACGGTCGGCGTGATGCGCCAATCCCCCGCGAACGCCGCGGGCGCGACGCCCGCCAACAACAGCAGACACAGGGAAAGCGGGCTATTGCTTAGCGTATTCGCCATAGCCGTAGCCGTAGCCGTAACCGTAGCCATAGTAGTAGTAGTCGCCCGTGCCCGAACGGGACGGTGTCTTGTTGAGCAATAGGCCGACATGCTCGTGGTTCGCAATCAGGCTCAGGGCCTCCGAGACCGCTTCCCGCGGCGTGCGCTCAGCCTCGACCACGAAGACGATCTGCCCCATGTAGGAGGCCAGGACGCTTGCTTCGCTGGTGGCCAACAGGGGCGGGGTGTCGAAAATGATGATCCGGTCGGGATAGCGGTTGGCGATTTCCTGGACGAAATGCCGCATGGCCGAGCTGGCGAGCAGTTCCGTGGCATGGGAGAAAGTCTGCCCGGCAGGGAGTATGGTCAGCTTGGCGATGTCGGTCTTGAGGAGTATGTCGGACAGGTGCAGGCGCGGATTGCGCAGCACGTCCAGCAGCCCCTTCTCGGCGCGGATGTCGAGATTGCGGGTGATCGCCGACTTGGTCACATCCGCGTCCACCAGCAGAACGGTGTTCTCCATTTCTGTGGCCATGCTGATGGCCAGGTTGATGGCGTTGAAGGATTTACCCTCCCCCGGAATGCTGCTGGTCACCATGATCAGGTTGCCGTTGTCCAGGATCGGCGTATCCCCCTGACCGAAGGCGTTGGCCAGCAGGGGGCGCTTGATCAGCCGATATTCTTCGGCGATCTTGCTGCGGCCGGCCTCGGGCGTGAGCATGCCGAGTTCGCGCAGGCGATCCAGGTCGATATGCACCGATTGGGTACCGCCGAACATCGTGGCCGGACCGTCCTCGTCCCGATCCGGAAGCGGCCGCTCGATGGGGGCCGCGGATGCGGCAGCCGCCATGGAGCGCTCGACCAGACTCTCCTCCGCGGCCGGTCGCGGCGCTTCGGCATTCTGCTCGGGCGGCGCGGCGGGTGCCTGGAATTTGGCACCCATGCGTTGCGCGGCCTTTTCGATGATGCTCATGGCATTCCTCCTGTCCCGCTCACGCCGCCGGGGAGATGAACATGTAGTAAACCATCAGGGTGGCATAGGCCAGCAAGAGGGCGGCGCCGGCACCCGTATAGAGCCAGCCGTTGTAGCGCTTGCGGCGGCGCATGGCCTCGGTCTCGACCCGTGACACCGCGCCCAATAGTTGCAGTCCCGTCAGCTGCTGCAACTGCCGGCGGCCGTCCACCGTCGGACGCAGCTGCGCCAGCAGGAAGGCCAGGCCCAGGCCACCCGCAAGACCGCCGGCCGGCGCCAGGGAGATCAACAACGGCCGGTTGGGCTTGACGGGTTCGTTGGAGGCGCGCGGGGGGTCGATGACGCGAAATTCCACGGCGTCGGTCTTGCTTTCCACCTCGCCGGTGATCACCGCCGACTCCCGGCGCGCCAGGAGTTGGGAATAGTTGGTCTTGTACACGTCATAGTCGCGCACCAGTTCAGCATACTCGGCCTCCAGGCGGGGGATGCTGTCGATGGATTGCACCAGCTTGCGGCGCTTGGCTTCCCACTGGTTGACCCGCGCCTTCAGCGAGGCCACCGTTGCGTCCGCCTCGGCGATGGCGATGCTCAGCTGCTGGTAGAGGGGATTCTGGGCCTTGGTCGCGGCCCCGGAGACATTTTTGACCGCCGCGTCTTCCTCGCGCTTTTTCTGTTCCTGCAGGCTGGCGATCAGCTGCTTGACCCTGACGATGTCGGGATGCAAATCGGTGTATTTCAGGCGCAGGTTGTCCAGCTGGGTCTGCAGGGTGGCGATGCGCCCGTCCAACACACTGCCGGTGGCCACCGTCTGGGGAGGGGGCACGCTGAGCGTTTCCTCCTGGTCCTCCAGCTGCTGCTCCAGCTGCTTCTTGCGATTCGACGCCTCTTCCAGCTCCAGCCTGGCCTGTTCGAGATTGGCGTTCGCCTCGTTGAGCCGGGCGTAGTAGTCGCCGCTGTTCTGGCCGGGCAAAGCGCCGAAATTGCGGCGCTTGAACGCTTCCAACTGGCCCTCTTTCTCCTTCAGCTTGGTCTCATAGCCGGACAGCTGGTCCTGGATGAATTTCTGCGAACTGGACAAATCCTTGCGGGTATTGCCGAGACTGCTTTCGGTGAAGATGGTCAGCAGCGCCTGCACCACGCGTTTGCCCAGGTCAGGATTGGAGTGCACGTAGGAGATGGTGTACAGGTTCTCCCGCGTGGTGCCCGCCAGGGTGATGCGCGAGGTCATGTCCTTGTAGAGGTCTTCGGTCTCGCGTGCCCCTTTGGCCTGGATATCCAGATCGGTCATGCGGGCGACCTTCTCCAAATTGGGGCGACTGACAAGCGTGCGCGTGATCATCTCGATGCGCTGATCGAGATTGGGTTGCACCGCCAATCCGGACAGCAGGGGCTTGAGCAGGGACTGGGTATCCACGTAAAGCCGGGCCTTGGCCTCATACTCGTTCGGCATGAGGTAAATCGCCACCCAGGCGACGGCGCTCACCAGCCAGGCAATCCCCATGACCAACCAGCGGCGGCGCCATATGCCGCGGACATACCCCATCAACTGCTCAACGGTTTCGTTCATTTGGCTTGTGCGGAGATTAGGGAGCCTTGCCGCTTCGACATCTCAGGCCGGCGGCTCAAGCCTAGAACCAGCTTTCCGGGATGACCAACACGTCGCCCGGCACCATGTCCACATTGGCCGTGATGTCGCCGCCCTTGATCAGGTCTTCCAGGCGCACGCTCAACTGCTGGGGCTTGCCATCGACCACGCGCAGGATGCTGGCGCCGTTGCCGTTGGCGAAGTCGGTGATGCCGCCCACGGCGATCATGACATCCACCAGGGACATGTTTTCGCGGTAACTCAGGGCCTGCGGCTTGGTGGCTTGGCCGAGGACCCGGATCTGCTGGCTGAGGGGGCCGACACCGCCGCCCACGATCACCGTCACCACCGGGTCCTGAATATATCGGCTGAGTATCTTTTCGATCTCGCGCGCCAGCTGGGTGGGGGTCTTGCCGCTGGCCTGCAGGTCCTCCACCAGGTTCATGGTCATCTTGCCGTCGGGACGGATGGGGAAAGAACCGGAGACCTCGGGATTGCCCCAGACGAAGACGTTGATAGAATCCCCGGGGCCCAGCAGGTAGTACCAATCGCTGCTTGCGGCTGCCTTGGCCGGCGCGGGCGGATAGATCTGCTGGTTCGAGCAGCCCAGCACGGCGGCTGCGACAAGTACAGGTGCGATGAATTGCTTCATGGTCTTCCCCTATGCAAGCAGCGCAAAAAATGCGCTGCATTATGCCATATCAATACCCAGTTCCCCTGGCCGCAGGCACCCGGCCCCGCAAGGGCCCGGTGATACACTTCAGTCACTATCGGCACCGCGTCATGAATATTGAGACTCTTGCTCAACTCTCCGAGGCCGTGCGCCAGTTCGGCCGGGAGCGGGACTGGCACCTGTACCACACGCCCAAGAACCTGACGGCGGCCTTGGTGGTGGAGGCGGCGGAGCTGCTGGAACCCTTCCAGTGGCTCACCGCGGAGGAAAGCCTCGACCTGCCCGAGCACAAACGCGAGGCCGTGCGCCAAGAAATGGCCGACGTGCTGATCTACCTGGTCAGCCTGGCCAACCTGATGCAGGTGGACCTGCTGCGCGCCGCCCAGGACAAGCTGGCCATCAACGCCCGCAAATATCCCGTGGACAAGGCCCGCGGCAGTTGCGCCAAGTACGACGAACTGGACCCCGAACCGAAGCCATGAGCCTGTTCCGCCACCACCTGTTTTTCTGCCTGAACCAGCGCGAGGACGGCGGCGCCTGCTGCACGGACCACGATGCCGAGGCGATGTTCGAATACGCCAAGAAGAAGGCCAAGAAGCTCGGCTTGCACGGCAAGGAGGGGGACTGCCGGGTGAACCGCGCCGGCTGTTTCGACCGTTGCGCGGAAGGGCCGGTCTGCGTGGTCTATCCCGACGCGGTCTGGTACACCTATGTCGATCAGGGCGACATCGACGAGATCATCGAGGAGCATCTGGGCCACGACCGGGTGGTGGAGCGCCTGCGTCTGCCGTGAAACGCCACCGATTGCGGGTCAAGGGGCCGGCCGGATTTCTGGAAACCGTCATCGAGGAGCCCGAGGCCGAGCCGCGCGGCTTGGCCCTCGTCGCCCACCCCCATCCCCTGCATGGCGGCACGCTGGACAACAAGGTCGCACAAACCTTGGCCAGGGCCGCACTGAACCGGGGGCTGATCGCCATCCGGCCGAATTTTCGCGGCGTCGGCGGCAGCGAGGGGCGCTTCGATCATGGCCGGGGCGAGACGGAGGATCTGCTGGCCCTGGCGGAAATGGCCGGCGCCCGTTTCCCCAACCTGCCCTGGACGCTGCTGGGGTTTTCCTTCGGCGCCTACGTCCAACACCGGGTGGCCGGATGGTTGCCGGCCCGGCGACTGATCATGGTCGGCCCCGCATTGAGCCTTTACGACTTCGACCCGCCCGCCACGCCCACCGACATCATCCATGGCGACCGGGACGAGTTGATTCCCCTCGACATGGTCGGGGCCTACGCCGAACGGCACGGCATTCCCCTGCATGTCGTTGCCGGCGCTGGCCATTTCTTTCACGGCAAGCTGGTGGAACTGCGCACCCTGGTGGAGGACCTGTGTCGCCGCTACGCCTGACCGGGCTGACCAAGCGCTATGCCGGCACGGCGGTGGTGGACGGTCTCGACCTGGAGATCGCCCCCGGCCGATGCCATGGTCTGTTGGGCCCCAACGGCGCCGGCAAGACCACCACCCTGCGCCTGGCCCTGGGGTTGATCGAGGCGGACGCGGGCGAAATCGCCCTGCTGGGCCACCCCATGCCCTGCGGGGCCGCCCTCGCACGCCGCAAGGTCGGGGTGGTGCCGCAGGCCGACAGCCTCGATCCGGACTTCAGCGTGCGCGAGAACCTGCTCACCTATGGGCGCTACTTCGGGATACCGAAGGCAGAGCTGGAGCGGCGCATCCCCGCCCTCCTGGAATTCGCCGGCCTGGCCGGCAAGGCCGAGGCCCTGGCACCCAGCCTGTCCGGCGGCATGAAGCGGCGACTGACCCTGGCGCGGGCCCTGATCAACGATCCCCGGCTGCTGATCCTCGACGAGCCCACCACCGGCCTCGACCCCCAGGCCCGACATCTGGTCTGGCGGGGCCTGCGCCGGCTGATCGCCCAAGGCAAGACCCTGCTTCTGACCACCCATTTCATGGAGGAGGCCGAGCGGCTGTGCGACCGCATCAGCATCATCGACCACGGCCGCATCATCGCGGAGGGCTCGCCACGCGGCCTGATCGAGACCCATATCGAACCGCACGTGGTGGAGGTGTTCGGCGAAGGCATCGCCGGCCTGCACAATTGGGCCGACCGGCATTGCGACCGCTGGGAACAGGCGGGCGAATCGCTGTTCTGCTATACCCATGACCATCTGGCGCTGACCGCCGAACTGGATCGCATGGGCAGCCCGCGCTATCTGCACCGTCCGGCCAGCCTGGAGGACGTGTTTCTGAAACTGACCGGCAGGGACCTGAGGGATTGAAGATGGGCTGGCTGGCCGTATGGCAACGCAATTTCCGGGTCTGGAAGAAGCTGGCCGGTCCCTCCATCCTCGGCAACCTGGCCGACCCACTGCTGTACATGCTGGGTCTGGGCTACGGCCTGGGCCAGTTCCTGGGCGAGGTGCAGGGGGTGCCCTACCTGACCTTCCTGGCCGCCGGCACCCTGGCCTACAGCGTCATGAACAGCGCCACCTTCGAGACTCTCTACTCCGCCTTCTCGCGCATGCACGTGCAGAAAACTTGGGAGGCGATCCTCAACACGCCCCTGACGCTGAACGACGTATTGATGGGTGAATGGCTGTGGGCGGCATCCAAGAGCCTGCTGTCCGGCGTGGCCATCCTGGTCGTGATCTGGGCACTGGGGCTGTACGAGGATTTCGCCCTCAGCCTATTGTTGCTGCCGGTCATCCTGCTGACCGGTCTTTGCTTTTCCGGCATGGGGCTGATGGTCAACGCCAAGTCGCCGAACTACGACTTCTTTCTGTACTACTTCACCCTGGTGATCACCCCCATGATCCTGCTGGCGGGGGTCTTCTATCCCACCAACGCCCTGCCCGCCTGGCTAGCGGTCGTGGCCGATTGGCTACCCCTCACCCACGCCATCCAGCTGGCGCGTCCGTTGGTGCTCGGCCAATTGCCCGAAGCAGCGTTCTGGCACGGGTCGGTCCTGCTGGCCTACGGCGTCGCCGGCTACGCGATCGGCCTGCGCTGGACGCGCCGACGGCTGCTGCGCTGAACCGTCATGAGAAACACGCCGGGCCGCCCCAAGTGTTGCTTGCACCCCCTCAGGGGGCGGGCTGGGCGCAGCCCAGCCCTGGGGGCGCTCAGTGGCGCTCGTTGTGGCGGAAATCCACGTGTCCGTCGATCACGGTATAACGCACCTGCCCCTGTAGCTCGTGGCCCAGGAAGGGGCTGTTCTTGCCCAGGCTGCGTAGGGTCTTCGCGCTCACCGTCCAGTCGGCGTCCGGGTCGAAAACGCACAGGTCGGCCGGTTTGCCGATGCCGATCTCGCCCGCGTCGATACCGAGGATACGCGCCGGCCGGTAGGTGATCCGGTCGATGGCCTGGGCCAGGGACAAACCCGCTTCGCGTGCCCATTTCAGGGTCAGCGGCAACAGCAGCTCCACGCCGGTGGCGCCTGCCTCGGACTCCTGGAACGGGCGTTCCTTGGCATCCTCATCCACCGGCGCATGGTCGGAACAGACTGCGTCGATCAAGCCCTCCGCCAGCGCCTGGCGGATCGCGTCACGGTCGCGCAGGCTGCGCAGGGGCGGCACCATGTGGCAGTTGGCGTTGAAATCGGCGGTGTCCATCTCCGACAGATGCACGTGATGGATGCCCACGTCGCAGGTCACCGGCAAACCGTCATGCTTGGCGCGGCGCAGCATGCCAAGGGCCGCGCGCGAGGACAGCCGGCAGAGATGGACCCGTGCGCCGGTCTCGCGCACCAGCAACAGGATGGTTTGCAGGGCCACGGTCTCGGCCGGCACCGGAATGGGCGGCAGGCCCAGCCGGGCGGCCACCACGCCGTCGTGGGCAACGCCGGACTGCGACAAATAATGGTCCTGGGGACGCAGCCAGACCGGCAGATCCATGGTCACCGCGTATTCCAGGGCGCGCAGCAGCACCATGGTGTTGACCATCTGCGCATCGGCCTGGCTGAAGGCCACGCAGCCTGCCTCGGCGAGTTCGCCCATCTCTGTGAGCCGCTCGCCCTTCAGCTTCCAGGTCAGCGCCCCCACCGGATAGACGCGCGGGCCGGGCATGTTCTTGGCGCGGAACTTGAGCATCTCCACCAGACCCGGTTCGTCCAGGGGGGGGTCGGTGTCCGGCGGACAGGCCAGGCTGGTCACCCCGCCGGCGGCGGCGGCGCGCATCTCGGATTCGAGAGTGGCCATGTATTCCAGGCCCGGCTCGCGCAGGCGTACCGCGAGATCGACCAGGCCGGGGCAAACCACCAAGCCGCTGGCGTCGATCTCCGTGCTGACATGAAAGTCCGCCGGCGCCTGTCCCATGGCGACGATGTGGCCGGCGGCCACGTAGATGTCCTGAACCTTGTCCAGCCCGGTGGCGGGGTCGATGACGCGGCCGTTCTTGATGCGTATTTTCATCTGCTCAATTCCCCGCCAGGATGCTCATCACCGCCATGCGCACGGCGATGCCGAAGGTCACCTGGGGCAGGATCACAGCCTGCTTGCCGTCGGCCACCTCGGAGTCGATCTCCACGCCCCGGTTCATCGGCCCCGGATGCATGACGATGGCGTCGGGCCTGGCCCATCTGAGCTTGTCCGGGGTCAGGCCCCAATGTTTGTAATACTCGCCGGCCGAGGGCAGCAGCGCGCCCTGCATGCGCTCGTTCTGCAGGCGCAGCATGATGATCACGTCCGCGTCGCGGATGCCCGTCTCCATGCGATGATGCACGTGCACGCCCAGGCTGCTCACGTCGCGGGGCAGCAGGGTCCGTGGCGCCACCACCCGCACCTCCGGGCAACCCAGGGTGGTCAGTGCGTGTATCTGTGAACGCGCCACCCGCGAATGCAGCAGGTCGCCGACGATGGTCACGCGCAGGTTGTGGAAGTCGCCCTTGAAGTGGCGGATGGTGAACATGTCCAGCAGCCCCTGGGTGGGGTGGGCGCAGCGCCCATCGCCGGCGTTGACCACGTGGATGTGGGGCGCCACGTGGCGGGCGATCAGGTGCGGCGCGCCGCTGGAGGCGTGGCGGACCACGAACATGTCCGCCTGCATGGCCGACAGGTTGGCCACCGTGTCCAGCAGGGTCTCGCCCTTGCTCTGGGCCGAGGTGGCGATGTTCAGGTTGACCACGTCGGCGGACAGCCGCTTGGCGGCGATCTCGAAGGTGGTGCGGGTGCGCGTGGAACTCTCGAAGAACAGGTTGAAGATGGCCTTGCCGCGCAGCAGCGGCACCTTCTTCACCTCCCGCTCGGCCACCGAAATGAAAGACTCCGCGGTGTCCAGTATCTGGGTCAGGATGCGCGCCGGCAGGCCCTCCAGGGTCAGCAGATGGCGCAGGCGCCCATCCTCGGTCAGCTGCAGATTGGGGATCATGCCACCGGCCTCTGCTTCAGAACCCAGTGCAGGCGGCCATCCTCCTCGCGCACCAGGGAGATATGCTCGTCGTCGGCCATGTACAGCATGGCGCCCACGAAATCCGGGCAAACCGGCAATTCCCGCCCGCCGCGGTCGGCCAGCACCGCCAGGCGCACCGCCGCCGGGCGGCCGTAGTCGAAGATGAGATTCAGCGCCGCGCGCACCGTGCGGCCGGTATAGAGCACGTCATCGACCAGCAGGATGTGGCGGTTCTCCACTTCGAAGGGGATGCGCGACGGTTTGACCTCGGGATGCAGACCGATACGGGAGAAATCGTCCCGGTAGAAGGCGATGTCCAGCACGCCGCGTGGCACATCCGCGCCCAGGCGCTCGGCCAGGGCGTCCATCACCCACACGCCGCCGGTGTGAATGCCCAGGAAGGCGCAGTCGCTGCGCATGAGCGGCAGCATCTGCGCGGCCAACTTGTCCAGCAGCTCATCGGGCGTGGGCAGATTCATGGTCTTCTATCGCCTTCATGGAAAAATGGTCCTGCAAAATGCGCCGGGCCGCCATGCCGTCCAGTGCGGCCTTGCGGTGGACGCCGCGGACACCGGCCTCGGCCAGTTCGGACTCGGCGGCGGCCGAGGTCAGGCGCTCGTCCACCAAGACCACCGGCAGGGCGAACCGGCCGTGCAACTGGTTGGCAAAGCGCCGGCAGCGGTGGGTCATCTCGTGTTCCGTCCCATCCAGCCCCAAGGGCAGGCCGACGACCAATTCCACCGGGCGCCATTCCCCGATCAGCGCGGCGATGCGCGCGAAACGCGGGCCGTTGGCCTCGCCGGCGATCACTTCCAGGGCATGGGCGGTGCCGGTCTCCCACTCGCCGACGGCCACACCGATGCGTTTCAGGCCGAAATCGAAGGCCAGGACCGTCCCCCGTTTCAAGCGTGTCCCGCCACCTCGGACAGCATCGACAGGTCGATCCCCAGCAGTTGCATGGCCGCCGGCAGGCGCTGGTCGGGGAGCAGGTCGAAGATGACATGGGGGTCGGCGGGCACGGTCAGCCAAGCATTCTGCTTGATCTCGTCCTCCAGTTGCCCCGGCCCCCAGCCGGCATAACCCAGGGTCACCAGGATCTGGTCCGGACCCGCGCTGCTGGCCGAGGCCTCCAAGATGTCCTTGGAGGTGGTCAGACCCACGCGTTCGTTGATCGCCAGGGTGGAACTCCAGTCGCCTATAGGACGATGCAGCACGAAGCCGCGTTCCATCTGCACCGGGCCGCCGTAATAGACCGGCAGGTGGATCAGGCGCTGGTCCTCCAGATGCAGGCCGATCTGGTCGAACAATTTGTCGAGCGACAGTTCGATGGGCCGGTTGATCACCACCCCCAGGGCGCCCTGCTCACCGTGATCGCAGATGTAGGTCAACGTGCCGGAGAAATTCGGGTCCGTCATGTTGGGCATGGCGATCAGGAAATGGTCGGTGAAATTGGCGTTTTCCATGATGGGGGGTGGTGGCTTTGAATCATTGTAATCCCCTCATCTGGCCGCGCAAAATGCCCTTCCCCGCGCCCGCCGGCCTTCACTTCCGATGCCCGCCGCCCTCGTCTGGTTTCGCCGCGATCTTCGTCTCGCCGACCACGCCGCGCTGCACTATGCCTTGCGCCAGTCGGAGCGCGTGCATTGCGCGTTCGTGTTCGACACCGACATTCTGGACCGCCTTGCCGACCACGCCGACCGCCGGGTGGAATTCATCCACGCCAGCGTCGCCGAACTGGCCGCACGCCTGCGCCGGGCGGGCGGTGGCCTGCACGTCCTGCACGGCCCGGCCCGTCGTCTGATCCCCGAGCTGGCTGTGCGGCTGGGAGTGGCGGCGGTGTATGCCAACCGCGACTACGAACCGGCCGCCGTCGCCCGGGACGGCGAGGTGGATACCGCCCTGCGGGCCGACGGCCGCGTCCTGCGCCTGTTCAGAGACCAGGTGATCTTCGAGACGGACGAGGTACTCAATCAACAGGGCCGGCCATTCCACGTCTTTACCCCCTACAAGCGGGCCTGGCTGGCCCGGCTGGATGCAGGGCGACTGGCAAGTCACGCGGTGGACGAACATCTCGGCCGGCTGGCGCCCCACGATGCGCACGCCGCCGATCTGCCCGGCCTGGAGGCGCTGGGCTTCCGCACTGCCAGCCTCACCGGGCTCGGCATCACCCCCGGCGAATCCGGTGCCCAGGCTGCTTGGCGCAACTTCCGGGAACGCATCCACGCCTACCGGCAACACCGCGACTACCCCGGCCTGGAAGGGACTTCACGGCTCTCCGTCCACCTGCGCTTCGGCACTCTCTCGGTCAGGGAACTGGCCAGGCATGCGCGGGAACAAGGCGGCGAGGGCTCAGAAACCTGGCTCTCCGAGCTGATCTGGCGCGAGTTCTACCAGATGCTGCTGTGGCACTACCCGGAAACGGCCGAACATGCCTTCCAGCGCAGGTTCGATGCCTTGCCCTGGCCCAACCCGTCCGGTCATTTCGAGGCCTGGTCCGGGGCCGGCACCGGCTATCCGATCGTCGATGCCGCCATGCGCCAGCTCGACTGGACGGGCCACATGCACAACCGCCTGCGCATGATCGTCGCCAGTTTCCTGGTGAAGGACCTGCACGTGGATTGGCGCCTGGGCGAACGCCATTTCGCCGCGAAGCTGATCGACTACGACCAGGCCGCCAACGTGGGCGGCTGGCAGTGGTGCGCCTCGGTGGGCACCGACGCCCAGCCCTGGTTCCGCATCTTCAACCCGGTCACCCAGTCGGAGAGGTTCGACCCCGACGGCCGCATCATCCGCCGCTGGCTGCCGGAACTGGCGGCCGTGCCGGACCGACACCTGCACGCCCCCTGGCGGATGCCGGCCGCGGCTCAGGCGGCCTGCGGCGTCATCATCGGGCGGGACTATCCGCCGCCTATCGTCGATCATGGGCGGGCGCGGGAGGTCACACTGGCGCTGTTTCGGCATGCCTGAGGCCAGCGCGGCGGCCACTCCGCGGGGTCCCAGCCTCACCCCCCGTCCTTCCCCCCTTTGCGGGTGGGAGAAGAGGGCTCCGCCAGGCCCTCCCGCACCGTCGGATAGCGCAGCCGGAAGCGCAATTCCCCCTTGACCCGCCCGTTGGCCATGCGCCGCGACTCGCTCAAGAAACTGCGCATGGCGGGCGTCACCGCGGCCATCACCTCCTCCCATGACAAGCGCGGCGGCCGGGGCACGCGCAGGTGGTCGGCGACCGCGTCGAACCAATCGCCCATCTTCAGGCCGCTGTCGTCCACCGCGTTGTACACGCGGTTGGCGCGGCCCCGGAACAGTGCGGTTATCGCCAGACGGGCCAGGTCGTCGGCGTGGATGTGGTTGGTGTGGATGTCCTCGTCCGGCAGCAGGGCGGGCAGGCCCTTGCGCACCCGCTCCTCGGGCAGGCGCCCGGCGGCGTAGATGCCCGGGGCGCGCAGAATGGCCAGTCGGACGGCGTTGCGCCCGGCCCAGGCACGCAGGCGCCGTTCCGCATCGCGGCGGCGCAGGGCGCGGGCGTTGCGCGGGCGGGCGGGACGGGTCTCCGGCACGGTCTCTCCACGGCAATCGCCATAGACGCCGGTGGTGCTCACATAGACCACCGCCCGAGGTCCCGAATTGCCGCCCAGTCCTTGCCGATACGCATATCCCTTTAGGCCGTTCCCCCGGAAACCCCGTGCTAGACTCCGCCCCCCGAGCGCAGCGACCAGACGCTGGCTGCGGGGGTCGGCGATGCCCTCGGCGGGCGGCGGGGCCAGGTGTAGCACGTAGTCGGCCAGGGCGGCGGCGCGGCGCAGGCCGCGGCGGTCATCAAGGTCGCCGGGGATCGGCGTGACGCCGGCGGCGCGCAGTTCGGTGGCGCGCTCCGGGCTGCGCAGCAGCCCATAGACGCGGGCATGCTCCCCGAGCAGACGTGCCGCCCGCAGGCCGACGTCGCCGCAACCGACTATGAGGATGCGCAGCATTTGCTCTTGCCTTCGATCAGGAATCAGAGGAATCAGGTCATGTCTTACCAGGTCACCATACAACCCAGCGGCCACAAGTTTACCGTCGAAGAAG
This sequence comes from Thiobacillus sp. UBA3361, assembly GCA_002360535.1. Classification (GTDB taxonomy): domain Bacteria; phylum Pseudomonadota; class Gammaproteobacteria; order Burkholderiales; family Thiobacillaceae; genus UBA3361. The sequence continues at coordinate 58,773 of DEQR01000079.1, forward strand.
GCCAGACCGTCCTGTCCGCCGCGCTGGACGCCGGCTTTGCCCTGCCTTATGGCTGTCGCAACGGCGCCTGCGGGGCCTGCAAGGGCAAGGTGCTGGCCGGCGAGGCGGACCTGGGCGACTTCCAGCCGACCACCCTGGGCAAGGACGAGATCGCCCGCGGCCTGGCCTTGTTCTGCTGCACCAAGCCGCGGGGCGACCTGGCGATCGAGGTCAAGGAAGTCAGCGCCGCCAAGGACATTCCGGTGAAGACCCTGCCCTGCCGCGTCGAGCGGCTGGAAAGACTGGCCCACGACGTGATGGGCATCTGGCTCAAGCTGCCCAGCAACGAGCGGCTGCAATTCCTGCCCGGCCAATACATCGATTTCCTGCTCAAGGACGGCAGGCGGCGCAGCTTCTCGCTGGCCAATGCCCCCGAGGAGGACGCCCTGCTGGAGCTGCACATGCGCCAGGTGCCCGGCGGCCACTTCAGCGAGCACGTGTTCAACACCATGAAGGTGAAGGACATCATGCGCATCAACGGCCCGTTGGGCAGTTTCTTCCTGCGCGAGTCGGACAAGCCGATCCTGTTCGTTGCCGGCGGCACAGGCTTCGCGCCGATCAAGAGCATCCTGACCCATGCCTTCCACCACGGCCTGGACCGGCAGATGGTGCTCTACTGGGGCGCCAAGCAGCGCCGCGATCTGTATCTGCCCGGCCTGCCCGACGGGTGGCAGCGGGAACACACCCATTTCACCTTCATCCCGGTGCTCTCCGAACCCACCGCCGAAGATGCCTGGCCGGGGCGGACGGGCTATGTCCATGAAGCCGTCCTGGCCGACTTCGCCGACCTGTCCGGCTATCAGGTCTATGCCTGCGGCGCGCCGCCCATGGTGGAGGCCGCCAGGCGGGACTTCATCGCCCGCGGACTGCCGGAGGAAGAGTTCTTCTCAGACGCGTTTTCCTACCAATAGCCCCGTTCCAGGGGCTATCCCCCACCGACCCGCTTCCGCCGGGAGCGGGTCACCTAACAAACGGCCAACTCCCGTCATGCTCCCGCCCATCGAACACCGCATCGCCCAGGAATTGGGCGTCCAGCCCCGCCAGGTCGTCGCCGCCATCCAGTTGCTGGACGAAGGCGCCACCGTACCCTTCATCGCCCGCTACCGCAAGGAAGTCACCGGCAGCCTGGACGACACCCAGCTGCGCAACCTGGAAGAGCGCCTGCTCTACCTGCGCGACCTGGAAACCCGCCGCGCCGCCGTGCTGGCCTCCATCGCCGAGCAGGGCAAGCTGGACGATGCCCTGAAGGCCCTGATCGAGGACGCCGACAGCAAGCAGCGCCTGGAAGACCTCTACCTGCCCTACAAGCCCAAACGCCGTACCAAGGCCCAAATCGCCCGGGAGGTGGGACTGGAGCCCCTGGCCGACGCCCTGCTGACCGATCCGATGCTGACGCCGGAGACCGAGGCCGCCCGCTACGTGGATGCCAACAAGGGCGTGGCCGACGTGAAGACCGCCTTGGACGGGGCGCGGCAGATCCTCATGGAACGCTTCGCCGACGATGCCGAACTGCTGGGGGAGCTGCGCGAGCGGCTCTGGGATCAGGGTGTGGTCACCTCGGTGGTGGCCGAGGGCAAGGCGGCCGAGGGCGCCAAGTTCCGCGACTACTTCGTCTATTCCGAACTGATCCGGACCATCCCCTCCCATCGCGCCCTGGCCTTGTTCCGGGGCCGCAACGAGGCGGTGCTGCGCCTGGCCCTGAAGCTGCCCGAGGACCTCACCGACCCGCCCGGCGTCAACCCGGTGCCGGGCCGCATCGCCGCCCGTTTCGGCATCCGTGACCTGGGCCGGCCGGCGGACAAGTGGCTGCTGGAGACCGCGCGCTGGACCTGGTCCGTGAAGATCGGCCTGCATCTGGAACTGGAGCTGATGAACCGCCTGCGCGAGACCGCCGAGGAAGAGGCCATCCACGTCTTTGCCGGCAACCTCCACGACCTGTTGCTGGCCGCGCCGGCCGGCCCGCGCGCCACCCTGGGCCTGGACCCCGGCCTACGCACGGGAGTGAAGGTGGCGGTGGTGGACGGCACCGGCAAGCTGCTGGACACCGCCACCGTCTTCCCCCACGAACCGCGCCGGGATTGGGACGGCTCGTTGGCGACCCTGGCGCGAATCTGCAAACAGCATGGCGTCGATCTGATCGCCATCGGCAACGGCACAGCCTCGCGGGAGACGGACACCCTGGCCGCCGAATTGATCCATCGCCATCCGGAACTGAAACTGACCAAGGTGATGGTCAGCGAGGCCGGCGCCTCGGTGTATTCCGCCTCCGAGCTGGCGGCGCGGGAGTTCCCCGGCCTGGACGTGAGCCTGCGCGGCGCGGTATCCATCGCCCGGCGCCTGCAAGACCCGCTGGCCGAGTTGGTCAAGATCGACCCCAAGTCCATCGGCGTCGGCCAGTACCAGCACGACGTCAACCAGACCCGCCTGGCGCGGGCACTGGACGCCGTGGTCGAGGACTGTGTGAACGGCGTCGGGGTGGATGTGAACACCGCCTCGGCAGCGCTGCTGGCGCGGGTCTCGGGCCTCAACACCACGCTGGCCAACCACATCGTCGCCCACCGGGACAAGAACGGCGCCTTCCGCGACCGCAAACAGCTCCTGGCGGTGCCGCGCCTGGGGGAGAAGACCTTCGAGCAGGCGGCCGGCTTCCTGCGCATCCGCGGCGGCGCCAACCCGCTGGACGCCTCCGGTGTGCACCCGGAGGCCTATCCGGTCGTCGAGCGCCTGCTGGCCGACATCCAGCGCTCGGTGGAGCAGGTGATCGGCGACCTGGCCCTGATGAAGAACCTCGACGCGCGCAAGTACGCCGACGAGCGCTTCGGCCTGCCTACCGTGCGGGACATCCTCAAGGAACTGGAAAAACCCGGCCGCGACCCACGTCCGGAGTTCCGCACCGCCACTTTCCAGGACGGCGTGCACGACCTGAAGGACCTGCAACCCGGCATGCTGCTGGAGGGCGTGGTCACCAACGTCACCAACTTCGGCGCCTTCGTTGACGTGGGCGTGCACCAGGACGGCCTGGTGCACGTCTCGATGCTGGCAAACCGTTTCGTCAAGGACCCGCGCGAGGTGGTCAAGGCCGGCGACGTGGTCAGGGTGAAGGTGCTGGAAGTCGATCCGCAGCGGCGGCGCATCGCCCTGACCATGCGCATGGACGCCTCGGCGCCGGCGCCGAGGGGGGACGAGGGCCGGCGGGCGATGCCGGTGGACAATTCACGCTTGAAGAAGGCCCCCGAGCCGCAGGGCCGGGGTGCGCTGGCGGAGGCCCTGGCACGGGCCAAAGGGCGCTGATCAGGCGCCGGTGCGCAGTGGTTCGTGGATTTCCTCGGACCCCGGCGCCGGGACCGTCACGGGCGGTGCGCCGCCGGGTTGCCGGCCCAGGGCACGCTCCAGGGATTGGCGGGCGGCAACCAGCTCACCCACCTGAGTATCGACCCGCCCCATGAAATTCCGGGCGGCGATGCGATCGCCTGCACCCAGGGCGGCATGCCCGGCCACCAGGAAGCCGAGGGGGGATTCCTCGCGCTTCAGGGCCTTGCCGGCCAGCTTCAGGGCATGGTCGGGCTGTTCGGAAAGCAGGGCGCAAATGGCCCGTGACAACTGGTCATCCGCCCGGAGCTTGCGGCGCCTGCCGCGCCAGGAACGCAGGTTCTCGGGCAGCATCAGCGCTCGGCGCAGGAAGCGCAGCAGGACATAGCCGAGGACGAACGCCAGCAGCGCGGCGCCGATCGCCAGAGGCAGGGACAATTCCATGCGCCAGGGTGGATAGACGATCAGCACATAGCCGGCGTCGAAGCGCGTCGCCAGGGCCAGGGCCAGGGCAACCAGGAACAGCAGGAGGATCCAGAAGGCCAGCCGCATCAGCCGTGCTCCCCGACCCGATAGGCGCGCAGGGCCTTGAGGCTTTCGGAAATGTCCGCCTCGCTCTGCGCCACCGGCACGGACATCAGCCCTTGCAAGCTCTCCAGCATGCCCTTGACGAGGGTGTCCGATGGGTTGGAATAGCGCGTCAGCCAGTCGCGGGCGGCGGCGATATCGGCGCGGAATGTGGCCTCGTCGCGCTGGAAGGCCGCCAGGCGGGCCGAGAGCAGGCGCAGTTTCAGGTTCTGGCGCAGAAACCAGCTCTGCTCGGGGGCCAGCAGGGGCGCCTCGGGCTGGTCCATGCGGCGGATACGCACCAGTTGGCGTACCTCGTCCCAGGCCTGCCGCATGAAACGCTCCAGCCGGCTGCCGGCCTGCGCCCCGGCGGCCCCGGTGGCGGCCTGCGCGGTGTGTTCGGGGGTGACGTCCAGTTTGAGCTTGTCCACGTTCTGCAGCAGCGCTTCAAGGCGTGCGTTGAGGCTGGCCACGTCGGCGCCGGGCAACAGCCTGAGGCGTTCCACATCGCGGGTGATGGCTTCCCGCAGGGGGTCGAACTGGGGTTTCTTCAGGCCTTCCAGACGGGAGACGACGGCTTCCAGGCCGAGGATGGCGGCGCGTACGTTACCGGCCAGCTGCAATTGCTGCTGGGCCAGCAGCAGGGTCTGCTCGATATCCGCCACCAGGCGCTCATCCTGGCCGCGGGCCAGTTCCTGGTACATGGCGGACAGGGCCAGCTGCTGGTTTTGCGTCTCCTGGGCGCGGCCCTCCATGGCGGCCACCCGGCCACGCATGTCGTTCAGGACCTGCTGGGCCTCCCTGGCGGCGGCGCGCGCCTCCTGCGAGGAATTGTCGAATTCGCCGATGCGCCGGGCCAGCTGCACCTCCAGGGTCTGCAGGCGGTCGTGGCTGTACCATGCCAGCCCGACGGACAGCCCGATGGCCAGGATGGCCAGGAAGAAGGCCGGCGTCAGCCAGCGGAAATGGTCGCCGTGGGCTTTGCCCGCTCCGCCCGAATCGGTGGCCGATGGGGTGGCGGTAGCTTCGCTGTGGAGGTCAGACATGGGTATAACGCTCCCGTAAACCGGCCAGCAGCCCCGCGTCGCCAGGCGCCGTCACCGTCACGTCCTCCACGCCTCGCTCGCGGGCGGCCTGGGCGATGCGCGCATGGGGCACGAACAGGGAGGTACTGCGCAGCAGTTCGGCCCCCGCCTGGCCCAGGGACTGGAACAGATTCGCCAGCAACTCGGCGCTGGTCACGGTCACCGCCTGGATGCCGCCACCGCGCCAGCGTGCCAGCAGCGGCTCGGGATCGTCCACCGGCGGCAGGCGCCGGTAACATTCCGCGTACTCCACCCGTGCCCCCCGCTCAACCAGGGTATGCCCCAGCAGTTCGCGCCCGCCCTCGCCCCGGAAGATCACCACCCGGCTGCCCGCCACGGATTGCAGTTCGGGCAGCAGAAGCAGGTGTTCGCTGTCGGCGCCGTCCGGATGGGACAGCGCCGGCCCTACGCCGCCCTCGCGCAGTGCCCGCGCGGTGCCCTGGCCCACGGCGGCGAGTCGGGGGCCGGCGGGCCACTGCCCGTGCCGGGCGAGGATTTTCGGCAACGCCTGTGCCACGGCGGTGGGGCTGATGAAGATCGCCAGCCCCGCGCCGGGGAGTTGGTCGATACGCCGTTCCAGCAGCGCCGGGTCGGCGGGCGGCGCGATCTCCACCGCGGGGAAGATCACCGGTGTGCCGCCCAGGGCGGCGACCCCCTCGGCCAGGGAAGCCGACAGGGGACGGGGTCGTGTGATGAGAATGCCCATGCCAGCCAGCGGCAGTCGGCTCATACCGAGCGGGCGATGATCTCGGCCATCAATTGATCGGCCCCCTGGGCGATGAGGGCCTCTGCCACCCGCCCGCCGACGGCCTCGGCATCGCCCGGCGCGCCGCGCGCCTCGGCGCGCAGGAAGCGTTGTCCATCCACATCGGAGACGAAGCCGCGCAGCCAGAGCTGACCGTCCGCGATGACAGCATAACCACCGATGGGGGCCTGGCAGCCACCCTGCAAGGCCCGGCTCATGGCCCGCTCGGCGCGCACGCAGGCGGAGGTATCGGGGTCGTCGAAAGCCGCCAGCAGTTCGATCACCTCCGGCCGGTCTGCCAGGGTCTCGATGCCCAGGGCGCCCTGGCCCACGGCCGGCAGGCTTTCCTCGGGCGACAGGACGGCACGGATGCGGTCCTCGAAACCCAGCCGCTTGAGTCCCGCGGCGGCCAGCACGATGACGTCGTACTGGCCCTCGTCCAGTTTGCGCAGGCGCGTGTTGACGTTGCCCCGCAGGGTATCCACCACCAGGTGCGGAAAGCGCGCCCGCAACTGCGCTTGACGGCGCAGGCTGGAGGTGCCCACCCGCGCCCCTTCGGGCAGCTCGGCCAGGCTGGCGTAGCGGTTGGAGACCAGGGCGTCGCGCGGGTCTTCCCGCGCGGTGATGGCAGCCAGGACGAAGCCCTCGGGCAGGTCCATGGGCACATCCTTCATGGAGTGCACGGCCAGATCGGCTCGGCCGGCCTGCATGGCCTGTTCCAGTTCCTTGACAAACAGGCCCTTGCCGCCGATGCGCGACAGGGGCGAGTCCAGTATCTGGTCGCCCTGGGTGGTCATACCCAGCAACTCCACCCGCAGCGCCGGCGCCAGCACCCCGAGCCGATCGCGAATGTGCCGGGCCTGCCAGAGGGCGAGTTGGCTCTCACGGGTCGCTATGACCAGGCGGTTCGGCATATTTGGACTATTTTGCAAGGATGAATCCATGAATACATTAGGGTTCGGCAAGGATGGAGACGGTAATGAAAAGCACCCTGTGGCTGGTCGCGGCGATTCTAGCATGGGCCAGTTGGACGGCTCGCGCCGATGACGCGCTGCCCTATGCCCGCAATCTGCAGCAGGACGCCCAGCAGGCCAAGTCCAAAAACGGCGTGGTGCTGGTGGCCTTCGTGGGGTCCAATTGCAGCTATTGCGAGACGGTGCTGAACGAGTTCCTGGTGCCCATGAACCGTAACCCCGACTACCAGGGCAAGCTGGTCATGCGCCGGGTGGAAACCACCAGTTTCCTGAACGTGCGGGATTTTTCCGGCCAGCAGGCCAGCCATCGGGATTTCGCCGGCCAGAACGGCGTGCGCATGGTGCCCACGGTGATGCTGTTCGACACCAAGGGGCGCATCCTGGCCAAACCGCTGGTGGGCCTGACCACGGTGGATTACTACGGCCTCTATCTGGACGAGGCCATCGACAAGGCAGTGGCCAAGGTGCGCCGGCTGATGTCCGGCGACGCCCAGGGCACCTGACCCCGGTATTGCCTCACCCGCTAGCCCTGGCGGAATTCGCGGATGACATGCGCCTGCCGGCGCGACACCGGCAGACGCTCCGACCAGTCCTTCAGCAACGCCACCCAGCCCGACTCCTCCCCGTCGCGCGCCATCTCGAAGCCTGCCAGGTGCTGCCTGGCCACCAAGCAATTGCGGTGGATACGCAGAAAATCCGCCTCCAGTTCCTCGGCCAGCTTGATCAGGGAATCGTCCAGCACATATTCCCGCTGCCGGGTACGGGCGGTGACGTATTTCATCTCCGCGCGCAGGTAGAGCACCTCCTCCACCGGCACCAGCCAGAGCCTGCCGCGCTCGTTGACGCTGAAATGGGTGCGTCGCGGGGCGATCTCCGCCAGGCCGGCCGCCCTGGCCGCGTCCAGGGGTGACACACGGCGCAGGGCCTCCAGCAGGCGGCCCTGGCGCACCGGCTTGAGCAGGTAGTCCATGGCCCGCACCTCGAAGGCGCGCACCGCGTATTCGTCGTGGGCGGTAACGAAGATGACCGCCGGCGGCCGTTCCAGGCGCTGCACGTGGCGCGCCGCCTCCAGGCCATCCATGCCGGGCATGTGGATGTCCAGCAGGAGCACGTCGGCCGGCGCATCGTTGAGGCGCTCCAGCACTTCCATGCCGGTGGCTGCCTCGCCCACCACCCAATTGGGCAGTTCAGCCGCGCAGTCTTCCAGGAGGCCCCGCAGCCTTGCCCGGGCGGGGGCCTCGTCATCGGCGATCAATATCTTCAGCATGGCTGTCGGTGTGCTCCGCCGCCGGCGGCATCAGTTTCAGGGGCAGTACAATTTGCACGAAGAATTCGCCGCCCGCCACATGGGTGGTGAGCCGCGCCTCGGCGTCGAAATGCAGGGCCAGGCGCTCGCGGATGTTGGACAGGGCCATGCGGTTGCCGCTGCGATGGCCGGCGGCGCTGCGCACCGGGTTGCGCACCACGATGTTCAGACGTTTGTCCAGGATGAAGACGTCCACCCGCACGTCGCCTCCCGCCGGGTGAGGCTCCACGCCATGATAGATGGCGTTTTCCAGCAGCGGCTGCAGGACCAGCGGCGGCAGCATGGCGTCGGCCGCCGCCGGGTCCACCTTCCAGGCTACCCGCAGCCGTTCGCCCAGGCGCATTTCCTCCACCTGGACATAGGACCGGGCCAGTTCCAGTTCCCTTTGCAGGGGCGACAACTCCCGGTTGTCAGCCATCAGCACCCGGAACAGGTCGGCCAGGTTTTCCAGCACCGTTTCGGCCCGGCGCGGATCGCCGCGCATCAGGCCGAGCACCGTGTTCAGACTGTTGAACAAAAAATGCGGGCGGATACGCGCCTGCAGGGCCTGCAAGCGCGCCTCGGACAAGGCCGGGGAGAGCAGCCGGTGGCGCCAGTTGAAATACAGCAGCATGGCGCCGCTCGCCGACGCCGCCAGCAGGGCGGCGTGCAACAACTGACCGAAGGCCGCCGGCTCGCGCTGGGTGGCCAGCCCCCAGCGCCACGCCGCCGCCGTGCCCATGCCCAGCAGCACGATGAACAGGCCGCCGCGGGCGAAGCTCAGACGCGCCAGCCAGGGCGACAGTGCGAACAGCAGCAGCAGGGTCAGCAGCAGGGGCGGCACCACCAGACCCGCATGGTCGGCAAAATCCAGGAAGGCCGCCTGCACACCGTCGGTGCGCGCCAGGGCGGCCAGCAGGGCCAGGGCCTGCACACCGACGGCCGCGCGCAGCAGCACCCCCAGGTTACGGAAGTCGGGCAGCGGGATGGACGGGCGGTTTGGCATAATCGCCATATTAGCCGTCCGGCCGATCCGGGCGTAATGTCAACCCTAGCCACCTCCGAGCTCATTCCGAACCACCACGGGTCGCCCATGACTGATTCCTCCCCTTCCGCCACCTGGTCCGGCCGTTTCGACGAGCCGGTCTCCGAGCTGGTCAAGCGCTACACCGCCTCCATCCCCTTCGACTGGCGCCTGGCCCGCTTCGACATCCAGGGCTCGCTGGCGCATGCGCGCATGCTCCGGCACGTGGGCATCCTGAGCGCCGAGGACCTGGCGGCGATCGAGAAGGGGCTGGCCTTCATCCAGGCCGAGATCGATGCCGGGCGCTTCGAGTGGCAACTGGATCAGGAAGACATCCACTTCAACATCGAGCGCCGCCTGTCCCAGCCGGACCTGGCCGGCGAGGCGGGCAAGCGGCTGCACACGGGTCGTTCCCGCAACGACCAGGTGGCCACCGACATCCGCCTCTGGCTGCGCGACGTCATCGACCGCCTGCAGATCCTGTTGGCGAACGCGCGACGCGCGCTGCTGGACCAGGCGGAGCGGCACGCCGACACGGTCATGCCCGGCTTCACCCACCTGCAGGCCGCCCAACCGGTGACCTTCGGCCACCACCTGATGGCCTGGCAGGAGATGCTGGCGCGGGACACGGAACGCCTGGCCGACTGCCGCAGGCGCGCCAACCGCCTGCCCCTGGGTGCGGCGGCCCTGGCCGGCACCAGCTTCGCCATCGACCGCGAGTTCGTGATGCGTGAGCTGGGCTTCGAGGGCCTGTGCGAAAACTCGCTGGACGCGGTCTCGGATCGCGACTTTGCCATCGAATTCCTGGCCGCCGGGGCGCTGATCATGACCCATCTGTCCCGCATGTCGGAGGAAATGGTGTTGTGGATGACGCCGCGCTTCGGCTTCATCGACCTGCCCGACCGTTTCTGTACCGGCTCCAGCATCATGCCCCAGAAGAAGAACCCGGATGTACCCGAACTCATGCGCGGCAAGACGGGGCGCATGAATGGCCATCTCGTCGCCCTGCTGACCCTGATGAAAGGGCAGCCGCTGGCCTACAACAAGGACAACCAGGAGGACAAGGAGCCGCTGTTCGACGCCGCCGATACCCTGCTCGACAGCCTGACCCTTTTCGCCGAACTGGTGCCGGGCATCCGCGTGCAGGCGGAGGCCATGCGCCGGGCCGCTGTGGAGGGTTTCGCCACCGCCACCGATCTGGCCGACTACCTGGTGCGCAAGGGCCTGCCCTTCCGCGAGGCGCATGAAGCCGTGGCGCGTGCGGTGCGCGCCGCCGAGGGCAAGGGCTGCGATCTGTCCGATCTGGACTTGGAGGCGCTGCGTGCCTTCTCGCCACTCATCGGCGCGGATGTTTACCAGGTTCTGACTCTGGAAGGTTCGCTGTCGGCCCGAGACCATCGTGGCGGCACGGCGCCTACCCAGGTGCGCGCGGCCATCGCCCGCGTGCGCCAGTCCCTGGGCTGATCAGTCCACCAGACAGGCGGCGCTGCCCGCCGTGCCGCCGCCGTAGATCTGGATCAACAGCTTGCGCAGGGCTGCATGCCGGTCATGCAGGTCGCGCGCAAGCTGGTTGGCGAGGACGAACTGGAAGCGACAGCCGATCTCGGAATCCGGCTGATACAGGAGCATATAGGCGGAGAAGGGCAGGCTGGCCACCCGCACCGGCCCGTCGGCCACGCAACTGGCCGCCGCCGGCTTACCGTCGGACAGGGACAGCAGACCGAAAACATCGCCGGGCTTGAGGTTCTTGAGCGTGTAGTAGCGCTCGTTGCGCCCATAGTGGCAGACCTTCACCACCCCCTCCAGCAACAGGAACATGTCGCGGGAGAGCTTGTCCTGATAGACGAACACGTGGCCGGAGGGGAAATCGTCCACCCGCATGGCTGAGGCGATGTGTTCCAGGTCGGTGCCGCTCAGGTAATTGAAGCCGGGCAGGCCATGCAGGAAGTGCTTGAGGATCATGACGGCCTCCGATGGATGCCCAGCAGGCTTTTCAGGTACTGCAACGCACCGTTGTGCGGGGGATGCAGCACCTCCTCCGGCGCCGACAGGTTGCCCATGAACTGCAGATTGCCCTCCGGGTCCAGAACCGGGTCGTTGGCCGATGCGCGCAGGCGATGGATGAGCATGCCGATCAGCACATGCGCCAACCGGCAGGCACTGGCGGGCGCCACCTGGATCATGGTCTCGAAATCGGCGTAGGCGAGCTTGAGCAACTGGCAGTCGGCGGAGGCCGTCACAGTGGTGGACGCGACCTTGCTGCCACTGAAGAGGGCCACCTCGCCGATCCAGTTGCCCGGACCCATCTCGCCCAACTGAATGCAATGGCCGGGGATCTCCACGCTCAGGAATACCTCGCCCTGCAGGACCAAGTACAACGCTTCAATGGGCGCTTGGTCGCGCACCAGCACCTCATCCTTGGCCAAGTCGAACGCCTCGGCGTATTCGACGATCACCGTCGCGTGCTCCACGCCCAACTGATCCACCAGTTCCGGCAGGTGATCGAACAATACCTTGTCATCCATGCCTTCCGCCTCTCCGGATACCCCGATACCGTAATTTATTTATAGCGGATCGCCACAAGGCATTAGGTCAGTCGCACGACCTCGCCCGACTGCTCTGTCAACATCCGCCCCAGGGCGGCGAACAGCTCCTCTCCGCCCCGGGTATCCCGCCAGGCCTCGCCATCCCAGCGGTAGTGAAAGCCACCGGAACGGGCCGCCACCCAGATTTCCTGCACCGCGGCCTGCTTGTTGACGATGACTTGCGAGCCATCCGGGCATTCGATCTGCAACACACCGCCGGCCGCCAACTCGTAGTCCAGATCGCCGCCGGCTCCGTCCAATGCATCTTCCAAGCGCTGCATGGCCGCCTCGGCCAAGCGCTGATAGTCACTGTCTTGCATGTTCATGCCCCATGATAGACTTGGTCGCTCCATTCTATCCGTACACCCGCATGCGCCCGGCCCTTCTGCTCGTCGTCCTGATGCTGTTCGTCGCCGGATGCGGCAAAAAAGGCAACCTGTACCTGCCCGACCCGCCGGCCGCTCCGCAAAGCATTCAGCCAGCCGCGCGTTAAGTGCGCGCCACGCCGCGATTCTTCCCATGACCCCATTCACCCGCATCAACGGGCGCCTGATGTGCGAGGAGGCCCCCTTGGACGAGTTGGCGCGCGAGTTCGGCACGCCCCTCTACGTCTATTCCCGCGCTGCCCTGGAAGCGGCCTTCCTGGCCTACCGGGCGGCCCTGGAGAGTTGCGATCATCTGATCTGCTACGCGGTGAAGGCCAATTCCAACCTGGCCATTCTCAGCCTGTTCGCCCGCCTCGGCGCAGGTTTCGATATCGTTTCCGGCGGCGAACTCAAACGGGTGCTGGCGGCAGGCGGCGACCCATCCAAGGTGGTGTTTTCGGGCGTGGGCAAAAGCACTGTGGAAATGCGCATGGCCCTGGAGGCAGGCATCCTGTGCTTCAACGTGGAATCGGAAAGCGAACTGCTGCACCTGAATCGCGTGGCCGGCGAACTGGGTAAGCCGGCACCGGTATCCCTGCGCGTCAATCCCGATGTGGACGCGCGCACCCATCCTTACATCTCCACCGGTCTGCGCGAGAACAAGTTCGGCATCGCCCACGACGAAGTGGAGCGCCTTTATCTGCTGACGGAAACGCTGCCCCATTTGCGCATCGAGGGCATCGACTGCCATATCGGTTCTCAGCTCACGGATACCGCGCCCTACGCGGAGGCCTTGGACAAGCTGTTGCACCTGGTGGACCGGCTGGAATCGCATGGCATCCGCCTTTGCCACATCGACGTAGGAGGCGGTCTGGGCGTGCGCTACAAGGACGAAATACCGCCCTCCACCATGGAATATGCCGCCGTCCTGCGCAACGCCATGCATGGGCGGCAACAACGGCTGCTCATCGAACCCGGTCGCTCGCTGGTCGCCAACGGCGCGGCGCTTCTGACCCGCGTCGAATACCTCAAACACGGCGAGGCCAGGGATTTCGCCATTGTCGATGCCGCCATGAATGATCTCATGCGCCCGGCCCTCTACGACGCTTGGCACGACGTGCTTCCCGTCCTGGAACGGAATGGCAAACCATGCGCATACGACATCGTCGGCCCCATCTGCGAAAGCGGCGACTTTCTGGCCCGCGGCCGCAGCCTCTCGCTGCAGGAAGGCGACCTGCTTGCCATCCTTTCCGCCGGCGCCTACGGCATGAGCATGAGTTCCAACTACAACACCCGTCCACGGGCCGCTGAAGTCATGATTGACGGGGCTTCCGGCCGATTGATCAGAGAGCGGGAAAGCATCGAATCCCTCTACGCCGGTGAGCACCTGTTGCCGTAACGCCACGTTTTTAGGGCCTTGGCGGGCAGAATACGGCCTGCAAGTCGCATAAAGTCTTGCTGCAAGGTGTTTTTTTTGAACTAGAATGGCGTCAGCGCTTGACATGCGCGGAAACGCTTGATGTACAAGGCTTTCCAGCCTTCAGATCAACACTGCCAAAGGAGTACTCGATGCCTGCAGCCAAGTCCACCACCAAGGCGAAAGCCGCTACCAAAAAAGCCGCTCCTGAGGCCGCTGTAACGGCCGCAGCGACGGCACCCGCCGCCAAGAAGACCGCGGCGGCGAAGAAACCGGCCACAGTAAAATCCGCCAGCGCCTCCAAGTCCGCAGCAAAACAATCCGCCGCACCCAAGAAATCCACAGCAGCCAAGGCCGCCAAACCGGCCGTAAAGAAGGCGGCACCGGCCAAGGCCGCAGCCAAGCCCGCTGCAAGTACGAAACCGGCCGTGAAGAAAGCTGCTGCCAGCAGTACCGCAAAGCCTGCTGCCGCCAAGAAAGCCGCGCCCGCCAAGGCCGCAGCCAACAAGGCGGCACCGGCCAAGGCCGCAGCCAAGCCCGCTGCAAGCGCCAAACCGGCAGCAAAGAAGACAACCGCCGCCAAGGCCGCGCCCGCGAAAGCCGCCGCAAAGCCTGCGGCCAAGAAGCCGGCTGCGACCGCCAAGAAAGCGGTCCCCGCGAAAGCTGCCACAAAACCTGCGGCGAAAAAGGCTGCTCCCAAGAAGGCGGCCAGCAAGGCAGCCTGACCCTGAAGCAATATGAAAAAGGCGGGCTACGGCCCGCCTTTTTCAGGTAACGGACGCCCAGGAAAGGGCCGCCACCGCGGCGCCGCTCTTGCCCTACTCCCAACGCGCCTGCCGTTCCCTCCCGCAGGGGGGATATCTTCCGGTGAAAACACACCGATCCGGGACCTACGCCAGAGGCGTGCACTTCAGGGCCGGGAAATGCCAAAGGACTCTGGATAATTCCGGCACGCCACCCGAAGCGGTGTCGAGAATATGACATGGATGTCGAAGACCCGGCGTCAATTGCCCCTGCTGGCCACATGATTTTGTCATAACTCCCTGCTCCCAAAAGCCCGCCACAGGGCCGCGTGCGTTCTTTCGCTGGCATGTTTCGTGCTTTTATTCATATGCTGATACCAGTGGCGAAAGGGAGAACCGATGAACACCCCCAAGGTGAACCAAGTGAAAGTCAACCTCACCAGCAGCAATGACGGCCTGGAGTGCGTATCCCTCAATATCAACGGCCATGATGAAGTCCTTACCGTATGTCTCACACCCAGCCAGGCTCGCGCCCTGGCCACTGACCTGATTACCGCGGTGAACCGCGCCGAGGTCAAAGCCAACCTCAAGTTCAGCCCGAACATGTGGCGTCGGGGCAGCGAGCAGCCGGCACGTCTCGCGGTGAGTGGATGAAGTAGCTCATGGTAATATTCATGCAGCCGACCGGATGGTCGGCTTTTTTTATCCCCTGATGCGTTGCCCGACACATGTTGTCTCGCGGCGCAAAGCTGGGGGTTCGCAATGTACCGATACGGAGCAGGAACCATGGCGCTCATCGAACTCAACGACCAAAACTTCGAGCACACCATCCTTGAAAACGACTTTGTGATCATCGACTTCTGGGCTCCCTGGTGCGGCCCCTGCCGGGGTTTTGCGCCGGTGTTCGAGGCGGCCGCCGATAAGCATCCGGATATTACCTTTGCCAAGGTCAACACCGAGGAGCAACAAGCCTTGGCCGGCCATTTCCAGATCCGTTCCATCCCCACGCTGATGATCTTCCGCGAAAAGGTCATCATCTATTCTCAGCCCGGTGCTCTGCCTAGCGGCGCTTTCGATGATTTGATCGACCGCGCCCGCGCGGTGGACATGGCCAAGGTGCATGCCGACGTGGCCGCGCAGAGCCAGAACGGCTGATCACCCCAACAGTTCGGACAGATACCGGGCCGCGGCCTCTGCGCCATCGGCTCTCGGCGGCGGCGGCGCGGCCTCGTTCCACAGTGCACGCAGAGGCTCGGCCAGGTCGCCTCTGGCGAGGGTGGCTTCCTCCACGGGTGCGGCGCGGGTGTGGGCAAGCAGCCAGTCTTCTAGGACGGGGCTCTCGGGCCAGTCCTGCCGGGGCAGATAGAGCACCGGCAAACCATGCATGGCGGCTTCGACGAAGCTGCCGTAGCCGGGCTTGGTGATCAGGGCATCGCAGGAAGCCAGCAAGTCGATGAAGGACAGGCCGGCGGCGGAAAAAGGCCGCGCGTCCGAGCGCTCCACCCCCCACTCGTCGGGCACCAGCCAGACAATATCTTCCGCCACCGGCCAATCTTCCATGGGCGGCCGGTAACCGATCCCCCCCATGCCGATGACCACCAACCGTTGCCCGCCCGTCACTGACAGGCGCCAACGCAGGGAGTCGGCCTGGGCACGGCCCCGTGCGGCTATGGGGGGGATCGCCAGGCGGTTGGGCAGGTCGGCCATGGGCATAGCCGGTGCGGGGCGCAGAAATGTCGTCGCCAATCCGTAGGCCGACCGCATCTGCGCCAGCCAGCCGCGCAATTCGGCGTCGCCGCGCAGGTCCTCGACGAAATAGTGGGCGAAGATGTCCGCCCAGTTCAGCGAGCACATGGCCACCGACGGCAGACCGGCCTTGCTTGCCGCGGCCAGCTGCAGATAGGCGACATTGCTGAGTACGGCCCGAACGTCCAGCGATTCCAACAGGCGTGACTCGGCGAGGACACGTCGTTCCCAATCCCCATGGAACTCCCGATACGCCGCCAGGGTGGCCGGCACATCGACGCGTATGGCATCGCGCATGGGAAAGCCGCAGTCCACGGCCGCGGGCAGATGCTCGAAAGGGGCATGGATGCGGGCCGCCAGCCGGTCATGGGGCAGGGCCGAGCGGACGATCAGCCGCACATCCGGACGCAGTTCCGTCAGCCGGTTCAGCACCGGCGCCGTCTGGGCCAGGTGGCCGTAGCCGTGGCGGCTGATGCTGGCCAGCAGACGCATCAGCCGTGGTCCCGGAGGAATTCGCGTACCAAGGGCAGCGTCAGGGGCCGCTTCATGCTCAGGGAAAAGCCATCCAACCCATCCACCAAGGCCAACAGATGGGGCAGGTCGCGGCGGCAATGGGTGATCAGGTGCCGTCCCACCTCGTCCGGCAGTTCCAGGCCGCGGGCGGCGGCCCGGCCGCGCAGGGCGCCTAGCTTGTCGGCATCGCTCAGGGGCAGCAGGCGGAACACCAGCCCCCAGGCCAAACGGCTCCGCAAGTCCTCGCGCAGGGCGAGTGTGGCAGGTGCTGCCCCCCCGCTGGCCACAATGTGGCCGGCGCCCTCGCGAGCCTGGTTGATCAGGTTGAACAGGGCGACTTGGCCAGCTGCATCAAGGCCCTCCACATCGTCCACCAACAGCAATCCGCTCAGGGTAGCGGGCAAGGGTTGTCCCGCGGAAAGCAAGTGGACCTCACGGCCCTGTTCCCGGCAGGCAGACTCCGCCGCCCGCAACAGATGCGTCTTGCCGGTTCCCGGCTCGCCCCACAGATAGAGCACGCATTCCGGTGCACCGGATGCGACCCAGCCATGTAGCGTGACGATGGCCTCACCATTGGCACCGACCAGGAAATTGTCGAAACCGGGCGGCGCGTCAGGCCGGATATCCAGGATCATCTGTCTCATGGGGCGCAAGTCTAGCAGCGTGCCGTCCCTTGACATCGCGGGGCGGCGACTCTAAAAGCAAGACGCTGTTACCGTTGCCTTACGCGGCCCCGTCCATGTCCAGCCAAACCAGCCCCATTCAACCCCTGCCACGGCACCCCCTGTCGGCCGCCGATGTGCCTGCCGTGGAGGAGGAACACCTCACGGAGGTGGAACGCGACAGTCTGAGCGCACGCATCACGGCCCTGCTGCGGGAGAGGGATGCGGTGCTGGTGGCCCATTACTACACCTCGGCCGACCTGCAGCGGCTGGCCGAGGCCACCGGCGGCTGCGTGTCCGACTCCCTGGAAATGGCCCGCTTCGGCCACGCCGCCAAGGCCCGCACCCTGGTCGTCGCCGGCGTGCGCTTCATGGGCGAGACCGCCAAGATACTCAACCCTGAAAAACGCGTGCTGATGCCCGACCTGGAAGCCGAATGCTCCCTGGACCTGTCCTGCCCGGCGGACGAGTTCGCCGCCTTCTGCGACCGGTACCCGGACCGTACGGTGGTGGTCTATGCCAATACCTCCGCCGAAGTGAAGGCGCGCGCCGATTGGGTGGTGACCTCCAGCATCGCCGTGAAGGTCGCGCGTCACCTGAAGGAGCGGGGCGAGAAGCTGATCTGGGCGCCGGACCGATACCTGGGCGACTACGTGCAGAAGACCACCGGCGCGGACATGATCCTCTGGCAGGGCAGTTGCGTGGTACACGAGAGATTCAAGGCCGAGGGCATCGCGGAGTTGAAGCTCGAACACCCCGAGGCAGCGGTGCTGGTGCATCCGGAATCGCCGGCCAGGGTCATCGCCCTGGCCGACGTGGTGGGCTCCACCACGCAGTTGATCCGCGCCGCAGCGGAACTGCCCAACCCGGTGTTCATCGTCGCCACCGACAACGGCATCTTCTACAAGATGCGCGAGGTTGCCCCCGGAAAACGGTTGATCGAGGCCCCCAGCGGCGGCCGAGGCGCGACCTGCGTGTCCTGCGCGCACTGTCCGTGGATGGCCAAGAACAGTCTGAGAAAGCTGCTGCACGTGCTGGAAACCGGAGCCAACGAGATCCATGTGGATCCGGTGGTCGGCAGGCGCGCCGTGCGCTCCATCAATCGCATGCTGGAGTTCGCCGGCCAGAGCGGCATCGCCGTGGCCGGGTTGAGCGGGGATTAAAGGGGTTCAGCGTTCCAGCAAGGCCTTCTTGCCGGATTTGCCTTTCCATTCGTCGGCATCCGGCAGCGGGTCTTTCCTGGCGTTGATCACCGGCCACTCGCGGGCCAGTTCCGCATTCAGCTGGATGAATTCCCGCTGGTCGTCCGGCACGTCGTCCTCGGCGAAGATGGCCTCGGCCGGGCACTCGGCCACACACAGGGTACAGTCTATGCACTCCTCCGGATCGATGACCAGGAAATTGGGGCCTTCATGGAAACAATCCACGGGGCAAACATCGACGCAATCCGTGTACTTGCAGCGGATGCAGTTTTCGGTGACGACATAAGTCATGCAGCTTTCCTCGCCTAGGGATTTTCGCTAGCATAGCGGCGACTCAATGCTCTGGCCAGGCGTGACGGAAAAGAGCATCACCCTGGCCAGCCCACTGCCATGACACGTTCACATTCATCCCAAGCGAGGTCCCCACGATGAGCGAACACATCCATTACGTGACCGACGACACCTTCGAACAGGAAGTGTTGCAATCCCCCATGCCGGTGCTGGTGGACTACTGGGCGGACTGGTGCGGCCCGTGCAAGATGATTTCCCCCATCCTGGACGAAGTGGCCAAGGAATATGCCGGCCGCCTCAAGGTCTGCAAACTGAACATCGACGAGAATCAGGGCACTCCGCCCAAATACGGTATCCGCGGCATTCCCACCCTGATGGTGTTCAAGAATGGCAATGTCGAAGCCACCAAGGTCGGTGCCCTGTCCAAGTCGCAACTCTCGGCTTTTGTTGACAGCAACATCTAAGAACCGCTAGCCTTATCCGCGCCCGGAAGTCCTTTCCGGGCGCCCCTTCCAAAACACCCCGTAATTCCTCCAGGCCAATCGGCCGAATTCCATCCATAAAACACCTTCCGGTCACCATGCATCTCTCCGAACTCAAACAACTGCACGTCAGCCAACTTCTGGAAATGGCCGAGGCCAACGGCATCGAAAACGCCAACCGGATGCGCAAGCAGGAGCTGATCTTCGCCCTGCTGAAGAGCAAGGCCAAGAAGGGGGAGAGCATCTACGGCGACGGGGTGCTTGAGATTTTGCCGGACGGCTTCGGCTTCCTGCGCTCGGCGGACACCTCCTACCTGGCCAGCCCGGATGACATCTACATCTCGCCCTCCCAGGTGCGGCGCTTCAATCTGCATACCGGTGACACCGTGGAGGGTGAGATCCGCACCCCCAAGGACGGCGAGCGCTACTTCGCCCTCACCAAAATCGACAAGGCCAACGGCGGCCCGGTGGAAGCGCTGAAGCACAAGATACTGTTCGAGAACCTCACGCCCTTATTCCCCAACGAACCCTACCGGCTGGAGCGGGACATCAAGGCCGAGGAGAACCTGACCGGCCGGATCATCGACATCATCGCCCCCATCGGCAAGGGCTCGCGCGGCCTGCTGGTGGCACCGCCCAAAACCGGCAAAACGGTGATGATGCAGCACATCGCCCATGCCATCACCGCCAACTACCCCGAGGCGACCCTTATCGTCCTGCTCATCGACGAGCGGCCGGAAGAGGTGACGGAAATGAGCCGCACGGTGCGCGGCGAGGTGGTGGCCTCCACCTTCGACGAGCCCGCCAGCCGCCACGTGCAAGTGGCGGAAATGGTCATCGAGAAGGCCAAGCGCCTGGTGGAGCACAAGCTGGACGTGGTCATCCTGCTGGACTCCATCACCCGCCTGGCGCGCGCCTACAATACCGTGCAACCCGCCTCCGGCAAGGTGCTCACCGGCGGCGTCGATGCCAACGCCCTGCAGAAGCCCAAGCGCTTCTTCGGTGCCGCCCGCAACATCGAGGAAGGCGGCAGCCTGACCATCATCGCCACCGCCCTCATCGACACCGGCAGCCGCATGGACGACGTCATTTACGAGGAGTTCAAGGGCACCGGCAACCTGGAAATCCACCTGGACCGGCGCATGGCCGAGAAGCGCGTCTATCCGGCCATCAACGTCAACCGCTCCGGCACCCGCAAGGAGGAATTGCTCATCGAGCAGAGCGTCCTGCAGAAGATTTGGGTGCTGCGCAAATTGCTCTACCCCATGGACGACCTGGACGCCATGGAGTTTCTCATCGACAAGGTCCGAGCCACCAAAGACAACGCGGGATTCTTCGACTCGATGCGGAGAGGCTAGATAGCGCTCAGCTATCAACCGTGACCGTAGGTCGGCAATCCTTTGCCGACGTCATCTAAGTACTCACAATCGGCGGCAAGGGGTTGCCGCCCTACGGACTGCCGAGAACGGACCGTTTCAGCGCTTCAGCGCGACTTGATCAGGGTCCCCACCCCCTCATCGGTCATGATCTCCAGCAGCAGCGCATGCTCCACCCGCCCGTCGATGATGTGCACCGACTTCACGCCGCTGCGCGCCGCGTCCAGGGCCGAGCCGATCTTGGGCAGCATGCCGCCGGACAGGGTCCCCTCCGCCACCAGTTCATCGATCTTCGCCGGTGTCAGGCCGGTGAGCAGATTGCCATCCTTGTCCAGCACGCCCGGCGTGTTGGTCAACAGCACCAGTTTCTCCGCCTTCAGCACCTCGGCCAGCTTGCCCGCCACCACGTCGGCATTGATGTTGTAAGTCTCGCCGTGACCGCCAATGCCGATGGGCGCGATCACAGGGATGAAGTCACCCTTGTCGAGGAATGCGATCAGATCGGGGTCGATGTAGGTGATCTCGCCTACGTGGCCGATGTCGATCAGATCACCCGGCCGTTCCCTGTCCTCCATCATCAGCTTCTTGGCGCGGATGAAGCTGCCATCGACGCCGGTCAGGCCCACCGCCTTGCCACCGGCTTGGTTGATCAGGTTGACGATGTCCTTGTTCACTTGGCCGCCCAGCACCATCTCCACCACATCCATGGTCTCCGAGTCGGTGACCCGCATGCCCTGGATGAACTCGCCCTTCTTGCCGACACGTTTGAGCAAATCCTCGATCTGCGGGCCGCCGCCGTGCACCACTACCGGATTGAGGCCCACCAGCTTCAGCAACACCACGTCGCGGGCAAAGGCAGCCTGGAGCCTGGGGTCAGTCATGGCGTTGCCACCGTACTTGATGACCACCGTCTTGTCCCAGAAACGCTGGATATAAGGCAGGGCCTCGGAGATGACCTGGGCTTTGACGGTGGCGGGCAACTCGGACGTAGTCATGGCGAACCTCACGGACTGAAATGGCTGGATTGTAGAAAAAACCACGTGCCGGCGCGGCAAGAAAAAAGGGCGGCTGAAGCCGCCCCTACCATGTATTCCGCAGTGCCCGGCTATTGCACCGTCAGCTTGCGCGCGGCCTCCGTGGTCTTCTTGGGCAGCACCAACTCCAAAACCCCGTTCTCGAAGCGGGCCTTGGCTTTGGCCTCGTCCACATCCTGGGCCAGGTTGAAGCTGCGATAGACCTTGCCGTAGTAGCGTTCGCTACGCAGCACTTTTTCTCCTTCCTTCTGTTCGCTTTCACGCTTGGTTTCAGCGGAAATGCTCACATTCCTGCCTTCAATGGCAACGTGGATGTCCTCTTTCTTCACACCGGGCATTTCGGCATGCACGGTGTAGTTCCCATTGTCTTCCTTCACGTCCATCTTGATCATCTCGGGCTGCTCGCCAGCGAGGCGCCATGGGCGGAGTCCGTAGCCTTTGAAGAGGTCCTCGAACAGATCATCGATGGCGTAGGGGTCGCGACGTACGATATTGGTCATGATGTCCTCCAATCTTTCTGTTTTGGGCAACAGCCAATGGCTGTTTCTACTTTCAATATGGTGTGTATCGGGGAGGAATCAAGCACTACCCAGATATCCGTATCTGCTTAATTTATAAAAAAAACTTTACTTGCTCGAGGTAAAAAAACCCACTTAGAGTAGGAACCGTCAGACGGGCGCATGCCCTCGACACATCCAATACCAATGTCATTCGTTTTTGAGGAGCAGACCATGAAACGCAATCGGAAAAGCGCCCTGACCCTGGCCCTGGGCTCCGCCTTCGCCACCACACTGGCGACGGCGCCCCTGGCCAACGCAGCGGACAACCCCTTCTCCGCCCAATCCATCGGCAATGGCTACATGGTGGCCGCCATGGACAAGGGCATGGAGGGTAAATGCGGCGAGGGCAAGTGCGGCGGTGCCAAGGCCAAGGCCAAGGAAGGCAAGTGCGGCGAGGGCAAGTGTGGCGGCGACAAGGCCAAGGCCAAGGAAGGCAAATGCGGCGAGGGCAAGTGCGGCGGCGACAAGGCCAAAGCCAAGGAAGGCAAATGTGGCGAGGGCAAGTGCGGCGGTGACAAGGCCAAGGCCAAGGAGGGCAAATGCGGCGGCATGAAGTAAGCCATTCTGGGGACTGACCCATGACCCACGCCGGATTGCACGGCGCGGGCCTCGGTTTTCGGCGCGAATTGATCCCCGCGCTGAAAACCGGGGTACCCCCGGTCATCGATTTCTTCGAACTCGCCCCGGAGAACTGGATCGATCTGGGCGGCCGTTATGCCCGTGACCTGCGCCGCTTTACCGAGGCCCACCCCTTCGTGTGCCACGGCCTGTCCCTGTCCCTGGGTGGCATGACGCCTCTCGACCAGGTGCTGCTCAGAAAGATTCGCGCCTTCATGGCCGAGCATGGCATCGGGCTCTATACCGAGCACCTTTCCTACTGCTCGGATCACGGCCATCTGTACGACCTGCTGCCCATCCCTTTCACCGGCGAGGCGGTCAAATATGTGGCGGCGCGCATCCGCCAGGCGCAGGACATCCTGGGCCAGCGCATGGCCGTCGAGAACGCCTCCTACTACGTGGCCGCACCCATCGCCGAGATGGACGAGGCGGAGTTCATCAACGCTGTGCTGGCGGAGGCCGACTGCCTGCTGCACCTGGACGTGAACAACGTCTATGTGAACAGCGTCAACCATCGCTACGACCCGGTGGCCTTCCTGAAGCGCATGCCCGCCGAGCGCATCGTCTATCTGCATATGGCGGGCCACTACCGGGAAGCGGAGGATTTGATCGTGGATACCCACGGCGCCGAGGTGATCGATCCGGTCTGGGATTTGCTGGATACCACCTATGGCCTGTTCGGCACCCCTCCGACCCTGCTGGAGCGGGATTTCAACATCCCCCCCCTGGCCGAACTGGTGGCGGAAGTGGGCCGTATCGCCGAGTTGCAGGCCGGGCACGGGCATCGACGAGTCAGGGCGGCCTGATGGACTTCCGGGACTATCAGCGGCGGTTCACCGCCCACATCCGCGATCCGGTCGGCACCCCGCGTCCGCCCGGCGCACCCGTGCGGCGCATGCGGGTGTACAACGAATTGCTGTTCAACAACGTGGAAGGCTTCCTGCTCGCCTGCTTCCCGGTGTGCCGGGCCATACTGGGCAAGCGGCGCTGGACCCGGCTGGCACGTGCCTTCTTCCGCTCGCATGCCAGCCGCTCTCCTTTTTTTCGCCAGATACCCGAGGAATTCCTGCGTTTTCTCCAGGATGAATTCGAGCCGGCGGACGACACCCCCGATTTCCTGCCCGAGCTGGCGCACTACGAGTGGGTGGAACTGGCCCTGGATACGTCCGACCGGGATGTGCAGTCGCCCGCCTACGACGCGGCCGCCGACCTGCTCGCCCTCCGACCCGTGTTCAACCCTGTGTTGCGCCTGCTGGCCTACCGCTACCCGGTGCACCGCCTCTCCCCCCGCTACCGGCCTGCCGAGCCACCGGCGGCGCCGACCTTCATCCTGGCCTATCGGCACCCGGATACGCTGGAGGTGGCATTCCAGGAGATCAACGCGATGACCGCCGGCCTGTTGAACCTGCTGATGGAGCATCCCGGCCTGAGCGGTGAAGAAGCGCTGGACCGGCTCGCGACGGAAAACGGACAACACGACGCCACGGCCCTGCGCGCCGGCGGGCATCGGATTTTGGACGCGCTGCGGGACAGCGGCGCCATCTTGGGCGGCGCCCTGACCTGAGCGCCCTGGGCGCAGCCGCCCAGGCAGTCATCAAAGCTTCACAAATCCGTCATAACATGCCCTGCGAACATGCATCGTCGCGGAGGTTGATGTGTCTGCCACCATCCTGGTCGTCGAGGACGAACCCGGCATTCAGGAAGTACTGAAGTTCAATCTCGGCCAGCATGGCCACGACGTGCTCGTGGCCGGCGACGCCGAAGAGGCCATGGCCCGCCTGCGAGGCGCCCTTCCCGATCTGATTCTGCTCGACTGGATGCTGCCCGGCATGTCCGGCATCGACCTGGCCCGGCGCCTGCGCGGTGACCATCGCCTGAAGGGCGTACCCATCATCATGCTCACCGCCCGTGCCGACGAACGCGACAAGGTACTGGGCCTGGACACGGGGGCCGACGACTACATCACCAAGCCCTTCAGTCCGCGCGAACTGATGGCCCGCATCAAGGCGGTGTTACGCCGGCGCGCGCCGCAGATGACCGAGGATCCCGTGGAGATCGGCGGCCTGCGGCTGGACCCGGTCAGCCACAGGGTGTTCGGCAACGGCACCCCCCTGGACCTGGGCCCCACGGAATTTCGCCTGCTGCATTTCATGATGACCCATCCGGAACGGGTCTATTCGCGCTCCCAACTGCTGGACCATGTGTGGGGCGACCATGTGTTCGTCGAGGAACGCACCGTGGACGTGCACATCCGACGCCTGCGCTCGGCCCTGGAACCCACCAGCCACAACAGCCTGATCCAGACCGTGCGCGGCGCCGGCTACCGGCTGTCCGCATCCTGACCCCCGCCGCCCCACGCACCGTGCCCGGCACGGGCGCGCCGAAAGGGCCTGCTAGAATTCCCCCACTGTTTCCCCGCGGCTGACGAATTCCCATGTCCTACTGGTGGCGCCCCCTGCTCTTGCTGGCGGGCCTGATCCTGATCGGCGGCCTGTTCTGGCTCGCCGGCCGGCCCCTGGCGGGCCTGGGCATCGTCACCGCCGGCCTGGCACTGCAACTGGCGCACCATCTGCGTCAATTGCGCCGGCTGGATGCCTGGCTGGCCGCGCCCCAGACCGCGCCGCCTTCATCGGACGGTTTGTGGGGCGATGTGCTGTACCGCCTGCACAAGCACCTGCGCGCCGGCCGCGCCGCCAACCAGCACGCTACCGCCAACCTGGAACAGATGCTGCACGCCGCCCGCTCTCTACCCGACGGGGTGGTCATCCTGGACGATGCAAACCGCATCACCTGGGTCAATGCCGCCGCCGGCAGGCACCTGGGACTGTCCGCCGAGCACGACTTGGGCCAGTTCGTCCTCTACCTGGTGCGCGGCGCACGCTTCGGCGCCTGGCTCACGGACCCGCCCGGCGCCCCCATGACCATGCCGGCGGTCACCGCCCGCGACACTACCCTGTCCCTGCAAATGGTGCCCCTGCCCCACGGCAGCAAGATGCTGCTGACCCACGACATTTCTGACCTGGTGCGTGTCGATGCCATGCGCCGGGATTTCGTGGCCAATGTCTCCCACGAGTTGCGTACCCCCATCACGGTGATCGTCGGCTTCCTGGAGGCCTTCGCCGACATGGACATGCCCGATCCCAAGCTGCTGAAGAACCACCTGGGCCTGATGCGCGAGCAGACCGAGCGCATCCGCCGCCTGGTGGACGACCTGCTCACCCTGGCCCGTCTGGAAAGCGACATGGAACTCAAGGAGGACGTGGTGGACCTGCCCGCCCTGGCCCTCGCCCTGCTGCACGAGGCCAAGACCCTGAGCGGGGACCGCCATCAGGTCAGCCTGGAACCGTCTTGCGCGGCCCGCCTGCGCGGCAGCCAGCAGGAAATCCACAGCGCTCTGGGCAACCTGGTCAGCAACGCCGTGCGTTACACCCCTGCCGGCGGCCAGATCACCTTAAGCTGGGCGGCCACCGCCGAAGGCGGGGCCGCCTTTTCGGTCAGCGACACAGGCGAGGGCATCGAACCGGAAAACATCCCCCGCCTGACCGAGCGTTTCTACCGGGTGGACAAGGGCCGCTCGCGGGCCACCGGCGGCACCGGCCTGGGGCTGGCCATCGTCAAGCACGTGCTCGCCCGGCACCAGGCGCGCCTGAAGGTGGAAAGCACCGTGGGCAAGGGCAGCACCTTCTCGGCGGTGTTTCCCGCCGAGCGGGTGATCAGTCCGGAGAAACCGGCAGAAGCCGACCGATCCGCCGGGCAAGCCGCGGCCTGAGCCCGTCTGCCGACCCGGCCGCACCGGCCGGCCGGCGCGGCGGCGCCCAGACAGGGTCGGGGAAATGCCGGTCGGCGGTGAAGCGGGGGATCACGTGCCAGTGCAGATGGGGCACCACGTTGCCCAGGCTGGCCAGGTTGATCTTGTCGGGATTCAGTTCGTCCCGGAGAGCCCGTTCCACCGCCCAGACCACATCCATGAACCGCTGGCGGTCGGCCGCGGCCAGATCGGTCATCTCCTTGACGTGGGCGTTCAGGATCACCCGGCAGAAACCGGGGTAATCCGGTTCATCCACCCAGATCACCCGGCAGAAGGCATCATGCCAAAGTAGCGCCTCGCCAGCGTGGTCGCACAGGGGGCAGGCGTTCAAAGCAGCACCCGCTCGATACCGCCGTTCTGGACCTGGCGGATGAAGCGGGTCATCCAGTCCTCGCCCAGCAGCTCGCGGGCCAGTTCCACCACGATGTAGTCGGCCTCGACGCCGGTGGCCTCACCGTACCGGGCCAGGCCCTGAAGGCAGGAGGGACAGGTGGTGAGCAGCTTGACCGGGACCTTCGGGTCGCCGCCGCGCAGGGCCTTGGCCACCTTGTCGATCTCCTCTTCCTTGCGGAAGCGGACCTGGGTGGCGATGTCCGGGCGGCTGGCGGCGAAAGTGCCTGACTCCCCGCAGCAACGGTCGGACAGTTTGACGTCCGTGCCCAGCAGGTTCTTGGCCGTGGCCAGCGGGTTGTAGGCCTTGATCGGAGTGTGGCAGGGGTCGTGATACATGTAGCGCCGGCCGCTCGCGGGCTCAAGCCTGACGCCCTTCTCCATCAGATATTCGTGGATGTCCAGCAGGCGGCAGCCGGGGAATATTTTGTCGAACTGGTAGGCCTGCAACTGGTCCAGGCAGGTGCCGCAGGACACCAGTACGGTCTTGATGTCCAGGTAGTTGAGGGTGTTGGCCACCCGGTGGAACAACACCCGGTTGGCGGTGGTGATGGCCTCGCCCTTGTCCCGGTCGCCGGTGGCGATCTGGGGGTAGCCGCAGCACAGGTAGCCCGGCGGCAGCACCGTTTGCGCGCCGACCTCGTAGAGCAGTGCCTGGGTGGCCAGGCCGACCTGGGAGAACAGGCGCTCGGAGCCGCAACCGGGGAAGTAGAACACCGCGTCGGACTCTTCCGTGGTCTTCGCCGGATTGCGCAGGATGGGCACCTGCTTGGGGTCTTCGACGCCCAGCAGGGCGCGGGCGGTCTTGCTGGGCAGGCCGGCGGGCAGGGGCTTGTTGATGAAATGGATGACCTGTTGCGCCAGCGACGGCCGCCCCACCGTGGCCGGCGGCCGGGTCGTCTGCTCCCGGTCCAGGCCCAGGCGATGGCTGACCGCGTGGCCCAGGCGCTGTCCCTTGTAACCCCATTCGATCATGGCCTTGCGGGCGAGCTTGATGGCGTCGGCGTCGGTGCTGTTGAGGAAGAACCCCGCCGCGCGGCTGGCCAGCTTGGGCTTCACCTTGCCGGTCTGTTTCAGGAAGTGGCGCATGGCGGCGGTGACGTCACCGAAGTCGATATCGACCGGACAGGGCTTCACGCAGCGGTGGCAGACGGTGCAGTGGTCGCCCACGTCGCCGAACTCGTCGAAGTGCTTGAGGCTGACGCCGCGCCGGGTCTGCTCCTCGTACAGGAACGCCTCGATGAGCAGCGAGGTGGCCAGGATCTTGTTGCGTGGCGAATAGAGCAGGTTGGCGCGCGGCACGTGGGTGGTGCATACCGGCTTGCACTTGCCGCAACGCAGACAGTCCTTGATGGAGTCGGCGATGGCGCCGATCTCGGATTGCTCCATGATCAGGGATTCCAGCTCCAGCAGGTTGAAGCTGGGCGTGTAGGCGTTGCCCAGGTCGGCGCCGTGGGCGAGCTTGCCCTTGTTGAAGCGGCCTTCCGGGTCCACCCGCTGCTTGTAGTCGGCGAAGCGGTCCAGGGTATCCGGGGCCAGGAATTCCAGCTTGGTGATGCCGATGCCGTGTTCGCCGGAGATCACCCCGCCCAGGGACTGGGCCAGTGCCATGATGCGCGCAACCGCTTGGTTGGCGGTTTGCAGCATGCGGTAATCGTCGGAGTTGACCGGGATGTTGGTGTGCACGTTGCCGTCGCCGGCGTGCATGTGCAGGGCAATGAATACCCGGCTCTTGCGTGCCTTCTCGTGGATGCGCTCGCAGGCGGCCAGCACCGGTTCGTATTCGCGGCCGGTGAAGATGCGGCGCAGTTCGTCGCGCACCTCGCGTTTCCAGGACACGCGCAGGCTGTGGTCTTGCAGGGCGCGGAACACGCTTTTTTCTCCGTCCAGGGCCAGCGGCCGGCCGTCGAGGCCGCAAGCGGCGGCGGGCAGCGGCGCGTCCAGGTCGGCAAGATAACCTTGCCAGCGCGCGCGCACCTCCGCCAGCAGGGCCAGGGCACGGCCGCGCCGCTCGCCGGTCAAAGCGGGATCGGCGATGGCGTCGTCCTCGCGTTGGTGGATGGGCAATTCGCCCTGGAGGAAGGACTCCAAGGTATCCAGCAGGGCCAGCTTGTTTTGCGTCGATAACTCGATGTTGATGCGCTCGATGCCATCCGTGTAGTCGCCCAGGCGATGCAGGGGGATGACCACGTCCTCGTTGACTTTGAAGGCGTTGGTGTGGGAGGCGATGGCGGCGGTGCGCGCCCGGTCCAGCCAGAACTTCCTGCGCGCCTCGGCGCTGGCGGCGATGAAGCCCTCGCCGGCCCGCGCCTGGGCGAAGGCCACGATCCGGTTGGCGGCGGCATCGACGGTGGCCGCATCGTCGCCGGCCAGGTCGGCCAGCAGCACCATGGTCGGGCGGTTGTTGCGCGCGGCCTTGGTGGCGTAGCCCACCGCCTTCACGTAGCGTGCATCCAGGTGCTCCAGGCCGGCCAGCAGCACGCCGCCAGGCTTGCCGTCCATGAATTCCTTCACCTCGACGATGGCCGGCACCGCCTCGTGGGCGCGGCCGAAGAACTCCAGGCAGACGGTGCGGGCGTGTTCCGGCAGGCGGTGCAGGACGAAGGTGGCCTGGGTGATCAGACCGTCGCAGCCTTCCTTCTGCACGCCCGGCAGGCCGCCGAGGAATTTGTCGGTCACGTCCTTGCCCAGGCCCTGCTTGCGGAACAGGCGGCCGGGCAGTTCGAGGATTTCCGGCTCACCTTTCGGTGTGCCGTCGGCCTGGGAGCGTTTCAGCTCGAAGCGCACCCGATCGACATCGTGGATCTTGCCCAGGTTGTGGTCCAGGCGGGTGATCTCCAGCCAATCGGCGTCGGGGGTGACCATCTTCCAGGACACCAGGTTGTCCACCGCCGTGCCCCACAGCACGGCCTTCTTGCCGCCGGCGTTCATCGACACATTGCCGCCGATGGTGGAGGCATCGGCCGAGGTGGGATCGACGGCGAAGGCCAGGCCATGCGCGTCGGCCAACTCCATCACCCGCCGGGTGACGGCGCCGGCGCCGCAGCGCACCACGGTGTGTGGCCGCGCGTGGCCGGGCAGAACGCGCTCCTCCACCGGCGATATCCAGTCGAACTTCTCGGTGTTGATGACCGCCGAGCGCGGCGTCAGCGGCACCGCACTACCGGTGTAGCCGGTGCCGCCGCCGCGCGGGATGACCGTCAGGCCCAGTTCGATGCAGGCCCTGACCAGGCCGGGCACTTCCTCCTCGGCGTCCGGGTAGAGGACCACGAAGGGATATTCCACCCGCCAGTCCGTCGCGTCGGTGACGTGCGACACCCGCGCCATGCCGTCGAAGGCGATGTTGTCGCGGCGGGTCAGACGGCCCAACCTCTCCAGGATGGCCCGGCGCAGCTCGCTGGTCTCGCGGAAGGCGAAGGCAAACGCATCCACCGCCTTGTGCGCCAGCATCAACAGCTGACCCACCTTCAGGTTGCCCTGGCGGCGCTTCTCGATCTCGGTCAGGCGGTGGCGCAGGGCCTGCACCAGCAGCTCGCGGCGCGCCGGATTGTCAAGCAGGTCGTCGAGCAGGTAGGGGTTGCGGCTGACCACCCAGATGTCGCCCAGCACCTCGAACAGCATGCGCGCCGAACGTCCGGTCTTGCGCTCGCCGCGCAATTCGTCCACCAGTGCCCAGCCTTCCACACCCAACAGACGCAACACGATCTCCCGATCGGAGAACGAGGTGTAGTTGTAGGGAATCTCGCGGATGCGCTCGGACATGGCGGGGAAAGGCCGGAAACCGGGGCTGGAAAGGCCTGAATTCTACCTTTCGCGGTGCAGCAAACCAAATGCGGACCCACAGTGTAACCGCAATGCAACAAGGGTTTATGCCCGTCCACACGGGGCCTGCGCCGACTCGGCCGGTGGCCGTAGCCGCCACTGGCGAATGTACCATCGGCTTTGATACCCGCGTCACACCTTGGGGCACGCCCGGATTGATAAAATCGCGGCAGTTCGATATCCACACCAGCCATTCCCATGATCGGCTTGCTTGTCGTCACCCACGGCAACCTCGGTGCCTGCCTCATCGAGGGGGCCGAGTACATCCTGGGTCATACGCCCGAACAGCTACTCGCACTGGACCTCACGCACTGCGCGGAGCGGGAGGAATTGCGCGAGCTTGCACGTGCCAGCATGCGCGAACTGGACCAGGGCGACGGCGTGCTCATCCTGGCCGACATCTACGGCGCCACCCCCTGCAATACCGTCTGCCAGCTGATCGAAACCGACCGAGTGGCGGCGGTGGCCGGCGTCAACCTGCCCATGCTGCTGAAGGCCATCACCTACCGACAGGAGCCTCTGGAAAAGCTCGCCGACCGGGCCATGGAAGGTGGCCAGGCGGGCATCTTCCACATCTCGGTCGAGCAGTGCCATGCTTGAGCAGTCCATCCAGGTCTCCAACAAACTGGGCCTGCACGCGCGCGCCTCCGCCAAGCTCACCCAACTGGCCGGCCAATACAAGGCCGACGTCTGGGTGTCGCGCAACGGGCGCCGAGTCAACGGCAAGAGCATCATGGGGGTGATGATGCTGGCCGCCGCCCAGGGCACCACCCTCAAGCTGGAGATCGACGGCCCCGATGAGGACGCGGCCATGGCCGCCCTTGCCCACCTCATCGAGGACAAATTCGGCGAAGGGGAGTAGCCAGCGGGGCGGGGGCGAGGGACCACCCTTGCCCACCGGTGGACAGGCAGCGGCCTCTCCTATTCCCCATTTCCCTTTTCCCCCTTACAGTTGACCCATGACCTTCTCCCTGCACGGCATCGGCGTTTCGGGCGGCTACGCCATCGGCCGCGCCCAGCTCTATTCTCACGACCGGCTGGAGGCCCCCCACTACCAACTGCGCCGTGATGACGTGAAGGCCGAGGTGGTGCGCTTCGACGCGGCGGTCGAGGTGGTGCGCGGGGAATTCGACCTGCTGGATCAGCACCTGCCGGACAACGCCCCCGCCGAGTTGTCCGCCTTCCTGAACGTGCACCGGCTGATCCTCAACGACGCCATGCTCAGCGAGGCGCCCAAGCAACTCATCCGCGAGCAGCGCTGCAATGCCGAATGGGCCCTGGCGGAGCAGACCCAGGCCCTGATGGACCAGTTCGCGGCCATTGAGGACGAATACCTGCGCGAGCGCAAGAACGATGTTCGCCAGGTGGCCGACCGGATCATGAAGGCCCTCATGGGCCACCCCGGCATCGCTCCGACCAAGAGCGTGAGCGAAGAGGAGAGGGTGCTGGTGGCGCATGACCTGTCGCCCAGCGACATGGTGCTGTTCAAGCGCCACAATTATGCCGCCTTCATCACCGACCTGGGCGGCGCCACCTCGCATACCGCCATCCTGGCGCGCAGCCTGAACATCCCGGCGGTGATGGCGCTGCACAACGCCCGCGCCCTGATCCGCGAGGGCGAATGGCTGGTGGTCGATGGGGTGGACGGAGTGGTGATCGTCGATCCCGACCCGTCCATCCTCGACGAATACCGCCTGCGCCAGAGCCAGTGGCGACTCGAACAGCAGAAGCTCAAACGCCTAAAGAGCAGCGCCTCGGCTACCCTGGACGGCATACCGGTGGAGCTGCTGGCCAACATCGACATGCCCCAGGACGTGGACGAGGCGCTGGAGGAAAACGCCGCCGGCATCGGCCTGTTCCGCAGCGAATTCCTGTTCATGAACCGCGGCGACATTCCAAGCGAGGACGAGCAGTTCGAGGCCTATCGGCATGTAGTGCAGGCCATGGCCGGCCGGCCGGTGGTCATCCGCACCCTGGACCTGGGCGCGGACAAGGCGCTGCCCTGGCTGAACAAGGAAAGCACCAATCCCGCCCTGGGTCTGCGCGCCATCCGCCTGTGCCTGTCCGAACCGCAGTTGTTCCTCACCCAGGTGCGCGCCCTGTTACGCGCGGGCCAGTACGGTCAGGTGCGCATCCTGCTGCCCATGCTGGCCAGCCTCAACGAGCTGGAACAGGCCCTGACCCTGATCCGCGCCGCCCGGCACAGCCTGGCCATGGAGGACAGCGGCTTCACCACCGACATCCAGGTGGGCGGCATGATCGAGGTGCCCGCCGCAGCCCTGGCCGCGGAATGGTTCGCGCCCCGGCTGGATTTCCTGTCCATCGGCACCAACGACCTGATCCAGTACACCCTGGCCATCGACCGTTCCGACGATTCGGTGGCCCACTTGTATGACCCCCTGCACCCGGCGGTGATCAAGCTGATCCGCCACACCCTGAGCACCGGCCGCCGCTTCAGGAAACCCGTGTCGGTGTGCGGCGAAATGGCCGGCGACCCGCGCCTGACCAGGCTGCTGCTGGGGCTCGGCCTGCGCAGCTTCTCCATGCATCCGGCCCACCTGCTGGCGGTGAAGCAGCAGGTGCTGCGCAGTCAGATCGGTGAACTGGAGGCATTGGCCAACCGCCTGGCCCGGACCGGCAGTCCCGAGAAGATCCAGACTTGCCTGGCGCGCATCAATGCCTGACGGCCCTGAACGCCGGCGATGGATACTGTGGCCGGGCGATTCGCCGCTGGTCATGGAGGCCGGCCACAGCCTGACTGCCCACGGCCAACCCCCGGAATCGCTCGGCACCCTCACCGACCTCTTGGTCGCCCTGCGCGGCGGCAAAGTGAGCGCCCTGCTGGCAGACTGGGACCTGCTGCAGCGCCAGCCCGCCGAAGACCGTCAGGCCCTGGCGGCGGCACTGGGCGCAACCCCCCTCGTCTGTCTGAGCCGCGACGACGGCCTGGTCTCCCGGCTGGCGGCGGCGCGCTACGGCAGCCGGGGCTACCTGCGGTTACCCTTGTCCAGGGAGCGCCTGCTAGCCGCGCTGGAGTGCTGCCTGAACGGCCAGGCGGAAGAGGATGGCCTTGTCCTGATCGTCGATGACTCCGCCTCTTCCGCCTCCTTCCATGCCCGCGTGCTGGAACAGGCCGGGCTGCGCGCGCAGGTGATCACCGACCCGCTGCGGGTACTGGAAGGCCTGCGCGAACTGCCGCCGGACCTGATCCTGATGGACGTCTATATGCCCGGCGCCAGCGGCGATGAACTGGTGCGCGTGATCCGGCAGGAGGAGTCCTTCGTGCACATCCCCATCCTCTACCTGTCGGTGGAGAGCGACCCCGTCCGGCAGCGGCAGGCCATGGCCCTGGGCGGCGACGAATTTCTGTGCAAACCCATCCCCCCCGAGCTGCTGGTATCCGCGGTCCGGACCCACCTCTCCCGCGCCCGCTCGCTGCGCCGGCGGATGACGTCCGACAGCCTGACCGGCCTGCTCGGCCGCGCGCATTTCAACGACCGGCTGGGGCTGGAACTGGCCCGCGCCCGGCGCACCGGCCGGCCTCTGAATCTGGTCCTGCTGGACATCGACCATCGCCGGCGGATCAGGGACATGCACGGACAGGCCGCGTTCGAGCGCGTCGTCCGCGGCCTGGCACGTCAGCTGCGCCAGCGTCTGCGCGGCACGGATCTACTCGGCCACCGCGGCGAGGGCTCCTTCGCCGTGGCCATGCCCGACACCACGCGGGAGCAGGCCTTGCGGGTGATGAATGAGGTACGCGAAGTTTTTTCAAGCCTGCCGCAGAGCGACGGCGAGCGGGTATTCCAATGCAGTTTCAGCGCCGGCCTGGCCGAATCGGCCGCAGAAGCCGACCGGGACAGTCTCCTCGAACAGGCCGGCCAGGCCTTGCGGGAGGCCAAACAGGGAGGACGCAATCGGGTGGTGCTGGGGTCCTGATGCGTGTGGATCAGACGGCGAAGCGGGCGCGCACCTCATTGCCATTGCCGGAGTAGGTGACCTCCCGGCACAGGCTCCTCACCAGGGCGATACCCCGGCCGTGGGGACGCAGCCCGTCCTCGTCATCCGCATCTGCGAACACCAGATTCCGGTGATCGAAACCCGGCCCGCTGTCGGTCACTTCCATGTCCAGCACGCCCAGGCCATCCGCCTCGTGCACATGGAAAGCCAGATCCACACGGCCTTCACGCAAATTGGCCAGGCGCTCGCCGCGCTGTTGCAGGTACAGCTCGAACCCGCCGGCCTGGGCCTTGGTGGCCGAATCCAGGCCGAGCAGACCATGGTCCAGGGCATTGTTGTACAGCTCGGAAAGGATCAGGAACAACGCGCCCTGATGCGGCTTGAGGGCCTGCACGTGGGCGAGCACGCCGAGCAGCGAGGGGACCACATCGGTGCCGCGCAGCTCCTGCGGACCGTAAGAGATGGTCATGCGCCAATCGGACACCGGGCCGGACAGCGCCTGCTGGGCGGAGTCCGCCACCCGCACCTCCCGGCGCCTTTCCACGGGCACCTCCACCAGCATGCAGGAGATGTCGTCATGCCGGCGGCGGCCGCGGACATGGGCATGCATCCCCTTCAGCAAGGCCTCCATGCGCAGGTCCGGAGCGGCCAGGCTGAGTATCTCGCCGACCCCGTCCATGCCCAGGCGGTCTTCCTCCGGCGACTCCGCCTCGATCAGGCCGTCGGAGCACAGCAGCAACTGCCCCGGCTCCTGCAACACAAAAGTCTCGGTTTGGGCGGAAAACTGGGCGTCCGGCAGAATGCCCAAGGGGGGGTGCCTGGAAACCCAACGCCGGCTGACCTGCCCGGCTGCGGTGATGAACAACACGTCCGGGTTGCCGCCGTTCCATCCCTCCACGGTCTGGCCGCGCACGTCGATGGCCACCAGGCTGACCGCCACGAAGCGGTCCGGCGGCAGCAGTGACTTGAGCTTGCGGTTGATCTCCTGGGCGATGGAGCCGATGGGGAAGCCCTTCATGGTCATGCTGTTGAAGGTCTGCGTCAGGGGCATGGCGGTCAGGGCGGCGGCCAGCCCGTGTCCGGAGGCATCCGCCAGCATCACGTAGAGCACACCTCCCGGCGAGCGGGCGGCGCACAGCAGGTCGCCGCTGAAGGTGTCCGCCGGCAGGTTGAAGTGCTTCAGGGTGGGATCGCGCAGGCCGGCTAGGTCGGTGAGCCGCCGCATGACGTGCTCCCCCAGGCGGTTCTGTTCCTCCACCTCCGCGCGCCAGGCGCTCAATTCCTCGTTGCTCAGCAGCACCTGCTGCTGCAGATGCAAAAGTCGGGCGTAGCTGCTGATCTTGGCGCGCAGCATGGGCAGGGAGGCGGGTTTGACTAGATAATCGTCACCGCCGCTTTCCAGCCCGTGCAGCACGTCCTCCATGCGGTCCAGGGCGGAAAAGAAGACGATGGGCACCCACTTGGCGCTTGCGAAGCTGCGTATGCGCCGCGCCGCTTCGATGCCGTCCATGCGCGGCATCATGATGTCCATGATGATCAGATCGGGGGCCGCCGACCGGTAGCGATCCACCGCCTCCAGACCGTCGGCCGCCGTGACGACCTCATGTCCCAGACTCCGCGCTACCGCCTGCACCTGCTTGATGTTGGTGAGCGTGTCGTCAACGACAAGGATCTTCAGCGGCAGGGCTTCACTCACACGCTCAACCCTTGATGTGGAACAGCTTCCCGAAGTTGGCGATGTCGAGCACCTGCTTGACCGTGCCCTGCAGGCCGGAGAGCGTCACGTTGCGGCCGCTGGATTCGGATTTTTCCTTGAGCAGCAGCAGCATGCCCAGGGCGGAACTGTCCAGGTAATCCACCTGCTTGAAATCGATCTCCAACTCGCGCACGGCATTGTTCTCGTACATCTTTTCGTAGGCTGAACGAAAATCCCGGTGGGAGTGGAAATCAAAGCGACCCTGCAGCGACAGGGTCGCGCGCGCGCCTTCCAGCTCATTCTTGATCATCATGGCGAAGCTCCGTAGAAGAACCCATTGGTCGATGGCTTGATTGATTACGGCATGATCCGGGCAATCTTGAGCCTGGGAATCGCGGCCGGTCGGCCGCCTCAGACACGCAAGGCCAGGCGGTCCAGGATGCGCCGGGCCATGTCCCGCAACGGGCTGATCTCCTGCGCCGCGCCCAATTCCACGGCCGCCTTGGGCATGCCATAGACCACGCAACTGGCCTCGTCCTGGGCGATGGTGTAGGCACCCGCCTGGCGCATGCGCAGCATGCCCGCCGCCCCATCCTTGCCCATGCCGGTGAGGATCACCCCCAGGGCGTTGCCCCCCAGCACCTGGGCGGCGCTGTCGAACAGCACGTCCACCGAGGGCCGGTGCCGGTTGACCGGTTCCGATTGCACCAGGTCGGTGTAGTAGTAGGCCCCGCTACGCTTGACGCGCAAGTGCGAGTGGCCGGGCGCCAGGTAGGCGTAGCCAGGCAGCACACGCTCATTGTGCTCGGCCTCCTTCACGGTCATGGCCGACAGG
This sequence comes from Thiobacillus sp. UBA3361, assembly GCA_002360535.1. Classification (GTDB taxonomy): domain Bacteria; phylum Pseudomonadota; class Gammaproteobacteria; order Burkholderiales; family Thiobacillaceae; genus UBA3361. Next base: position 95,903 of record DEQR01000079.1, read on the forward strand.
CCGTCCAGGCGCTGGGCGAATGATTTGGTGAAGGATTCCGGCATGTGCTGGGTCATCAGCACGGCCGGCGCATCGGCCGGCATGCGCGTAAGCACCTCCTTGAGGGCCTCGGTGCCGCCGGTGGAGGAGCCGATGCACACCACTTTTTCGGTGGTGTTGAGGAAATGGCCCGGCAAGGGCTGCGGAGAAGTGGGTACCGACGTACCCAGGGCATGGCGGCGGATACGGGCGCGGGCGGCCGAACGCAGGCGCTCGGCGATGTCCTCCGCCAGATCGCTGAGGCCATCCGCCATGCCGACCTTGGGCTTGGTGATGAAATCCACCGCGCCCAGCTCCAGGGCCTTCAGGGTGACATCCGAGCCCTGCTCGGTGAGGGTGGAGACCATCAGCACCGGCATGGGCCGCAGGCGCATCAGGCGCTCCAGGAATTCCAGCCCGTTCATGCGCGGCATTTCCACATCCAAGGTGAGCACGTCCGGGTTCAACTCCTTGATCATCTCCCGCGCGGTGATGGGGTCCGGCGCCATACCCACCACCTCCAGATCTGGCTGGCTGTTGACCAGCTCCCTGAGCACGCCCCGGATCAGGGCGGAGTCGTCAATGATGAGGACCTTGATCTTGTTCATTGTTCATCTATAGGCGATTAGCGATCCGCCAAGCCTGGGCGGAAGCGGTAGCCGAAAGCCGACCGCTGATCGCTTTCATGCAAACAACTCCACATCGCCGGCGATCTGCTCCGACTTGAGTCGGGAGTCATACTCCCGCTCGCGCTGGATGATGGTGTTGTTGTGCACGTTGCGCAGCTTCTTCACCATCACCCGGCCGTTGGCGGGGAAGAAATAGACCTTGCGCGGATGGGGGCCCAGCAGGTCCTGGGCGACGACGCGGATGCGCTCGGTGCGCAGGTAGTCGATGACGAATGCGCTGTTGGACTCGCCCACGTTCACCGTGGTGAAGCCGCGCAGCACCGCGGCGCCGCCGAACACCTTGGCCTCCAGCCGGTTGCGGTTGGCGCCCAGCTTGACCAGCTGGTTGAGCAGCATCTCCATGGCATAGCCGCCGTAGCGCGCCGAGGCGGACAGGGGGTTATGGGGGTCGCCGCCCTCGGGCAGCATGAAGTGGTTCATGCCGCCGATGCCCGTCAGCGGGTCGCGTAGGCAGGCCGCCACGCAGGAACCCAGCACGGTCACCAGGAGCATGTCGCGGGCGGTGACGTAGTACTCGCCCGGCAGTATCTTGGCCGCATCGCTGTTGAAATTGCGGTCGTAGTAGTGGTTGGGGGCGAGGATTTCCTCGTAGGCGTGCTGGGTCACTGGGCTGTCCTGTGTACGTCTTCAGGCATGCACGTACACGGTCTGCCCGCGCAGCTTGAACAGGTCCGTGGCATGGTAAAGGGCCTCGGAGTGGCCGACGATGAGCAGGCCGTCCGGCTTCAGCAGCGGTTTCATCCGCTCCAGGATGCGGTATTGGGTCGGCTTGTCGAAATAGATCATCACATTGCGGCAGAAGATCACATCCAGCGGCCCCTTCACCGGCCAGGTGCCATCCAGCAGGTTGAGCCGGAAAAACTCCAGCATGGCCCGCAATTCTGGCTTCACCTTGGCCATGCCCTGCCGCTCGCCGGTACCCTTGAGGAAGAACTGGCGCTGCTGGGCGTCGCTCAGTTTGGCGAGCCGGTCCACGGGATAGACGCCCTCGCTGGCCTTGCGCAGCACGTTGGTATCCAGGTCCGAGGCCAGGATCTTGACCGGGGCGCCGAACCCGCCCAGCGCCTCGACCGCCGTCATGGCGATGGAGTAGGGCTCTTCGCCGGTGCTGGAGGCGGCGCTCCAGATGGTGATGGGCCGGTCCTTGCGGCCGCGCAGGAAGTCCTTCAGCAGGGTGAAGTGGTGCGCCTCGCGGAAGAAGTCGGTCAGGTTGGTGGTCAGCGAATTGACGAAGGCCTCCCATTCGGCCTCGTCGTTGGCGCGCAGCAGGCCCAGGTAGTCGCGGAAGCTACGCAGTCCGGTGGCCCGCAACCGGCGCGCCAGGCGGCTATAGACCATATCCTCCTTGGCATCGGACAGACTGATGCCGGCATGGTCATAGATCAGCTTGCGCACCTCTTCGAAGTCGCGCGGCGTGAATTCGAATTCGCGTTCCGTGCGCTCGGCCGGCCGCACCGATGCATTGGGCAGCGTCGCACGAGGAATGGTGGTGGGCCGACCCTGAACGCTTGCTCTCGATATGTCGCTTTTCATTTTCCACCCCGAGACACAGCAGCCTCTCCATGCGCCGAACCGCGTTGCATACCCCTCACCAGCCGATGCCGCAGTTCACGGCGCCGCGTATATCAGGTCATGCGCGCTGCCCGGCATCAGAACTCTTCCCACTCGTCATCGGCGGCCTGCGGGGCATCGGCACGCATCCTGGCTGCGGCGCGCGCTGCCAGAGGCATCGCGGCGGGCGCCGGGGCAGGCGTGGCCGAAGCGGGGCGGCGGGCCGGGGCGGCCACGAGTTGCCGCCCGCCGCCGGCCACCTTGAACACGGACACCGCCTCGGCCAGGCTGCCGGCCTGGTCCTGGAGGCTTTCGGCGGCGGCCGCGGCCTCTTCCACCAAGGCGGCGTTCTGCTGCGTCATCTCGTCCATCTGGCTGATGGCGCCGTTGACCTGCTCGATCCCCTGACTCTGCTCCAAGCTCGCGGCGGTGATCTCGCCCATGATGTCGGTGACCCGCTTGACCGCGTCCACCACCTCGTCCATGGTGCCGCCGGCCTGTTCCACCAGCTTGTAGCCGCTGTTGACCTTGTCAACGCTGTCGGAGATGAGCTGCTTGATCTCCTTGGCGGCGTTGGCGCTGCGCTGGGCCAGGCTGCGCACCTCGCCGGCCACCACCGCGAAGCCGCGGCCCTGCTCGCCGGCCCGGGCCGCCTCCACGGCGGCGTTCAGGGCAAGGATGTTGGTCTGGAAGGCGATGCCGTCGATGACGCTGATGATGTCGGCGATCTTCTTCGAGCTCTCGGCGATGGCGCCCATGGTGTGCACCACCTCGCCCACCACCTCGCCGCCCTTGACCGCCACGTCACTGGCGCCCTTGGCCAGCTGGTTGGCCTGGCGGGCGTTGTCGGCGTTGGCCTTGACGGTGCTGGTGAGCTCGTCCATGGAGCTGGCGGTCTCTTCCAGGCTGGAGGCCTGGGATTCCGTGCGCGAGGATAGGTCGGCGTTGCCGCTAGCGATCTCCCGTGCGGCGGTGTTGATGGCGTCGGTGGCCTCGCGGATCTGGGTCACGATCTCCTGCAAGCGGTCGCTGGTGGCGTTGACGTCGTTCTTCAGCTCGGCGAACAGGCCCTCGTGGCTGCCTTCCATGCGTTGGGTCAGGTCGCCGTCGGCCAGGGCCTTGAGCACCTGGGCCACGTCCTGGATGCCGCGCTCGCTGGTCTCCACCACCCGGTTGATGCCTTCGGCCAGCTGTTTGAAAAAGCCCGCCTTGCCTTCCAGGTTCAGGCGCCGGCTGAAGTCACCGTCGGCGGCGGCCTCCACCAGGCTGGCAATCTCCCGTTCCACCGCCACCTCGGCGGTGCGGTCGCCCCACTCCACCACGCTGCCCAGGCGTTGCCCCTGCTCGTTAATCACCGGATTGGCCACCACCGTCATGGTGCGGCCGCCGATGTTCAGCGTGCCCTTGTGGGTGCTGGTCAGGCCGGCCAGCAGACCGGCCTGGTGGTGCGGATTCTTGTGGAAGCTGTCGATGCTGGCACCCATCAGGCGGCCGGCGTCGAACTGGGACAGCTGGCTCTTGATGTCCGCCTCGGCGTTCCTGAACATGGCCTCCACCGCCTTGTTCATGTAGATGATGCGCCGCTCGTTGTCGGCCATCATCACGTTGGCGTTGACGTTGTCCAGGGCGATGCGAATGCGCAGGTTCTCATCGGCGATGCGCCGGGTCTCGGCGGTGTTGAAGCCCAGCTTGGTCTGCATGACGGCCAGGGCGGCCAGCACGTGGCCCACCTCGTCGTGGCGGCCGACCTCGATCTGGTTGTCGTAGCGGTCCTGGCTGATCTGCTCGAAGTAGCCGACGGCCTTGCCCAGGGGGCCGACGATGGAACGCAGCAACTGCCAGCCCAGGAACAGGGCGAAACCGATGCCCAGCAGGCTGACGGCGATGATGATCTGGGTCGCGCGCTCGTAGGCGGCCTGGGTGTCGGCCCGCTCGTGTTCGGCGAAGGCGTTCAGGGCGGCCGTCAGATTGTCTGTGGACTTGGACAACTCGGCATACAACGGGTTGACGGAACTGATGATGCTCTCCGCCGCGTCATCGTAAAGCTCGGCCTGGATGGACGACTTGGCGGCGAACAGGCCCTCCTGGCCGAAGCGGATGCGCGCCTCCTTGAAGGCCTCCATGGCCTCGGTGACCTTGGTCAGATGGGGGTTGTCCTGGGCGAACCGCACCTTGGACAACTGCTCCCACAGCTCGTTGATGCGGGTCACGTTCTGGGTCATCGCCTCCATGTGCATCTGCACCGGGTGGTCATGCAGCTTGCTCAGGGGGTTCTCGGGCGCGTGCTGCAAGGCCAGCAGCAGCTGGGCCCGGTTGTCCGCCGACAGGAACTTGATCTGGTCCGCCAGTCGGCCGGGCACGAATGTCTGGTCCATCAGGCGCTGCACGGCCTGGTTGGTCTGGCCCGTGGTGTAGATGCCCAGGCCGCCGATGCCGGCCAGGATGAAGGCAAGAAAACCGATCACCGCCAGCAGCCGGCTGCGAATACTGAGGTTTTGCAGTCGATGCAGCCAACCCGCCGGACCGGTCTTCAACACCTGGCCCTCGCGGATGACGATGCCCTTGGCCCGGCCCTCGCGGATGTCCTTGTACAACTGCTCGGCGAAGGCCACCTCATCCCGGGTCACGGTGGAGCGGATGGACAGGAAACCGACGATCTGGCCATTCAGCTTTTCCGGCGTCACCTGGGCGCGCACCCAGTAGTGGTCACCGTTCTTGCGCCGGTTCTTGACCAGGCCGGACCACGGTTTGCCCTGCTGGACGGTGTCCCAAAGGTCCTTGAAGGCTGCCTCGGGCATGTCCGGGTGGCGCAGGATGTTGTGCGGCGCCCCCATCAGTTCCCGTTCCGAGAAGCCGCTGGCCTCGACGAAGTCCGGGTTGACGAAGGTGATGAGGCCCTTGGTGTCGGTGCGGGAGACGATCTGGGTCCCCTCGCGCAGCATGTATTCCTGGCCGGTCACGGGCATGTTGGTGCGCATGGCGTAGTCTCCTGAGGCGGGTCAGTGCTTGTGTTTCATGTTCTGGATGTGCTGGATGGTCTGCCGGGACAGGTCGAAGAACTTGTCCACCAGCAGCCCCTCGGCGGCGTTTTTCTCGCCCTTGCGGGCCAGTTCGGCGATATCGCCGGCGCACACATGGAAGCGCGCGTGGCTATCGCGCAGGGCGTCATATTCCCTGTCGGCCTGGAACTGCTTGCCGTCACCGTAAATCCACTTGCCCAGGGCGCACAGGTTGTCCTTGCAGATGTCGGCGGGTACCAGCTTGCCGGCCTCGACCGGGTCGGCGATAGCGGTGCGCAGCCGCTTCTTCCAGGCGTTGTGGGCCTCAATGATGCTGTCGAAGTCCACCTTGGCGACGTTGGGCGCGGGCAAGGCCCTGGCGGCGCCCGGCAGGGCGCGGGCCGGGGTCTTACCGGAGGCGGCCACCGCCTGAGCGCGCGATGCGCCGGCTGGGCCAGCCGTCTTGAAGAAGCTCACCGCGCCCACCAGGGATTGGGCCTGCTCCTGCATGGATTCCGCCGCCGCCGCGGCCTGTTCCACCAGGGCCGCGTTCTGCTGCGTCATCTCGTCCATCTGGGTGATGGCGCCATTGACCTGCTCGATGCCCTGGCTCTGCTCCAGGCTGGCGGCGCTGATCTCGCCCATGATGTCGGTGACCCGTTTGACCGCCTCGACGATCTCGCCCATGGTCTGGCCGGCCTGCTCCACCAACCGGTAACCGCCGTCCACCTTGTCGACACTGTCGGAGATCAGGTCCTTGATCTCCTTGGCGGCGTTGGCCGAGCGTTGCGCCAGACTCCTGACTTCGCCGGCCACCACGGCGAAGCCCCGGCCCTGCTCGCCGGCCCGGGCCGCTTCCACGGCGGCGTTCAGGGCCAGGATGTTGGTCTGGAAGGCGATGCCGTCGATGACGCTGATGATGTCGGCGATCTTCTTGGACGATTCGGCGATGGCACCCATGGTGTTGACCACCTGGCCCACCACTTCGCCGCCCTTGACCGCCACGTCGCTGGCGCCCCGCGCCAGCTGGTTGGCCTGGCGGGCGTTGTCGGCGTTCTGCCTGACGGTGGAGGTCAGCTCGTCCATGGAACTGGCCGTCTCTTCCAGGCTGCTCGCCTGGCTCTCCGTGCGGCTGGACAGGTCGGCGTTGCCGCTGGCGATCTCCCGGGCGGCGGTGTTGATGGCGTCGGTGGCCTCGCGGATCTGGCCAACGATCTCCTGCAGACGGTCGCTGGTACCGTTGACGTCATGCTTCAGCTCGGCGAACAGGCCATGGTAGGTGCCGTCCATGCGCCGGGACAGGTTGCCGTCGGCCAGGGCCTTGAGCACCTGGGCCACGTCCTGGATGCCGCGCTCGCTGGTCTCCACCAGGCGGTTGATGCCTTCGGCCAGCTGCTTGAAGAAGCCGGACTTGCCCTCCAGGTTCAGGCGCTGGCTGAAGTCGCCGTCGGCGGCGGCCTCCACCAGCATGGCCACTTCCCGTTCCACCGCCACCTCGACAGTGCGGTCGCCCCACTCCACCACGCTGCCCAGGCGCTCGCCGGCCTCGTTGATCACCGGATTGGCGATCACCGACATGGTGCGGCCGCCGATATTGAGGTTGCTCTTGTGGGTGTTGCTCAGGCCGGCCAGCATGCCGGCCTGGTGCTGCGGGTTCTTGTGGAAGCTGTCGATGCTGGCGCCCAGCAGGTTGCTGGCGTCGAAGTTGGGCAGCTGCTTGCGGATGTCCGCCTCGGCGTTCTTGAACATGGCCTCCACGGCCTTGTTCATGTAGATGATGCGGCGCTCGTTGTCGGCCATCATCACGTTGGCGTTGACGTTGTCCAGGGCCACCTTGATGCGGGTGGACGCCTCGGCCAGCTGCCGCGTGCGGCTGACATCCTGGGCCAGCCGGGTCTGCATGGTGTTCAGGGCGCCCAGCACCTGGCCGATCTCGTCCTGGCGCTCCACCTTGATGTCGTTGTCGTACTTGCCCTGGGCGATGCTCTCGAAGGTGGCGATGACGCCGGCCAGGGGACGGGCGATGGCCTGGATGAGGGAACGGCCGAGCCAGGCGGCGGCGGCGATGCCGGCCAGGATCATGAGGATGAAGGCCAGCCGCAGGGCGCCATAGCGGCCCTGGGACTGTTCGTAGGCGACGCGCGCCTCGTCGATGAACAGCCTGTTCAGGGTGTCGATGCTGTCCTTCACCGGCGGGTAGAGACGCTGGATGTGGTCGGTGTCCACCTGCATGGCGATGTGGGCCTCGTCCTTCTTCAGGTGCTCGATGGCCACCTTGAGGCCGTCCTTGACGAACGCCGTGCGGGCGGCCAGGAACTTGTCGGCCAGGGCCTTTTCCTCGGCATTCAATGCACGCTGGCTGAAGTCCTCCCAGATGCGGGTGATCTCGGCGATGTTGCCCTCCGCCTCGGCCACCTTCTTCAGCACCAGCTCGGGCGTGGGGTCGATGATGGATTCCTCGATCAGCAGCCGGTTGCGCAGGATCAAGCGGTCGATCTGGGCAATCTCCTTGATGGCCACGGTGCGGTCTTCGTACACCACGCGCAGGTCCTCATTGGCCTGGTGCATGCCATACATGCCCATGCCGCCGATGGCGACGAGCAGTATGGAAAGCAGGGCGATGACGTTGGTCAGGCGGGATTTGATGGAGTAGGTGTGGGCCATGATGTGCTCTGCATTGATGAGGTGCGGTCAGGCGGCCTTGTCGAGCAAGGCCATTTCGTCGCTGGACATGAGTTGTTCGATGTCCACCAGGATGATCATGCGTTCGTCCACCGTGCCCAGGCCCAGGATGTAGCGGGTGTCCAGGATGGAGCCGAACTCGGGCGCCGGGCGTAGGCTGTCGGAACCCAGCTGGATGACGTCGGACACCCCGTCCACGACGACGCCCACCACCCGGCGGCCGATGTTGAGGATGATCACCACCGTGAACTGGTCGTAGGTCACCTCGCCCAGGTTGAACCGGATGCGCAGATCGACGATGGGGACGATGACGCCGCGCAGGTTGATCACCCCCTTGATGAAGGCGGGTGCGTTGGCGATCTTGGTCACCGCGTCGTAGCCGCGGATCTCCTGCACCTTGAGGATGTCGATGCCGTACTCCTCCGCGCCCAGGGTGAAGGTCAGGTATTCGCCCGAGGTGGCGATGCCGGTTTGTTCGATGCTTGCCATGTTTTCCATCTGTGGTCCTCTGTCAGTGGCGTCTCGCGCGTGGGTCGCCGCCGTGCCGCGTGTTGTTCACGCCACTTTCAACCGGTGGCTGTTGGCCAGGCCCATGCGCGTCACCGCCGTCACGTCCAGGATCATGGCCACGCTGCCGTCGCCCATGATGGTGGCGCCGGAGATGCCGGCTACCCGGCGGTAGTTGGCCTCCAGGCTCTTGATCACCACCTGGTGCTGGCCCAGCAGCTCGTCCACGAACAGGGCCGCCTTGCCCTCCTCCGCCTCCAGCACCACGACGATGCCGTGGCTGGGGTCTTCCACGCCGGGCAGGCCGAACACCTCGGCCAGGGGGATGAAGGGCAGGTATTCGCCGCGGATGTGCACCACCCGGGTATCGCCGCCCATGGTGCGGATGTCGTCCACCGTGGGCTGCATGGACTCGACGATGGCGGTCAGGGGCACGATGAAGGTCTCGCCGCCCACGCCCACGCTCATGCCGTCCAGGATGGCCAGGGTCAGGGGCAGGCGGATCACCGTGCGGGTGCCGTGGCCGGGGCTGGAGGCCAGTTCCACCTTGCCGCCCAGACCTTCGATGTTCTTCTTCACCACGTCCATGCCCACGCCCCGGCCGGACACGTCGGTGACCTGCTCGGCGGTGGAGAAACCGGGGGCGAAGATGAGCTGCCAGACCTCGTGGTCGGGCATGCCGTCGTGCACGGCCAGGCCCTTCTCCCGTGCCTTGGCCAGGATGCGCTCCCGATTGAGCCCCGCCCCGTCGTCCATCACCTCGATGACGATGTTGCCGCCCTGATGGCTGGCCTTCAGGGTCAGGGTGCCGTTGGGCGTCTTGCCGGCGGCCACCCGCTTTTCCGGGATCTCTATGCCGTGGTCCAGGCTGTTGCGAACCAGGTGGGTGAGCGGATCGGTGATCTTTTCGATCAGGCTCTTGTCCAGTTCGGTGTTCTCGCCGAGGGTCTTGAAATCCACCTGCTTGCCGAGCTTGCCGGCCAGGTCCCGGATCACGCGCGGGAAGCGGCTGAACACCATGCTCATGGGCAGCATGCGGATGGACATGACCGATTCCTGCAGGTCGCGGGTATTGCGCGACAGCAGGTCGATGCCCGAAAGCAGCTTTTCGGCCAGCACCGGATCGAACTGCCCGGCAGCCTCTGCCAACATGGCCTGGGTGATGACCAGTTCGCCCACCAGGTTGATGAGTTGATCGACCTTTTCCACCGCCACGCGGATGCTGGAGTTTTCGCCGCCAACGGCGGTGGCCACCTTGTCGGTCTCGCGCCGGCCGGTGCGCACAGTTTCCACTTGGGGGTTGTCACTCACCCGGCGTCCCGGCGAGGTCTCGGCCGGCGCGCGGGGAGCCGCGTCGGCCGGCGCAGTCGCCAGGCCCCGTGCGCCGGGGGCGTCGGCGAACACCCCCATGCCGCCGGGCGCATCGATATAGATCCCATAGCCCGGCCCTTCGATGGCGGCCGGGCTGTCGCCGGCGGCCACCGTTTGGGCATGCGGGACTTCGGGACGTCCGGGAGCATCTTCGAAGAAGCCGAAGCCGGCACCGTCGCCTTCCCCGCCGGTCGCTTCGGCGGCCGCGGGATCGGGCGCGCCCGGGGCGGCATCAAAGAAACCGAAACTATCGTCACCGGCGGACGGGGGCGTGGCTGTGTCCGGCTCGGGTTCGTCGCTGAAGAATCCGTAGGCCACATCCGCGGCGGAACCGGCCTGCCCCTGGGCCGCCTGACCGTCGGACGGGCCCCGGTCGCTCAGCAGCACGTCTTCGGAGAAGGCATAGAAGGACAGCGTGTCGCGCAGTTCACCGTCGCCGCGCTGGGTCGTCAGCCAGCAGGCGAGGCGCGGAGTTTCCGCATCCGGGCGGTGGACCATTTCCAGGGCCGCGATATCGCCCAGGGCGGCCAGCAGGTTATCGATGCCGGCGGAGTCGGCGGCCATGTCCGCCGGCAGGGTGCACTCCAGCCACAGCCGGCGCACGGCTGGCTGGCCCGCACTGCCCGAGGCGAGCGTCTCCAACTCGGCACAGACGGCGCGGATCGACTCCTTGTCGGCCTCCGGCCCGCCCTGATGGTGCTCCAACTGGGCGCGCAGCACGTCGCCGGCGGCCAGGAAGGCATCCACCATTTCAGGCCGCAGGACCAATTCTTCCTTGCGCAGCCGGTCGAGCAAGGTTTCCAGAATATGGGTCACCTCGGTCATGTCCGTGAAGCCGAAGGTGCCGCTGCCGCCCTTGATGGAGTGGGCCGCCCGGAAGATGGCGTTCAGGTCCTCGAGGGAAGGCGCGGACACATCCAGGCCCAGGAGCAGCTGCTCCATGTTCGCCAGGTGTTCTCCCGTCTCCTCGAAGAACACCTGATAGAACTGGCTCATGTCTATGGTCATGGGAATTCCCGGTAGCTAGTGGCGGGTCGCGAGTGGCGGTTGGCGAGTGGCGAAGAGTGGCCTGCGGCTCGCCACCCGCGCCACGCAGTCCTTATCCGATCACCTTCTTCACCACTTCCAGCAACTTCTGGGGATCGAAGGGCTTGACCAGCCAACCGGTGGCGCCTGCCGCCTTGCCGGCGGCCTTCATGGCGTCGGAGGATTCGGTGGTCAGCATCAGGATGGGCGCGGTCCGGTATTGGGGCATGCCGCGCAGGGACTTGATCAGGGTCAGCCCGTCCATTTTGGGCATGTTCTGGTCGGTGAGGACCAGGTCGGCGTTCTTGGCCTTGGCCTTGTTGAGGCCGTCCTCGCCGTCCATGGCCTCCAGTACGTCATAACCGGCGCTCTTCAGGGTAAAGGCCACCATCTGGCGGATGGAGGCCGAATCATCCACGGTCAATACAACCTTTCCCATATCAATCCTCTCTTTCAAAACAGCTCGATATCGCCGGAATCCAGGTTTTCCTGCTTCACCGGGTTGGCGTGCGTCCTGCCCAACTCCGTCACTTCCTGCATGCGCGCGCGCGCGGCCAGCAGGGCCTGCTCACCGCCGTTCTGGCGCAGGCTCTCCTCCACACCGTGCACCACGGCATGGATGGCCAGCAGGCGCAGCTGGGTGTGGCCGATGAGCTGGCTGGTCATGTCCTGGAACTGAAGTGCGGTCACCGCCCGGCCCACTTCCTGGCCGACCTGGCCGGCCTGTTGATCGATCTCGGCGGCGGCCCGCCCCATGCGCTGGTTGACCGCCTCCAGACGGGTCATGGCGTCCTGCACGTGCTGCTTGGAGGACAGGGCGAAGTTCATGTCCAAGGAGGCCACGGCATAGATGGATTCATGGGCGACGCCCATGGAGGTGTGCACCTGATCCATGTGGGCGCGGATTTGCTGGCTGAAGTGGTTGGTGCGCTGCGACAGGGCGCGCACCTCGTCGGCTACCACGGCGAAGCCGCGGCCGGCCTCGCCGGCCCGCGCGGCCTCGATGGCGGCATTCAGGGCCAGCAGGTTGGTCTGCTTGGAGATGGCCTCGATCTCGCCCAGGATGCCGAGGATGTTCTCCACCTCGTGGTTCACCACTTCCATGGTCTCCACCAGGTGCATGGCGATCTTGCTGGTGGTGACGGTGTTGTCCACGAAGGACTGGAGGGTAGAGGAGGTCTGTTGGACGAAGTGCCCGAAGTCCGCCTCCTGATCTTCGCCGGGGGTGCCGCTGCCCATGCCGTTGACGATGGACAGGGCCAGGCCGCGCTGCGTCTGGACCAGGGTGTTGATGCCGTTGAAGCTGGCCAGCAACTGTTCGATGGCCTGGCCGAGCATGCCTTTGACACGCTCCAGTTCCTCGATGCCATGGTCGCATTCGGCGCCGCTCTCGCGGGCCAGATCACTGGCCAGATCGGTCACACCGGCATGGCTCAAGCCTTGTGTTGCCACCAGCTGGGCGGCAGCCACGGCCAGGCGCCGCTCGCGGCGCATCATGAACCACACCAGCAGACCGGCGCCCGCGGCCACGGCCATCGCACCCGGCACCGGCCCGGCGAAGAGTACGACCAGCACCACAATCGTAGCGACTGCGCCGATGGCGATCGGCGTGCGGCCCGGTCTGCCTGCACTGTCTTTGCTGTCCATGAACCGAAGGGCTTAAGGTGATGAGCCGATAACGGCAGCGCCTTCGGGAAACTTTAGTACTTAAGCAATACCCATGCCGCGTTCGTGGCCATCGACAGCCACCCCGAAAACACGGTTAGAAAGACCGGCAAGACGCGGCCCGGCGCAAGCCGGGCCGGGAGATCAGTGGGCCTGGGCGGCGGTCAGCAGCTTTTGCAGTTCGCCGCTCTGGTACATCTCGCGCATGATGTCCGAGCCGCCGACGAACTGACCATTGACGTAGAGTTGGGGAATGGTGGGCCAGTTGGCGTAGGCCTTCACCCCTTCGCGGATGGCTTGGTCCTCCAGCACGTTAACCGAGAAGAAGTCGCTCACGCCACAAGCCTTGAGGATCTGCGCGGCATTGGCGGAAAAGCCGCATTGGGGGAATTGGGGCGTGCCCTTCATATAGAGCACCACCGGGTGGCCGGTCACCTGCTGGCGGATCAGTTCCTGCACATCCATGCTCGACTCCTCGATATACCTGATAAAAAACGTCGGGCATTGTAGTGCCCGCCGCCTTGGGCCGCCAGGGGTACAAACGGCCCCGTGTTCCCGGCTCAGTGCGCCCCGGCCAGCAGGGCTTCCAGCCGGGCCGAGGGCACCGCGCCGTCGATGCGCCGGCCGTCTGGCAGGACGATGGCCGGGGTGCCGCCGATGCCCAGGTCGGCGGCCAGGCGGGCGATGTCCGCCAGCGGCGTGTCGCACTCCCGGCCGCCCTCGGGCCGGCCGTTCTCCAGCATGTAGGCCCGCCAGGCGGCGGCCCGGTCACCCGCGCACCAGATGTCCCTGGCCACGGCCGCCGCGCCAGGATGCAGTTCGGCCAGGGGCAGCAGAAACAGGTGCACGGTCAGGTTGTCCATCTGCGCCAGCTCCTTTTCCAGGCGCTTGCAGAACGGGCAATCCGGATCGGAAAACACCGCGATGCGCCGCTCGCCCTTACCCGTCACCAGGGCGATGGCCTTGTCCAGGGGCAGGCTGGCGAAATCGACCCGGCTCAGTTCCGCCAGCCTTTGCTGGCTCAGGTTGGTGCGGGTGCGGGTGTCCACCAGGGGCCCCATGAGCAGGTGGTCGCCAGTCGCGTCCACGTAGAGCAGCTGGCCGCCGGCCCACACCTCATAGATGCCGGGGATGGTTGTGGGCGTGACCGATTTGATGGCGATGCGCGGGTAGCGCTCGGCAAAGGCCTTGCGGATGGCGGCCTCGGCATCGCCGCCCCGACTCGGCGTGCGTTCTGCGGCCGACTCCGCCGCGCCGCCCCATTGCCGCTCGAAGGAGTCTCGGCCCGCCGGGGCATCGGCCCCCTGCACCGCGGACAGCGGCCAGCATGTCAGGGCGAAGATCAAGGACAACAGACGGGTGATCGGGCGTTTCATGGCAATCCTCGGCGAAGTGGCGGGCGGCCGGCGCATCCTACCAGAGCCGGCACGCTTCAATCCGCCGCGATGGCCGGCAGGCCGCCACGGATGTGCAGGTCGCGCTGGGGATAGGGAATGGTGATGCCCGCCGCCTTGAACAGGCGCCAGATGGTCAGGTTCACCTCGGAGCGCACGTTCATCAGACCGGACTGAGGGTCGTTGATCCAGACCCGCAGTTCCAGTTCGATGCCGTTGTCGCCGAAGGCGACCAGCCGGGCGGCGGGTGCCGGGTCGGCCAGCACCCGGGAACACGCCCCGGCGGCCTCCAGCATGAGGGCCATGGCCTGTTCGGGATCATCGTCATAGCTGATGGACACCGGCAGCTTGAGGCGCACGTTGGGGTCCGTGTAGCTCCAGTTGATCACCTCGGTGGTGATCAGGGTCTCGTTGGGGATGAGCCGCTCCACCCCGTCCCGGTCGCGCACCACCACGTAGCGGGCACGCAGTTCCTGCACCCAGCCGAAGGTGTTGTCGATGGTGATCACGTCGCCGGGGCGGATGGAGCGGTCGAACAGGACGATGAAGCCGCTGATGAAGTTGCTGGCGATGCGTTGCAGGCCGAAGCCCAGGCCCACGCCCAGGGCGCCGCCGAACACCTTCAGGGCAGTCAGGTCGATGCCCACCGTTTCCAGTGCCACCAGCAGGGCCACAGTCAGCAGGGCGAACTTGCTCAGCTTGCCCAGGGCCACCTGCATGCTGGGGTTGATGTGCCGAGACTGCGCCAGCCGGGATTCGATCAGCCGCGACAACCAGAGCGCGAACACCCAGAGCAGGATCAGGCTCAGGAGCAACTTGCCAGTATCGAGCAGCGACACGCGCATCCCGCCCAATTGCATGGCCACGCCGTCCAGCGCCGCCAGCACCGGCGTCAGCCAGCCCAGCAGATGCATGGCGACCACGATCCAAACCGAGGTGGCGATCAGGTTCTCCCAGGCCTTGATCGCCGGACCGGGCCGGAAGGTCTTGCGCAGCACGTAAATGGCGATGCGGATGCCGGCCATCGACAGCATCAAGGGGATCGCCAGGTCGAGCAAATCCCCCCGGTGCCCCAGGCCGGGCAACAGGGCGCGGCCGGCCAGCACACCCAGCAGCATGCTCAACGGGAACAGGATGCGCTGGCCGGCCTTCAGGGTCATCCGCCGCAGGTCGTATTCGGCGCCTTGCTCGGAGCGCTCGCCCAGACTCTTGCCCAGCGTGCGATCGACCATGATCGCCCCCGCCGCCGCCAGCAGCAGCACGCCCGCCTCCCACCACAGCGAGGCATCGTGGAGATGGCTGAGAAACAGCTCTTGAAGGTTTTGCAACTCGGGGCCGGGCATGGTGCGAAGGGGTGACGGCGGGATGTTCCGCAACATACCCGAAACATGTCGGCGGCGGCAAAGCCCTGTAATCTTCCATATCCAACCAACAATTCCGTCAGTACGAAGCGACGCCCACGCCATGAACCGATCGACGACACATCACCTCAGGCCCCTGCGGTCCAGCAAACCCAAAGCCGAACTGTACGAAATGCCGCCTCTGGCCATGGATGGGGAGGGCCTGGCCATGGATATCCGCCGCTATTTCGGCAATTTCCTCGGCCGCGACTCCCACTGCCGCTCCACCCACTACCCGTATATCGCCATCGCCCTGGCCCTGCGCGACCGGCTCATGGAACGCTGGAAGCGCACCCGCCAGGCCTACGAGGAGCGGGACGCGAAACACGCCTACTACCTGTCCCTGGAATTCCTGATGGGCCGCACGCTGAACAACGCCCTGCTCAATTTGGGTCTGGATGGCACCGCCGCCCCGACCCTGGCCCGCCTGGGCCTGGACATAGAAGAGCTGCTCGACGTGGAGAACGACGCCGGTCTGGGCAACGGCGGCCTGGGACGGCTGGCCGCCTGCTTCCTGGACAGCTGCGCCACCCTGCAACTGCCGGTGATGGGCTACGGCATCCGTTATGAGTACGGCATGTTCCGCCAGCACATCGAGAACAGCCGCCAGGTGGAGGAGCCCGACCATTGGCTGCGCGAAGGCAACCCCTGGGAACTGGAGCGCCCCGAGCACACCCGCCGGGTTCACTATTACGGGCGCACCGAACGCTACCGCGACGCCACCGGGCGCGTGAACGTGCGCTGGGTGGATACCCACGATGTGCTGGCGGTCCCCTTCGACACCCCCATTCCCGGCTACAGGAACGACACCGTCAACGTGCTGCGCCTGTGGAGCGCAGCAGCCACCGACGAGTTCGACCTGGGCGAATTCAACGCCGGCTCCTACACCGAATCGGTGGCGGCGAAGAACGCCGCCGAGAACATCACCATGGTGCTCTACCCCAACGACGCCAGCGAGAACGGCAAGGAGCTGCGCCTCAAACAGCAATACTTTCTCGCCTCGGCCAGCCTGCAGGACGTGCTGGACCGCTGGGAACTGCACCACGGCCGCGACTACGGCCGCTTCGCGGAGAAGAACTGTTTCCAACTCAACGACACTCACCCCACCTGCGCGGTGCCCGAGCTGATGCGCCTGCTGATGGACGTGCGCGGCCTGGAATGGGAAGACGCCTGGGCCATCACCAGCAAAACCATGGCCTACACCAACCACACCCTGCTGCCCGAGGCCCTGGAGAAATGGCCGGTGCGCGTGTTCGGCCAGCTGCTGCCCCGCCTGCTGGAGATCATCTACGAGATCAACGCCCGCTTCCTGACCGACGTGGCGCGCCGCTGGCCGGGTGACAACGAACGCCTGGCGCGCATGTCGCTGATCGAGGAAGGACCGGAGCCGCAGGTGCGCATGGCCTACCTGGCCATCGTCGGCAGCTACTCCGTCAACGGCGTGGCCGAACTGCATTCCGACCTGCTGCGCCAGGGCCTGTTCCGCGATTTCCATGAACTGTGGCCGCGCAAGTTCAACAACAAGACCAACGGGGTGACGCAGCGGCGCTGGATGGCGTCGGCCAACCCCGGCCTGGCGCGGCTGTTGAACGAGACCCTGGGCGAGGGCTGGGTCACCCACCTAGACCGTTTGCAGGCCCTGGCCGGGCATGCCGAGGATGCCGGCTTCCGCGCCCGCTGGCACGCGGTGAAACGCGCCAACAAGGAACGCCTGGCGCGGCTGGTGCGCCAGGACTGCCAGGTGGATTTCCACCCGGACGCCCTGTTCGACGTGCAGGTGAAGCGCATCCACGAATACAAGCGCCAACTCCTCAACATCCTGCACGTCATCCACCTCTACGCCCGCCTCAAGGCCGGCGACGGTGCGAGTGACAAAACCCCGTGGACCAACCGCTGCGTGCTCATCGGCGGCAAGGCCGCGCCCGGCTACTTCATGGCCAAGCGCATCATCACCCTGATCTGCAAGGTGGCGGACATGGTGAACGGCGACGCGCAAGTCGAAGGCCGCCTGAAGGTGGCCTTCCTGCCCAACTACCGGGTCTCGGCCATGGAGATCATCGCCCCCGGCACCGACCTCTCGGAGCAGATTTCCACCGCCGGCAAGGAGGCCTCCGGCACCGGCAACATGAAATTCATGATGAACGGGGCGGCGACCATCGGCACCCTGGACGGGGCCAACATCGAAATCCGCGAGGAACTGACCAAGCTGACCGGCAACGACGACAACTTCTTCCTGTTCGGGCTGACCGCCCATGAAGTGGAGGACACCCGCCGGCACTACGATCCCAACGCCATCATCGAGGCGGACCCGGACCTGAAGCGGGTGATGGGGCTGCTGGAATCGGGCCACTTCAACCACTTCGAGCCGGGCCTGTTCGATCCCATCATCCAGGCCATCCGCAGTCCGCATGACCCCTGGCTGGTGGCGGCCGACTTCCGTGCCTATGTGGATGCCCAGGCGCGGGCGGCGGCGGCCTACCGGGACGCCGAGCGGTGGACGCGCATGAGCATCCTCAACACCGCCGCCAGCGGTAAGTTCTCCACCGACCGGACCATGCAGGAATACAACGAGGGTATCTGGAAGCTGGCGCCGGTGGCGGCCACCCCCGCCTGATCCGGTGCCGGGCGACCGGGTTCAGCCCAGGAACAGTGCCAGGGCGCCCAGGATCAGCATCGCCAGTCCGGCGGCCACCACGCGCCCATCCGGCTCGCGGATGCCGGCGCGCACCTCCAGACGCACCCGGTCGAGGGAGATCTTTGGCGCGGCCCTGGGCGTCAGCACCACCCGGTATTCGCCGGGTGTCACGGCCTCCAGCCACAGCAGGCGTTCCACGAAGGCCGGGTTGCTGTCCGATACGGACTTCACGGCCAGCCTGAGTTCCACCTCCCTGAACGGCCGTCCGTCCAGATAGACCTGCGCCAGGTAGCGGTCGGCGGGCGGTTGGGACTCATCCATGTTGGGTGCGAAACTGCCCTGGGCCTTGAGGATCAGGCCCGCCGGCCGCATGTCGGCCGAGAGCACGAACCCGCCGCTGTCCAGACGCCCCGCTTCGCCAGCCTTGAAGTCCAGGGTCTGGGCCAGGTCCCCGCTGTAGAACTTGGCCTGGATCCAGTAGCCGGGCCCCAGAACCAGGCCGGCAACGATGAGCAGCAGGAGAACAGGTTTCATGGGGTCGGGGCCGGTCGTGCCGGTGGTGAGCGGTTAAAGGGCCGTGCCGGGCTTCCGGCACTCGCATTTGTAGGTGAAACCCTCGCCCGGCCGGGCCGTGCAGGAGAAGCCCTGCACCCCGGTCTGGCCGCAGGTCGCCTGGCACTGCTCCTCCTTGCCGTCGCAGGCGGCACGGGACACGTCCGGCGGAGCGGTCTCGCTGGTGCTGATGGACAGGCAACCGGCCAGGCCGAAGGCGGCCAACAGGGACAGGATGAGACTGCGGTTCATGGTTGCGACCTCCGTTGACAGGACAGGCCCATTGTCCGTCCGGGACGGGTGCGCCGGGCAAGGATCGGGATCACTGGGGAACGGAGAAATCTCTACAGCCATCCGCGCAGAGTGGCGGCCACCTCCGCCTCGCGCATGGGCAAGGGGAGGGCGGCGTCGATGCGGAAGCGCTGTCCCACCTTGTCCAGGGCGGCCTGGTGGGCGGGATCGTAATAGACCAGCACGCGCGTGCCGGCCATGGATTGCACCGCGGCCAGCAGGGATTCCAGGTTGCTTACCCGGTCGCGGAAATCGGGCTGGAACCAGAAATCCGCCACCACCACCGCCGGCCGGTTCTTGCGCAGCCAGGCGATGGCCTTGCGCACGCTGAATTCCATATGCACCTGGTAGCCGGCGGATTCGTAGAGGGGTTTGAGGTTGCCGTGGCCGAGGAATTCGGCCACGGCAAGGAGAGCGGGTTTGTCCATGGCCGGATTGTACCGGGCTGCCCGGCCAGCGCCGCGGAGTTGTGAGGGAATGAGCCCGCCCACGCCCCCATGTGGCTGTCCGCCATCCGCCGCCACCCGCCCGACGAGCGGGCCGGCCTCAGCGCGGGCCGGCGGTTTCGCCTACGCCGGCCAGTCCACGCCCGCGCCACAGCAGATAGGCCACGGGGATGACGAACATGGACAGCAGCGGCGCGGTGATCATCCCACCCACCATGGGCGCGGCGATGCGCTGCATCACCTCCGAACCGGTGCCGCCGCCGAGCATGATGGGCAACAGGCCGGCGAGGATCACCGCCACGGTCATCGCCTTCGGCCGCACCCGCAGCACGGCGCCTTCCATGATGGCGTCGATCAGGTCGCGGCGATTGTGGAAACGCCCCGCCTCCACGTGCTTCTTCACCGCCTGGTCCAGGTAGATCAGCATGATCACCCCGAACTCCGCCGCCACCCCGGCCAGGGCGATGAAGCCCACCGCCACCGCCACCGACATGTTGTAGCCCAGGAGATGCAGCAGCCAGTAGCCGCCGATCAGTGCGAAGGGCAGGCTGGCCATGATCAACAGGGGCTGCCAAAGGTTGCGGAAGGTCAGGTAGAGCAACAGGAAAATGATCGCCAGGGTCAGCGGTACCACCAGCTTCAGGCGCGCCTCGGCCCGTTCCAGGTACTCGTACTGGCCCGACCAGGACACCGAGTAACCCGGCGGCAATTTGACCTTCTCCGCCACCGCCCGTTGCGCGTCTTTCACATAGCCGCCCAGGTCGCGGTCGCGGATATCGACGTAGATCCAGCCGTTGGGGCGCGCGTTCTCGCTCTTCAGCATGGGCGGGCCGTCGGCGATCTCCAGCCTGGCGACGCTGCCCAGGGCGACGTTGGCGCCCTGTTTGGTGATCAGCGGCAGGCCGGCCAGGTCGCTCAGACTGTCGCGTTTCTCGCGCGGGAAGCGTACCTGGATCGGGTAGCGCTCCAGGCCCTCCACCGTTTCGGCCACCGTCGCGCCGCCCACGCCCAGGGCGATCAGATCCTGGATGTCGGCGATGTTCAGGCCGTAGCGAGCCGCCGCCTGGCGATCGACATGGACGTTGATGTAGCGCCCCGCCGCCACCCGCTCCGCGAAGGCCGAGGCAGTACCGGGCACAGCCTTCAATACCCGCTCGATGTCCGCGCCGATGCCCTCGATCACCGCCAGGTCCGGGCCGGCGATCTTCACACCCACCGGGCTGCGGATGCCTGTGGCCAGCATGTCGATGCGCGTGCGGATGGGCTGGATCCACAGGTTGGCCAGGCTGGGGATGCGCACGTTGCGGTCCAGCTCGTCGGTGATGTCCTGGAGGGTCACGCCCGGACGCCACTCGCTCGGGGGCTTGAGCTGGATGGTGGTCTCGATCATGGTCAGGGGCGCCGGGTCGGTGGCCGTGTCGGCGCGGCCGATCTTGCCGAACACCGACTTCACCTCCGGCACTGTCTTGATCATGCGGTCCATCTGCTGCAACAGATGCGAGGCGTTGCCGGGACTGAGGCCCGGCAGGGTGGTAGGCATGGCCAGCAGGTCGCCCTCGTCCAGGGGCGGGATGAATTCCGTGCCCACGCGCGCGAAGGGGTACCAGGTGGCCGCCAGCATCAGGGCCGCGAGCAGCAGCAGGGTTTTCGGAAAACGCAGTGCCAGGGCGATCAATGGCCGATAGACAGCGATCAGGAAGCGGTTGAGCGGGTTCTTCCGCTCGTCCGGGATGCGGCCGCGGATGAAATAGCCCATCAGCACCGGGATCAGGGTCACCGACAGGCCTGCAGAGGCGGCCATGGCGTAGGTCTTGGTGAACGCCAGCGGCGCGAACAGGCGCCCTTCCTGGGCCTCCAGGGTGAACACCGGCAGGAAACTGACGGTGATGATCAGCAGGCTGAAGAACAACGCCGGGCCGACCTCGGCGGCGGCCTGGGCGGCGATGGCGAAGTAGTCGGGTTTGTCCTGCGCGCCCCGTTCGTGCCGCCACGCCTCCAGATGCTTGTGGGCGTTCTCGATCATGACGATGGCCGCGTCCACCATGGCGCCGATGGCGATGGCGATGCCGCCCAGGGACATGATGTTGGCATTAATGCCCTGCTCGCGCATGACGATGAAGGCGATCAGCACCCCCAGGGGCAGGGAGACGATGGCCACGAAGCTGGACCGCAGGTGGAACAGGAACACCGCGCACACCAGGGCGACGACGATGAACTCCTCCGCCAGCTTGTGAGTCAGGGTCTCCACCGAACGCTTGATGAGCCCGGAGCGATCATAGGTGGGTACGATCTCCACCCCCTCGGGCAGGCTCTTCTTCAGGGTCTCCAGCCTGGCCTTCACCGCGGCGATGGTCTCCAGGGCATTGGCGCCGTAGCGCATGACGATGACCCCGCCGACCACCTCACCCTCCCCGTCCAGTTCGGCGATGCCCCGACGCATCTGCGGGCCGATCTGCACCCGCGCCACGTCGCGCAGGAAGACCGGTGTGCCCGCCGGCCCCAGACCGACCGGGATGGCGCGGAAATCGTCCAGCGAGCGCAAATAGCCGGCGGCGCGCACCATGTATTCCGCCTCGCCCAACTCGACGATGGAGCCACCGGATTCCTGGTTGGCGCGGCGTATGGCGCCGACCACCTCGGACAGCGGCACCTTCAGCGCGCGCATGCGGTCCGGGTCCAGCACCACCTGATACTGCTTGACCATACCGCCGACGGTGGCCACCTCGGCGACGTTGGGCAGACCCTGCAACTCGAACTTGAGGAACCAGTCCTGCAGCGAGCGCAGCTGGGCCAGGTCGTGCTTGCCGGTCTTGTCGGTGAGGGCGTACTCGTAGATCCAGCCGACGCCGGTGGCATCGGGGCCGATGGCAGGCTTGGCGGCGGCGGGCAGCTTGCTGGCGGCGGTGTTCAGATACTCCAGTACCCGCGAACGGGCCCAATACAGATCGGTGCCGTCCTCGAACAGGATATAGACGTAGGAGTCGCCGAACATGGAGTAGCCGCGCACCACCCGCGCCCCCGGCACGGCCATCATGGTGGTGGCCAAGGGGTAGGTGACCTGGTTTTCCACCACTTGGGGCGCCTGCCCGGGGAAGGGGGTGCGGATGATGACCTGCACATCGGACAGATCGGGAATGGCGTCCAGCGGGGTCTTCAGCACCGACACCACGCCCCAGGCCGTGGCCATCACGGTGGCCAGCAGCACCAGAAAGCGGTTGTGGATGGACCAGTGGATGAGTTTGGCGATCATGGCGCATGCCTCCCGGCATGGCTCCCACCGGCTGTTCGGGATGAGGATGGCAAGAGACGGATCGCCGTCACCGGAAACTCCCCGCCTTCCTTCACCATGTCGAATTCCACCGCCTGGCCGGGTTTGAGGCCCTTGAGGATGGCCTTGTCCTTCACCGTGAACGCCATGGTCATCGCCGGCCATTTCAGGCTGGGGATGGGGTCATGTTCCATCTCCAGTTCGCCGGTGTCGGCGTTGGCCTTGACGATGCGTGCGGTGCCGGTGTGCACGTCCCCGCCCGGCGACTTCAGCTTCTCCAACGCACCCTTCAGGTTGGCTTCCGACTCGATCAGGAACTGGCCCGAGGTGACCACCTTCTCGCCGCCCCCCAGGCCTTCCAGGATGAGGGTCCGGCCGTCGTACTCCATGCCGGTCTTGACCTGTATCGGGGCATAGCGCCCCTCACCCTGGGCGACCAGGACGATGGCCCGCTTACCGGTCTGGATGACGGCCTCGCTGGGCACGATCACCCCTTCCTCACCCTTGCCGCCGTAGAGCGTCACCTTGGCGAACATGCCGGGCTTGAGCTTCGGGCCGGGATTGGCCAGGACGATGCGAACCGGGTGGGTGCGGGTGGCGGCGTTCACCTGCGGATAGACATAGTCGATCCGGCCCTCGAACACCTCGCCCGGCAGGCTGTCCACGCTCACCTCGGCGGACTTGCCAGCGGCGATCCAGGCGGCCTGTTCCTCCATTACCTCGGCGGTAACCCAGACGCGCGACAGATCGGTGATCTCCAGCAAGGGCATGCGCGCGCTGACGGCGGCGCCCTCATGCACGGCGATGCGGCTGACCACGCCGCCGGCGGGGGCGTGGTAGGGCACCCGGCTGAAAGCCGGTCCGCCCTTGTCCAACCGTGCAACCTCGGCATCCGACAGGCCCAGGAAAAGGAGTTTCTGCCGCGCCGCAGCCATCCAGGCGGCGTCCTCGGGATGCTTGCGGGCGAGCAGGTATTCCTCCTGGGCGGCATACAGGTCGGGGCTATAGACCCTGGCGATCAGCTGCCCCTTGTTTACCGGATCGCCCTCGGTGTGCACGCGCAAATCTTCGATCCAGCCCGAGGCGCGGGTTTGCAGCACCTGGATACGGTTTTCGTCGGCGCGCACGTAGCCCACCGTGTCGATACGCCGCCACAATCGGCCGACCTCGGCCGCGGCGGTGCGCACGCCCAGGTTCTGGGCCACGCGCGGGTCGATGGTGACAACCCCGCCGTCGTCCTCCCCGGCATATTTGGGCACCAGGTCCATGTCCATGAAGGGGGACTTGCCCGGTTTGTCAAAATGCTGGTCTGGCACCATGGGGTCGTACCAGTAGAGCACCTGGTGCTCGCCGGTGGGGGGTGCCGGCGCCGTGGCCGGTGGGGTCGGGGACTGCGCCGCCGGACGCAGGGCGAACCAGGCGACCGCGCCACCCGCGGCCAAACCCAGCAGCAGGACGGCGAGCAATTTCAGTTTGACGTTCATGACGGCCTCCTCATTCGCCGAAGTAACGCAGCTGCACCGCGGCGCGGACTTGGGCGACGTGCTGGGCGAGTCGTTGCAGACGCGCCTCCAGCACCGCGCGGCGCGCCTCCAGCACGCGTCCGTAGCTGGCCCGGTCGGTGCCGTAGGCGATCAGCGCGCTCTCCGCGCGGCGTTCCGCAAGGGGCAGGATGTCCCGGTCGTAGCGTGCCAGGCGCGCGGTGGCCGCCTGCCAGTCCGCGAAGGCGGCGGCCAGCTCGGCCTTCAGGGCCAGGCGCCTGTCCGCCGCCATCTGCTCCGCCCGCGCCACCCCCGCCAGCCTGGCGGCCAGGCGCCGGTCCTGCCGGTTGGTGGTGAACAGGGGCAGGTCCACCCCCACCATTACGGACAGGAAATCAGAACGGTCGGCGCCGCGCAGGCCATAGCTCACGTCCACGTTCCAATCGGATTTGTAGGCCTCCCGCGCCAGATCGGCATCGGCCCGCGCCACCTGCACGCCGGCGGCGGCCACGGCCAGTTCCGGATGGCCGTCCAGGCGGGCGGCCAAGTCGGCTTGTGCCGGTGGCGGCGGCTCGTCGGGCCGCAGCGCGGCGTGAGGCTCATGCGACGAGATCGGTAGAGCACACGTCAGAACTCCAG
>DEQR01000029.1 GCA_002360535.1 Thiobacillus sp. UBA3361
GTGGCCAAGATCATCGAGTAACCAGTAGCCATGTCGGAAAAGGGCGGCTATAATCCCGCCCTTTTCCAGTTTTGGGAAACATAATGCAAAGCCAGAAAATTCGCATCCGACTGAAGGCATACGATTACAAGCTGATCGATCAGTCGGCCATGGAGATCGTGGATACCGCCAAGCGCACCGGCGCAGTGGTCAAGGGCCCCGTGCCCCTGCCGACCGCCATCGAGCGATTCGATATCCTGCGTTCCCCGCACGTGAACAAGACCTCCCGCGATCAGCTGGAAATCCGTACCCACAAGCGCCTGATGGACATCATCGACCCCACCGACAAGACGGTGGATGCACTGATGAAGCTCGATCTGCCCGCCGGTGTGGATGTCGAGATCAAATTGCAGTAACGAATTCGCTGTATTGAGCGGGGCAGCGTCCCCGGTTAACTCGCCGGCCAATTGAAGTCGGCGCCTTTTATAGGAAATGAGAACATGACGATAGGCCTTGTCGGTCGGAAGATCGGCATGACCCGCGTTTTCGCCGAGGATGGCGCGTCCATTCCGGTGACCGTGCTGGACATGTCGAACAATCGCGTCAGCCAAGTCAAATCCGCCGCCTCGGATGGCTACGATGCCGTGCAGGTTGCCTTCGGCAGCCGCAAGGCCAGCCGGGTAAGCAAACCGATGGCGGGTCATTACGCCAAGGCGGGTGTGCAGGCTGCTTCCTCCCTAACCGAATTCCGCGTTACCGCCGATGCGCTGTCCCAATATCAGGCCGGTTCGACGCTATCCGTTGAACTGTTTCAGCCCGGCCAGCACGTCGATGTATCCGGCGTGACCCTGGGCAAGGGTTTCGCGGGCACCATCAAGCGGCACAACTTCAGTTCCCAGCGCGCCTCCCACGGTAACTCCCGCTCGCACAACGTGCCCGGCTCCATCGGTCAGGCCCAGGACCCCGGCCGTATCTTCCCCGGCAAGCGCATGTCCGGCCACATGGGCGCGGTCAACCGCACCGTGCAGAACCTGGAGGTGGTGCGCGTCGATGCCGAGCGTCAGCTGCTGTTGGTCAAGGGCGCCGTGCCCGGTGCCAAGGGCGGCGAAGTGATGGTGCGTCCGGCCGTGAAAGGGGGTGCCTGATGGATCTCAAGCTCATCAATGATCAGGGCCAGGATTCCGGCGCGGTGAGTGCCTCCGACACCTTGTTCGGCCGCGAATATAACGAGGCCCTGGTGCATCAGCTGGTCACCGCCTACATGGCCAATGCCCGCAGCGGCAATCGTGCCCAGAAGGACCGTACCGACGTCAAGCACACCACCCACAAGCCCTGGCGGCAAAAGGGTACCGGCCGTGCCCGTTCGGGTATGTCCTCCAGCCCGATCTGGCGTGGCGGCGGCAAGGCCTTCCCGTCCAGCCCCGACGAGAACTTCACCCAGAAGATGAACCGTAAGATGTTCCGCGCCGGCATCGCCGCCATACTTTCGCAGCTTGCGCGAGACGGCCGTCTGCGGGTGATCGACGGCATCAGCGTGGATGGTCCCAAGACCAAGGTGCTGGCCGGCAAGATCAAGGCCATGGGGATCGACAACCGGGTACTGATCATCGCCAGCGAAGTGGATGACAACCTGTGGCTGTCCTCCCGCAATTTGGCCAACGTCCTGGTGCTGGAGCCGCAGCAGGCCGACCCGGTCAGCCTGATCCGTTTCGATCAGGTGCTGATTACCAAGGACGCGGTCAAGTCTTTCGAGGAGATCTACGCATGAACGCCGTGAAATTCAACGAGGAGCGCCTGTTGCAGGTGATCCTGGCGCCGGTGATCTCCGAGAAGTCCACCATGATCGCCGACAAGCGCGAGCAGGTTGCCCTGCGCGTGGCGCCGGATGCGACCAAGCCCGAGATCAAGGCGGCGGTGGAATTGCTGTTCAAGGTGCAGGTCAAGGACGTGCAGGTGTCGAACGTCAAGGGCAAGAATAAGCGTTTCGGCCGCACCTTCGGGCGCCGGGCCAACTGGAAGAAGGCCTATGTCTGCCTCCGGCCCGGTCAGGAACTCAACTTCGTGGCGGGGGAATAAACCATGGCACTGGTGAAAGTCAAACCCACTTCCAACGGCCGCCGTGCCGTGGTCAAGGTGGTCACGCCGGGCCTGCACAAAGGCAAGCCCCACGCAGCCCTGCTGGAAAAGCAGAATCGCGGCTCCGGCCGCAACAACAACGGCCACATCACGGTTCGCCACAAGGGCGGCGGCCACAAGCAGCACTATCGTATCGTCGATTTCAAGCGCGACAAGGATGGCATCCCCGCCAAGGTTGAGCGCCTGGAATACGATCCGAATCGCAGCGCGCATCTGGCTCTGCTGTGCTACGCCGATGGCGAGCGCCGTTACATCATCGCTCCGCGCGGTCTTGAGGTCGGTGCCGCTGTGATGAGCGGTTCCGAGGCCCCGATCAAGCCGGGTAGCGCCATGCCCCTACGCAACATGCCGGTGGGTACCAGCGTGCACTGCGTCGAAATGATGCCCGGCAAGGGGGCGCAGATCGCCCGCGCCGCCGGCACCAGCGTGCAACTGCTGGCCCGCGAAGGCAGCTATGCGATGCTGCGTCTGCGTTCCGGCGAGATTCGCAAGGTGCACGTGGATTGCCGCGCCACCATCGGCGAGGTGGGCAACGAAGAGCATAGCCTGCGTTCCATCGGCAAGGCCGGCGCCAACCGCTGGCGTGGTATCCGTCCGACGGTACGGGGCGTGGCCATGAACCCGATCGACCACCCGCACGGTGGTGGCGAGGGCCGTACCGGCGAGGCGCGTGAGCCCGTCAGTCCGTGGGGCGTGCCTTGCAAGGGCTACCGCACCCGTAGCAACAAGCGCACGAGCAACATGATCGTGCGGCGCCGTTCCGCATAAGAGGTAAGTCGATATGGCACGTTCAGTCAAAAAAGGTCCCTTCGTCGACGCCCATTTGATGGCGAAGGTGGAAAAGGCCCAGGCCGCCGGGGACAAGAAGCCCATCAAGACCTGGTCGCGTCGTTCCACCGTCCTGCCCGATTTCATCGGTCTGACAATCGCGGTGCACAACGGCAAGCAGCACATCCCCGTCTTTGTGACGGAAAACATGGTTGGCCACAAGTTGGGCGAGTTTTCCATTACTCGCACCTTCAAGGGCCATGCCGCCGACAAGAAAGCCAAGAAGTAAGGAGCCTATAGCATGGAAACATCCGCAATCCTGCGCGGTACCCGCCTTTCCGCGCAAAAGGCCCGTCTGGTGGCTGATCTGGTCCGTGGCAAGCCGGTGGACAAGGCCCTCGACATCCTGGCCTTCACCCCCAAGAAGGCCGCCGTGGTCATCAAGAAGGTGCTGGAGTCGGCCATCGCCAACGCCGAGCACAACGATGGCGCCGACATCGACGAGCTCAAGGTCAAGAGCATCTACGTCGATCAGGGTGCGACGCTGCGCCGTTTCGCCGCGCGCGCCAAGGGCCGTGGCGCCAAGATCATGAAACCCACCTGTCACATCACTGTGACGGTTGGCGACTGAGGTAAGACTATGGGACAGAAGATACATCCGACCGGTTTTCGCCTGAGCGTCAACCGTGGCTGGACCTCCAAATGGTTCGCCAACACAAAGACCTACGCGACGACGCTGGGCGAGGATCTGAAGGTGCGCACCTTCCTGAAGAAGAAACTCGCGCATGCCTCCCTCTCCCGCATCGTCATCGAGCGGCCCGCCAAGAATGCCCGCATCACCCTGTTCTCGGCCCGTCCAGGCGTGGTGATCGGTAAGAAGGGCGAGGATATCGAGGCCCTGCGCAAGCAATTGCAGGCCATGATGTCCGTACCGGTGACCCTGAACATCGAGGAGGTGCGCAAGCCCGAACTCGACGCCCAGATCATCGCTGCCTCCATTGCCAACCAGCTCGAGCGCCGTATCATGTTCCGCCGTGCCATGAAGCGTTCCATGCAGAGCGCCATGCGCTTCGGTGCCCAGGGCATCAAGATCATGTCTTCCGGCCGCCTGAACGGCGCCGAGATCGCGCGCACCGAGTGGTACCGCGAAGGCCGCGTACCGTTGCACACCCTGCGCGCCGACATTGATTACGGTTTCGCCGAGGCCAACACCACCTACGGCGTGATCGGCATCAAGGTCTGGGTTTATAAAGGCGAGAACCTGGGCCGGGGCGAGAAGCCCGTCGCCGCCCCCGAGCCCGAGCGTCGTCCGCGCCGTCAGCCGCGCGCGCCCAAGGAGTAACGCATCATGCTGCAACCCAACCGCAGAAAATACCGCAAGGAACAGAAGGGCCGTAATACCGGCCTGGCGACCCGCGGCGCCAAGGTGAGCTTCGGCGAGTACGGCCTCAAGGCCATCGCTCGCGGCCGTTTGACCGCGCGTCAGATCGAGGCCGCCCGGCGCGCCATGACCCGCCACATTAAACGGGGCGGTCGTATCTGGATCCGCATATTCCCGGACAAACCGATCTCCCAGAAGCCCGCCGAGGTGCGTATGGGTAACGGCAAGGGCAACCCGGAATACTGGGTCGCCGAGATCCAGCCCGGCAAGGTGCTGTACGAAATGGATGGCGTGGACGAGACGCTGGCTCGAGAGGCCTTCCGTCTGGCGGCGGCCAAGCTGCCCATCGCCACCACCTTTGTCACCCGTCAGATTGGAGTCTGAGCATGACTATCAGCGAACTCCGCGGCAAGAACATCGACGAGTTGAAGGAAGAGCTCAAGGCGCTGCTGCGCGCCCAGTTCAGCCTGCGCATGCAGCTTGCCACCCAGCAGACCAACAAGACCCACGAACTCCGCAAGGTGGGTCGCGACATCGCCCGCGTGCACACCCTGATGGGCGAGGCGCGGCGTAAGTCGGCGGCATAAGAGATGACGACCATGAACGAAGCCCGAGCCAAGATCGTCCGCGCCATGACCGGCACGGTGGTCAGCGACAAGATGGACAAGACCGTCACCGTGTTGGTGGAGCGCAAGGTCAAGCACCCGCTCTATGGCAAGGTGATCCGCAAGTCCAAGAAGTACCACGCCCACGACGAGAACAACGAGTTCCAGTCCGGCGATACCGTGGTGATCGAGGAATGCCGTCCGCTGTCCAAGAGCAAGACCTGGAAGGTGGTACGACTGATCGAAAAAGCCCGCATCGTCTAATAAAGACGCTTGCATTGCGTGGCGCGGGCCTCTATAATCCGCGCCTTTTAACCCGCTGGCCTTCGGTCAAGCGGCTTAGCCCTTCGGGATCCAAAACTGCCAGGCCCGGCCAGGCAAGTTGGATGGAGTAGGAAACCATGATTCAAATGCAGTCCATGCTGGACGTGGCCGACAACACCGGTGCGCGCGCGGTTATGTGCATCAAGGTGCTGGGCGGCTCCAAGCGTCGTTACGCCGGGATCGGCGACATCATCAAGGTGAGCATCAAGGAAGCCGCGCCGCGCGGCCGGGTGAAGAAAGGCGATGTCTATAACGCGGTGGTCGTGCGTACCGCCAAAGGCGTGCGCCGTCCCGATGGTTCCCTGATCAAGTTCGACAAGAACGCCGCCGTGCTACTCAACAACAAACTTGAGCCCATCGGTACGCGTATCTTCGGGCCCGTGACGCGCGAGTTGCGCAGCGAACGGTTCATGAAGATCGTGTCCCTGGCGCCGGAAGTGCTGTAAGGAGTCGAGGATGAACAAGATTCGCAGAGGCGACGAGGTGATCGTCACCACCGGCAAGGACAAAGGCAAGCGCGGCACCGTGTTGCGCGTGCTGGAGGGCGCATTGGTCGTGGAGGGTGTCAACCGCGTCAAGCGCGCGGTGAAGCCGAATCCCATGAAGGGCACGACCGGTGGCTTCATGGACAAGGACATGCCCATCGATATCTCCAACGTCGCGCTGTTCAATCCGGCGACGGGCTTGGGTGATCGGGTGGGAATCAAGACGCTGGAGGACGGGCGCAAGGTGCGCTTCTTCAAGTCCAACGGCGAAGTTGTGGACGCGTGAGGTAAACATGGCCCGACTGAAAGAGCAATACAAGAACACCATCACGCCTGAGTTGGTCAAGCAGTTCGGCTACAAGTCGGTGATGGAAGTGCCGCGTATCACCAAGATCACCCTGAACATGGGAGTCGGCGAGGCCGTGGGCGACAAGAAGATCATGGAGCACGCCGTGGGCGACATGACCAAGATCGCCGGCCAGAAGCCGGTGGTGACCAAGTCGCGCAAGTCGATCGCCGGCTTTAAGATTCGCGACGGCTACCCGATCGGTTGCATGGTCACCCTCCGCCGCGAGCGGATGTACGAATTCCTGGATCGTCTGATCAACATCTCGATCCCCCGTATCCGTGACTTCCGCGGTGTAGGCGGCAAGGGCTTCGACGGCCGTGGCAACTACAGCATGGGCGTGCGCGAGCAGATCATCTTCCCGGAGATCGAGTACGACAAGATCGATGCGTTGCGTGGGATGAACATCACCATCACCACGACAGCCAAGACCGACGCTGAAGCCAAGGCGCTTCTGCGGGCTTTTAACTTTCCGTTCAAGAATTGAGGTTGCAATGGCCAAGCTCTCATTGATCAACCGCGAAGACAAGCGCCGCCGCATGGTGAAGAAGTACGCCGCCAAGCGCGCCGAACTGCAGGGCATCATTACCGACATGAGTCGCAGCGAAGAAGAGCGGATGGCCGCTCGCCTCAAGTTGCAGGCGTTGCCGCGTAATGCCAGCCCGACCCGTCTGCGCAATCGTTGCCAGCTCACCGGCCGTCCGCGCGGCGTGTTCCGCAAGTTCGGCCTGTGTCGTAACAAGATCCGTGAGATCGCCATGCAAGGCGAGATTCCCGGTGTCGTCAAAGCCAGCTGGTAAAGGAGAGACGCAATGAGCATGAGCGATCCCATTGCCGATATGCTGACTCGCATCCGCAATGCCCAGATGATGGACAAGGCGAGTGTGCGGATACCGGCTTCCAAGTTGAAGAAGGCCATCGCCCAGGTGTTGAAGGACGAGGGCTATATCGAAGACTACGCCGTCCGTCAGGAAACCGGCCTACCCGAGATGGAAGTGCTGCTCAAGTACTACGCCGGCCGCCCGGTCATCGACAAGATCGAGCGCGTCAGCCGCCCCGGCCTGCGCATCTACAAGGGCATGACCGATCTGCCCAAGGTGATGAACGGTCTCGGCGTGGCCATCGTCTCCACCTCCAAGGGCGTCATGACCGACCGCAAGGCACGCTCCCTGGGCGTGGGCGGCGAAGTCCTGTGCGTCGTGGCGTAAAGAGGTAGAACATGTCCCGAGTAGCCAAGAACCCCGTCATCGTGCCCGCCGGCGTGGATGTCAACCTGAGTGACGCCGCGATCACCATCAAGGGCCCCCAAGGCACCCTCAGCCAGGCCCTGACCGGATTGGTCAAGGTCAGCCTGGAAAATGGCGCCTTGCAAGTCACCGCCGCCAACGAATCGCGCCAGTCGCGCGCCATGTCCGGCACCACGCGCGCCCTGTTGGCCAACATGGTGCAAGGCGTGTCCAAGGGTTTCGAGCGCAAGCTGAACCTGGTCGGCGTCGGATATCGTGCCCAGGCGCAAGGCAGCAAGCTGAACCTGACACTGGGTTTCTCGCACCCCGTCGAGCACGAGATGCCAGCCGGCGTGAAGGTGGAGACCCCGACCCAGACCGAGATCCTGATCAAGGGAGCCGACAAGCAGCAGGTCGGACAGGTCGCTGCCGACGTGCGTGCCTACCGTCCGCCAGAGCCGTACAAGGGCAAGGGCGTGCGTTACGCCGATGAAGTGGTCTCCCTCAAAGAGACCAAGAAGAAATAACCCGGAGCATGAGCATGGACAGCAAAACCCGTCGTCTGCGCAGGTCGCGCAAAACCCGCGCCCGGATCGCAGACCAAGGCATGGCCCGCCTTTGCGTGCATCGCACCAACAGCCATATCTACGCGCAGATTATCGATGCCACCGGCGGCAGCGTGCTCGCCTCCGCCTCCTCGCTGGAGAAGGAGTTGCGCGGCCAGTTCAAGAATGGCGCGAATGTCGAGGCTGCCAAACAGATCGGCCAGCGTATCGCCGAAAAGGCCAAGCAGGCGGGCGTGACCCAAGTGGCCTTCGACCGTTCCGGTTTCGCCTACCACGGCCGGGTCAAGGCTCTGGCCGATGCGGCCCGTGAGCACGGTCTGCAGTTCTGATTGAGGAAGAGCAATGGCTAAGTTCGAGCAACAGCAGGAAGAGAAGTCCGACGGCCTGCGGGAAAAGATGATCGGCGTCAACCGCGTCACCAAGGTGGTGAAGGGGGGGCGTATCCTGGGTTTCGCGGCTCTCACAGTGGTCGGTGACGGCGAAGGCGGCATCGGCATGGGCAAGGGCAAGTCCCGCGAAGTGCCGGTGGCCGTGCAGAAGGCCATGGAAGAGGCCCGCCGCAAGATGGTCAAGGTCTCCCTCAAGAACGGCACCTTCCACCACGCGGTGATCGGTCGCCATGGCGGCTCCAAGGTGTTGATCCAGCCGGCCTCCGAAGGTACCGGCATCATCGCCGGCGGCGCCATGCGCGCCGTGTTCGAGGTGATGGGTGTGACCGATGTGCTGGCCAAGTGCATGGGGTCCACCAACCCCTACAACGTGGTGCGTGCCACCCTGGACGGCCTGGCCCAGATGAATACCCCCAGCGAGGTCGCGGCCAAACGCGGCAAGACCGTCGCCGAGATCCTGGAGTAAGCCATGAGCGAGAGCAAAGGGAAAATCAAGGTCACCCAGGTGCGCAGCACCATCGGGACCCTCCAGAAGCACCGTGCCTGCGTGCGCGGGCTGGGCCTGAAGCGCATGCATCACAGCGTGATCGTGGAGGATACGCCGGCCACCCGCGGCATGATCAACCGGGTGAGCTATCTGGTGAAGAGCGAGGTGGTAGAATGAAACTGAACGAACTTAAGCCCGGCGCGGGCAGCAAGCACGCCAAGAAGCGCGTCGGGCGTGGCATCGGCTCCGGCCTGGGCAAGACCTGCGGCCGTGGCCACAAAGGCCAGAAGTCCCGTGCCGGCGGGTTCCACAAGGTCGGTTTCGAGGGCGGTCAAATGCCCCTGCAGCGCCGTCTGCCGAAGCGCGGTTTCAAGTCCTTGACCGGTGAATTCAAAGCCGAAGTGCGGCTGGGCGATCTGGCTGCCCTGCCGGTGGCCGAGATCGATATGCTGGTGCTCAAGCAGGCCGGCTTGGTGCCGCAACTGGCCAAATCCGCCAAGGTGATCCTGAGCGGCGCCATCGACAAGGCCGTCAGGCTGAAAGGCATCGCCGCCACCAAAGGTGCCCAGGCCGCTATCGAAGCCGCCGGCGGCGCGCTCGAAGCCTGAGCGGATAGGACGCGATCTTGGCCAACCCCGCCGCCAACCTGCTGCAGATGTCCGGCAAGATGGGCGACCTGAAGGCTCGCCTGTGGTTCCTTCTGGGCGCGCTGATCGTTTACCGCATTGGCACTTTCGTGCCGGTTCCCGGTATAGATCCGGTGGTACTGGAGGACCTGTTCCACAGCCAGCAGGGCGGCATCCTGGGCATGTTCAACATGTTCTCGGGCGGGGCACTATCCCGCTTCTCTATCTTCGCCCTGGGCATCATGCCCTACATCTCCGCCTCCATCATCATGCAGTTGCTGACCGTGGTGTCGCCGCAACTGGAGGCCCTGAAGAAGGAAGGCGAAGCGGGCCGACGCAAGATCACCCAGTACACCCGTTATGGCACGGTCGTGCTGGCCACCTTCCAGGCCATCGGCATTTCCGTCGCCCTTGAGGGACAACCCGGGTTGGTGCTGGATCCGGGTTTCATGTTCCGCATCACCACGGTGGTGACCCTGGTGGCGGGCACCATGTTCCTGATGTGGCTGGG
>DEQR01000048.1 GCA_002360535.1 Thiobacillus sp. UBA3361
CAAGCAACTCACCCAGTACCGTGCATCGCCCAAGGAAGACGCCGGGCCGATCTCCACCTGCCCAACCGATGCGCGCTCAACGCCTTTCGGCATCAGAGATAAAAACAACATCGCGTAGCCGGACATGGGCAGGGGGATCACCGCCTGCTGCCGGGTTCCAACCTTTGGCGAGCAGAAAGCGATAGGGGCACATGCCGACTTACTCCGGCTTGATGTTTGAATACGGCACAAACACCCCACACCCCAGTTTCCGCCGTCCCCCCAGCCCTTCTTCCTGCAAGCGGATCGTCTCTTCCGCCGTGAGTTCGCTGACCAGCAGGGTGTGGGCGACGACATGTTTGTCCTTGATGCGGAACATGCGGCGGGGGCCGCGTTGCGGTTTACCGCGGATATCCAGGGCGGCGATCCTCGAAACGATTGGGATGTCGTTGCCTCAGTGCGCAATGCCAATTTGGCACGTTCTGTCATGACAGGATGGCAAGAGCGGTGTGCCTGATAGCCGGATGAATCAGAAATTGGAAACATAAACAGATGCTTATGTATTTATATACCTGGCATCGACCTTGCTAGCAATAGCCGTCATTGGCTGGCCAAGATCAGTCATGACAGCGGTGGCATGGCGCGAGCCCGCCGCAGGAAGCTGTCGCGCGACCGCGACCATGCCTGAGTGGGCAGTTGCGGCAATTGCAACCCTGGTCTTTTTTTCGTGCCATGCCCAAACATATTCTCCGGCTCAGTGTCTTGATCGTCGTCTCCCTGGCGCTGGCTGTTTCCGCCAAGGCTTATTTCACCGTCGATTCCTTTTATCGCTATGGCCACTATCGAGCCGATTCGGTGCCGATGATCGCCGCGCAAGAACCGGCTTACCGGGGTCCGGCCTATTGCGCGGATTGTCACAGTGACCGCCATGGGCAGTGGTCGAGCAATGGCCACAAGACGGTGAAGTGTGAAATCTGCCACGGTCCGGCGCGCACTCACCCGTTCGATCCGAATGACCCTGACAAGACTTTCAAGCTGCCGCGACCGACTGCGGAGGACACCAGGACACTGTGCACCCTGTGTCACATGCAACTGACCGCCAGGCCCCTGCGCGATCCGCCGCAGCAAGCCTGGGACCCTGCCGTCGGCAAGTCGGCGCCCTGGAGAACTGGTATTTCACAAGTGCTGCCGGATGAGCACTCTGGCGGTTCCGCGTGCCTGATGTGCCACGACCCGCATCAGCCCAAACCCATCCGCTTCAAGGAAGAACTGGTTCAGGCTGCCCAGCCCTGAGCCGCACAAGGAGAACGCGCAATGCAACCCGATGAGTCCGCACCCCTGCCGGGGCGCCAGGATGAGCAGAAATCCGCCGACCGCCGCCGCTTTCTGGCTGGCGCCGGCGCCGCCTGTGCCAGCGCGGCGCTGGCGAGTGTGTTGGGGCCAACGTTGGCGTTGGGCGAGACCAGGGTCTCGTTTCCCACCCCCGACTACGATTGGGAAAAACACAACTGGGGCTATGGGATAGACGCCACCAAGTGCATCGGCTGCCTGCGTTGTGTCGATGCCTGCAAGAACGAGAACGGCGTGGCCAAGGATGCACACCACTTCCGCACCTGGGTCGAGCGCTACGTGTACATCGAGGGCGAGAAGCACCCGCGCATCGATAGCCAGGCCGACCCCGGCAATATCGCGGTTTCCGCCCCCGATGCCTCGCGTTTCGACGACCGCTACAAGGACGCGAAGGTGGAAAAGGCCTTCTTTGTGCCCAAGATGTGCAACCACTGCCAGGAACCCTCCTGCGTCCAGGTCTGCCCCACCGGCGCCACCTACAAGACCAAGGACGGTGCGGTGCTGGTGGACAAGAGCTACTGCATCGGCTGTCAGTACTGCGTCCAGGCGTGTCCGTATGGCGCGCGCTACTTCAACGATGTCGAGCGGCGCGCCGATAAGTGCACCTGGTGTTACCACCGCATCAGTAAGGGCATGAATCCGGCCTGTGTCGAGGTCTGCCCGGTGGGTGCGCGGGTATTCGGCGACATGAACGACAAGTCCAGCCCGATCAGCCGCTTTCTCAAGGACAACCGGGTGTTCGTCCTTAAGCCTGAAATGGGCAACAAGCCGACCTGTTTCTATATCGGAATCGACAAGGAGGTCAGCTGATGGACCCCGCCCAGGCCGCGCATGCGGTCTTTCATGTCACGCCCTACACCGGCTATGTCTATCCCAACGAAACGGTGGTGCCCTGGAGCATCCTGATCGTCATCTATCCCTACCTGACCGGTCTGGTGGCCGGTGCCTTTACGGTGTCGAGCTTCTATCACGTGTTCGGCATGGAGCGCTTCAAGCCGGTGGCCCGCTTCGCGCTGATCGCCGCGCTGAGCTTCATGGTCGTGGTGCCGTTGACCCTGCTGTCGCACCTTGGCCACCCGGAGCGGGCGTTCAACGCCATGATGACCCCGCATACCACTTCCGCCATGGCCATCTTCGGCTATGTCGCGAGCTTCTACGTGATTCTGCTGATGCTCGAGATCTGGTTCATGTTTCGCGAAGACATCGTCCACAACGCCCGCCACGATCGCACCTGGAAACGCCCCTTCTATCGGCTGATGACCCTGGGCTCCTACGAAATCAATGAATTGACCCGGCGCTATGACCACAAATGGCTGATGGCCCTGGCCATCATCGGCATTCCGGCCGCGCATGGCCTGCACGGCTATGTCGGTTTCGTCTTCGGTTCGCTCAAGTCGCGCGAATGGTGGTCGTCGGACCTGATGCCGGTGATTTTTCTGTTCTCTGCCATTGTTTCCGGCATTTCGGTGCTGATCATCTTCTACATGCTCATCTCGCTGATCCGCAGGGTGCGGATCGATGAGGATTGCATCAAGGGCATGGTGCTGGCCTTGTGGGGTTTTCTCATGTTCACGGTGACCCTGGAGGGGGTCGAGTTTTTCGCCCTCATGTACCGGGCCCGCGAAGGCATCGAGATCATCCGGGAATACAAGGACGGACCCCTGTTCTGGCGCTTCACCGTCATGCAGATCGGCATCGGCGCACTGCTGCCGGTGCTCATCATGACCCTGATGGTCTATTTCCGGACCGCGGGCCGAAAGCTGCTGCTCGGCGCCTTCGTCAGCGCCTCGCTGGTGCTGGTCTCGGTCATCTTCATGCGCTACAACGTGGTCATCGGCGGCCAGGAAATCTCCAAGACCATGAAGGGGCTGCTTGACTACAGCGTGCCCTACTTCGGGCAGGAAGGCTGGCTGATGGCGGCGGCGCTGCTCAGCACCCCGCTGCTGTTCATGTACATCCTGACCCGCTTCTTCAACCCCTGGGACGATACAGCGCCCGTGCGCGCCGGGGGTGCGCACACTAGGGACAGTTGCAGGCTGGGGGCAGGCGAACAAGCGCCGGTTAGCGAAGGGGGGGCTAGCGGTTGAAGCACTTAAGCAGCACCATCACCGCGACGCCGCCGCCTTCGGCCGGCTGGGCTTGCACGTAGGCGAGCACTTCGTTGCGCTGGGTCAGCCAGTGGCGCACATGCTGCTTGAGCACCGGCTCGCGGTTCGGCGAGTGCAGACCCTTGCCGTGGATAATGCGCACGCAGGGTAATAGGGCAGTGGTAATAGGCAGTGGTAATAGGGGACACCCATTAGCCGGCCGGTGTCAAACGAGTAAGCGATTCCATGGCGGCACCAGCCGCCGGTTTTCAATCTATCCATCCGTTTACAGTTGCCAACCGCGCCCGT
This sequence comes from Thiobacillus sp. UBA3361, assembly GCA_002360535.1. Lineage (GTDB taxonomy): Bacteria > Pseudomonadota > Gammaproteobacteria > Burkholderiales > Thiobacillaceae > UBA3361. The sequence continues at coordinate 3,726 of DEQR01000048.1, forward strand.
TTCTTCAAATCATGGCTGCGACGAATCGCACCAGACACCCATCAGGTTCAAGCGAGCGGCGATGAATCTGCCTGTCGCCCTGGCGGCGTTGCCGCCCCAGAAGAACGGTGGTGCCGCAACGCGTCCAATGGGTTCACAGCCCCATGGCTGCCGAAGACTCGGCGCCAATCCCTGGCTGGCTCACGTTGCGGGCGATCCGCGTTTACTGCAAATCGGTGACGGCGGCACAACATCCCATTCAGACCAAATGGCTGCCGCGCCAGTCCCCAAATTCGGGCTTGCCGGCCGCCGTCGTGACATCACCCTACCCGGACAGGCCCACATGGCCCTGAGCAACCCCCCGCCCATGGCAAAATGCGGGTCCCTCTTCGTCGCACCCGCGCCATGTCCGCTCGCCGCCAAACCGCCTCGAAAACCGCATCTGAAAAAGCAAAATCCAAGAAGAAACCCGGCAACGCCAGCGAACCGCGCCTGTCCCGACTGCGCCGGCCCGACGACATGGCGGTGGACGACTGGCAGGTGCGGTTGCGGCGGCAGTATGGGCGGGAGCAACGCTTCGAGATGGAGAACCTGGGCGAGGAGCCGATCTTTTCCGAGTTCGCCATCACCAACCCGGAGAGCAGGCGCCGCTATCGGGTGGTGATCCGCGGCGCCGGGCTGGGGGTTAACTTCTGCTCCTGCCCGGATTTCGCCACCAACGACCTGGGCACCTGCAAGCACATCGAGTTCACCCTCGCCGCGCTGCAGCGTAAGCGCGGCGCCAAGGGGGCACTGAAGCGCGGTTTCCAGCCGCCTTACAGCGAGCTGAGCTGTTCCTGGATTATTCCGGCCGCCGGCGGGTGCGGCTGCGGCTGGGCGCGGATTGCCCGGACGCCCTGCGGGCGGCGGCGGGCGCTCTGTTCGATCCGGACGCCGACTGGACACTGCCGCGCGAGGGTTTCGCCAGGCTGGACGATTTTCTCCGCGCGGCCAGCGCGTCCGGGCACGAGTTGCGCGCCTACCCGGATGCGCTGGCCTTTGTCGCCGAGGCGCGCGACGCCGAGTGGCGCGTCGCGGTGCTGGCCAAGGCCTATCCCAAGGGTGACGCCAGTCCGGCCCTGGGCAGGCTGCTCAATGTGCCGCTGTATCCCTATCAGGCCGAGGGCCAATTACGAGACCCTGGCCCGCGACCTGGACCTGATCCAGGCCTGGGCGCCGGACGTGGTAATCGTCGATGAGGCGCAGCGGGTGAAGAACTGAAACACCATCGCCGCCCGCGCCCTGAAGCGGATCGCCAGCCCCTATGCCATCGTGCTCACCGGCACACCCCTGGAAAACCGCCTGGAGGAGCTGATCTCCATCGTCCAGTTCGTCGACCAGCATCGCCTGGGGCCGACCTGGCCGCTGCTCAACGAACACCAGAAGCGCGACGAATCGGGCCGGGTGGTGGGTTATCAGGGTCTGGACCGGGTGGGCGCCACCCTGGCCCCCATCCTGCTGCGCCGGCGCAAGGCCGAGGTGCTGGATCAACTGCCGGCGCGGGTGGACAACACCCTGTTCGTGCCGCTGACCGACTTGCAGCGCCAGCACCACGAGGAGAACGGCGAGATCGTCGCCCGCATCGTGCAGCGCTGGCGGCATAGCGGCTATCTGTCCGAGGCCGACCAGCACCGCCTGACCTGCGCCCTGCTGAACATGCGCATGGTCTGCAACAGCACCTTCCTGCTTAATCAGGAAACAGACCACGGCCACAAGGCGGACGAGTTGATGGCGGTGCTGGAGGAATTGTTCGAGCAGCCGGACGCCAAGGCCGTGGTGTTCAGCCAGTGGCGGCGCACCCACGAGCTGATCGTCCGCCGCCTGGCGGCGCGGGGCTGGGGGCACGTACTGTTCCACGGCGGCGTGCCGGGCGAGCATCGCGGCGAGCTGATCGACCGCTTCCACGATGACCCCGACTGCCGGCTGTTCCTGTCCACCGACGCAGGCGGCGTGGGGCTCAACCTGCAACACGCGGCGGCGACCATCGTCAATATGGACCTGCCCTGGAACCCGGCGGTGCTGGAACAGCGCATTGGGCGGGTGCACCGTCTCGGCCAGGCGAAGAGCGTGCAGGTGGTCAATTTCGTGGCCCAGGGCAGCATCGAGGAGGGCATGCTGTCGGTGCTGGCGTTCAAGAAGTCCCTGTTCGCGGGGGTATTGGACGGCGGCGAGGCGGAGATCGCCCTGCACGGCACGCGTCTGTCCAAGTTCATGGAGAGCGTGGAAGAAGTCACACGCACCTCGGCAGAGCATGTGGCGGAGACAGCCACGGAGGAGTGCGAGGCGTGGGATGCCGGCCTGGCCGAAGTGCCTGCCACGGAACCCGAGCCGGTGATCGTCGAGCCCGAGCCGATCGCCGCCGAAGCCCCGGCCAACCCCTGGGCGCCGCTGCTTGCCGCCGGCCTGGAGGTTTTGCAAGGTTTGGCCGGCCCCCAGGGCAAGGCCGGCGGCGCCAGCATCGAAACCGATCCGCGTACCGGCCAGACCTACCTGAAGCTGCCGGTCCCCGAGCCCGCCGCCGTGCAGCGCCTGGCCGATGCCTTGCGCGGCCTGCTGGCGGGCTCGTGACTTGGTCGTAATTTAGGTATGCCATGCGTGGAAGTGCACCCTGTTCGGCATGGACAGGCCGGTATCGCGGACAGGGTCCGCTCCTACGCGGCGATGGCGTCGGCTGGGCACGGCGCTGCTATCGGCTTCACCTGCACGCCAGGACGCTCCCCCATGCAGGCTCATCTGCCTTGCCCCGCCCTCCCCCGCGCTGCTAGAATGCCGGCCGCTTCGAATGTCACGAAGCCCAATCCACACATCCGCCCGGTTAAGGTGTCTCCAGCAGCTCGCGGGGATTCTCGGCGGATGGCGGTTTAACCTTAACTTTGGAGAAGTCATATGAGCATCACCATGCGCCAGATGTTGGAGGCCGGCGTGCATTTCGGCCACCAGACCCGCTACTGGAACCCCAAGATGGCCCCGTTCATCTTTGGCCATCGCAACAAGATCCACATCATCAACCTGGAAAAAAGCCTGCCCATGCTGGAGGAGGCCGCCACCTTCGTGCGCCGCCTGGCTTCCAACAAGGGGACCATCCTGTTCGTGGGCACCAAGCGCCAGGCCCGTGAGATCATGGCCGAGGAAGCCACCCGCTGTGCCATGCCCTGGGTTTCCCACCGCTGGCTGGGCGGCATGCTGACCAACTTCAAGACCGTGAAGCAGTCGGTGAAGCGCCTGAAGGACATGGAGGCCATGCTGGCCGAGGAATCCAGCCTGTCCAAGAAGGAAACCCTGAGCCTGCAGCGCGAATACGACAACCTGAACCGCAGCCTGGGCGGCATCAAGGAGATGGGCGGCCTGCCCGACGCCCTGTTCGTGGTGGACGTGGGCTACCAGAAGATCGCCATCACCGAGGCCAACAAGCTGGGCATTCCGGTCATCGGCATCGTTGACACCAACAACACCCCGGAGGGTGTCGATTACGTGATCCCCGGAAACGACGACTCCAGCCGCGCCATCCGCCTCTATGCCCGCGGCATCGCCGACGCGGTGTTGGAAGGCAAGTCCCAGGTGATCGAGGAGATTGTCGCGGCGACCGGCGATGAATACGTGGAGGTGGAAGACGCCTCCGAACCGACCGAAGGCTGATCGGCCGGTGGCAAAAGGGGGCGCAAGCCCTCTTTTGTTATGAATTGCGCGCTCCGGACGTCCGGGGCGTTTTGATTTTTTGTGAATCACGAATTGGAGCAGAAAAATGGCTGAGATCACCGCTTCCATGGTGAAGGAACTGCGCGAGCGCACCGACGCGCCCATGATGGACTGCAAGAAGGCCCTGAACGAGGCCGATGGCGACATGCAGAAGGCCGAGGAGATCCTGCGCGTCAAGTTCGGCAACAAGGCCGCCAAGAGCGCCGGCCGGGTGGCCGCCGAGGGCATCGTCGGCGTCCACATCACCGCCGACGGCAAGACCGGCTGCATGATCGAGGTGAACTGCGAGACCGACTTCGTGGCCAAGAACGACGACTTCCTGGCCCTGGTGAAGAACCTGGCCGAGATGGTGGTGACCCAAAACCCCGCCGACGTGGCCGCCCTGTCGGCCATGAAGATCGGCGACAAGACGGTCGAGGAAGTGCGCACCGAGCTGGTGGGCAAGATCGGCGAGAACATGAGCATTCGCCGCTTCGTGCGTGTCAGCGCCCAGGGCAAGCTGGCCAGCTATATCCACGGCGGCGCCAAGATCGGCGTGCTGGTGGATATGACCGGCGGTAATGACGATGGGGCACTGGCCAAGGACATCGCCATGCACATCGCCGCCTCCAAGCCCAAGGCCCTGGACACCTCCGGCGTATCCCAGGAGTTGATCGAATCCGAGCGCCGCGTGGCCAGCCAGAAGGCCGCCGAGTCCGGCAAGCCGGCCGAGATCGTGGCCAAGATGGTGGAAGGCAGCGTGCAGAAATTCCTGAAGGAAGTCACCCTGCTCTCCCAGCCCTTCGTCAAGGACGACAAGCAGACCGTGGAGCAGCTGCTCAAGGCCAGGGGCGCCCAGGTGCACGGCTTCACCCTGTACATCGTCGGCGAGGGCATCGAGAAGAAAGTGAGCGACTTCGCCGCCGAAGTGGCCGCCGCCGCCAAGGTCTGAGGCCGTGGCCGCCATCCCGCGCATCCTGCTCAAGCTGTCCGGCGAGGCCCTCATGGGCCCGGACGCCTTCGGCTACCACGCCGAGACCCTCAACGGCATCGTCGGCCAGATCCAGGAAGTGCTGGAACTGGGTACCGAGATCGGTATCGTGGTGGGCGGAGGCAACCTGTTCCGCGGCGCCACCGGCGCCCTCTCGGGCATGGACCGGGCCACCGCCGACAGCATGGGCATGCTGGCCACGGTGATGAACGCCCTCGCCCTGCGCGAGGCGCTGAACCGTGCCGGTGTCGATGCCCGCGTGCAGACCGCAGTGACCATCGCCCACGTGGGTGATGCCTTCGAACGGGAAAGCGCCATTCGCCACCTGGAAAAAGGCCGGGTGGTGATTTTCGGCGGCGGCACCGGCAACCCCTTCTTCACCACCGACACCGCCTCCGCCCTGCGCGCCGCCGAGATCGGCGCCGACCTGATGCTGAAGGCGACCAAGGTGGATGGGGTCTATACGGCGGATCCCAAGAAGGACCCTACCGCCACGCGCTACGCGACCCTGACCTTCGACGAGGCCATCGCCCGCAATCTGGGTGTGCTGGACACCGCCGCTTTCGCCCTGTGCCGCGAGCAGAGCGTGCCCCTGGTGGTGTTCAACATCTTCAAACCCGGCGCGCTGAAGCGCGTGGTGCTGGGCGAGGATGAAGGCACCCGCGTCACCTTGTAAGTACCCGCGTCACCCTTTTCCGAGGAGACAGCCATGATCAACGACATCAAGAAAACCGCCGAAGAGAAGATGGGCAAGTCCGTCGAGTCGCTGAAGACGGAGTTTTCCAAGGTTCGCACCGGCCGCGCCCACGCCGGCATCCTCGATCATGTGAAGATCGATTACTACGGCAGCCCCATGCCCATCAGCCAGGTGGCCAACGTCACCGTGCTGGACCCGCACACCCTGGGCGTCGCGCCCTGGGAGAAGAAGATGGCCGCCGCCATCGAAAAGGCCATCCGCGATTCCGACCTGGGCCTCAACCCCGCCTCCATGGGCGACATCGTCCGGGTGCCGATCCCGGCCATGACCGAGGAGCGGCGCAAGGAACTGGTCAAGGTGGTCCGCGGGGAAGCCGAGGGCGGCAAGGTGGCGATCCGCAACATCCGCCGCGACGCCATCGCGCATCTCAAGGATCTGCTCAAGAACCACGAGGTCAGCGAGGACGACGAGCGCCGCGCCCAGGACGACATTCAGAAACTCACCGACAAATACATCGCCGAAGTCGATAAGGTGCTGGCCGAAAAGGAAAAGGACCTGATGGCGGTTTAGCGGGATCCAGGTCACAGGTTTCAGGCTTCGGCATCAACTCGCGGCCTGGCCGCGCGGAACTTCTGTAACCTGTAACCCGCAACCCGAATCCTGACGATGATCCGCAAATTCTTCAGTTCCACCTCGGACATCCCCGAATCCGCCGCGGTCCCCCGGCACATCGCCATCATCATGGACGGCAACGGCCGCTGGGCCAAGAAGCGCCTGATGCCCCGCGTAGCCGGACACGTGCAGGGCGTGGAGCGGGTGCGCGACACGGTGCAGGCGTGCATCGAGCGCGGCGTCGAATACCTGACCCTGTTCGCCTTCAGTTCCGAGAACTGGCGCCGGCCCCAGGAAGAGGTGAGCAAGCTCATGGAGCTGTTCATCCTGGCACTGGAGCGTGAGGTGGAAAAGCTGAACCGCAACGGTATCCGTCTGAAGATCGTCGGCGACCTGGAACGCTTCGACAGCCGCCTGCGCCAGCTCATCCGCGACGGCGAGGCGCGCACGGCGGACAAGGACCGTCTGACCCTGACCATCGCCGCCAACTACGGTGGCCGCTGGGACATCCTCAACGCCGTGAATACCTGGCTGGCCGAGAACCCCGGGAGCGCGCGCATGGACGAAGCCGCCATGAATGCCCACTTGGCCCTGCCCTTCGCCCCCGAGCCCGATCTGTTCATCCGCACCGGCGGCGAGCAGCGCATCAGCAACTTCCTCCTGTGGCAGCTGGCCTACACGGAGCTGTATTTCACCGACACCCTCTGGCCCGATTTCAGCGCCGGAGAACTGGACCGGGCCATCACCTGGTATCAACAGCGCGAGCGCCGCTTTGGACGCACCAGCGAGCAAGTCCGGCAACACTAAAACACGTGTGGTCACCGGCCTGGCCATCGTGGCCGGCTTCCTGGCGGCCATCTACCTGGCGCCGGCCGAGCTGTGGAGCACCCTGATGGTGGTCCTGGCGGCGGCGGGGGCCTGGGAGTGGGCACGGCTGATCAAGCTGCCGGCCAGCGCCTGGCAGGCCTACACCGGCATGACCGCGCTGGCCGCCGCGGCCCTGGCGGCTTTCTCCCTGTACCAGTCGCCCTATATCTATCTGCCCGCCCTGGCCTTCTGGGTGGCGGTGGCACCCTACTGGCTGACCCACGCCATGCACCTGGGTAACCGGGTCGCGCTGGCGGTGCTCGGCTGGCTGATCCTGCTGCCGGCCTGCCTGGGGATGATCCGCCTGCGCTCGGAAAGTCCGGAGCTGCTGCTGACCGTGCTCGGCATCGTAGCCGTGGCAGACAGCGCCGCGTATTTCTCGGGCCGCCGTTTCGGCCGCCGCAAGCTGGCACCCCACATCAGCCCCGGCAAGACTTGGGAAGGGGCCATCGGCGCCTGGCTTGCGGTCACCGCCTACGGCCTGGCGGTGCATTTCCTATGGCCCCAGACTTGCGGCTTCCAGTGCCTGCCCCAGGTCCTGGCCGCCTTTTGGGCCCTGTTCGGCCTGTCGGTGCTGGGCGACCTGTTCGAATCCTGGATCAAGCGGGAGGCCGGCGTGAAGGACAGCGGTAACCTGCTGCCCGGCCATGGCGGTGTGCTGGACCGCATCGACAGCCATCTGGCCGTCCTGCCCGCCGCGGTACTGTTCTGGATGTGGCTGAAATGAACCTGCGCAACCTCACCATCCTGGGCGCCACCGGCACCATCGGCGTGAACACGCTGGACGTGGTGGCCCGCCATCCCGACCGCTTCCGCGTCGTTGCCCTCACCGGCCAGAACCAGATCGAAAAACTGGCCGAACAGTGCCGGCAATTCCGTCCCCGCTACGCGGTGGTGCTGGACGGGGACAAGGCACAGGCCCTGCGGACTTTGCTCGCCGGTCTGGACACGGAAGTCCTGTACGGCGTGGAGGCCCTGAACCGGGTGGCCAGCCTGCCCGAGGTGGACACGGTGATGGCCGCCATCGTCGGCGCCGCCGGCCTGGAGCCGGCCCTGGCCGCCGCCCGTGCCGGCAAGCGGGTGCTGCTGGCCAACAAGGAAACCCTGGTCATGGCCGGTCATTTCTTCATGCAGGCCGTGAAGGACGGTGGGGCCACCCTGCTGCCCATCGACAGCGAGCACAACGCGGTCTTCCAGTCCATGCCCGATGCCTACACCGGCGATCTCGCGGCCCATGGCGTGCGCCGCGTGCTGCTGACGGCCTCCGGCGGTCCGTTCCGCACGCGGGACATCGATACCCTGGCCCGGGTCACGCCCGAGGAAGCGGTGGCCCACCCCAATTGGGTCATGGGCCGCAAGATCTCCGTCGATTCAGCCACCATGATGAACAAGGGCCTGGAGGTCATCGAGGCCCACTGGCTGTTCAACGCCCGCCCGGACCAGATCGACGTGGTCATCCACCCGCAAAGCATTGTCCACAGCATGGTGGAATACCAGGACGGCTCCGTTCTGGCGCAGCTCTCGTCGCCCGACATGCGCACCCCCATCGCCCACGCCCTGGCCTATCCGGAGCGGGTCACGGCGGGCGTGCCCTGGCTGGACCTGCCCCGCATCGGCACGCTGACCTTCGAGGCACCCGACACGCGCCGCTTCCCCTGCCTGGCCCTGGCCTACCGCGCCCTGGAGGCGGGCGGCGCGGCACCGGCGGTTCTCAACGCCGCCAACGAGGAGGCGGTGGATGCCTTCCTGAACCATCGCATTCCCTACCTGGCCATCGCCGAGGTGATCGCCGCCACCCTGGACCGGCTGGGCGGTGGCCCGGCCGACAGCCTGGCCGCGCTGCGCGCCAGCGATGCCGCGGCACGGGCCGCGGCACGGGAACTCATCGCCCGGCACACGGCCTAGAGCTTGTCACCGCCGCCGCGATCCCGTCCATGACCACCCTGCTCGCCTTCCTGGCCACCCTGGCCATCCTGATCATCATCCACGAGTACGGCCATTACGCCGTGGCCCGCCTGTGCGGCGTCAAGGTCCTGCGCTTCTCGGTGGGCTTCGGCAACGTGGTGGCCAGCCGCCAGGACCGGCACGGCACCCAGTGGGCGTTGTCCGCCGTCCCGCTGGGTGGCTATGTGAAGATGCTCGACGAGCGGGAGGGCGAGGTCCCCGCCGCCGACCTGCCGCGGGCATTCAACCGCAAGAATGTCTGGCAGCGCATGGCCGTGGTGGCCGCCGGACCGGCGGCCAATTTCCTGCTGGCCATCGTGCTGTACTGGGCGCTGTTCGTCAGCGGCGTACCGGCCCTCAAACCCGTCCTGGGCAAACCGCCGGCCAGCACACCGGCGGCCATGGCCGGCATCCGCGCCGGCGAGACCGTCCTGTCGGTCAACGGCGAGCCGGTCGAGGAATGGCAGGACGTGCACTGGCTGGCCCTGCGCCATGGGGTGGGCGGCCAGCCCCTGCGCCTGGAGACGAGGGATGCGGCCGATCACCTCAGCTTTCGCCAGCTGGATTTGAGCGGCGTCGATCAGGATCGCCTGCAGACCGACACCCTGGGCACGCTGGGACTGAAACGCTACCTGCCGGTCATCCCGCCGGTGCTCGGGCAGCTTCTCCCGCAGGGCCGCGCGGCGGCCGCCGGCCTGCAAACCGGCGACCGTATCCTGGCCATCGACGGCCAGGCCGTGGCCACCTGGGATCGGGTGGTGGACAAAATCCAGGCCAGCCCGGACCTGCCCCTTCAGTTGGAGGTGCAACGCAGCCAACAGCGGCTGACGCTGGCCGTTACGCCGGAAAGGCAGCAGGACGGCGACCGGGAGGTGGGCCGCATCGGCGCCGCCCCCAACCTGGATGATCCCGCACTGGAAGCCCGGTTCGCGGAACTGCGCACCGAGGTCCGCTATGCCCCCCTCAAGGCCCTGCAAAAGGCACTCTGGAAGATCTGGGATCTGTCCGTGTTCACCCTGGAAATGCTGGGCCGCATGGTGATCGGCCAAGTCTCCCTGCAAAACCTGTCCGGGCCGATCACCATCGCCGACTACGCGGGGCAGTCTGCCCAGGCGGGCTGGCCTGCCTTCATCGCCTTTCTGGCCCTGATCAGCGTCAGTCTGGGGGTGCTCAACCTGCTGCCCATCCCGTTACTGGATGGGGGGCATTTACTGTATTATTTCGCCGAAGTGCTGACCGGAAAGCCCGTGTCTGAACGCATCCAGGAGATCGGCCAGAAGATCGGCCTGGCCCTTCTGGGTTTTCTGATGGTATTCGCCCTGTTCAACGATTTTCATCGCCTGCTCACCGGTTGACACAAGAATGAGAACCCCTTTTCCGCTCACCCTCCTTGCCGGTTTGCTGCTATCGGTGCAGGCCCATGCCTTCGAGGCCTTCCAGGTCAAGGATATCCGCGTGGAAGGCATCCAGCGCACGGAGGCCGGCACGGTGTTCAACTACCTACCGGTCAAGGTGGGCGACACCCTGACCCCCGAGCGCGCGGCCTCGGCCATCAAGGCGCTCTACGCCACCGGATTCTTCAAGGACGTGCGGCTGGAGGTCCAGAACGAGGTGCTTATCGTCCTGCTGGAGGAGCGTCCGGCCATTGCCCAGGTGGAGTTCCAGGGCATGAAGGAATTCTCCAAGGAAGACATCCTGGCCTCCTTGAAGCAGTTGGGCCTGTCCGAGGGCCGCATCCTGGACAAGTCACTGCTGGACAAGGCCGAACAGGAACTCAAGCGGCAATACTTCAACCGCGGCATGTACGCGGTCCAGGTCAATGTCCGTCTGTCGCCCCTGGAGCGCAACCGCACCGCCGTCACCTTCGATGTGGTGGAGGGCGAGGTGGCCAAGATCCGCGCCATCAACATCGTCGGCGCGACGGCCTTCAAGGAAAAGGAACTGCTGAACCTGTTCACCCTGCGCACGCCGGGCTGGTTGACCTGGTTCACCAAGAACGATCAGTACTCCAAGCAGAAACTCGCCGGCGATCTGGAGGCCCTGCGTTCCCATTACATGAACCGGGGCTACCTGGAATTCGCCGTCGATTCGACCCAGGTCTCCATCACCCCGGACAAGAAGGACATCTACATCACCGTCAACCTTCGCGAAGGCGAGAAATACACCGTCTCCGGCGCCAAGATCGTCGGCGAACTGCCGGTGAAGGAAGAAGAGCTGATGGGCCTGGTGAGTCTGAAGGTGGGTGACGTGTTCTCGCGCGAGAAACTCACCGAATCCACGCAGAAGATCGGTGACCGGCTGGGCAACGACGGCTATGCCTTCGCCAACGTCAACGCCGCGCCCCAGGTGGACAAGGACAAGCACACGGTGGACTTCAGCTTCCTGGTGGATCCGGGCCGCAAGGTCTATGTGCGGCGCATCAACGTGCAGGGCAACAGCAAGACCAAGGACGAGGTCATCCGCCGCGAACTGCGGCAGCTGGAGGGGGCCTGGTATGCGGCCGACAAGATCAACCGCTCCCGCGAACGTGTCGATCGGCTGGGGTTCTTCGAGGAAGTAAACGTGGAGACCCCGCCGGTGAGCGGGAGCACGGACCAGGTGGACGTGAACGTCAACGTCACCGAACGAGCCACCGGCAACCTGCTGCTGGGCGCCGGTTTTTCCAGCTCGGACGGTCTGGTGCTGTCAGGCTCCGTGTCCCAGAACAACCTGTTTGGCACCGGCAACCGCCTGTCCGTCCAGATGAACAGCGGCAGCGTCAACACCGTCTATTCCCTGTCCTACACCAACCCCTACTTCACCAAGGACGGCATCAGCCTGGGCTACGACCTGTATCGCAAGGACGTCGATACCACCAACCTGGACGCGGTGTCCGAATACGAGACCTCCACCCTCGGCGCCGGCCTGCGGCTGGGTCTGCCCATCACCGAGACGGACACCATCCACCTGGGCGCGGCCGTCGAACAGTACGACTTGCAGCTGACCACCCTGAGCCCCACCTACTACCGTACCCAGGCCACCCTGCTGGGCGGCAACAACAACGGCGTGACCGCCAACACCCTGCGCCTGGACGCGGGTTGGGCCAGGGACAGCCGCGACAGCCTGCTCTATCCCACCAAGGGCAGTTACCAGCGGATCTACGCGGAGGTGGGCACGCCGGTGGGTGACCTGGAGTACTACAAGCTGTCCTACGAATACCAGTGGTGGAAGCCCCTCAGCCCCACCATGTCGCTGATGCTCAACGGCGAGATCGGTTGGGGAGACGGCTACGGTGGCAAATCCATGCCCTTCTTCCGCAACTTCTATGCCGGCGGCATCGGTTCCGTGCGGGGCTTCGAATCGGGCACCCTGGGCCGCAAGGAAGCCGACAGCAACGGCAACCTGTTCTCGGTGGGCGGCAGCAAGCGCCTGGTGGGCAACGCGGAACTCTTTTTCCCCTTTCCCGGGGCCGGCAAGGACCGCAACCTGCGTCTGAGTGCCTTCTTCGACGTGGGCGCCGCCATGGACGATTTCTCGTTCGACGACCTGCGCTATTCCGCGGGGGCCGCGGTGACCTGGTACTCCCCCTTCGGCCCCATCAAACTCTCCATTGCCCAACCCATACGCACTCTGGCCAACGACAAGGAGCAAAGCTTCCAGTTCCAGTTGGGCAATGTGTTTTAAGGAGATACCATGACCCATCCCCATTTCCGTTCCCTGCTCCTTTTCTTTCTGTTCGCCTGGTGCTCCGCCGCCTGGAGCGCGGACCTGAAGATCGGCTTCGTCAACACGGAGCGCCTGTTCCGTGAATCCCCCCTGGCCGCGAAGGCCCAGAAGAAGTTGGAAAAGGAGTTCTCCGGCCGCGAGCAGGAGATACAGAAGATGATCAAGCAGGCCCGCGACCTACAGTCGCTGCTGGAGAAGGAGGGCCTGACCATGACGGAATCGGACAGGACCCGCCGCGAGCGCGACCTGGGCAATCTGAACCGGGACATCCAGCGTGCCCAGCGTGAATTCCGGGAAGACCTGAACCAGCGTAAGAACGAGGAATTCGCCGGCGTCCAGGAACGCGCCCGCAAGGCCATCGTTGACATCGCCGAAAAGGAAAAATTCGATCTGATCCTGGAAAACGTGATCTATGCCAGCACCCGCGTGGACATCACGGATCGGATCATCAGGAGTATGGATCGCTGATCCGGCCCGCAAGATCGCCACCCATGGGCAGGAGTCTTTCGCTCCGGGAGTTGGCCGCGCAGCTTGACGCCGAGGTCCGCGGGGACGCCCTGTACACCTTGAGTGGGGTCGCCTCACTGGCCCATGCCGGGCCCACGCACCTGAGTTTCGTCCTGGCACCGAAATACTTGTCCGAGTCCCTCGCCTCGCGGGCCGGCGCACTGGTCACAGATGCCGCCCTGGCCGAGCGGCTGGCCGGACGCAATTGCCTGGTGGTGGCCAGGCCGCACGTGCAGTTCGCCAAGGCCATCGACCTGTTTCACCCCGAACCGCCCACCACGCCGGGCGTCCATCCCACCGCCGCGGTCCATCCCGACGCCATGCTGGAGGCGGACGTGGCGATCGGCCCGCAAGCGACGGTGGGGGCCGGCGCGCGCATCGGTGCCCGCAGCCGGATCGGTCCGGGCAGCTGGATCGGCGAGGACGTGGAGATGGGTGAAGACTGCCGGCTGTACGGCCGTGTGAGCCTTTATCCGGGCTGCCGCCTGGGCCACCGGGTCATGCTCCACGCCGGCTGCGTCATCGGCGCGGACGGTTTCGGGCTGGCCTGGGACGGCGACCACTGGCGCAAGGTGTCGCAGGTCGGCCGCGTCATCGTCGGCGACGACGTGGAGATCGGCGCCAACACCACCGTCGATCGGGGAGCCCTGGACGACACCGTCATCGAAGAGGGCGTGAAGCTGGACAACCTGATCCAGGTCGCACACAACGTGCGTATCGGCGCCCACACCGCCATCGCCGGTTGCGTGGGCATCGCCGGCAGCACGCGCATCGGCAGCCATTGCCAGATCGGCGGTGCGGCCATGATCATCGGCCACCTGGAGATCGCGGACCGGGTGGTGATCTCCGCTGGCACCTTCGTGGCCAAGGACATCCGCGATGCCGGCACCTATACCTCGGTGCAACCCCTGATGCCCCACGCCGAATGGAAACGCAACGCAGCCCTGCTGCGCCACCTCGATGACATGCACGGACGCCTGAAAACCTTGGAGAGGCGCGTGAACGATTTAGATCAACAGATGGATTGAAGACGATGAGCGAACAGCAAATGGACATCCACGCCATCATGCGGCACCTGCCCCACCGCTACCCCTTCCTGCTGGTGGACAGGGTGCTGGAACTGGTGCCCGGCGAGCGGATCGTGGCCATCAAGAACGTGTCAATGAACGAGCCCCACTTTCCGGGCCACTTTCCCAACTTCCCGGTGATGCCCGGCGTGCTGATCCTGGAGGCCATGGCCCAGGCCGCTGGCCTGCTCGCCTTCAAGTCCGGCACCCAGCAGGTGGACGACAAGAGCGTGATCTACTTCGCCGGCATCGACGGCGCCCGCTTCAAGCGGCCGGTGGTGCCCGGCGACCAGCTGCGCATCGAGGCCACGGTCATCACCGTCAAGCGCGGCATTTGGAAATTCAGCGTGCGCGCCACCGTGGATGGCCAGCTGGCCAGCGAGGCCGAGCTGCTGTGCACCCTGAAGCGGATCGACGAGTGAGCGGCGCCGACCGCATTCATCCCACTGCCATCGTCCATGCCGGCGCCCGTCTCGGCGAAGGCGTGGAAATCGGCGCCTACAGCATCATCGGCGAACACGTGGAGATCGGCGCCGGCACCCGCGTCGGCCCTCATGCGGTGATCACCGGCCATACCCGCATCGGCCGCGACAACCGCATCTTCCAGTTCGTCAGCCTGGGCGAGCAGCCCCAGGACAAGAAATACGCCGGCGAGCCGACCCTGCTGGAGATCGGCGACCGCAACACCATCCGCGAGTTCTGCACCTTCAACACCGGCACCGTCCAGGACCGGGGTCTCACCCGCATCGGCGACGACAACTGGATCATGGCCTACGTGCACATCGCCCACGACTGCGTGGTGGGCAACAACGCCATCTTCGCCAACAACGCCTCCCTGGCGGGGCACGTGACCGTCGATGACTACGCCATCCTGGGCGGTTTCACCGGCGTGCACCAGTTCTGCCGGGTGGGCGCGCACGTCATCACCGGCATCGCCTCGGTGGTGCGCCAGGACGTGCCGCCCTTCGTCACCGCCTCGGGCAACCCCGCCGAACCCCATGGCATCAACAGCGAAGGCCTGAAGCGCCGGGGTTTCGGCCCGGACGACCTGGCCGCCTTGAAGCGCGCCTATAAGGCCTTGTTCAAATCCGGACTGGGCTTGGCCGAGGCGCGCGCCGTCATCGAGACCGAGTCCCAGGCGGTACCGGCCCTGCGCCCGCTGGTCGATTTCCTGGCTGTATCCGGCCGCGGCATCATTCGGTGAGGCGTTGGGCGTGAGGGGTGGGGCGGAACATTCGCAGGACCCGTCGCGTCTTTCGCCACCCGCCAACGAGATCGGCATTGTCGCCGGCGAGGCCTCCGGTGACCTGCTGGGCAGCCTGCTGATCCGTTCGCTCCGGGGCGCCGGCTTGGCCACCGGCTTCCGGGGCATCGCCGGGGCGAAAATGCAGGGCCTCGGCGCCCGTTCCCTTTTCCCCATGGAGGCCCTGTCGGTGCGCGGCTACGTGGAGGCCCTGGGCAGCCTGCGCGGCATCCTGAACATCCGCAAGCGCCTCGCCAAGGAGCTGATCGCCCACCCGCCGCGCCTGTTCATCGGCGTCGATGCCCCGGACTTCAACCTGGCCCTGGAGGCTCGGCTGAAAAAGGCCGGCATCCCGACGGTGCACTTCGTCAGCCCCTCCATCTGGGCCTGGCGCGGCGGCCGGATCAAGAAGATCCGCCACGCCGTATCGCACATGCTGCTGATCTTTCCCTTCGAGGACGAGATCTATCGCCGGGCGGGCATCCCCGCCACCTACGTGGGCCACCCTCTGGCCCATGCACTGCCCGAAAAGCCCGACCGGATGGCAGCGCGCGAGCGTTTGAAGCTGCGTCCGGACAGGGAATATCTGGCCCTGCTGCCGGGCAGCCGGGTGGGTGAGCTCAAGGCCCTGGCGGGTCTGTTCGTGGCCACCGCCGCCCGCCTGGCCGAACAGCGGCCGGGGCTGCAATTCCTCGTGCCCCTGGTCAACCGGGAAACGCGCCAACTGTTCGAGACGGCCCTGCACAAGGCCGGCCGCGAACTGCCCCTGCGGATACTGTTCGGCCATGCCCACGATGCCCTGCAGGCCGCCGACCTGGCCTTGGTGGCCTCCGGCACAGCCACCCTGGAAGCCCTGTTGCTGGGCTGTCCGCACGTCATCACCTACCGGGTGCCCTGGCTGACCTGGCAGATCATGCGCCGCCAGGCCTACCTGCCCTGGGTGGGCCTGCCCAACATCCTGGCGCGCCGGGACCTGGTGCCGGAGTTGCTGCAAGAACAGGCCCGCCCGGAGGTGCTCGCCGATGCCCTGCTGCGCCTGCTGGACGACCGGGCCGAACGGGAGCGGATGCGCCAGGGCTTCGACGAACTGCGCGCCAGCCTGCGCCGCGACACACCGCGCCTGATCGCCCATGCGCTGCGGCCGTACCTGACTTGAGCACGTCCGCCCCATCCCTCGCTTCCCAAGCCTCACAACACCCCTGCGGCGTGGACGAGGCCGGCCGCGGCCCCTTGGCCGGCCCGGTCTATGCCGCCGCCGTGATCCTCGATCCGCGCCACCCCATCCCGGGCCTGAAGGACTCCAAGAAGCTATCCGCCGCCAACCGCATCCGCCTGGCCGGCGAGATCCGCGCCCATGCCCTGGCCTGGTCCGTCGCCGTGGCCAGCGTGGAGGAGATCGACCGCCTGAACATCCTCCATGCCAGCCTGCTGGCCATGCGGCGGGCGGTGCTCGCCCTGTCCCCCTCTCCCGCCCAGGTCCTGGTGGACGGCAACCGCTGTCCCGACCTGCCCTTCCCCACCCGCGCCATCGTCAGGGGCGACGACCTGGTGCCGGCGATCTCCGCCGCCTCCATCCTCGCCAAGACGGAAAGGGATAAAGAAATGGCGCGCCTTGCCGTTATCCACCCCGAGTACGGTTTCGACCGCCATGCCGGCTATCCCACCGCCGAGCATCTGGCTGCGCTGCGGACGCATGGCCCCTGCCCGGAACACCGGCGCAGTTTCGGTCCGGTCAGACAGGTCCTGCAAACCGTTTCTTGATCGGGTGGGCGGGCGACCGCCAGCCGATGTGGGGCCGGTGGAAAGCCGGTGCGAGGGATAGGCGAAGGAGAAAACGACAATGATGGTGATCATCGGCTGGGTGGTGGCCCTGGCGGGCGTCTTCGGTGGTTTTGCCGCCGCGGGTGGCCACCTGGCGGCGCTGTTCCAGCCTCTGGAACTGGTGATGATCGGCGGCGGTGCCGCGGGCGCCTTCGTGGCGGCCAACACCATGCATGGCGTCAAGCACACGCTGGGCGGCATCGCCAGCTGCTTCAAGGGCTCCAAATACACCAAGACCTTCTACATGGAACTGCTGGCCCTGCTCTACGAGCTGCTGGCCAAGGTGCGCAAGGAAGGCCTCATGTCGCTGGAAAACGATGTGGAGGAGCCTGAGAAGAGTGCCATCTTCACCAAATATCCCAGCCTGCTGGCGGATCACCACCTGATCGAGTTCATCACCGATTACCTGCGCATGATGGTGGGCGGCAACCTGAATGCCCTGGAAATCGAGAACCTGATGGACAACGAGATCGAAACCCATCATCACGAGGAGATGCACTCCTCCCACGCGGTGTCCAAGCTGGCCGACGGCATGCCCGCCTTCGGTATCGTCGCCGCGGTCATGGGCGTGGTGCACACCATGGAATCCCTGCACCTGCCGCCCCAGGAACTGGGCATCCTGATCGCCCACGCACTCGTGGGCACTTTCCTCGGCATCCTGCTTTCCTACGGCTTCGTCGCGCCTCTGGCCACGGTGCTGGAAGGCAAGGCCGCAGAGGGCAGCAAGGTCTATCAGACGGTGAAGGTGGTTCTGCTGGCCTCCCTGAACGGCTTTGCGCCTCAGGTCTGCGTGGAGTTCGGCCGCAAGGTGCTGTTCTCGACGGAGCGGCCGTCGTTCAAGGAACTGGAAGACGACATCAAATCGCGGAAGGGCAAATGATCGTGAGGCGTGAGGCGAGAGGGGTGAGGCGATGATGGTCGTGGAGGCGGGTATGGTCGAGCCTTACGCCTTACGCCTCACGCCTCACCCGTTCCGGAGGAACGCAAGTGGCTGACGATTCGCAGCGCCCGATAGTCATCAAGCGCATCAAGAAGGGCGGCGGCGGTGCTCACGGTGGCGCCTGGAAGATCGCCTACGCCGACTTCGTCACCGCCATGATGGCCTTCTTCCTGCTCATGTGGCTGCTGGGATCCGCCACCAAGGCACAGATGGAAGGCATTTCCGAGTACTTCAAGACGCCATTGAAGGTGGCCCTGCAAGGGGGATACGGCTCCGGCGACGCCTCCCACGTCATCAAAGGCGGCGGCGAGGACCTGACCCGCAAGGCCGGCCAGGTCATGCGCGGCGCGGAGGAAAGCAAGCAGGACGTGATCAGCCTGAACAAGAGCAAGGAAGAGCAGGCCAAGCTGGACACCGCCCGGCTCACCGAAATGAAAACCCGCCTGGAAAAGGCGGTGGAGGCCCAGGCCAA
This sequence comes from Thiobacillus sp. UBA3361, assembly GCA_002360535.1. Classification (GTDB taxonomy): domain Bacteria; phylum Pseudomonadota; class Gammaproteobacteria; order Burkholderiales; family Thiobacillaceae; genus UBA3361. The sequence goes on from DEQR01000048.1 coordinate 22,285, forward strand.
GCTCAAGGCCTTCAAGAAGCAAATCAAGCTGGACATCACCAGCGAGGGCCTGCGCATCCAGATCGTGGACGACCAGAACCGGCCCATGTTCGATTCAGGCAGCGCGGTGATGAAGGACTACACCCGCGAGATCCTGCGCGAGATCGGCCTGACCCTGAATGCCCTGCCCAACAAGATCAGCCTGTCCGGGCATACCGACGCGGTGCAGTACGCCAACGGCTTGGTCGGCTACAGCAACTGGGAACTGTCCGCCGATCGGGCCAATGCCGCGCGCCGCGAACTGGTGGTCGGCGGCCTTGCGGAAGACAAGCTGTTGCGGGTGGTCGGCCTGGGCTCGGCCATTCCCTTCAACAAGGACGATCCCAACGCGCCCATCAACCGACGCATTTCCATCATCGTCATGAACAAGAAGGCCGAAGAAGCGGTCACCAAGGAAGGCCAGCAGGTGGAGGCCGCCACCGTCCAGCAGGTCCAGGAACGACTCGATGCTGGCCGGCACTGACGCCCTGACGACCGGCTTTCTGCAACGCCGCCCCCCGGCGCTGGTGGCCTTGCTGGTGCAGGCCCTGGCCTGGGGCGCCACCTTCATTCTCCTCAGTCTGGCCGGGGACCTCACCTCACCCGCACCCATGCCCTGGCCGATCCTGGCGCAGGGGCTGCTGGCTTGGGGCATCGCCGGTTGGCTCGGCCAGCCGGCCTGGTGGCAGCTTATCCACCTGCTGTTTTTCCCCGCCGTCTGGCTGACCGGCCAGGCGCACCTGAACCCGGCCTGGTTCTTGGCCGGGCTGGTCATCCTGGCGCTGACTTCCATCGGCGTGCTGCGCACCCGCGTCCCCCTCTACCTGTCCAGCAGGCAGGCCGTGGCGCGCCTTGCCGAACTGCTACCCGGTACCAACGGCAAACATCTCGCCGATCTGGGCTGCGGTCTGGGCGGCCCGCTTGCGAATCTGGCCGCGCTGCGACCTGACTTGGTCCTGCATGGGGTGGAGGCCGCGCCGCTCAACTGGCTGGTCAGCCGGCTGCGTCTGGGCCGCAAGGCCAGCGTCCGTCTGGGCAGTATCTGGGACGAGGACCTGGGCCGCTACGACGCCGTCTATGCCTACCTGTCCCCCGCCCCCATGGCCCGCCTGTGGGACAAGGCGCGGCGTGAGATGCGGCCAGGTGCCCTGTTCATCAGCAACAGCTTCGCCATCCCCGGCGTCGAGCCCGACCAGATCATCGAATTGGATGACCTGACCCGTGCCCGGCTGCTGGTCTGGCGCATGGCATGACCCCCCAGGACTGGCAGACCCGTCTCGGTCCCAGCGAACTGCCTGCCTTTCAGCACACCCTGGCGGCCCTGTCCAAACTGCGCCGGGAGGGCGACGGCCTGCCCGCCAGCCGCGCCGCGGCGGTCATCCTGACCGACCCCCTGCTGACCCTGCGCGTGCTGCATGCCGCCAACAACCGCTCCCGTCTGGAACCCAACGTCTGTACGGTCGAGCATGCCCTCATGATGTCCGGCCTGCAGAGTTTCCTGGAGTCTCTGCCGGCCATCGCCGCAGTCGAGAACACCGCCCTGGGACGCAACGCCAGCGCCATGGGTGCCGTACATGCCCTGCTGCGGCGAGCCCAGCACGCCGCCTGGCAGGCGCGCGATTTCGCCGTCCTGCACCGCGACATCCGTGCCGAGGAGGTGCAGGTCGCAGCCCTGCTCCATTTCGCCCCCCTGTTCCTGATGTGGCTAAAGACGCCGGATGAGGCCCGGCACCTGCAACGGCTTGCCCGCCGGGTCGGCGCGGAGCATTCGGAACAGGAAGTACTGGGCCAGCCGATGCAGGCCCTGCGCATGCAGTTGCTGGAAATCTGGCGCATGCCGGACCTGATCCGCGACCTGCACGACGAGCGCAATGCGGAGCGGAACCGGCAGGCGCTGCTGCGCGCCTGCCTGGACATCGCCGTGCATTGCGAGCGGGGCTGGTGGGCGACGGAATTGACCGACGATTACGCCCGTCTGGCCGGCGTGGAAAACATACCGCTGGAAGAGGTGATCGCCACCGTCCACGCCAACGCGGCGCGGGTGGCCCGGCACGACGACTGGATCACCGCCCCTCCGGCCGCCGCCTGGTTGGTCATGGAACCGGGCGAATGGCCGGCGGACGAGGATGAGGACGAGGATGCCGAACCGCGGGTCGCGGCTGCCGCCGCTCAGCGGGCCGAACCGGCCAGTCCCGCCCGGGCCGCGTCCGGCAAACCGCAACCGGCCGCCGAGACACCGCCGGCGGTGGCGGAAGAAGCGCCCCATGTCTGCCCGATGCCTAACAAGCAGGCGTTCCAGGACAGCCTGCGCAGCATCGAGAGCCACCTCGACCGCAGCCTGAACCTGAACCAGATGTCCGCCATCATCCTCAAGGGGCTGCATAACGGACTGGGCCTGTCCCGGATCATGTTCGCCATGGCCACACCCGACGGCAAACGGGTGAAAAGCCGCTTCACCCTGGGCATCCCCGCGGATGATCCGTTGCGCCATTTCGAATTCGAACTGGAGGGTAAGGACCTGTTCGCCCAGTTGATGAAGAAGATGCAGGGCGTGTGGCTCAACGAGGACAACCGCGAACGCCTGTGGCCGATGGTCGGCCCCCGGCTGCGGGAGATGATCGGCGTCGGCGACTTCTATGCCATGTCCCTGCTGTCCGGCAGCCGGCCTGTCGGAATGATCTATGGCGATCGTGGCCATGGGGAATGCGGCCTGGACCCGCACACCTACACCGATTTCAAGATGCTCTGCCTGCAGGCCGCGCGGGGGCTGAGCCAGCTCAAGACCTGAAGCACGCTCGGCACGACATCCAACGTGCCGTCGCGCGCGGTTACAGTCTGTTACAAACCCTTAACCCTCCTTAACAGAAGCCCGCCGCTTTCGGGGCATACTGGCGGTGACGGTCTGCGCGCTCGCTCGACCCGCCCATCAAGGAACTTTCGGGTCGAGGCGCGGCCTGTCGAGAGCCATCCGCAATCCATCGCCGGGCGCAGCCGGCTTGACCATGAACCCTTCCTCCGACAGGCTGTTTCACAGGATGCTGAGCCTACTCCCGGCATTGGCTATATCCGCCTTGATGGTCGGCTGCGCCGCACAGAAACCGGTCACCCGACCCGCCGAACCGGCCGTGCCCAGCCACTGGCGCAGCGTCCCGGATACCCGGCCGCGAGACACGGCCGCGCTGGCCGAGTGGTGGCGGCAGTTTCGCGATCCGGTCCTGGACGCCCTCGTCGCGGATGCCCTGGCTGCCAATCCGGATATGAACTCCGCCCAGGCCCAGCTGCGCGAGGCCCGCGCCCGGCGCGACGTTTCCGCGGCCGCCCTGGGGGTGACGGTGACCGGCTCGGCCACCGCCGGCCGTGCCAAGTCCAGCCGCGAGAGCGGCGGCGGCACCACCCGCAACAACTTCCAGGCGGGTTTCGACGCCAGTTGGGAACCGGACGTGTTCGGCGGCCTGCGGCGTGGCCTGGAGGCCAGCGAGGCGGATCTGGACGCCAGTCTGGAAAACCTGCGCGACGTGCGCGTCAGCCTGGTGGCCGAGGTGGCCCGCAACTATGTGGAACTGCGCACCGGCGAGCGGCGCCTGGCCATCGCCGAACGCAACCTCGCCACCCTGGAGGAAACCCACGACCTGACCCGCTGGCGCCACCAGGCCGGCCTGGCCACGGAACTGGACGAGGCCCAGGCGCGTACCCAGGTGGAGCAGACTCGCGCCGCGCTGCCCGCCCTGCGCACCGCCATCGTCGAGGCGCGGCACCGCCTGGCCATCCTCCTCGGCCGGGCACCGGACGAAATGGATGCCCGCCTGGGGCAGGCGGGCGACATCCCCGACGCCGACGACCGGGTGAGCATGGGCATCCCGGCCGAGACCCTGCGCCAGCGCCCCGACGTGCGCGCCGCCGAACGCCAGGTGGCGGCCCAGGCCGCTCGGCTGGCCGAGGCGGAGGCGGCTCGTTTCCCCAGCTTCAGTCTGGGCGGCTCCCTGGGCCTGCAATCCCTGGCTGTCAACCGGCTGTTGAGTAGCGACGCGGGGACCGCTTCCTTGCTGGCCGGCATCACCGCACCGTTGTTCGATGCCGGCCGCATACGCGGCAACATCGCCATCCAGGACGCCCTGCTGGAACAGGCCGTCGAAGGCTATCGCGCCGCCATCCTCAACGCCCTGGGCGACGTGGAGAACGCCCTTGCCGCCCTGGCCAACGGCCGCGCCCGCCAGGCGGAACTGGGACGGGCCACGGCCTCTTCGCACACCGCCCACCGCATCGCACTGGACCGCTACGCCGCGGGCCTGATCGACTTTCAGTCGGTGCTGGACAGCCAGCGCACGCTCCTCGGCCTGGAGGACCAACTGGTCAGCGGCACTGGCGAGCAGACCACCGCCCTCATCCAACTCTACAAGGCCATGGGCGGCGGCTGGACGCCCGAAGCCACCCCCGCCCCCGTCAAGGACCCGCCATGAACGCCATTCCGCCCACCCCCGCCGACAGGACCGCCGAACTGGAGCGTCTGCTAGGCGGGAGAGCCCACCACCGCTTCCCGGCCCGCCGCTGGATGTGGCTCGGCCCCCTGCTGGCGCTGCTGTTGGCGGGCCTGGGCTATGGCCTGTGGAAGGGCGGGCAGGAACCCGCCGCACCGCGCTTCCACACCGAGCCCGTGATCCTGGGCACCCTGGTGGTGAAGGTCTCCGCCACCGGCAAACTGCAACCCACCAATCAGGTGGACGTGGGCAGCGAGCTGTCGGGCATCGTCGAGAAGGTGCTCGTGGACGAGAACGACCGGGTGCGCAAGGGACAGGAACTGGCGCGCCTGGACCTCTCCAAGCTGAACGACGCGGTGGCCAAGTCGAGCGCCAATCTGGCCGCCGCCGAGGCCCAGTCGCGCCAGACGCAGGCCACCCTGGCCGAGGCGCGCGCCAACCTGAGCCGGCTGCGCCAGGTGGCGGAACTGTCCGGCGGCAAGGTGCCGTCGAAGAACGAAATGGACGGCGCGGAGGCAAATGTGAAGCGCGCCGAGGCCAACCTCGCCAGTGCCGCGTCCGGAGTGGCCCAGGCCCAGGCCGGGCTGCGGTCCGACGAGACCAACCTGGCCAAGGCCCATATCCGTTCGCCCATCGACGGCGTGGTGCTGACCCGCAAGGTGGAACCGGGCCAGACCGTGGCCGCCTCGCTGCAGGCACCGGTCCTGTTCACCCTGGCCGAGGACCTGGCCAAGATGGAATTGCAGGTGGACGTGGACGAGGCCGACGTGGGCCAGGTCGAGGTGGGCCAGTCCGCGACCTTCGGCGTGGATGCCTGGCCCGGCCGCGAATATCCCGCCTCCATCATCCGCGTCGGCTACGGCTCGCAGGTGACGGAAGGGGTGGTCTCCTACCCCACCGCCCTGCGGGTGGACAACGAGGACCTGAGCCTGCGGCCGGGCATGACTGCCACCGCGGAGATCACGACGCTGCGCCGCGCCGATGTCCTGCTGGTGCCCAATGCCGCCTTGCGCTTCACGCCGCCCAGCGCCGATGCGGGTGCCGCCAAATCGCGCGGCATGGTGGGCATGCTGATGCCCCGCCCGCCCCGCCAGGCGCCCAAGCAGCCGGCCGCCGCGGCGGACAAGGACGGCGGCCGCCGCGTCTGGGTCCTGCGCGACGGCCAGCTCGTGCCCTTGACCATCCACACCGGCGCCAGCGACGGGCGTATGACCGAAGTCGTCGGCGGCGACCTCAAGGCGGGCATGCAGGTCATCACCGAGAGCCTGAGCGGCAAGCCATGAGCCAGGCAGCGCCCGCCGGGCCGGACGACGGCGCCCTCATCCGCCTGAACGGCATCACCAAGACCTACGGCCGCGGCACGGCCGCCTTCGCCGCGCTGCGCGGCGTCGATATGCGCATCGACGAGGGGGAATTCGTGGCCATCATGGGCCCCAGCGGTTCGGGCAAATCGACGGTCATGAACCTGCTCGGCTGCCTGGACACCCCCAGCGGCGGCAGCTACCAGTTCCGCGGCGTGCACGTGGAGCGCCTCGACCGCAACCAGCGCGCCCTGCTGCGCCGCCACTTCCTGGGCTTCGTATTCCAGGGCTTCAACCTGCTGGCGCGCACCAGCGCCCTGGAGAACGTGGAATTGCCCCTGCTCTACCGGGGCGAGCCGGCCTCGCGCCGCCATGCCGCCGCCGCCCAGGCGCTGGCCTCGGTGGGCCTCACGGGCTGGGAACACCATAGCCCGGCGGAGCTCTCGGGCGGACAGCAGCAGCGGGTGGCCATCGCCCGGGCCATCGTCACCGCGCCCTCCGTGCTGCTGGCCGATGAGCCCACCGGCAACCTGGACAGCAAAACCAGCCACGAGATCATGGAACTGATCGCCGCCCTGAACCGCGAACGGGGCATCGCCGTGCTGATGGTCACCCATGAACCGGAGATGGCCGGCTACGCCGGTCGCGTGATCCGCTTCGTGGACGGCCGGGTGGCGAGCGACCAGCGCAACGCCCCAGGGCCGGCGGACGGGGAGGACGGCTGATGCTGTGGAACACCCTGCTCCTGGCCCTGCGCTCGATACGGCGCAACCTGCTGCGCTCCTTCCTGACCATACTGGGCGTGGTCATCGGCGTGGCCGCGGTGATCACCATGGTCACCCTGGGCAACGGCGCCACCAAGGCGGTGTCCGACCAGATCGCCAGCCTGGGCAGCAACCTGCTCATGGTGCGCCCCGGCCAGCGTTTCGGGCCCGGCTCGGAGGATGCGGCCAAGTTCAAGGCCGCCGACGCGGAGGCGGTGCGGGTCCAGATCGCCGCCATCCAGGCGGTCGCGCCGGTGAGCAACAAGAACGTTACCCTGGTCTATCAGGCGCGCAACTGGTCCACCATGGTCACCGGCAGCAACAACGACTATTTCTTGGCCGGCAACTGGCACCTGGCCGCCGGCCGCACCTTCACCGAGGCCGAGGAACGGGCCGGCAAGGCGGTGTGCGTGCTCGGCGCGACAGTGCGGGAGAAGCTGTTCGCCGGGCAGAATCCGGTGGGCAGCCAGATCCGCGTCAAGCAGTTCGCCTGCGAGGTGATCGGACTGCTGCAATCCAAGGGCCAGTCCGCCATGGGCTCGGACCAGGACGACGCGGTGATCATGCCCCTGCGCACCGTGCAGCGCCGCCTGACCGGCAGCCAGGACGTGGGCATGCTGATGGTTTCGGTGCGCGAGGGGGTGTCCATCGACGCGGCCAAGGAGCAGCTCACCCTGCTGCTGCGGGAACGGCGCAAGATCGCCGAAAACGAGGAGGACGACTTCCGGGTCATGGACACCCGGCAGATCGCCGAGACCTTCACCAGCACCACCCGCATCCTGACCACCCTGCTGGGGGCGGTGGCGGCGGTGAGCCTGCTGGTGGGGGGCATCGGCATCATGAACATCATGCTGGTGTCGGTGACCGAGCGCACCCGCGAGATCGGCATCCGCCTGGCCATCGGGGCGTTGGAACGGGAGGTGCTGATGCAGTTCCTCATTGAGGCCGTGGTGCTGTCCAGCCTGGGCGGCGTGATCGGCATCGCCCTGGCCGCCGCCGCCTCCATGTCACTGTCGGGGCTGATGCAGGTGCCCTACCTGTTCGACCCCTTCATCAACCTGGCCTCCTTCCTGTTTTCAGCGGCCATCGGCGTGATATTCGGCTATTTCCCCGCGCGCCGGGCGGCGCAACTGGACCCCATCGAGGCCTTGCGCCACGAGTAGGACAGACACGAAAAAGCCCCCGAGAGGGGGCTTTTTCCCATCAGGCCAGGCCTCAGCCCTTGTGCATGGCGGCCAGCCGCGTCCAGGTGGACACCACCGTGTCCGGGTTCAGGGACAGGCTGTCGATACCTTCGGCCATCAGCCATTCTGCCAGGTCGGGATGGTCGGACGGCCCCTGGCCGCAGATGCCGACGTATTTACCTGCCTGCTTGGCGGCCTGGATGGCCATGGCCAGGAATTTCTTCACCGCCGGGTTGCGCTCGTCGAAGCTGGCCGCCACCAGGCTGGAATCCCGATCCAGGCCCAGGGTGAGTTGGGTCAGGTCGTTGGAGCCGATGGAGAAACCGTCGAAGCGTTGCAGGAACTCCTCGGCCAGCAGCACATTGGACGGCAGCTCGCACATCATGATGATCTTGAGCTCGTTCTTTCCCCGCTCCAGTCCGTTTTCCGCCAGCACCTCCAGGGCCGCGTCGGCGTCCTTCAGGGTGCGCACGAAGGGCAGCATCACCTCCACGTTGGTCAGGCCCATGTCCTCGCGCACCCGGCGCATGGCCCGGCATTCCAGCTGGAAGGCGTGGCGGAACATGTGGCTGGCGTAGCGGCCGGCGCCGCGGAAGCCCAGCATGGGGTTTTCCTCATGGGGTTCGTAGAGGGGGCCGCCGATCAGGTTGGCGTACTCGTTGGACTTGAAGTCGGACATGCGCACGATCACCCGCTTCGGCCAGAACGCGGAGCCGATGGTGGCGATGCCCTCGGCCAGCTTCTCCACGTAGAACGTCACGGGATCGGCGTAGCCGTGGATGCGCGCGTCGATGGCCTTCTTCACGTCGTCCGGCATCTTCCGGTATTCCAGGCAGGCGTTGGGGTGGATGCCGATGGCGTTGTTGATGATGAATTCCAGCCGCGCCAGGCCCACGCCCTCGTTGGGCAGCATGGCGAAGTGGAAGGCCTGCTCGGGGTTGCCCACGTTCATCATGATCTTGACGGGGATGTCCGGCATGGTCTGCATGACCGTCTCGGTGCGCTCGAACTTGAGCAGGCCCTGATAGACGTAGCCGTCCTCCCCCTCGGCGCAGGAAACGGTGACTTCGGCGCCTTCCGGCACGCTGCCGGTGGCGGTGCCCGCGCCAACCACGGCCGGCACGCCCAGTTCGCGGGCGACGATGGCGGCGTGGCAGGTGCGCCCGCCCCGGTCAGTGACGATGGCGGCGGCCTTCTTCATGACCGGTTCCCAATCCGGATCAGTCATCTCGGCGATCAGCACGTCGCCCGCCTGCACCTCGTGCATCTGCGCCAGGGACTTGATGACCCGCGCCTTGCCCTGGCCGATCTTGGTGCCGATGGCCCGGCCGTGGGCCAGCACCGGCCCTTTCTCCTGCAACTTGAAGCGCACCTGCACGTTGCCGGCGCGGGATTTCACCGTTTCCGGCCGCGCCTGCAGGATGTAGAGCTTGCCGTCCAGGCCATCGCGGCCCCACTCGATGTCCATCGGCCGGCCGTAATGCCGCTCGATGGTTATCGCGTAGCGGCCCAGTTCCAGCAATTCTTCGTCCTCCAACGCGAAGCTGTGCCGAAAGCTCAGCGGCACTTCCTCGATGCGCGTGGACCGTTCGGCCACCGACTCGGCGGCGAACACCATGCGGATGGCCTTGTCGCCCAGCTTCTTGCGCACGATGGGGCGGCTGCCAGCCTGCAGGGTGGGCTTGTGCACGTAGTACTCGTCCGGGTTCACCGAACCCTGCACCACCGTTTCGCCCAAGCCGTAGGAGGCGTTGATGAACACCACGTCGCGGAAGCCGGACTCGGTATCGATGGTGAACATGACGCCGGCGGCGCCCAGATCCGAGCGCACCATGCGCTGGATGCCGGCGGACAGGGCCACCACGGCGTGCTCGAAGCCGTTGTGCACCCGGTAGGCGATGGCACGGTCGTTGTACAGCGAGGCGAAGCAGCGCTTGACCGCGTCCAGCAGGTTGTCGGCGCCCTGGATGTTGAGGAAGGTCTCCTGCTGGCCGGCGAAGGAGGCATCGGGCAGGTCCTCGGCGGTAGCCGACGAGCGCACGGCGAACTGCAAATCGTCTTCCGCCTCGGCGCACATCAGGCGGTGCTCGCGGCGGATGGCTTTTTCCAGGCCCTCGGGCAGCGGGGCCTCCATCAGCCAGCCGCGTATCTCCTTGCCGGCGGCCACCAGGGCGGTCACGTCGTCCACGTCCAGATGCTCGAGGCGAACCGCGATCCGGTCGGCCAGGCCACCGTGGGTGAGGAACTCTCGGAAGGCATCGGCGGTGGTGGCGAATCCGTCGGGCACCCGCACCCCCTTGCTGGTGAGGTTGGAGATCATTTCCCCCAGGGAAGCGTTCTTGCCGCCGACCTTGTCCACATCGTGCATGGACAGGTCCCGAAAACGCGCGATATAGTCCATTTCAATCCCCGAAACGTTGACAAAGCGCTGAGCTTCTTCCCCCTTGACCCCGGCACGACCCGTCTTTTTCGTTTCCGACCATACCGGAATCACCGCCGAGATCCTCGGCAAGAGTCTCCTCTCCCAATTCCCAGACGAAGCCTTCGCATACACGAGTGTACCCTTCGTGGATTCGGTTGAGAAAGCCTTTTTTGCGGCGCAGCAAGTCAAAACCGCATGGAAAGAATCGACGCTCAAACCATTCGTGTTCTCGACCTTGACGGATCCCGGAGAACGCGCGGCATTGGCCAGCAGCGACGCCGTGGTCATGGATATTTACGGCCACTTCTTGGCGATGATGGTGGCGGAAATCGGCCATCCCGCGATTCCCCTGCGGGGCCGGTTTCACAGCATGCAGGATTCCGGTTCCTACGGATCGCGCATCGATGCCGTCAATTTTACCCTGGCGGCGGATGACGGCCTGGGAGTAGAAAAATACCAGCTGGCGGATTTGATTCTCGTCGGCGTGTCACGCAGCGGAAAAACCCCGACTTCGCTTTACATGGCCATGCAATACGGTTTGCGAGTCGCCAATTACCCTCTGACGCCGGAAAACTTCGAGCGCCCCGACCTGCCGGACAGCTTGAAACCGTATTTACCCAAATTGCGCGGTCTGACCCTGTCGCCGGAGAGATTGTCGCAGATCCGCGCCGAGCGCCGCCCCAACAGCACCTATGCGGCGCTGGAAACCTGCCGGCAGGAATTGCGGGCGGCGGAAACCATGCTGCACGCCACCGGTGTGCCCATTGTCGATTCCACTTCGCGTTCCGTGGAAGAAATCGCCGCCATGTTGCGGGTCAAGGCCCGGGGAAACTAATTCCCCCGCTTGGCCGCCATTCTCCTTACTGTCATTACTGAAATTCGCCGGCTCCGACACAATATCTGATTGTCAATGGACAATTCCCCCGCTCCATTGCATTGCATTCGCAATTATTTTTTCGGCAAGCTTGCATCGGCAATATTCGTCTATTTATACTCGCGGCCATGCCGATGCGGCATGAGTCCATTGTCCAAGGAGTGAACTATGTCCAGTTACAAGGAATTACAGGAAAAAATCGCCCAGTTGCAGGTAGAAGCCGAAAAGGTCCGCAAGCAGGAAATCGCCAACGTGATCACCGATCTCAAGGCAAAGATGGTGGAATTCGGTATCAGCTGCGAAGACCTGGGTTGTGGCGGCAAGACCCGAGGCCGCAGAAAATCATCCGCCAGCGCCTCGCCGGCCAAATACCGCAATCCCGCGACGGGTGAAACCTGGACCGGAAAAGGCCGGCGTCCGAAATGGATCGTGGATGCCGAACAGCATGGCAAGAACGCTAAAGATTTCCTGATCTCCTGAAGGCGTCCCAACAGAAAAAAGGCAGGCTTGGGCCTGCCTTTTTTATTGGCCGTCGCGCCGCAATCAGCGCACCACACCCCAGGACTTCAGGCGGCTGATCGCATACTGGGCCTGGCTGCCCTGCTGCTGGGTCAGCTGCGCATAGCGGTAATACTCCTGCGCTGCCGCGCGCTTGTTCTGCATCATTTCGTATGAATACCCTTTCAGGAACACCGTATTCGGGTTGCCCGGCAACAGGCGTTCGTACTCCTGGAAACCAGCCAGGGCTGTCTCCGGGCGCCGCATCTGCAGGTTGGCCACGCCGCCCAGGTGATGCGCCTGGGCCTCCGCTGGATAGATGGCCTTGGCCTTGTCCAGATAGGGCTGGGCCTCCTGGGGACGCTTCATGGCCAGCTGGGCCTTGCCCATCAGGACCAGTCCCGGATAGTCGTCGGGTGCCCGCGAAAGGGCGCTCCCCAGATGCTGGGCGGCCTGTTCGTAGTTCTTCTGGTTCAGCAGGGCCTCGGCCTTCTGCTCCTCGCCGATCACCGTCCGCAGGGCGCGTACGCGGGCGGTGTTGTCCATGTAGCGCTCGCGCTTCAGGGGTTGCTTGACGGCCTGGGCGTAGGCCGGCGTGTTCTGCTGGCGGGCACGGGTGGTGGCCAGGCGCTCGGAACTCATGGGGTGGGTGGAGAACATCAGCTCCAGGGCGTTGGGCTTGCTCTTCTGCTGGCTGTTGAGCATCTCCATCAGGCCCACCATGCCTTCCGGGTTGTAGCCACCCTTGACCATGTACTCCATGCCCAGGGCATCGGCCTCCCGTTCGTTCTCCCGGCTGTAGTGCGACAGCAGGGCGCCGCCACCGAACTGGCCGAGGATCTTGGCCAGTTCGCCGTACTGGGCCCCCTGGGATGCAGCGGCCACCGAAAGCCCCATGCTGGCCAGTTGCACCAGTGTGCCCTTGGCCTGGGACTCGGCATAGTGGCGGGCGTTGACGTGGCCGGTCTCGTGCCCGAGCAGGGCTGCCAGTTCGTCCTCGCTGTCCAGGTCGAGCAGGATGCCTCGGGTGCAGGCGATGGAGCCACCGGGGAAGGCGTAGGCGTTAACGTAGTTGGCGTTGACCACCTGGAAATTGAACGGCATGTCCGGACGGTGGGAGCGGCTGGAGAGCTGGCTGCCGACGCCGGCCACATAGGTGTTCAGACCCCGATCCTGGGAGACGCCGTAGTCCTCGGAAAACTGGTGCGGGGAATGCTGCTTGTCCACCGCGATTTCGTCTTCCTTGCTGGCGAAGGCCATGGTCTTCTTGCCGGTGACCGGATCGACGGCGCAGCCGGTCAGCCATCCGGTCGCCCCAAGACCGGGCAACAGCCATAAAAAATCGCGTCTATTCATGATGTTGCTCCATATTGTTGATGCAAGAGATTATTCTTGATCCCGGTCTCCATCCGCATCCCCTCAGTGGGCAGAATCAATGACGCCGCCCCCCAGGCAGGTGTCCCCGTCGTAGAGCACCACCGACTGGCCGGGGGTGGCGGCCCACTGGGGCTGTTCGAAGCTTATTTCCAGCCGCTCGTCATCCCTATGAAGGATGTCACAGGCCACATCCCCCTGCCGGTAACGGATTTTCGCCATACAGCGCCGGGCCGGCTCGGGTGGGGGACCGATCCAGCTCAGGCCGCCGGCGACGATGCGGCGGGTGAGCAGCAGCGGATGGTCATGCCCCTGCACCACCACCAGCCGGTTGTGTTCCAGGTCCTTTTGCGCCACGAACCAGGGCACGCCCTCCGGCAGGCCCTTGATGCCGCCGATGCCCAGGCCCTGGCGCTGGCCCAGGGTGTAGTACATGAGGCCCTGGTGATGGCCCACCACCTGACCCTCGGGGGTGATCATATCCCCCGGCTGGATGGGCATGTAGCGTTGCAGGAATTCCCGGAAGCGCCGTTCGCCGATGAAGCAGATGCCCGTGCTGTCCTTCTTCTCCGCCACCGGGATGCCGGCTGCGCGGGCCATTTCCCGGACCCGCGGCTTGGCGTATTCGCCCAGTGGGAAGAGCGCCTTTTCGATCTGCCGCTGGTTCAGGCGGTACAGGAAATAGCTCTGGTCCTTGTTCCCGTCCACCGCCTTGAGCAGCCTGCGGCTGGGGTATTCCCCCTCCAGACGGGCGTAATGGCCGGTGGCGATATGTTCCGCCCCCAGGCCCAGGGCGTGGTCCAGGAAGGCCTTGAACTTGATCTCCGCATTGCACAGGACATCCGGATTGGGCGTGCGGCCGGCCCGGTATTCCGCCAGAAAGTAGGCGAACACCCGATCCAGGTATTCGCGGCTGAAGTTGACCACGTCCACCTCGATGCCCAGGGCGTCGCCGATGGCCAGCACGTCCAGGAAATCCTGCCGGGCCGGGCAGTTGGGGTCATCGTCGTCCGCCTCCCAGTTCTTCATGAACACGCCCACCACCTCATGGCCCTGCCGTTTCAGCAGCCAGGCGGTGACGGCGGAATCCACGCCGCCGGAAAGGCCGACGACGACGCGGCTCATGCCCCGTCCGTGAAATCCGTCAGCAGGTCGAGGGGATGGCGACGGCCGGCCAGGTAGTCGTCCACGCAGCGTTGCAGCAATGGGCTGCGATGCCGCTCGGCCTGGACGGCCAACTCCCCCGCGGTCAGCCAGAGGGCGCGCAGGATGCCCACATCCAAGGGGCTGTCGGGCTCGTGACCGGTGATGCGGCCGGTGAAGGCGAAACGCAGATAGGTGCGCCCCTTGCCGGCATGGCGCCAACGGTAAACCCCCACCAGGGCCTCCGGCTCGAAGCGGTGGGCGGTCTCCTCGAACACCTCGCGGCGCACCGCGTCCAGCAGGGACTCGCCATCCTCCAGGTGGCCGGCGGGCTGATTGAGTCGGATGCCTGCCTCGGTCTCCTCCTCCACCACCAGGAAACGGCTGTCGCGCTCGATGACGGCGGCCACCACCACATGGGGTTTCCAGATTGTTTCGCTCATAGCGGCCTGCCCCACAAATCGTGATCGTCGGAGCGGGTGATCCTGACCCGTGCGAATTCCCCCACCTTCAGCCCCGCCCCCTGGGCGATGTGTACCACCCCGTCGATCTCCGGGGCGTCGGCATAGGTGCGGCCCCGTGCGCGCCGGCCGTCCACCTCGTCGATCAGCACGGTCATCTCCGTGCCGCGCCGGGCACGCAGTTTGCCGGCGCTGATGTCCGCCTGCACGTCCATGAAACGGGCCAGGCGGTCCTGCTGCACGTCCTCGTCCACCGGGTCGGGCAGGGCGTTGGCTGCGGCGCCGTCCACGGGGGAATAGGCGAAGGCGCCCACGCGATCGAGTTGCGCCTCCTCCAGGAAGTCCAACAGGGTGTCGAAGTCTTCCTCCGTCTCGCCGGGGAAACCGACGATGAAGGTGCTGCGGATCACCAGATCCGGGCAGATCTCGCGCCACTGCTCTATGCGGTGCAGGGTATTTTCCGTCGCCGCCGGGCGCTTCATGGCCTTGAGGATGCGCGGCGAGGCGTGCTGGAAGGGCACGTCCAGGTAGGGCAGCACCTTCCCCTCAGTTGCGTTGACTCCCATCAGCGGGATGACCTCATCGACACTGGGATAGGGATAGACGTAGTGCAGTCGCACCCACACCCCCATCTCGCCCAGGGCGCGGGCCAGCTCCAGCATGCGCGTCTTCACCGGGCGGCCGTTCCAGAAGCCGGTGCGGTATTTCAGATCGACCCCGTAGGCGCTGGTGTCCTGGGAGATGACCAACAGCTCCTTCACCCCCGCCTTCACCAGGGCCTCGGCCTCGGCCAGCACGTCGCCCACCGGCCGGCTGACCAGGTCGCCGCGCAGGCTGGGAATGATGCAGAAGGTGCAGCGGTGGTTGCAGCCCTCGGATATCTTCAGGTAGGCGTAATGGCGCGGGGTGAGCTTCAGGCCGCCGGGCGGGATCAGGTCGGAGTAGGGGTCGTGGGGCTTGGGCAGAGCGGCATGTACGTGGCCCATCACCGCCTCGGTGGCGTGGGGGCCGGTGACCGCCAGCACGCTGGGATGGGCGTCCATCACCACGGATTCCCGCGCCCCCAGGCAGCCAGTGACGATGACCTTGCCGTTCTCCCGCAACGCCTCGCCGATGGCCTCCAGGCTTTCGTCCACCGCCGCGTCGATGAAGCCGCAGGTGTTCACCACCACCAGGTCCGCGTCCCGGTAGCTGGGCACGATCAGGTAGCCCTCGGCGCGCAGCTGGGTGAGGATGCGCTCGGAATCCACCGTGGCCTTGGGGCAGCCGAGGGACACGAAGCCGACTTTGGGCAGGGCGCGGGTCATGGCCGATCGGACTCAGTGGGCGTGCATGGATTCGTGCCCCATGCCCGCCAGCCAGTGTTCCGCCCCCTCCCCCGCCAGCCAGACGGTCAGCACCCCGAGCAGGATCAGCGCGATCTGCTGGCCGGTGTGGCGCAGTTCCGGGCGCTTGTGCAGGCCGGGGATCAGGTCGGCCACCGCCACGTAGATCATGCTGGCGGCGGCCAGGGCCAGAAAATAGGGCATCAGTTCCCGCAGTGGCTCCAGGGCGAAATAGCCCAGGCCGGCACCCACCAGGGTGGCCAGGCTGGACAGCAGGTTCATGGCCAGGGCCCGCGCCCGGCTGTAGCCCGAGTGGAGCAGGATCAGGAAATCGCCCATCTCCTGGGGGATCTCGTGGGCGACGATGGCCAGGGTGGTGACCACGCCCAGCTTCAGATCCACCAGGAAGGCAGCGGCGATCATCAGGCCATCGACGAAGTTGTGGAAGGTGTCGCCCACCGTGATCATCAGTCCGGAGCGGCCGTGGTCGTGGTCATGGCCATGATCATGGGCGTCGCCGATACCGTGGCCCTCCACCTCCCGGGCCAGTTCCGGGGTGCTGTGCACCTCGCAGGTCTCGAAGTGGCAATGGCGCCAGAGCACCAGCTTTTCCAACAGGAAGAACAACAGGATGCCCCCCAGCACCGCGCCGGTCAGGGCCTGGACGTTGTGGGCGTGCTCCATGGCATGGGGCAGCACCTCCAGGAAGGCCGCCGCCAGCAGGGCGCCGATGGCATAGCTCACCATCACGGGTATCCACTCGGCCTTCAGCTTCAGGGCGAAGACGGCGAACAGGACGGACAGCAGGCCGCCGGCCAGACCGGCCAGCATGATCCAGGTGAAGGTAGTCATCGGGTCGAGGGGAAAGTCATGTCACCGTCGGTCAATTGGTCACCCCGGCGCGAGCCGGGGTCCAGGACTTCCATTGACTGGATTCCGGCTCGCGCCGGAAGGACGGCATGGAAAGGCAATCGCATTGCTGCGGCATTCTACGCAAGCCAGATCATGCTGGCCATGCGGCCGGTGGCCCCGTCGCGTCGGAAGGAGAAAAAGCGCGCCCGGTCGGTGTAGGTGCACAAGCCGCCGCCGTACACTCTTTCCACCCCGGTGGCGGCCAGGCGGATGCGGGCCAGGACGTAGAGATCGGCCAGCCACTTGCGCGGTGTTTCATCGAGCGTACCCGGCAGGGCAGGCCGGAAGGCCACGGCAGCCAGGGGATGTTGGTTGACGAAGGCCTCGCGCACCTCTTCGCCCACCTCGAAAGCATCGGGGCCGATGGCGGCGCCCAGCCAGGCCAGCACCCGATCCGGCGCCACGCCCATGGCCGCCACCGCCGCCTCAAGCACCCCTGCGGCCAGGCTGCGCCAGCCGGCGTGGGCGGCGGCAACCACGCTCCCCCGGTCATCACAGAACAGCACCGGCAGGCAGTCCGCGGTCTGCACCACGCAGACCCGGCCGGGGGTGTGCGCGACGGCGGCGTCTGCGCAAGGGACGGCGAGTCGGGAATCCCCCACTCCCTCTCCCCCTCCTTCCGAGGGGGAGGGGAGATGTTCGGCCACGGCGACCCCATGCACCTGATCCAGCCACATGGGCTCGGCGGGCAGGTCGGCGCGCAATAGGCGGCGGTTCTCGGCCACGGCCGCCGGATCGTCGCCCACGTGGGTGGCGCAGTTGAAGCTGTCGTAGGGCGCCGGGCTGACACCGCCGGCGCGCGTGGTCATCAGCGCCCGGACTCGGGCCGGGGCGGGCCAATCGGGAACGATCCAGTCAGGATGCATCGCGCAGGCCTTTCAATAGCGCCAGGAAGTCTTCCGGCGGCGGGGTTTCCCAGTGCATGGCCACGCCGCTACGCGGATGGGTCAGGCCCAGACGCCAGGCGTGCAGGGCCTGGCGATGGAAGGGGACGGCCGCCGCGCGGCGCGAGCTATAGACCGGGTCGCCCACCAGGGGATGGCCGATGTGGGCCAGGTGCACGCGGATCTGATGGGTGCGGCCGGTGGCCAGGCGGCATTCCACCCAGGCCGCCGCCGAGAACTGCTCCAGCACCCGGTAATGGGTCAGGGCCGGCTTGCCCCGCTCCACCACCGCCATGCGGGTGCGCTGCGCGGGGTGGCGGCCGATGGGGGCCTCCACCGAACCCGCCGGAGGATCGAAGCGGCCCAGGGCCACTGCCCAATAGACGCGGCTCACGTCGCGCGCCTGGAGGGCGCGCACCAGGGCGGTCTGGGCGGCCAGGGTCTTGGCCACCACCAGCAGCCCCGAGGTGTCCTTGTCCAGGCGATGCACGATCCCGGCGCGGGGCACACCGGCCAATTCCGGCGCATGGTGCAGCAGGGCGTTCATCAGGGTGCCCTGCCAGTTGCCGGCACCGGGATGGGTGACCAGGCCGGGCGGCTTGTTCACCACCAGCAAGTCGTCGTCCTCGTACAGCACGTCCAGGCCGATGGCTTCCGGCGCGTGGGCCATCTCCGCCGGGTGCGGCGCGGGCCGCAGCCAGACCGATTCACCACCCAACACCTTGGCCTTGCGCGACGCAGGCCGGCCGTCCACCCGCACCTCGCCCGCCTCGATCCACTGCTGGATGCGGTTGCGGGAATAGTCCGGCAGCAGTTCCGCCAGGCACTGGTCCAGGCGCCGGCCGGCGTGTTCGGGGGGGATGGTGAGGGTCAGGTGCTCGGACATGGGCGCGGGTATAATCCGCCGATCTTATGTGACGGCCTTGCGATGAAGCACATTCTAGCCCCTGTTTTCACCCTGTTCCTGGCGCTGACCCTGTCCGCCTGCGGCCTGCTCCCCGAACAGATCGACGAGACCAAGTCCTGGTCGGCCTCCAGGCTCTACACCTCGGCCAAGGAGGCGGTCAACGAAGCCAACTATGAGCGCGCCATCCAGCTGTTCGAGAAGCTGGAAGCCCGCTATCCCTACGGCCCCTACGCCCAGCAGGCCCAACTGGAAGTCGCCTACGCCTATTACAAGGACAACGAGCCCATTTCCGCCATGGCCGCCTGCGACCGTTTCATCAAGCTGCACCCCAGCCATCCGCACGTGGACTATGCCTACTATCTGAAGGGTCTGGCCAATTTCCTGGAGGACCAGGGCCTGCTGGCCCGCTTCGGCGACCAGGACATGAGCGAGCGCGACCCGCGCGCCGCCCGGGAGGCCTACGAGGCCTTCAAGGAACTGGTGGACCGCTTCCCGAACAGCAAGTACACCGAGGACGCCGCCGCCCGCATGCGCTATCTGGTCAACGCCCTGGCCGCCCACGAGGTGCACGTGGCGCGCTATTACTTCAAGCGTGGCGCCTACGTGGCTGCGGTCAACCGGGGCAAGTACGTGGTGGAGCACTACCAGCGCACGCCGGCCGTGGAAGAGGCCATGGGCATCATGGCGCGCAGCTACGGGAAGCTCGGCCTGGACGACCTGCGCGACGACACCCTGCGCGTGCTCAAGCTCAATTTCCCCAACAGCGCCTGGCTCACCGGCGAAGGCCTGCGCGCCGAGCGGTCCTGGTGGAAATTCTGGTAAATGTGACGTGGGGAGTGGGTGGTGGGGAGCAGGTAATGGGAAAACCCCACGCCTACCTCCCTCTTCCCCACTCCCTCCTCGCCCACAATGGTTTCCCATGCCCTGACCCAGTCTTCCGCGGAGCTTGAGGATTGGCTGGCGCCCCTGGCCCGGCGCCATGGGGAAGGCAAGGCGGACCTGATCCGCGCCGCTCTCGCCTATCTTCAGGATCACCGGGGTGGGCTGACGACCGAAATCGGGGTGCCCCTCGTCGAACATGCCCTGGCCACCGCCGCGCTGCTGGCGGGCATGCAGTTCGACGCCGACACCGTGGCCGCCGCGCTGCTGGCCGGCCTGCCGGAGGCCGATCTGACCCAGGAGGCCTTGCAGACCCGCTTCGATGCCCCCTTGATCACCCTCACCACCGGCGCCGCCCGCCTCAACCGCATGGACGCCCTGCTCTCCCGGCTGGCCGGCGAGGGCGGTCAGAGCGAGGCCCTACGGCAGATGCTGCTGGCCATGACGGACGATATCCGGGTGGTGCTCATCAAGCTGGCCGAGCGGGTACAGACCCTGCGGGAGGCCGCCACGGCCGACGCGGAAATGCGCCGCAAGCTGGGTCACGACGCCCGCGAGCTCTACGCCCCCCTGGCCAACCGCCTGGGCGTCTGGCAGATCAAGTGGGAACTGGAGGACCTGTCCTGCCGTTACCTGGAACCCGACACCTACCGGCACATCGCCCGACTCCTGGACGAGCGGCGCCTGGACCGGGAGTGGTACATCGAGGGCGTGGTCAAACGACTCGACGAGGAGCTGGCCAACAACAGCCTCAAGGACTTCAGCGTCGCCGGCCGGCCCAAGCACATCGCCAGCATCCTGGCCAAGATGCGCAAGAAGCACCTGGCCTTCGAGGAGGTCTATGACGTGCGCGCCGTGCGCATCCTGGTGCGCGAACTGAAGGACTGTTACCTTGCCCTGGGCCTGATCCACAGCCTGTGGCAACCCATCCCCGGCCAGTTCGACGACTACATCTCGCGCCCCAAGGGCAACGGCTACCAGAGCCTGCACACGGCGGTGATCGGCCCGGACAACAAGGCCCTGGAAGTGCAGATCCGCACCTTCGACATGCACCAGGAGGCCGAGCTGGGGGTGGCCGCCCACTGGCGCTACAAGGAAGGCGGCCGGAACGAGGCCCTGCAGGAAAAGGTCGCCTGGTTGCGCCAGATCCTGGCCTGGAAGCAGGAGGTGGCCGACAGCGCCCTGCCGGACAGCGGCGATCTCGCTCAGCAGTTCCGCAACGAACTGTTCCAGGACGAGGTGTTCGTGCTCACCCCCCAGGGCAAGGTCATCGCCCTGGCCCAGGGCGCCACGCCCATCGACTTCGCCTATTCCGTACACACCGAACTGGGCCACCGCTGCCGGGGCGCCAAGCTGGACGGCGTGTTGGTGCCCCTGGACACGCCCCTGAAGAACGGCCAGAGGGTGGAGATCCTCACCGTCAAGGAAGGCGGCCCCAGCCGGGACTGGCTCAATCCCCACCTGGGCTTCCTGGCCACGCACCGGGCGCGCGCCAAGGTGCGCCAGTGGTTCAAACAGCTGGACCACGACATCCACGTGCAGGAAGGCCGAGAACTGCTGGACCGCGAGCTGCATCGCCTCAATCTGAACAACGTCAAGCTTGAGCGCCTCGCGGCGCGGCTCGGGTTCACGCGCGGCGAGGAACTGTTCGCCGCCCTGGGCAGCGGCGACATGGGCATGGGCCAGCTCAGCCGGGCACTGCAGGAGGAGTTCCTGCCACCCCCAGAGAAGCCCCTGGTGGGGGCACGCAAGAGCAAGCTGGCGCCCCAGGGGGTGCTGGTGGAGGGGGAGGCCAACCTGCTCACCCACATGGCCGGCTGCTGCAAGCCAGCGCCGGGCGAAGCCATCATCGGCTACACCACCCAGGGCCGCGGGGTGACCATCCACCGCAAGGACTGCCCCATCATCCGCCACCTGTCCGAAGACCAGCGCGACCGGCTGCTGCGTGCAGAGTGGGGCCAGTCGGACAGCGAGGTGTTTCCGGTGGACGTGGAGATCGTGGCCTACGACCGCCAGGGCCTGCTCAAGGACATCACCGAGATCGTCGCCCAGGAGCGGATCAACGTCACCCGCCTCAACACCGAAAGCCATGACGACACGGCGCGCATGACCTTCACCCTGGAGGTGCGCGACGTGGAGCAGCTGGCCCGCTTCCTGGGCCGGGTCGGCCATGTGCGCGGCGTCAGCCAGGCGCGCCGCAAGTAGCCAACGGTGATTTGCCTCACCTCCCCCGGGGCATCGCGGGTTGCCTCATCTCTCCCCGGCAGTTAGGCAGTTAGATTCGGACCGGTCATCGGTTCGCCGATGCACGCCTTCCGGCCATCCAAAGAGGAGTCAGTAAGGGCCTACAAAATCGAAGAAATCGAGGGCATCGGCCCGGTTTACGCGGACAAGCTCGTCACTGCCGGCATCGCCAACACCGACGACCTGCTGCGCCTCTGCGCCAGCGCCAAGGGACGCGCCGAGGTGAGCGAGAAGACCGGCCTGACCACCAGCCATCTGCTGGTCTGGGCCGACATGGCTGACATGATGCGCCTAACGGCATCGGCCCTCAATTCGGCGAACCGCTCAAGGCCGCCGGCGTCGATACGGCGAAGGAACTGCGCACCCGCAACGCCGAGAACCTGACCGCCAAGTTGGCCGAGGTGAACGCTGAGAAGAGGCTGGCGCGCGCCGTGCCCGCCCTGAGCCAGGTGAGCGACTGGATTGAGCAGGCCAAGAAGACCGAGCCGCTGATCAGCCACTGATCCCGCCCCTTCAGCCCTTCAGTTGTCCCGCCCCAACAGCCATTCCGCGATCGCAAGATCGCCGGGGTAGGTGACCTTCAGGTTGGTCAGATCGCTCTCCACCAGCAGCGGGCTCAGGCCAAGCGCCTCCACGGCTGAGGCCTCGTCGGTCACCGCCATGCCCGCGTGCTCAAAGGCGCGCAGCAGGAGTTCGTGACGGAACATCTGCGGCGTCTGCGCCCCCCACAGCCCGGCGCGGGATACGGTAGCACCGATGCGCACCGGCCTCTCCCCCGCATCCGCCTCCGCCTGGCGTTTCAGGGTATCGGCCACCGGCATGGCCAGGATGCCGCCCACCGGATCGTCGCCCACCGTCGTCAGCAGGCGGTCCAGCATCTCCTGGGACAGGCAGGGGCGCGCCGCGTCATGGACCAGCATCCAGTCTTGGCCGTCCACCTGCCCTTCGAGCGCGCGCAGCCCGTTGCGCACGCTTTCCGCACGCGACTCGCCGCCGCAGCGCAATACCCGCAGCTTGCCGAAGGCAGACCAGTCATCACGGTCCCAGAGTGCATCGTCCGGCGACAGCACTACCGCCACCCCGTCCACCCGGGGATGACGCTGGAAGGCCCGGATGGCGTGCCAGAGCATGGGGCGGCCGTGAATGGACAGATACTGCTTGGGCTGCGCCGCCCCCATGCGGGCGCCGATGCCGGCCGCGGGTATCAGGGCGAAATGTCTGGCCATGAGATGAATATTGTCTTCTGGTGTGTGTCCCCTAAATTTTAATCAGGACCCCCGATGATCAGGAGAAAAGCATGCATCCCATCCGTCCTCCCGCCGTAGCAGGCATGTTCTATCCCGGCGAGTCCGCCGCGCTGGCCAGGGATGTGCAAGCCCTGCTCGGCGCGGCCAAGACACCAACCCTGCGGCCCAAGGCCCTCATCGCTCCCCATGCCGGGTATGTCTATTCCGGGCCGGTGGCCGCCTCCGCCTATGCCCTGCTGAAGCCCCTGCGCCAAACCATCAAGCGGGTGGTGCTGCTGGGGCCGCTACACCGGGTCTGGGTGGCGGGCCTGGCCCTGCCTTCGGTGGCCTGGTTCGACACCCCCCTGGGGCGCATCCCACTGGACACCGAGGCCATGCAGGCCCTGAGCCGCCTGCCCCAGGTGGAGATCAACGACGCCGCTCATGCCGCCGAACACTCCCTGGAGGTGCACCTGCCCTTCCTGCAGACGGTGCTGGAGGACTTCAAACTGGTACCCTTGGCGGTAGGCGGTGCCACGCCCGAAGGGGTGGCCCAGGCGCTGGACGCGGTGTGGGGCGGCGACGAGACCCTGATCGTGGTCAGCTCCGACCTGTCCCATTACCTGCCCTACGCCCAGGCCCAGACCACCGACCAGGCCACGGTGCAGGCCATGCTCGATCTGGACACCGGTCTGCGTGGAGAGCAGGCCTGCGGCGCCCATCCGGTGAACGGCCTGGACTTGGTGGCCCGGCGGCGCGGCCTCAAGGCACATCTGCTGGACCTGCGCAATTCCGGCGACAC
>DEQR01000052.1 GCA_002360535.1 Thiobacillus sp. UBA3361
CGCAGGGCGTCGCGGGTGGTGCTGGCGTAGAACTTCTTGATCATGTGCCGCCGTTACCCAGCACGGCCGTGACCCGGATGCTCTTGCCTTCCGGCACCTCGGCGTGGGAAATGACGCGCAAGTCGGGCGCGCTGCGGCGCAGGAAGCGGGACAGGATGGGACGCAGGGGCGGGTTGACCAGCAGCACGGCCGGAAGCCCGGCGGCATGCTGCCTTTCCACCGCAGTGAGGGTGTCACGCACCAGACGGTCGGCGAGCCCCGGCTCGATGCCGGCGCCTTCCCCGTTGCGGCTGATCAGGGCTTGGCTGAGGATGTGCTCCAGGCCGGGCTCCAGGGCCATCACCTGCAATTCCTGTGCTCCTCCAAATATTTCAAAAATGATAGCACGGCCCAGCGCGGCCCTCGTGGCGGCGGTCAGTTCGTCCACGTCCTGGTTGCGGGCGCCGTGTTCGGCCAGGGTCTCCAGGATGGTGCGCATGTCGCGCAGGTGGATGCGTTCTTCGAGCAGGTTCTGCATCACTTTCTGCACCGTCGCCAGGGACAGCAGCTTGGGGGTGAGGTCCTCCACCAGCTTGGGATGCTGTTTGCCCACGTGCTCCAGCAACTGGTGGGTCTCCTCACGGCCGAGCAGTTCGGGGGCGTGATCGTTGATGATCTTGGACATGTGGGTGGCGACCACCGTGCCGGCATCTACCACCGTGTAGCCGTAGGTCTGGGCCTGGTCGCGCAGGCCGGCGTCGATCCACACGGCGGGCAGGCCGTAGGCCGGGTCGGTGGCGGGCTGGCCCTGGATGGTGCCCATCACCCGCCCCGGATTGATGGCCAGGAATTTGCCCACCTGGGCCTCGCCCTCGCCCGCCACCACCCCCTTGAGGGTGATGCGGTAGGCGTTGGGCCTGAGCTGCAGGTTGTCGCGGATGTGAACCGGGGGGACCAGGAAGCCCAGGTCCTGAGCGATCTTCTTGCGGATGCCGCGGATGCGCCGCAGCAGGTCGCCGTCCTGGGCGCGATCCACCAGTGGCACCAGCCGGTAGCCCACCTCCAGTCCCAGCCGATCCACCGCCGCCACGTCCTGCCAGCCCACCTCCACGTGTTCCTCGGGCGGCGGTGGCGCCTCCTCCGGCGGCGGTGCCAGGGCGGCGGCGCGCTGGCGCTGGGCAAGGGTATAGCCCACCGCACCCAGAGTACTGCCCATGAGCAGGAAGGCCAGGTGCGGCATGCCCGGGATGAGGCCCAGCAGGCTGAGGATGCCGGCGGCCAGATAGA
Source organism: Thiobacillus sp. UBA3361 (assembly GCA_002360535.1). Lineage (GTDB taxonomy): Bacteria > Pseudomonadota > Gammaproteobacteria > Burkholderiales > Thiobacillaceae > UBA3361. Next base: position 1,267 of record DEQR01000052.1, read on the forward strand.
CGGCCTGGGGCTTGCCGAACAGCTGGCCCATCAGCTGCTGGTTGAGGTCCTGCTCGCTGGATACGCGCGACACCACGATGCCGGCGGCGGTGGAGATGATCAGGGCCGGGATCTGCGCCACCAGGCCGTCGCCGATGGTCAGCAGGGTGTAGTTGTTGGCCGCGGTGGCGAAGCTGAGGTCATGTTGCACGACACCGATAATCAGGCCGCCGATGATGTTCATCAGCATGATGATGATGCCGGCCACCGCGTCGCCGCGCACGAACTTGGAGGCGCCATCCATGGAGCCGTAGAAATCCGCCTCCTGAGCCACCTCGGAGCGCCGCTTGCGGGCCTCGTCCTCGCCGATCAGGCCGGCGTTGAGATCTGCGTCGATGGCCATCTGCTTGCCGGGCATGGCGTCCAGGGTGAAGCGGGCGGACACCTCGGCGATGCGCCCGGCGCCCTTGGTGATGACCACGAAGTTGATCACCACCAGGATGATGAACACGATCAGGCCCACCGCGTAGTTGCCCCCCACCAGGAAGTGGCCGAAGGCCTCGATCACCTTGCCCGCCGCGTCCGGGCCGGTGTGGCCCTCCAGCAGCACGATGCGGGTGGAGGCCACGTTCAGCGACAGCCGCAGCAGCGTAGTCATCAACAGCACCGTGGGGAACACCGAGAACTCCAGCGGCTTGAGGGTGTACAGGCTGATGAGCAGGACGATCATCGACACCGCGATGTTGAACGTGAACAGCACGTCCAGCAGGAAGGGCGGCAGTGGCAGGATCATCATCGCCAGGATCATGATCACCAGCACCGGCGCGGCCAGGCGCTGCCAGTGCAGGGCGGGCATGGGAGTGGCGGTGGCGGGGGCCTGGGCCATCAGCTAGCCTCGCGCACGCCGGGGTCCAGGTTGGCCGGCACCTGCCACTCGGCCGGCGGCATGGGATTCAGGTGCTGGTTGAGCTGATAGACGTAGGCCAGCACCTGGGCCACGGCGCTGAACAGGGGGCCAGGGATGGTTTCGCCCACCTCGGCGTGACGGTGCAGCGCCCGCGCCAGCGGCGGCGCCTCGACCACGGGCACCCGGTTTTCGCGGGCGATCTCCTTGATGCGCTCGGCCACCAGTTGGCTGCCCTTGGCCACCACCTTGGGGGCGTTCATCTTCTTTTCCTCGTACTTCAGCGCCACGGCGTAGTGCAGGGGGTTGGTGACCACCACGTCCGCCTTGGGCACCGCCGCCATCATGCGCCGCCGCGCCGCCTCGCGCTGTAGGCTGCGGATGCGCGCCTTGATCTGCGGGTCGCCCTCCATCTCCTTCTGCTCCTGGCGAACTTCTTCCTTGGTCATGCGCAGGCCGTGGTGGTAGTCCCATATCTGGTAGGGCACGTCGATCAGGGCGATGAGGGCGAAGGCCGCCGCGGCGGCCAGGAAGGTGAACAGGGTGATCTGGCCGAAATGGACGATGGCGGTCTCGAACGACTCGGCCGGCAGGTTGAGCAGACCGTCGCGCTGCGCCCAGATCATCCAGAAGGCGGCACCGGCGATCACCAGGGCCTTGAGCAGGGTCTTGCCCAATTCCACCAGCGAGCGCCAGGAAAACATGCGGCCGATGCCGCTGACCGGGTTGAGGCGGTTCAGGTCCAGCTCGAAGGCCTTGGCGGTGAACAGCCAGCCCGAAACCAGCAGGTTGGCGCCCACCGCGGCGAACACCACGCCGGCGGCCACCGGCAGGATGGCCCACAGGCCGATCCAGCCCGCCTCGGCGAACACCTCCAGCATCCGCGCCGGGTCGGCGATCTCGGCGCGGCCGAAGGCCAGCCCCTTGAGCATCACCTTTTGCAGGGCGTCGAAGATGAAGATGCCCAGCAAGGCGACCACACCGCCGCTGGCGAGGAAAACCGCAAAGGTGGAGAGTTCCCGTGATCGGGGTACCTGTCCGCGCTCCCTGGCCTGGTCCAGTTTGCGCGGTGACGCCGGTTCGGTCTTTTCGAGGTCGCTGTCTTCCGCCATCCCCGTCTCCGGCGGACCGGATCAGGTCATTGATATGCCGGGCAGTTTAGCATGCGGGACGGCGCGATATCCGCCACATGGCGCTAGCCGTCGCCAGGGTCGCGGTGCAGGGGCAGGGCGTCGATGCGCCGGTCGATTTCCCCGATCAGGGCGAGATAGCCGGCACCCTCGACGCCCCCGAAACGACGCTTGAACTCACCCTGCGGCAGGAACTCGGGCAGGTCGCGCACCGCCGGCAGGTAAAGGGAGGCGTCCGCGCTGCCGGCCAGCATCGCCTGCACCCGCCGGGCGGAGGCGGCCGAGGCCACCGCCAGCCGCCCCAGGCGGGTACCGGCCCGATCGACTGCCAGGTCGGTGAAGCTGAAGCCGCTGCCGCCCCGTTCGGTGTCGCCCATTTCCTTCATCAAACCGGCAGCGTCGGCCAGTTCGCCCCCTGCCACCGCCGCCAGGGCGGCGGACAGGGTCAGGTGTTCCACGAAGTCGCCGCGCCCCGCCAGGCGCATGCCGGTCAGGCGTGCCGCCGGCCGGCGTTGTCCGCCGGCCAGGTTCAGACCGTTGAGCTGCTCGGCCAGGCTGACCAGCAGGGCGCGGTTCTCACGCACAGGGTCACCCTGCGCCGAGCGCTGCCGGGCCAGCCGGAACAGTTCACCCAGCACTTCGGAGAAGGCGGGCCGCGGCCGGCGCACGGCCAAGTCCGCCAGGGCATCCTGGTAGGCGCGCAACAGCCCTTCCTCCAGTCCCAGCAGGCGGGTGCGTAGGGTGGCCATCACCGCCTGGACGCGGTCGCCGTGCCAGGCCAGTGTGGTGCGGTCCGCCTGGGTGCGCAGGGAGATGGCGGCCAGCAGCCGGTTCGCCAGGTCGGCGTCCATGACGCGGGGCGCGAGGCGCAGCAGCAGACGGGCGAGGAGACAACTGAGGCCGCCGGGCAGTTCGCGCTCGCCGACGACCAGGCGGTCCAGCGCCAATCCCGAGCCGGCCGGCCGCAGCACGACCCCGGCGTTCAGGTAACGGCCGTGCGCCCGCCCGGGCAGCGCCAGGGAGGCATCCAGGCGCAGGGCATCCGGATCCAGCCGCACCCGCGCCTGGCCAAAACCGGCGCGGCCCAGCAGGTAGTTGAGCCCCAGCTCCAGATCGCCCGCGCCCAGATTCATGTCGGGGGCGAAGTTCCCGCCGCGCCGGCCTGGAAAAAGCATGTATTCGGCGATGACCTTGCCGCGCCACAGTTCCAGGGGATGGACGGTGCGGGGCGCGATCCCGGGCCGCTCGGAGAGGGCCTGCGACGCGAGCCACAGCGCCCCGCCCAACAGGACCAGCAGGACGGCGGCGGCCGAGCCGAGCAGCGTGCGGATGAATTTACCGGCCATCAATAACGGAAAAGCCGGCGGGCGCCGGCTTTTCGTTCGGAAGATCGGGGGAGGGGTACGCGGCCGCTCAGTCCCGCTCGCCCATGAAGGCGCCCAGGAGGTGCAGCAGGCTGGTGAACAGGTTGTACAGGGAGACGTACAGGCCCACGGTGGCCAGTACATAGTTGGTCTCGCCGCCGTTCACGATCTCGCTGGTTTGCCACAGGATCATGCCGCACATCAGGGCGGCGAACAGGGCCGACACAGTCAGGGCGAGGGCCGGCATCGGATAGCCGAACAGGGAGGCGACCAGGGCGACGATGCTGGCGATGAAGGCGATCATCACGCCGACGAACAGGAAATTGCGCATGAAGCTGAAGTCCTTGCGCGACACCAGGGCGTAGCCGGACAACAGGAAGAAGCTGGCACCGGTGATGCCCAGGGCGAGCATGACGATCTGCCCGCCGTTGGCCAGGCTCAGGTAGTGGGTCAGCACCGGGCCTAGGCCGAACCCCAGCAGGCCGGTGACCGCGAAGACCACGCCGATGCCAGCGGCGGAATTGGCGGTGCGCGGCACAACGAACCAAAGCAGCGCCAGGGCGATCAGGCTGGTGACCAGGCTGGCGCCATAGGGTACGGCCATGGCCATGGACAGGCCGGCCATGGCGGCGCTGAACAGCAGGGTCATGGACAGCAGCATGTAGGTATTGCGTAACACCTTGTTGCGCGTGGCGCCGACTGCGACGCTGGTCTGATAACCGGTCATGTCGTAGTTGGTTTGCATGAGCTTATTTCCTCGGAGAGGGTGGTAAACGCCGGTAAGACTAAGGGCGACTCGTGAAAGTTTCAACCCCGCGGGCCGCTGGCGGGGCCAGTCGCCTGCGAGTAGAATTCGCGGCTTTTCAAGTATTTGCGAGTCAATAGGGCAATCGTTATGGCACTTATCGTGCAGAAATACGGCGGCACCTCGGTGGGCAGCATCGAGCGCATCCGCAACGTCGCTGAGCGGGTCGCCAAGTTCAAGATGCTGGGCCATCAGGTGGTGGTGGTGGTGTCCGCCATGTCCGGCGAGACAAATCGGCTGATCGGCCTGGCCAAGGAAATCCAGAAGGACCCCGATCCCCGCGAGATGGATGTGCTGGTGTCAACCGGCGAGCAGGTCACCATCGCCCTGCTGTGCATGGCCCTGAAGGACCTGGGCCTGAAGGCGAAGAGCTACACCGGCTGGCAGGTGCCGATCCGCACCGACAGCGCCCATACCAAGGCGCGCATCGAGGACATCGACGACCAGGCCATGCGTGCCGACCTGGACGCCGGGCACGTGGTGGTGGTCGCCGGCTTCCAGGGCATCGACGGGGAAAACAACATCACCACCCTGGGACGGGGCGGTTCCGACACCACGGGGGTCGCCCTGGCGGCGGCGCTGAAGGCCGACGAATGCCAGATCTACACCGACGTGGACGGGGTCTATACCACCGACCCGCGTATCGTGCCGGAGGCCCGCAAGCTGGACACCATCACCTTCGAGGAGATGCTGGAATTGGCCAGCCTGGGATCCAAGGTGCTGCAGATCCGCTCGGTGGAGTTCGCCGGCAAGTACAAGGTCAAACTGCGGGTGCTTTCCAGCTTCGAGGACGCGGGCGAGGGCACCCTGATCACTTTCGAGGATAACCACATGGAACAAGCCGTCATCTCGGGCATCGCCTTCAACCGCGACGAAGCCAAGCTCACCATCCTGGGTGTGCCCGACAAGCCCGGCGTGGCAGGCAGCATCCTGGGCGCCATCGCCGACGCCAACATCGACGTCGATATGATCGTGCAGAACGTGGGCAGCGACGGCACCACCGACTTCTCTTTCACCGTGCACCGCAGCGAACTGAAAAAGGCCCTGGAGGTACTGGACATGGTCAAGTCCGCCATCGGCGCCCGCGAGGTGACCGGCGACGACAAGATCGCCAAGGTGTCCATTGTCGGCGTCGGCATGCGCACCCACGCCGGCGTGGCCAGCAAGATGTTCAAGTCCTTGGCTGCGGAGAACATCAACATCCAGATGATCTCCACCTCCGAGATCAAGATCTCGGTGATCGTCGAGGACAAGTACATGGAGTTGGCGGTGCGCGCCCTGCACCAAGCCTTCGGGCTGGACGCCCGGCCCGCCTGAAACAGGGCCTGAAATTGCAATTCGGCGGCCGGCCGGGTAAGCTTGCCCGGCTTTTCCGGACGCCGTCCGGATGAGCTTGGAGACGTGGCCGAGAGGTCGAAGGCACTCCCCTGCTAAGGGAGCATGCGGGCCAAAACCTGCATCAAGGGTTCGAATCCCTTCGTCTCCGCCAAACAAGCATTATTCATGGGCCTTTCAAAGGCATTATTAATATTACCCATCAAATTATCCATCATTAAAATGGTCAAACTGGAGGGTGCCATGCGGGCCGTGGTCTTGTTGGCTTGTTTGTGGATGTCTTCGTCGGCAGGTGCAACTCTGTACCACATCGACATAAGCGGCAACGTGATACAGGTTGACGATTGGCTTCCTAATGGCGCACATGTCCTCCGTGACGGGGTTCATGACATGCCTGTACATATCCGAGTCAAACTGGACACTGACTCGGCCCTCTTCGAGACAGGTGCCATAGGGTATGACGCCTTCAATCGTTACACGAGCGATGATCCAGCATCACTTGATGCCATGGTTCTGGATGGCCCGGAATTTCTGTCTTCCTTTGCAGTTGACGGCCGACAGTTCTCAGCACGATTGGAATATTCCCTTCGACCGGATAGCCGACAGATAGCGTTAATACTTGCAAGCACAGTGCCAGGTCCACATGGCTCGACCATTACCGGATTCGGCTTCCAACCACGTGACTTCACATTTCCATTCAATCTCTTCGGTGAATTGAACGGAGTTCTGACGGAAGTGAACATCGGCGAGTTCACTCCTGAGGAAAGCGTATTTCATTACACCTCTTACACATATGACCCAGGCTATGTTGTGGGTTTCGATGTGGCCTTCACCCCTACCACATACGTTGTATCTACTGTCCCCGAGCCATCTTCCCAATCATTATTTCTCGTTGGTATTGGCATATGGTGCGGCGCGAATATTTGGAGACGCACAACACGTTCCTGACTAGCCTGTTCAGTAAGGTGCCGTATCTGTCCATATTTACTTGACCACCACCGGCAACCAATTCCCAGGGCTCCGTGAATACCGCTACGACTTCGACAGACTTCAATTCATTGATCGCCGAGGGCGACCCGTTGACGCCTCCAGACTGGGACGAGGAGAAGGAACGCCAGATGCGCGTCAGGCGCGAGTTGGTCAAGGCTCAATGCGTCGAGCAATTTTCCTCCAGTCCCTTTTATCAAGCGAGGGCGGAGCACGATCCGGAATTCTGGGACTGGTTTTGTAACGGGGTGACTACCTCTTTTAGTCAGGGGGCCTGAGGCTGCTATCTCTTGCCTCCGGCAGATGCCACTCATCACCAACCGAGGTTCGAGGATGAAACACCTTGCTCCTACCTTGCTGTCCCTCGCCCTGTTGGTTGCGCCGCACGCTCTGGCCAAGACGGCCAGCGAGGTGTTTGAAATAGCGAGCCGCAGCACGGTGGTCGTGCTCGCGCAGAATGCCAAGGAGAAAACGTCCCGCCTGGGTAGCGGCGTGGTGCTGGCGGATGGCGCCATCGTCACCAACTGCCATACCCTCAAGGGCGGGGGCAAGCTCAGCGTGCGCCATCAGCAGCGTGAGTACCCGGCCGTGATCCGACATACGGACTGGGATCGGGATGTCTGCTCCCTCAGCGTCCCCGGTCTGAAGGCCACGCCCGTCACCCTGGGAAACACCCGCCGGCTCAAGGTCGGCGCCCACGTCTATGCGGTAGGCGCCCCCAAGGGCTTGGAACTCACTCTGTCCGACGGCATCGTCTCCAGCCTACGTCAGATCGACGGCGGCCAATACATTCAGACCACGACGCCGATTTCACCCGGTTCCAGCGGCGGCGGCCTGTATGACGAGCAAGGGCGGCTCTTGGGACTGACCACCTTCTACCTCGCGGAAGGCCAGAACCTCAACTTCGCCTTGCCGGTGGAGTGGATCGAGCAATTGCCCGAACGGCATGTGGCCAGTCAGCAGGACCCAACCGCCTTCACCGACTGGCTGAACCGGGCGCTGGCGCTGCAAGATGCCAAGAATTGGCCGGAGGCGATACGCCACGCCCAGCGCTGGACCCTTGCCATGCCCAACAGTTCATACTCGTGGTTCCACTTGGGCGTTGCCTATGGCGATTCCGGTCAGCCTGCCAAGGCTATCGAGCCGTTCCAGCAGGTGTTGCGCATCGATCCGGAGGAAGCCAAAACTTGGTTCAACCTGGGCCTTGCCTACGATGAAACCTGGCAGGTAGCTAAGGCCATTGAAGCTTACCAGCAGTCCAGCCGTATCGACCCGGAGGAAGCAAAGGTTTGGTACAACCTGGGCAATGCCTATGTCGATGCCGGCCAGATGGCCAAGGCTGTTGAGTCCTACCAGCAGGCCCTTCGCATTGACCCGGAGCATGCCGAGGCATGGAACAACTTGGGCGTTGCCTATGGAGAATCTGGGCAACTTGCCAAGGCCATCGTCGCTTACCAGCGGGCGCTGACCCTCAACACAAACCATGCCAAGGCTTGGAGCAACCTGTGTGCAATCTATGCCAATTCGGACCAGTTCACCCAGGCCATTGAGGCTTGCCGTGAGGCGCTGCGTATTGACCCGGACTATGCCCAGGCTTGGGCTAACCTGGGAGTCGCTTACCGACTCAGCGGGCAACGCTCCAAAGTCATCGAGGTGTATCGCCGGTTGCAGTCGCTCGACAAGGCCCTGGCGGAGAGTTTCTTTACCAAGGTCATCATGCCCTGATGACTTCTCCGAAAGATCCAATGTCAGACATACCGGAATGCCTCCATGGTGCAATCCAGGGCCTGGTCCAGCGTGTCGATACGCGATCCCCATCTGGCCGATCGTCGAGGGCTTGCAAGATCATTTCCCTCAGCCTTGGTCTGCCGATTCGGGCTGCCCTACCTGCGGCCGCAGCCAGGCCCTTGGGGTATTCTTGGGGCGCAGGCATTGTTGCAATTTGAAACTACTTTACTTTCGCGATCCCGAACATCGTCCGTCCATTCAAGGGCAATACACCGGGTCGGGGCGTGTGTTGCTGCGGACTCGGCATGTCCCGCGCGCGCGTACGCGTGCGCGCGTATCGTTCGGAGTAACCCCGCTCTGCTACCGGGAGCGTCATTCCGACGGGCTCCAGATAGCAAGCCAGAAACTAGACCGACCGCCACTTATATTTCTTTTCGGGCATAGCCGCGGCCTTGGATGTCGCCGTTGTAAATGGCTGTTCGGATGCTGGCTCATTCTGCATTGTTGTAAGCAGCTTGACCGCGCGGGCAATGGCTGCGCCGAAGGTGCATTTATTGTCCCCACAGTATTTCCGCAGCAATTGATTCGTTTCCGGGTCCACCATGGCCTCGATGCGTACATAGCCCTTGGCCTGCATGTTCTGTCTGGACTTGCGCACTCGACATCCCGTGTTACCGGGTTGGTGTTGCTGAAGTGATGTGTCCGGCATTCTGCTCATTCCGCGCTCCTTTTGATTGTCCCTTCGGATTGCCACTTTGGCCCCACCGGCCATTCGTGGGCATGGTTTGTTCTACAAGCCTGGGCCGCCAGTGCCTCCGCTTCTGCGCGGGACAGGCCACCCTCGTATTCCATGATCGCGGCCCGTTCCTCGAAGGCTTCACGCTCCGCCGCCATCAGCCATTTGTCGGACTCAAGGGCCAGCCGCAACCCCTCCGGATCATGTCGGGCCAGGTCGTGGACTATCTCGTAATCCTCGGGGCTGTATTCCCAGAAGGTGCCCGCCCGGCGGATCAGGTTCTCCAGATCGGCGGGGATGGGGGTCTCGCCCGGGGTATCGTTCGCCGCAGCAATGGCATCCGGGGCAATCCTATTGCCACTGAGATTTATCGGGGTATCAGGGGTATCAAGGGTGCGAGCCCCTATTGGCGCGGGATTCCCTGATACCCCTGACAGGTTGCAAGGGGTATCAGAGGTATCAGCCCGACGGGCTTCCAGCTTGGACAGCAACGCCTCAAGCCCCATGCTCGCCCCCTGTCAGCTTGTCAGCTTGCACGGGGTACAGCTTCACGCCCCGCCCGCCGATGCGATAGAACCTCGCCCGCTTGCCATCCGCCCCCGGCACGGGAATGACGCCGGTTTCCTGCAATACGTCCAAGGCCCGCTTGAAGTCGAAGCCCTTGAGGGCTTCCCGCAAGCCGTCCGCGTTGAACAGATAGGTTCGGCTTCCCATCGCATCCTGCCACCAGCCGGCCCGATCCCGAATGGGCGTTTCATGGTCCCTGTCCGCATCGGAAAAGCGCCCATCGCCGTGCCGTTCAAGGAAGCCGGATACCCGTTCGAGTATCTGCCGGCGCTCATCGTTGCCCCGGCCCCGGATAGCTCGCCAGGCCGTGAAGCCATCCGCCGCCGCCTTGATAGCCTCGCCCTCGGGCCATCCGGTAATGCCGTATTCCGTCGCCACCTCGCCGGACAGGGCCAGCAGGGCAAAACGCCCCGCCGCCCGCTTGTCCTGGCCTTCGCCCCCTTCGGCGGCGAACTCGGGCAATGTCTTGATGCGTTCCAGCAGGGCGCAGAAATCCCGGCTGTCCCTCGTCAGTCTTTCCAGAAAGGCCCGGCCCGCGTGCCCATGCTGCATGACTGCCGCCCGCTTGATGGCGTCCGACAGGGCCGCGCCGCTTCCCATGCCATGCAATGTGTCGAACAGGCCGAAGGCCCGCGCCGCTGGAATATCCAGCAGCCGCACAGACTGGCCGGCCTTGGCCCGGTGCCCGCCTTCCTGCATGGTCGTGGCGATGGTGCGCTCGCCACTGGACAGCACGAAGCAGCGCCAGCGCACTACGCCACGAGCCGCGCCGCTTCGGCTGGCCCGTTGCTTGCCGCGCCCGTTGCCCAGGGCGTAAACGATGGCCCCCACTTCGCGGGGGTCGCATTCGCTGATTTCGTCCAAAGCCAGCAGGCAATCATTGAATAGCGCCGCCGCGCCTTCCATGCCGTTGGCTGTTGCCCGCCAGCTTCGCCGGTAGTTCGGCCCGCCCCAGGTGGAACAGGCCGCTTCAATCGCGGTGGTCTTGCCGGTGCTGGAATCGCCGACAAAGTGAACCCCGCCGCCTTCCGCGTTGCAGCGGGCCAGCAGCGGCCCCGCGAAGGATGCCGACAGGGCCAAGGCCAGCAGGGGGTTGCCCACCGCCCGCGCCGCGATTTCGGCTTTCCAACCTTCCAGGGTGCCGGCCTTTGTGTGCTCGTCGTGGCCCCGCTCGCCGGTCTGGAATATCACGCCGGAAGCCTTGGGGCCGATAACCGTGTCCGGCAGGACGAAGGAATCATCGCACCAGCCGACTTGCAGGGCGCAGCGCATCCGGCGTTTCGGCGGCTTGGCTTGCAGGTAGTTCGCCAGCAGGGTTTTCGCCAGGGGGTCGATTTCAACGCCCATGCTCAACAACTCGCCGCGCAGGTCATCGCCGCCGGCCTTGAGCATTTCCATCGGCATGGCCCATTCCCGCCACCGGCCCAGGGTGTTCCTGAATCGCAGCAGCCGCCCGAAGTTGTTGTCCTGCCCGTCGAAGGTGACGGCTTCGACATGCAGCGGCGAACAGACCCAAGTTTCCATCAGCATCGGCGGGGTGTCGCCCTTGGCTTGCTTGACGCCGAAATGCCAGACGCCGGGCCGGTACTTCGCGCCGCCGGCTTCGGTCCAGTCATCGAACACAATGAAGCGGGGGCGTTCGCTGATGCCGGGGATGGGGCTGGATACCCCTGATACCTCTTGATACCCCCCAGGGGTATCAGCGGAAGGCCCGTCGTAGCTGGCTTGCACCCCTGATACCTGTGATACCCCAGGAATATTTATCGGCGAAGTTGAATCGGTGGCTTGCCGGCTTGCCAGGATGGCGTCAGGCACGTGCTCTTGGGCCTGCCCATGCTTTTCAGGTATTTCCGGCGTCGTTTGCGTGCCCTGGTGGCCCTCCAATGGTCCCGGCATCCCCATCCTGGGCAATGCGGCGATGTCTTCCCCTGTCGCATCAGAATGGGCTTCCAGCCAGTCCACTGCATCCCCCTTGGGGGGCAGGTACAGGGCGGCCACGTCGATCATGCGCACGGTGCAACCCAGGCCCCGTAGGATTTCCGCCACGGCTTCAGCGTAGTGCCGGCCGGCTTCGTCGTTGTCGGGCCAGAGGGTAACGGTTCGCCCGGCAAGAATTGTCCAGTCGGCTTTTCCCGCCGAGTCGGCACCGCCGCTGGTGGTGGCCAGTAGGCCGGCCTTCGCCAGATCATCGGCGCAGGTCTCGCCTTCCACCACGTACACGTCGTTGGTGGGCCGGGCGGCCAGCTCGTCCAGGTGGTAAAGGGGTTTGCCATTGGGGAATTCTGGTTCGCCCAAGGTGTAGCCCTGACCGTTCAGCTTCATGGGGCGAATCCACTTCTCCCCGGTGTCGGGGTGTTTCAGGCGGATGCGCCAGAACAGGGGGGCACCGTCCTGGCCGTGGTACTCGTGCAGGGCCTGGGGCTTGAAGCCGTTGCGGAGGGCACTGGCCGCCAGTCGCCGGGCCGCTTGCTTGGGGGTTTCGCTGGCGCGGGTCATTGTCCATCCTCCCAAGCGCCCAGGGCCTTGGCGGCTTCGATGAAGCGCAGTCCGTGGCGTTGCATGTGGAAAGCCAGCACGTCCCCGCCATGGGCACCGCACACCATGCAGCGGAATGCCCCGGTCTCGATGCGTACCCGCAGGCTGGGCCGTGTGTCAGGGTGGAAAGGGCAGATGGTGTCGCGCCATGCCCCGCGCCCGATGAGTTTGATGCCCTGGGTGGGGTAGTAGTCGGCGGCGGAGGGGAGGCGGTCGCGTCGGAAGCCGAAGCGCCCGCGCGTCGGGGTCGCGTTCATCAATCACCTCCACCCAGGCCAGCGGCGCAACCATTCGGCCATGCTCACGGGGAGTAAATCCAACATGGCCAGTCGAAGCACGGCACGGGAGAGCCAGCCAGTGCGGACCGGAACCTTGCAGCCTGGTTGATCGCACCAGGCGCAGGGACAGGCTGGGCACACGTGGACCGTGCCGTCCTGGGCGCGTGGGGCAGTCATGCCGACCTCCGGCGTCTGGTGGGTGTCTTGGGTGCACCGGTATCGCCGGCAGCAACGAGCCGATCTACTGTTGCGCGGATGGTCGAAATTCGCCAGGCAGGCCTGCGTCCAATGCGGGTGTCAGGTGGGGGGATGAGTCCTGAGGCCTGATGCCTCAGAAACGTGCTCCTCGGCATGTCGCCGAGGGCAGCGGCGAAAGCGTCACGAAACGCTAGGCTATCCTCACCGATTGGGGTACTGATGGCCATATTGTGCTCCTGCCACGCCCTGGTCCACTGCTGGGCGCTGGCTCACGTCATAGGACGCAGCGGACCGTGGCGCTACGCTATGGCAAGCAGCCAAAAAAATATGGCCAAATCAGGATTATTTCTTCGTGAGGAGTTTCTTGATGGCCTCCACGGACATCCCTGCCAGGTACGTGATGCTCGCCTCAAGAATGGCCGAAGCATCTAATTCCGCTTGGTTGTCTTCTATGCGTCGCACCGCCTGGCGTATTGCATTACCGGTCATACCAAGCGTGTTTGTAATCTGTGGATCGCTTTCAACAATCTCGCTTGAGAGATTGCGCGAAATGGCATCCAAGACGCCTTCAACAAATCTAATGAACGGCCCACCTGCCCCATAATCACTGGCAATTCCTATGCGCCCGAAGTGTTCCATGTAGATGCGCCGCAGTTCTTCGAGGAGCGTGACCACGGCGTGGTTTTTCTGGTGTCTGTCTCTCCCGTGGTTTTTCTGTGTGGCCAACCTCGAAGCCGCACCTTCGGCCACTTTCCTCAGCATTTCGATGGCAGGCATGAGGGTAGCCAGGCGATCCGCATCCGCATGCCTCAAGTCATCCACCAGTGGACCCAGGCGATCTTCCCTTTTTCCGCCGATGCCAACATTGAGAATGGACTCGAGCTCGAAGCTGTCTTGCGTGGCCACGAGGGCAGCAACGAGCCGGCGGGCGGCATCGGTGGCCCGCTTGTCTCCACTGCTCAGTCGATCAGAAAGCTTCTGCGCCGCCTTACTGATCCGGGTCAACAGCTTTACCAAGCCTGAAGGTGAGGAAAACGACTGCCAGTGATGGCCGACGATGAATTCCTCGGCCGCTTCGTCAAGCTGCAAGCGCATGAGGGCCATGCCATTAGCCTCATGCCCGACGACTTCCGTAATCTCCTTGATCTGCTGATCCGTGATGGGCTGATAGTTGACGCTGACGCGGTACTTCATTATTCGTCTCGGATGCGTCGAAGCAGTGCCACCCCGTGTATTTCCGACCAGCTGGCCCCAATCCCGGTGTACCGCACCGGGGACGGTTGAACTACGCCGCCAGCTTCAAGGGCATGACCTTGGGTGCCCCCGCCTTGCGGGCTTTCCACAGGTCATACGCGGCTTGCTGGGCGATCCAGGTATCAGCCCGGCCGCCATGCTCGACCCCCAGCCAGTTTTCCAGTCGCAGGGCCATTTCAGGGGAAATCGCCGCGCGGCCGTTCAGCACCCGTGACAGGGTTGCACGGGTCACGCCAAGCTGTTCCGCCGCCTGGGTCACGCTTAGGCCCAGGGTAGGCAACACGTCATCCCGCAGGGTCTCTCCGGGGTGAGGAGGGTTGTGCATCTTGGTCATCATCTTCTGATCCTCTCAGTGATAGTCCTGGTAATCCACGAGCACCGCGTCCTTACCCTCGAACCGGAAGGTGATGCGCCAGTTGCCGTTCACCGTGATCGAGTAATGGCCAGCCAATCCACCGGTCAATGGGTGCAGTCCCCATCCCGGGACATTCATGTCTTCCGGACCCTGGGCCAAATCGAGGCGCGCCAGCTGCCGACTGATCCGTGGCGCATGGTGCGGCTGGATGCCTGCCTTCTTGCCTGTCTCGAAGAAGACTTTCAGTCCCTTGTGCAGGAATGTCTTGATCACGGTTCAACCGTATAGCGTGACGTTACACATGTCAAGTGTGCATGCCCATCACAAACGGCAACACGTTATCGCCGTCAACCTGGGTGGTCTCGCAGTGCCTGGCCCAGTCCTCCATGAGCCGGTAGCGTTTCTTGAGCAGGTCGCCGCGCCGGTAAGCGGCTTCCACCTTGTCCCCCACGGCGTGGGCGAGTGCCATCTCGGCCACCTCTCTGGGGTGGTTGGTCATCTCGGCTGCCCAGTCACGGAACGTGGAGCGGAAACCATGAACGGTCAGGTCGCCGCGTCCCATGCGCTTCAAGACGGCAGACAAGGTCATGTCGGACAGCTTGCCCTTGGTTCCTGGAAACAACAGGTCCGCCCCGTCAATGCGTGGCAACGCCTTGAGCAGGTCCACGGCGGCGGCGGTGAGCGGTACGCGGTGTTCGCGCTTGGCCTTCATGCGCTCGGCAGGAACGATCCACATGCAGGACTTGAGGTCGATCTCTGGCCAGGTAGCCCCGCGTACCTCACCGGAACGCGCGGCGGTCAAAATGGCGAATTCCAGCGCCCTGGCGCCCAGTCCGTCCATACTGCGCAATGCGAGGATGAATCCCGGAAGCTCCTTGTAGCTTAGGGCGGGATGGTGCTCGACCTTGGCCACCTTGGAGGGCTTGGGCAGCAGCTTGTCCATGTGCCCCTTCCAGCGCGCCGGGTTCTCACCCTGACGGTAGCCGCGCACCGTGGCCCAATCCAGAATCTGTTCGACACGCCCGCGCAGCCGCGAGGCCGTCTCGGTCTTAGTCTTCCAGATTGGTTCCAAGGACTTCATGACCAGGCCGGTATCGATGACCGCCACCGGTAGGTCGCCGAAATGGGGTAAGGCGTAGGTGTTCAGGGTGTTGCGCCACTGCTGGCGGTGCTTGGGGTTCTTCCAGGCGTCCTCGTGGGCGTCCAGGTAGGCCTCCACGCACTCGGCGAAGGTCATGGCCTTGGCCTTGGCGATCTGGCGATCCTGCTTGGCGCGACGCTTGTCCTCCAGCGGGTCGATGCCGGAGCGGACCTTGCGTCTCAGGTCCATGCACTTGTCGCGAGCTTCTTCCAGGCTGACATCGTGGTACGAGCCCAGCCCTATGTCCCGGCGCTTGCCGTCTATCATGATGCGCAGAATCCAGGACGCCCCGCCGTTCTTGCATTGCAGGTACAGACCACGGCTGCCGCCCACGGCGTGCATGCCCTCCACCTTGGACAGCTTCTCCACCGTCTTGAAGCTCAGCGCCTGCGCAACCCTACCCATCGCCCCTCCAAACAAGGCACCCATCATGGATACCCCGAATAAAACCCATCAATAATTTCAGGATTTTATGATAGGTAATGGGGCGATATGAAACAAGCGGATTTGTTAATCCGCTCAGAATATGGCACTGCGCGGCAAGTCATGGAACTTTGTGAAACACAACTATGGCGGACTTCGTCTCCGCCAAAGACATATCAAAGCCCACCCCGTGTGGGCTTTTTTCACGGCCCGGCGCGAATTTCACTCCACCTCACTCCACCCGCGCGTCGCGCAGGTCGTCGCCTTCCTTGATATAGACCCGGTTGCCTTGGACCTCCAGATAGCCCAGGTCGCTGAGCTTGTGCAGGAGGCGGGAAAAGGTCTCCGGCTTGACGCCGATGCGGGACGCTATGACCTGCTTGGGCGCCTCCAGGTCCACCACCTGGCGGCCGGATTCGTCCGGGTCGGCGTGGTCGAGCAGGTATTGCAGCAGCCGGTCTGCGCCCTTCATCAGGGTCAGCCGGTCGATCTCGTTGACCATCTTGTGCAGTCTCGCGCTGGTGGCGGCCAGCAGGCGCACGCAGCGGTTGGCATCCTGGATCAGCCAGGTCTTGAACGCGGGGCCGTCGATGGCGATCAGCCGGCTGTCAGCCTGGGCCATGGCGTTCACCGGATAGCGCCCGCCCATGAACAGGGCCGCCTCGGCGAAGAAGCGGCCGGGTCCGATCAGTTCGATGACCTTCTCGTCGCCCACGGGCGATGTGCGGTACAGGCGGATCAGGCCGTGCAGCACGTAATAGAAGGCGGTGACCGGCTGGTCCTGGACGAACAGGCTCTGCCCAGCCGTGAGGCTGACCGGCCCGGCGCGACTCACCGCGTCCCGGAAATCCTGTTCGTCCAGGCCGGAAAACAGGTAGCAGCGACGCAGGGCCAGCAGTTCGTCCTGGGTCAGGGTCATGGCGTGCCTCGGGTGACCGGCATGATGTCGGCGAAGGTGCGCAGGGCGGCATAGCCGCCCACGTCCTTGTCCGGCTGCCGGGTGTCGGGTTGATGGATGGCCAGCAGGTGGGCGATGCCGTAGCCCCGGGCGGCGTCCAGCACGGGCAGGCTGTCGTCCACCAGCAGGGTGCGGGCCGGGTCGAAGGGCTCCGTCCGGCGCAGCCTGCTCCAGAACTCGCCCTGTTCCTTGGCCAGGCCGAAGCTGTGGGCGGAATGGATGGCGTCGAAGTGGGCGTCCAGGCCGGTGCGCTGCATCTTCAGGGTCAGCGCCTTGTGGTGGGCGTTGGTCACCAGCACCACCCGCTTGCCGGCGGTGCGGACGGCGGCCAGGAACTCGGGCACGTCCGGGTGCACGGCGATGAGGTGGGCCACTTCTTCCTTCAGGCGCTCGATGTCCAGGTTGAGCTGCTCGGTCCAGTAGTCCACGCAGTACCACTCCAGGGTGCCCAGCTTGGCGTTGTAGCGCCGGAAGCATTCCTCCAGGGCCTCGCCCTCGGTGAGGCCGTGCTTCTCGGCGAACCGGGCCGGCACGTATTCACGCCAGAAGTGGTTGTCGTAATGCAGGTCCAGCAGGGTGCCGTCCATGTCCAGCAGGACGGTGTCGATGGCCGGCCAGGGCAGCGGGATGGGCACGCGGTCAGTCCAGCATGTGGGAGGCCATGCCGTCCGCCAGCTTGGGCTCGAACCAGGTGGACTTGGGCGGCATCACCTCGTTGGCGTCGGCCACCGCCATCAGGTCCTCCATGCGGGTGGGGTGCAGGGACAGGGCCAGGGCCATCTCGCCGCTGTTCACCCGCTTCTCCAGCTCGGCCAGGCCGCGGATGCCGCCCACGAAGTCGATGCGCTTGTCCCGGCGCGGGTCGGCGATGCCCAGGATGGGGGCGATGAGATTGTCCTGCAGCAGGCTCACGTCCAGGCGGCCCACCGGGTCGGCGGGGATCAGGGCCGGCTTGATGGTCAGCTTGCGCCAGCGGCCGCTCAGGTACAGGCCGAACTCGCCCGGCCGGGCCGGGCTGACGGGGCCGGGGGCGTCCTCCACGGCGAAGGCGCCGGCCAGCTTGTCCAGGAAGGCTGCCTCGCTCAGGCCGCTCAGGTCCTTCACCACCCGGTTGTAGTCCAGGATGCGCATCTGGTCGTGGGGGAAGATGACGGTGAGGAAGTAGTTGTAGCTCTCCTCGCCGGTATGTCCCGCGCCTGCCGCCAAACTCGCCACCTTGCGCGCGGCGCACACCCGGGAGGCGGCGGCCGAGCGGTGGTGGCCGTCGGCGATGTACAGGGCCGGCAGGTTGTCGAACAGCTCCGTTAGGCGAGCGACGGTGGCCGCGTCGTGGATCACCCACAGGGTGTGGCGCACCCCCGATTCCCCCACGCCGTCCTGATCGGGCGCGTGCTGGGTGGCTGCGGCCAAGATGGCGTCCACCTCGGCTTGGGCCGGATAGGCCAGCAGCACCGGGCCGGTCTGGGCATTGAGGGCCTCGATCTGGCGCACCCGGTCGTCCTCCTTGTCCGGACGGGTGAACTCGTGCTTGCGGATGCGGTTGGTGTCGTAGTCCGCCACGCTGGCGGCGGCCACCAGGCCGGTCTGGGTGTGCTCCCCCATGATCAGGCGGTAGGCGTAGTAGCAGGGCCGGTCGTCCTGCTTCAGCACCCCTTCCGCCAGCATGTGGCGCAGGTTGTCGGCCGCCTTCCGATAGACCTCCGGGGCGTAGGGGTCGGTGTCGGCGGGCAAGTCGATCTCCGGCTTGGAGATGTGCAGGAAGCTCCATGGACGGCCTTCCGCCAGCACGCGGGCCTCGGCGGTGTTGAGCACGTCGTAGGGCGGGGCGATGACTTCCTGGGCGCGACCGGGGGCGGGGCGCAGGGCGGCGAAGGGGCGGATCAGCGACATGGTCGGGGCCTGAGGGGAAAGGCCGGCATTTTAGCCTGTTGCGCGGGGGGCGTCCGAATCCACCCCTTGCTCGACTTCGCCATACTCCCCCGGGTGCGGCGATCGGAACGAATCATGACCTGCCGAAGGGTGTCACCGAAGGATTGGCGACCTACGGTAGGGGTGGACGCGGCACCGGCGAAAGCGTTGTGGCCGTGGTTTCCGAATCCATAGTATTTTCCCCGCATCATGAAGGCCACCCTGTCCGACCCCCGCCGCGAATCCCTGGACTGGCTGATGCAGCTGGGCCTGACCACGGCGCGCCTGTTCACCCGGAACGGCCTGGGCAACCACGCGGCGGCCACGGCCTTTTTCCTGATGCTGTCCGCCACACCCCTGCTGCTGCTCATGACCATCGCCCTGCAATGGCTGGCGGCCCTGGCCGAGCAGTCCAACTGGGCCGCCATCCTGCTGGCCGCCTTCTACGACCAGCTCAGGCTGGATCAACTGGCGGATATGGGCTTCATCCCCAACCGCGCCCGCCTGACCGCCGGGGGCGTGGGCGTGCTGACCCTGGTGCTGTCGTCACGTGGCCTGATCCAGGCGGTGCAGTCCGCCTTCCAGGTCATCTTCCCGGACGACAGCAAGCGCAAGCTGGTGGTCTCCTGGACCCTGCCCCTGATCATCCTGCCGGTGGCCTTCCTGCTGGTGGGACTGGCCGCCACCGCCCAGACGGCCATCGGTTATTTCGCCCGCACCGAGCTGCTGGGCGCTGGCCGGGCGCAGCTGCTGCAGGGGCTCAACCTGCTGGTGCTCCTGCTGGCCATCTGGGGCTTGATCTTCGCCGCCTACTGGCGCATGCCCCTGCGCCGGCCGCGGGTCCGCGCCGCCGCCCGTGTCGCCCTGGTCGCCTCGCTCACGCTGCTGTTGCTGTTCTCCGGCTTCCAGCTGTTCTTCAGTGTGGAGAAATACCGCGCCGTCTATGGCGCCCTGGGGGGCGTGGTGTTCATTCTCATCGGCGCCTATTTCGCCTGCCTGGCCTTCTATTTTTGGGCCCAGTGCCTGTACGCCCTCTCCAAGGTGGACGTGGCCGCCCTGGAGCGCCTGTTCCTGGGGGGCACCGGCCAGGGCGCCGGCAAGCTGGAGAGCTACGTGTTCGGCCGCGCCAACCGCCTGCTGGCCCGCTACGGACAGACCTTTGTCGCGGGCGAGGCCGTCATCCGCGAGGGCGACGATGCCCAGACCGCCTACTTCCTCTACGCCGGCCAGGTGGACCTGTACAAGCGCTTCGACGGCCAGGAGAAACACCTCGGCCAGCTGGGCGAGGGGGAGCTGTTCGGCGAGATGGCCTACCTACTGGGGGAAAAGCGCACCGCCACGGTGAAGGCCCATGGCGAGGTGACCTTGCTGGCCCTGCCGCCCCAGATGCTGGAGGAACTGATGCGCTACTCGGCGCCCCTGTCCCGGCGCATCATCGCCACCCTCTGCCAGCGCCTGCTGCGCATGAACCAGGCGGCCGGCGGGTAGGTCGATGAGCGCAAAACCAGTGTAGCGGGGTACGCGTAGCGCAATCCGCCGGTCGCCTATCCGCCCGTTTTGGGATAATCGACACCTGCACTTACGATGTCCCTCATGTCCCCCGTCCCCGATTTGCCCCCACCCGGCCAGCGCCTGCGGCTTTCCCAGCCGCCGGGCTCCGCCGATGCCCAGGCCATCGCCGGCCTGGCCCGCCGCGCGCGCCTGCTGGTGCTCACCGCCTCCGCCCAGGACGCCGCCCGTTTGGCCGAAGAGACGGCCTGGTTCGACCCCGGTCTGGCTGTGCGCCTGTTTCCCGACTGGGAGACCCTGCCCTACGACCCCATTTCACCCCACCCGGACCTGATCTCCGAACGGCTGGAAGCCCTGTGGCAGGCCAGCCAGGGCAGGCTGGACCTGCTCATTGCCCCGGCCGCCACCGCCACCCAGCGCCTGGCCCCGCCCGACTTCCTGGCCGCCCACGCCTTCCTGCTCAAGCAGGGCGAGCGCCTGGACGTGGAGGCCCTGCGCCAGCGCCTGGCCAAGGCCGGCTACAGCGCGGTGAACCAAGTCCTGTCGCCGGGCGAATTCGCGGTGCGGGGCGGCATCATCGACATCTACCCCACCGGCGCCGCCCTGCCGTTCCGCATCGAGTTGCTGGACGACGAGGTCGAAAGCCTGCGCACCTTCGATCCGGACAACCAGCGCACCCTGTACAAGGTCAACGACATCCGCCTGCTGCCGGCGCGGGAGTACCCCCTGGACGAGGCCGGCGTGACCCGCTTCCGGCAGGCCTTCCGCGACCGCTTCGAGGGCGACCCGTCCAAGAGCAAGCTGTACAAGGACGTGTCCAACAAGCTGGCGCCGGCCGGCATCGAGTACTACCTGCCGCTGTTCTTCGACGCCACCGCCACGCTGTTCGACTACCTACCGGAGGGCCTCGGCGTGGTCTTGCACGGTAACGTGCAACGCGCGGTGGAGGATTTCTGGCGCGACACCGCCAGCCGCCACCGCCTGCTCGCCGGCGACAAGGACCGGCCGCTGCTGCCACCGGAGGCGCTGTTCCTGACCGTGGACCAGTTCTATGGCCGGCTGCGGCCGTTTGGGCGGCTGGAGCTGATGCCCTTCGACCCGCTGCCCACCACTCCCTCCCCCGTCGAGGGGGAAGGGGCACACCCACAGCCCGCCGCGACCCCCCTGCCCTATGCCCCCGCCCCCGACGTGGCCGCCGACCGCCGCGCCGACGACCCCTACGCGCGGCTGCGCGCCCATCTGGAGAACTTTCCGGGCAGCACCCTGCTGGTCGCCGAAAGCCTCGGCCGGCGCGAAACCATGGCCTCGGCATTGGCCGAATACGGCCTCAGGCCCGAGCTGATGGAAGACTGGCCTGCCCAGCCCTTGCCCCTTGCCCCTTGCCTCTTGCACCTGACCACCGGCCCGCTGGCGGCCGGCTTCATCGACCTGGAACTCGGGCTGGCGGTGCTCACCGAGACCGAGCTCTACGCCCGCGCGCCCAGCACCCGCGCCGGCCGCGCCGCCAAGCAGACCCAGGTGGAGGGCCTGCTGCGCGACCTCTCCGAGCTGAAGATCGGCGACCCGGTGGTGCACGTGCAGCACGGCATCGGCCGCTATCGAGGCCTGACCGGCATGGATCTGGGCGACGGCACCGAGGAGTTCCTGACCCTGGAGTTCGCCGGCGGCGACAAGCTCTACGTGCCGGTGGCCCACCTGCACCTCATCGGCCGCTACATGGGCGGCGACCCGGACACCGCGCCCCTGCACAAGCTGGGCAGCGGCCAGTGGGAAAAGGCCAAGCGGCGGGCCATGGAAAAGGCCCGCGACACCGCCGCCGAGCTGCTGAACCTGTATGCCCAGCGCGCCGCCCGCCAGGGCCACGCCTTCGAGGTCGGGCAGCACGACCTGGCGGCCTTCGCCGAGGGCTTCGGCTTCGAGGAGACCCCCGACCAGCTGGCCGCCATCGCCGCCGTGGAAAAGGACATGGCCTCGGGCAAGCCCATGGACCGGCTGGTGTGCGGCGACGTGGGCTTCGGCAAGACCGAGGTGGCCCTGCGCGCCGCCTTCATGGCGGTGGCCGGCGGCCGCCAGGTGGCGGTGCTGTGCCCCACCACCCTGCTGGCGGAGCAGCATTTCCAGACCTTCTCCGACCGCTTCGCCGAGTTCCCCGTGCGCTTGGCGGAGCTGTCCCGCTTCCGCACCACCAAGGAGGTGGGCGCCGCCCTGGAGGGCCTGGCCCAGGGGCGCATCGACATCGCCATCGGCACCCACAAGCTGCTGTCGAAGGACATCAAGTTCAAGAACCTGGGTCTGGTGATCATCGACGAGGAGCACCGCTTCGGCGTGCGCCAGAAGGAGCGCCTCAAGGAACTGCGCGCCGAGGTGGACGTGCTCACCCTGACCGCCACCCCCATCCCCCGGACGCTGGCCATGTCCCTGGAGGGCATCCGCGACTTCTCGGTGATCGCCACCGCGCCCCAGAAGCGCCTGTCCATCAAGACCTTCGTCCAGCCCTGGTCCGAGGGCCTGATCCGCGAGGCGGTGCTACGCGAGCTGAAGCGCGGCGGGCAGATCTACTTCCTGCACAACGAGGTGGAAACCATCGAGACCATGCGCGAGAAGCTGGAGAAGTTGCTGCCCGAGGCGCGCGTCGGCGTGGCCCACGGCCAGATGGCGGAGCGGGAACTGGAACACATGATGCGCGACTTCACCCACCAGCGTTTCAATTTGCTCTTGTGCACCACCATCATCGAGACCGGCATCGATGTGCCCACCGCCAACACCATTCTGATGAACCGGGCGGACAAGTTCGGCCTGGCCCAGTTGCACCAGCTCCGGGGCCGGGTGGGCCGCTCCCACCACCAGGCCTATGCCTACCTGCTCACCCCGCCCGGCGAGGCCAGGATCACCCCGGCCGCCACCAAGCGCTTGGAGGCTATCCAGATGATGGAGGACCTGG
>DEQR01000062.1 GCA_002360535.1 Thiobacillus sp. UBA3361
CACGCCGGTGGGGCCGATCATGAGGATGTTCTTGGGGGTGATCTCCTGACGCAGCTGCTCAGCCACCCGCTGCCTCCGCCAGCGGTTGCGCAGGGCGATGGCGCAGGCGCGCTTGGCCGCATCCTGACCGACGATGTGCTTGTCCAGCTCGTGGACGATCTCCTGGGGGGTCATCTGGGTCATAGGCGGCTGCGCTATAATTCAATTTGCTGAAATAATGCTTGGCCGGTGCAGTCTAGCACGCAGAAAGAGGCGTCATTCAGACGCCCGCAGGCCGTGCCGGGCAAATGCCGAGGACCGGATATCCCGCTCCGAGGTTTTTTGTCGTGTGAGGAGAAGTCCATGTTTATCCGTATGTTTTTACTTATGCTGGCCGTCGCCGCCTTACCCGCGCAGGCCGAAACCTTCCATCAGGGCGACCTGGAGGTGGTAGTCAACGCCATCCCGGCGACGGAACTCACCGCCCAGGCGTCGGAAAGCTACAACGTGACCCGCGAGGCCGGCCGCGGCCTGCTCACCATCGCCGTGAACCGGACCCAGGGCAGCAAGACCATCGCCGTACCGGCGCAGATCTATGCCGGCGCGCTGAACCAGAACAATAACCTGATCAACATCCCGGTCCGGGAACTGCGCGACCAGAGCGGCGTGCACTATCTGGGCGAGTTCCGCCTCAACGGTTCCAACGCCCTGACCTTCCTGGTCAACGTGAACGTCCTCGGCAAGCTGGTCAAGGCCGAATTCAGCCGGCTGTTTCCCGCCCAATAATCGCGCTGGATTGAGCCGGGGCATGTCGGGCCTGCCCGCGGACATCGCAGCGGCGCCCGCCTGGGTGGAATGGATCGCCCAGGACGCGGACGGGGCCTGGTGGGGTTACGAGGCCGAACCCAACCGACATGACACGGGCTGGTACGAGAACGAAGTCGGACGCTATGCGCGCCTGGGGCACACCGCACCACCCCCGGATTGGACCGAAACCCTGATGCGCCGTCAGCGTAGCGGCAGCAGCTGAAGCAATCCCCAGACCCCGAAACCCGCCACCAGCAGACCGGCGAACAGCCTGAAAGCCGGCGCACGGGTCCATTGGCGCAGGCGCTCCGCCGCCCAGCCCATGGCCAGCAGATTGGGCAACGTGCCTAGGGCGAAGGCCAGCAGATAGAGTCCGCCCCGCGCGGCACCGCCGCTGGCCAGGGCCACCACCAGCACGCTATAGACCAAGCCGCAGGGCAGCCAGCCCCAGACGGCGCCGGCGGCCAGCGCCTGGGGGAAGCTGCGCACCGGCAGCAGTCGCCCGAACAGAGGCTGCAAGCGTTTCCAGAAGTGACCGCCCAGGTTTTCCAGCACCAGTACATAGCGGTTCAGCCCGGCCAGATAGAGGCCCAGCAGGATCAGGACGATCTGCGCCAGGATGTACAGGCCCTGCTGGACGGGCCACAGGCGCTCGGTCAGGAAAGCAGCCGATCCCACCAGGCCCGCCAACACGCCGGCGGCCACGTAACTGGACATGCGGCCCAGGTTGTAGCCCAGGTGAAAACGCAGGGGTTGCCGCCGGCCGGCCTGAAAGGACATGGCGGCGACGATGCCACCGCACATGCCCACACAGTGGGCGCCACCCATCAGGCCGGTGAGGAAGGCGGTCAGCAGGGACAGCTCAGGCACGATGTCACGCCCGCGGCGATGGCGCCGGTCCGCTAGTCGCAGGGCATGCCGGACTTGGCCCAGTCCTCCACGGCCTGCTTCCAGGTCCAGTAGCCGCCGGGCACGGCGGGAAAACGCCCACCCGGCGTCATGCCGGACTCCAGCGCCCAGCGGATGCGGACGTCGTGCAGCATGTGCTCATGGAGCAAGGCGTTCTTGTCGCCGCTGCCCACGTTGCGCTTGGTCAGTTCGCAGGTTTCGCGGGCGTTCAGGCCCGTGTAATCCATGCGCGCGTTGGGGGCGATCCAGCCGCCCTCCGGCAGCCCGGTCAGCGATGGCCGGTGGCAGTTCTCGCACAGATAGCGGTTGCGATGGCTGGTGTAGGACTTGCCGTTGCTGCGCCGGCTGTTGAACTGGTGGCAGTTGAGACAACGCTCGTGCTGGAAAATCTGGAACAGGGTGTCGCCGAAGCGCGTGGGTGGACGCACAGCCTCGGCTCGGCTGTTGAAGGAAAGCAGGGCGAGGACCAATAACCAAAGGCAGGCGTAACAGATCATGATTCAAGGTTTCTCGACGGGAACGAACATGCCGCGATAGGCGGCATAGGTGGAAATCATGGCCCAGGGCATGAACACCAGCAATCCCAGGCCGAAGGGGATCAGCAGGGCCGGCAGGGCCGCCAGACCCAGCAGCGACGTATAGAACAGCAGCGGACGCCAGTTCACGCCGCAGGCCCACAGGCTCCACCACATGGCATTGCCGGGCTTGTAAGCCTCGAACAGGATCAGGGCCGGCGCGAACCAGGTGGCCATCAGCAGGGGCGTGAACAGCAGCATGCCCAGCAGCAGGGCCGGCAGGGCCGCGCCTAGCATGGCTTGGGCCTCTTCCGGGCTCAGGTTGCGGGGCTGCTGGGCGAGCGTCAGAAGCTCCTGGAAGCCCTGCCCGCCGAGCAGACGCATGATCTGGTCGATCAGCAGCACACCCAGCAGATAGAGGCCGCCCACCACCAGCAGTTGCAAACGCGACGCTTCCCGGAAGCCGGCACCCAGGTGCAGGAAGGTGACCGGCTGGCCTTCTTCGGCCGCGCGGCTGGCGGACATGTAGCCCGCCACCAGCAGCGGCGACAGGAGTTCCACCAAGTACTTGCCCACCCAGGGAATCTGGGCGGCGAGCATGATGGCCAGGAAGGCGGCGGCGGTCATGCCGGACCATGGGATGGCGGCCACCTTGAAGACACCCCAGGCCTGCTTGAGCCAGGCCATGCCTTCACCGGCCGGTACACGTGCGATGGTGAGTTGCGCCATCAGACCCAGACCGATTCGATCATCCGTCCGCGAAAAGTGATTCCGCGCTGGCCGTTCAGAACTCCAGGATCACCCACATGGGCACCTGGAAATTGGGCGACAGGTCATCATGGCGGACGAACTGTCCGTTGCCCTTGGGGTCCAGCAGGAAATAGGGCTTGCCGTGGGACGGGGTGACCTTGATGAGATAAAGGCGGCCTTTGATGCGGAACTCCTCGACCCGGTCCTCGCCGCGCTGGGTGATGGTGACCTGCGGCTCCAAATCCGCGTCAACGATGCCCGGTGGGGGCGGGATGTCCGGCACGGGCTGGAGGTCGGGGGGCGGCGCAGCCCGGAGGGGCAGGGCCAACGCACAAAGTGCGGCCAGGACAGTAAGACGCATATTCTTCTCTCGGTGGAATTTCAATTTGAGTCTAGCAGGTCCGCCCATGCCCCGTGGTGACAGCCGCCACGCGGCCGTCACAGATTGAACAGGATCTCGCGCTCCCTGCCGGACGGTACGAAACCGCGCGTCTCGTAGTGCTGGAAGATGGCCTCCACCACCTCTTCCGGCCGGTCGATGACGCGGATCAGTTCCAGGTCTGCCGCGTCGATCATGCCCTGTTCCACCACGGTGTTGCGGAACCAGTCCACCAGCTTCCCCCAATAGGCGGACTGGACCAGGATGACGGGGATGCGCCGGATCTTCTCCGTCTGCACCAGGGTGAGCACCTCCATGAGCTCGTCCAGGGTGCCGAAGCCGCCCGGCATGATCACGTAGGCGCTGGAAAACTTGACGAACATGACCTTGCGGGCGAAGAAGTGGGTGAACGTCTGGCTGACGTCCTGGAAGGGGTTGGAATGCTGTTCGTGGGGCAGCTGGATGTTGAGGCCCACGCTGGGCGACTTGCCGAAGTAGGCGCCCTTGTTGGCCGCCTCCATGACGCCGGGCCCACCCCCCGAGATGACCGCGAAACCCGCGTCCGAAAGCTTGCGGGCGATGACCTCGGTGAGCAGGTAGTTAGGCGAATCGGGCTTGACCCGCGCGCTGCCGAACACGGTCACCGCCGGCCGGATGCAGGCCAGGCGCTCGGTGGCCTGCACGAATTCGGCCATAATCTCGAACATCCGCCAGGATTCCCGGGCCGATGACTGCACCTCGTGGCTGCCGCCGGGGTCGATCATCAAAGGTATTTTCTTATCCATGAGGGCGTTCCCGTTTGTCCAAGATCCTTCTGCTGGTGGATGGTTCATCCTACCTTTACCGCGCCTTCCACGCCCTGCCCGACCTGCGCACCCGTGACGGCTTTCCCACCGGGGCGTTGCGGGGTGTCATCGGCATGCTGCAAAAGCTGCGCCGCGAGGTGCCCGCCGATTCGGCGGCCTGCGTGTTCGACGCCAAGGGCAAGACCTTCCGCGACGCATTGTACCCGCAGTACAAGGCCCACCGGCCGCCCATGCCGGCGGACCTGGCGGCCCAGATCGAGCCCCTGCACGGGGCGGTGCGCGCCCTCGGCTGGCCGCTGCTGATGGTGGAAGGCGTGGAGGCCGACGACGTCATCGCCACCCTGGTCCGGCAGGCCGAGGCGCAGGGCATGCGGAGCGTCGTCTCCACCGGCGACAAGGACCTGGCACAACTGGTCACCCCCCATGTCACCCTCATCAACACCATGACCAACGAGACTCTGGACGAGGCCGGCGTGCGGGCCAAGTTCGGCGTGCCGCCCGAGCGCATCGTGGATTACCTGGCCCTGGTGGGCGACAGCGTGGACAACATCCCCGGTGTCGCCAAGGTGGGGCCCAAGACGGCGGTCAAGTGGCTGGACACCTACGGTAGCCTGGACGGCGTGATGGCGCATGCCGGCGAGATACCTGGAGCGATCGGCGACAACCTGCGCCAGGCCCTGGACTTCCTGCCCCTGGGCCGGGAACTGGTGACGGTGAAGACCGACGTGCCCCTGGAGATCGGCCTCCGGGACCTGCACTGGCAACCCGAGGCACGGGACAAGTTGATCGAGTTGTACCGGCATTTCGAATTCCGCAGCTGGCTCGGCGAGCTGGCCGCGCAGGATGGGGCCGCCGACCCGGCCAGCCCTGGCGCCGACCCTGCTCCGGACCCGGGCCGGGACTACGCCGTCATCCTGGACGAGGCCGGCCTCCAGGACTGGATCGAACGTATCGGGGACGCCGAACTGGTCAGCATCGACACTGAGACCACCTCCCTGGACCCCATGCGGGCGGCGCTGGTGGGCCTCTCCCTGAGCGTCCGCGTGGGTGAGGCCGCCTACATCCCCCTGGCCCACCACTATGCCGGCGCCCCCGCCCAGCTGCCCCTGGACGGGGTACTGGAACGCCTGCGGAGCTGGCTGGAGGACCCGGAGCGGCCCAAGCTGGGGCAAAACCTGAAGTACGACTGGCAGGTGTTCGCCAACCATGGCATCCAGCTCGCCGGCATCGCCCACGACACCCTGTTGCAGAGCTATGTGCTGGAGGCCCACAAGTCCCACAACATGGACGAGCTGGCCGACCGGCATCTGCATCTGAAGACCATCCCCTACGAGGCGGTGTGCGGCAAGGGCGCCGCCCAGATCGGCTTCGACCAGGTGGAGGTGGCGCGGGCGGGCGAATACGCCGCCGAGGACGCGGACATCACCCTGCGCCTGCACGAGGCCCTCTACCCCCAGGTGCGGGCGGCCGCCGGCCTGGATTACGTCTATCGCCGCATCGAACTGCCCCTGCTGCCGGTGCTGGCGCGCATGGAGCGGCGCGGGGTCAGGCTGGATGCGGGCCTGCTGCGCCGGCATTCGGATTTCCTGGCCAGGGAGATGATGGATCTGGAGCAGCAGGCCCATGCGGCCGCCGGCCAGCCCTTCAACCTCAATTCCACCAAGCAGTTGCAGGAGATCTTCTTCAACCAGCTGGGCCTGCCGGTGATCAAGAAGACCCCCAAGGGCGCCCCCTCCACCGACGAAGAAGTTCTCGAAAAACTGGCCCTGGACTTCCCCCTGCCCCGGCTGATCCTCAACTACCGGGGCCTGGCCAAGCTCAAGTCCACCTACACCGACAAGCTGCCTGGCATGGTCAACCCGGCAACGGGCCGGGTTCACACCACCTACTCCCAGGCGGTGGCGGTCACCGGCCGGCTCGCCTCCCAGGACCCCAACCTGCAGAACATCCCGGTGCGCACCCCGGAAGGCCGCAAGATCCGCGAGGCCTTCGTCGCCGAGCCGGGCTTCGTGATCGTCTCGGCGGACTATTCCCAGATCGAGCTGCGCATCATGGCCCACCTGTCCGGGGACCAGCGC
The DNA here is from genome assembly GCA_002360535.1 of Thiobacillus sp. UBA3361. Taxonomy (GTDB): domain Bacteria; phylum Pseudomonadota; class Gammaproteobacteria; order Burkholderiales; family Thiobacillaceae; genus UBA3361. The sequence continues at coordinate 6,224 of DEQR01000062.1, forward strand.
TTATTGCAGGCCTTCGCCGAGGACCGGGACATCCACACCGCCACCGCCGCCGAGGTGCTGGGCCTCGCCCCGGAGCAGGTGGCGCCGGAGCAGCGGCGCATGGCCAAGGCGGTCAACTTCGGCCTCATCTACGGCATGTCCGCCTTCGGCCTGGCGGCCCAGCTGGGCATCGAGCGGGGCACCGCCCAGAACTTCATCGACCGTTACTTCGCCCGCTATCCCGGCGTCGCCGAATACATGGCCCGCACCCGGGAGCAGGCCAGGATGCAGGGCTACGTGGAGACCCTGTTCGGGCGGCGCCTCTATCTGCCGGAGATCGCCAGCGGCAATCCGGCACGCCGACAGGGCGCGGAGCGCGCCGCCATCAACGCCCCCATGCAGGGCACCGCCGCGGACCTCATCAAGCTGGCCATGCTGGCCGTGCAGGGCTGGCTGGACGCGGGGCGGCTGGAGTCGCGCATGATCATGCAGGTCCACGACGAGTTGGTGCTGGAGGTCCGGGAGGCGGAACTGGACCGAGTGATGGCCGACCTGCCGCGCCTGATGGGCGGGGTGGCCGACCTGAAGGTGCCCCTCAGGGTGGAGACCGGCGCCGGCCCTAACTGGGAGGCGGCGCACTGAACCTTGCCGGCGACTAGCCGTCCTCGGCCATCAGCAGGGCCACCGGGAAGTCGCCCATCACCTCGGCCGCTTCCAGGCGGCCGCCCCGCACATCCGGACGCGCGGCGCTGAACGCGTCGCGCCAGCGGGCTGGCAGTCCTTCCGGCAGGAGCAGGCGGGTGTCGCCCCAGACCGGCCGGCCGAGGGGCCAGACGGTCTTGCCGTCCAACAGGGTGTGCGTCAGCCGGGGGACGACGGCCAGGACGCATTGCGCCCCATGCCTGCGGGCGTAGGCGCACAGGTGCTGGCCCTGCGTGCCCTCCACGACGATGGGCAGGTAGTCGCCCTGGCTGAACAACTCCGGATATTGCCGGCGCAGCGCCAGGGTGCGCCAGACCACGTACTGCTTGACCCGGCCGTCGGCCGCCGAAGCGAGCAGATCGGCGCACAGGGCCGGCAGACCGCCCTCCCCCTCGTCCGCCGCCCGGCGCAGTCCGTCCAGGCTGGCACGGCGGCGTTCGTAGTCCACCGGCCGGCGGTTGTCCGGGTCCACCAGGCTGAAGTCCCACAGCTCGTTGCCTTGGTAGAGGTCGGGCACACCGGGCATGGTCAGGCGCAACAGGGTCATGGCGAGGCTGTTGAGATAGCCGAAATGGGCCAGTCGCGCGGCCAGGGGGGCGATCTCCTGCCGGAAGCGGCGCCCCCCGTCTCCGGCCAGCACCTCGCCCACGAAGTTTTGCAGCTGGCCTTCGTATTCCGCGTTCGGGTTGGTCCAGGTGCTCCATTCCTTGGCTTCGCGCACCGCCTTGAGCATGTAGCCGGCGATGCGTTCTAGGTAGCCGTCCGGGCAGGGCTCGCCGGCGGGCGTGTCCGGCCAGGTGCCCAGCAGGGTCTGGTAGAACAGGTATTCGTCGCGCCGGCCCGGGGCCACCATGTCCTCCACCAGGCCAAAACGGGCCCGGTTCAGGCGGTGCCAGCGGCTCAGTTGCTGGCGCCATTCGTCGGGGATTTCCGAGAGCACGTCCAGGCGGGCGCGCATGTCCTCGCCGCGCTTGGTGTCGTGGGTCGTGCCGGCCAGCAGGCCGTGCGGCGTGCGCCGCGCGCGGTCCAGGCAGGCGTGGTGGAAACCGCTGACCGAGACGCCGAAGTGGTTGGGCTCGCCGCCTACCTCGTTGAGGGAGGCCAGGGGCAGGTAGCGGTAGAAGGCAGTGTCCTCGGTGCCCTTGGCCATCACCGGGCTGGAGAACTGCTGGTAGCGCATGCCGAAGTCCAGCACCACCTGGCGGTAGGCCTCGCTGCGGCCCTCGGCGATGTCGCCCAGCAGCACGTCGCGCACGAAGTCATAGACGCCGGGGTTGTCGCCGCCGGCGCGCTTGCGGGCCACCGAGCAGGCCCATTCGATATGCCGGCGGTCCTCCTCGGAGATACGGCCGTCGCACAGGTAGGTGCGATAGACCGGGAAGGCGGCGGTGATCTCCATGAGCGCGGTGCGCAGGCTGTTCAGGGTGTAATCGCGGGTGTGCCGGTCCAGTTCCGCGATGCGCGACAGGCGGTTGGCCAGCACATTCAGCTCCGAGGACAGGGCCGCTTTCATGATCAGCCGCTTGCCGTCGTAAACGATCTCCTCGAAGGTCTGGCGCGCGCCGAGGAATTGTTCGTAGCCGCGTATCAGATGGTTGGCGTTGTCGCCATCGACGAACAGGCCGTTGACCAGGTTGCCGGCGTCGTAGCCGGTGGTGCCGGCCACCGCCCAGTCGGCGGGCAGGTTCTCGTGGAAGGCGAGGATCTTCTCCACCACCACGTACAGGCCGGTGGCGGCGTTCGGCCGGGCATCGGCATGCAGCTGCTGCAGGCGCCGGAAATAGGCCGCCGGGGCGAACAGGCCGTCGGCATGGTCGATGCGCAGCCCGTCCAGCCAGCCCCGTTGCAGCAACTGGCCGATGTACCGGTGGGCGGCCTGGAAGACCTCCTCCCGTTCCATGCGCAGCGCGGCCAGGTCGTTGATGTCGAAGAAGCGCCGGTAGTTGATCTCGTCCGAGGCTACCCGCCAGAAGGCCAGCCGGTAGGCCTGAGCGGCGATGAGCTGGTGCAGGGCGTCGTAGCTGGCCGGCTCGCCGGGGCGGCCGTTGAGGGTCTCCAGGGTCTCGTGCAGCAGGCGCTGCAAATCCGGGCTACGGTTCACCAGGTCGGCCAGGTGGCGCTTGTGGATAACCTTGTCGCGCTGCCGCTCGGCCAGGTGTTCCGGGCCCGCGCCGTCGCGGGCTGGCAGATGGGAGAAGGCGGTGGTCAGGCTCTGGAATTCCTGGCAGATGGGGTGTTCGGCACCCAGGCTCAAGGTCAGGCTGTCCAATCGGGCGAGCAGGATGCGCGGGTACTCGCGCGGGTCGATGGGAAAGCGGTGCTCCCAGTACCAGAGGCTGAACTCGCCCTGCTCCGCGTCATAGGCCAGCTTCAACTCGCCCCGCTCCAGCACCGCGCCGTAGTGGTCGCCCAAAACCGGCACCAGCACCTTGCCCAGGAGGCTAGGTTTGACCGGCTGCCAGTCGATGTCGAAATACTCCGCGTAGGCCGAGGCCTGGCCGTTCTCCAGCACGTCCAGCCACCAGCCGTTGTCGATGCCCATGATGCCCATGTGGTTGGGTACCACGTCCAGTATCTGCCCCATGCCGTGCCCGGCCAGGGCGGCACGGAAGGCGGCCAGGTCGTCCTCGGAGCCGATCTCCGGATTGAGGCCGCCGTGGTCGATGATGTCGTAGCCGTGCGGGCTGCCCGACCGGGCCTTGAGACAGGGCGAGCAATACACGTGGGAGACACCCAACTCCGCCAGATAGGGCACCAGGGCGGTGGCCATGGGGAAGGTGAAGCCGGCGTTGAACTGTATCCGGTAGGTGGCACGGGGCGCGACCACCGGCCTCGGAGCGATCCCCCCCGATCCGCCAGCAGCGGCCGGCGCGGGCGGACGCACGCCGCTGCCGCGCTCGGCGCGCATGGCCTCGGCCAGGGCCTGGATACGGGCATCTCCCGGCCATTCCTCCAGGTTCAGGGACAGCTTGCGCCGCCAGTTGGGATGCTGATCCACCGTGCCGGGCAGGTTGGCCTGCTCGATCTCTCCCAGCATGTCCTCGGCCTGCACCAGGCAGACGCGCGCTGGCGAGCGGGCCAGGTAGCGCAGTACGGCGCGGGCCAGGGCAGGGGTCATCTCCGGCACGCTGACCGGATGCACGCCGGTGCCCTCGGGCAACAGGCCCTCCCGCTCCAGGGCCAGCAGCAGCCGGGCGCGGTCGTCGGCACGGGCGACGATCTGGCAGGCGCGCTGTTCCTCGTCGGCATACAGGTTCAATCGGGTACGCAGGTCAAGGTCCGCGCCCAGCCAAAAGCCGGCCAGGGTGGGCAGGTCGTGGGTGCTGGCGGCGACCAGGCTCTGTTGCGGGAACTGGCCGGGCAGGCGGAAGCCGCCGTCTTCGCCGCGCTCGAAATAGAACAGCTTGTAGGACAGCACGCCCAGTTCGGCCAGGGCCTGGCGCACCTCGTCGGGCACCGTGCCCAGGTCCTCGCCGATCACCAGGCACCGGTTGCGTTCGCTCTCCAGGGCCAGGATGCCCAGCAGATCGGCGAGCGGATAGGACAGATAGGCGCCGGCGCGCGCATCCTTGCCGGGCGGCACCCAGAACAGGCGCATCAGGCCCATGACGTGATCCACCCGCAGGGCGCCGGCCAGCTTCATGTTGGCGCGCAGCATGCGGATGTAGGGCGTGTAGGCGGCCTCCCGCAGGCGCTGCGGGATCCAGGGCGGAAGGCCCCAATCCTGGCCCAGGTGGTTGAAATCGTCCGGTGGGCAGCCGATGCGCGTGTCCAGGGCATACAGGTCACGGTGCATCCAGGTCTCGGCGCCACCCTTGTCAACACCCACCGCCAAATCGCCATACAGCCCCAGGCCCAGACCCAGTTCCAGGGAACGCTGGCCCACGGCGGCCAGTTGCCGTTCGGCCTGCCATTGCAGGTATTGGTAGTACTCCACCTCGTCCCCATGGGCGGCGGCGAAGGCGGCCACCTCGGCGGAGTCGTGATCGCGGTAGGTCTCCGGCCAGACCGGCCAACCCCACAGGTTGGCGTCGCGGGCGTGGAAATGGGCCTGCAACGCCTGGTATAGGGCGAAGCGGCGCAGGTCGTCGCCACCCTCTGTCTGCCAGACGCGGAAGTCCTTGCCGCGCGGGCTGCCGGTGTCCAGGTGGTGGGTGCGGAAGTGGGCATGGAGCTGCCGCATGATCTGCTGCTTCAGGCGCGCCACCGCCGGGTAGTCGATCAGCGGGGCGCCGCGCTGGGCACGCAGCTCGGCCTGGAAGTCCGGCGCGGCCACCGCCTCGCGCACCGCGTCGCACTCGGCGAAATCGGCCACCGCCTCGACGTCTATGTACAGGGCGTTCAGGAATTGCCGGCTGGACGGGCTGTAAGGGCTGGCATGGGCAGGGTTGTGCGGGAACAGGGCATGCAGCGGGTTGACGCCCAGCAGGCCGGCGCCGGCCTGGGCGCACCATTCCACCAGATGGCGCAGGTCGGTGAAGTCGCCCATGCCCCAGTTGCGCGACGAACGCACGCCGTAGAGCTGCGCCGACACGCCCCACACCCGGCCGCCGTCACCCACCGCCTCGGGCTGGTGGCAGTGCATGGGATGGATGATCAACGGCATGTGCGCCACATGGCCCCATCCGTCCGCCGCGCCTGCCAGTTGCAGCTGGTGATAGCCCGTATCGGCCAGTGCCGGCAGCTCCAGGACCAGGGCATGGTGGGCCACCCCCTCCACTTCCCGGCTGCCCAGGCGGCGCAAATCGGCGGGCAACACTTCGCCGGCCAGCACCTTGCCGGTCTCCAGCTCCAGACGCCATTGGTGACGGACCCTCAGGGCCGGCTCCGGCAGGTGCAGGGGCACGACCGCCGGCTGCCCGGCGGGTGCCACCGTCACCGGCGGCAACACTTGCAGCCAGTCCCGGTTTTCCAGATCGCGGACTGCCCACGCCATCGCCGCTTCGTCGCGACTGGGCAGTTCCAGCGCTTCCAGCAGGGCGACACGCGCCTCGTCGGTGGTCTCGTGGTATTTGCCCCAGATGTCGTGGAAGCCGGATTGGATACCGGCCAGATCGGCCAGGCGATGCAGGAGTTCGGTGGCGGTCATGGGGTGAGGCTCAATCCAGGAACCAGATGGCGCTCTCCGCCGGCAACACGCCGGCGGCCACGGCCTGGCTGGCCTCGATATCGCATTCGTGGATACAACGTCCGGCGGGGCGCACCACGCCGGTGACATCCCCGCGCGACAGGTTGAGCAGCAGGCTCAGGGTGCTGCCGTCGCCCAGCCGCCAGGCGGCGCGCAGGGCGCCCGGCGCCAGGACCACGGCCTCCTGGGCGCGCGCGCCGGCGAGTCGGTGGTTCAATTCCCAGGCGCGCAACTGCAACAGTTGACGGGTGTGCTCCAGCCGCTCCCGATGCTCCGGACGCTCCAGGCAGGACCAGTCCAGCCGGCTGGAGGCAAAGGTCTCCAGGGCGCAGGGATCGGGGATGGCTACGCGAGCGGCCGGTTCGCTGAAGCGGGCGAATTTGGCGAATTCCTTGCGACGGCCCTCGCGCACCGCATCACGCAGGTCGGGGCCGAAGTCGCAGAAAAACAGGAAGGGCGTCGCGGCGGCGAATTCCTCGCCCATGAACAGCAGCGGCGGCTGGGGCGACAGCAACATGGCCGCCATGGCCGCCTTCATGGTCTGGGGCCGGGTCAGGGCGGAGAGGCGTTCGCCCAGGGCGCGGTTGCCCACCTGGTCGTGGTTTTGCAGGAAGGCCACGAAACCGGCCGCCGGCAGCTGCCAGCTGGGCTCGCCGCGCAATTCGCCGCCCCGGTAGGGCGAGGCCTCGCCCTGCCAGGCGAAGCCCTCAGCGTAACAGCGGGCCAGGTGCCGGGCCGGATCGTCAGCGTAGTCGGCGTAGTAGCCGTCGGCCTCACCGCTGAGCATGACGTGCATGGCGTGATGCCAGTCGTCGTTCCATTGCGCGCGGATAGGGTTGGGGATGTGCTCCCTCGCATCGTCGCCCGCAGTGACCGGACGGGCATTGCGGCTGACCACGTCGTTGATGATGCCGTTGAAGCCGTCGCCCAGGTATTGCGCCTCGTTGGCATCGTTCTCCAGCACCAGGTGCACCAAGCGGTCGCGGCCCGGTCCGTTGCGCGCCGCGTGGGCCAGTTCGGCCAGGAAGGTCAGGCGCCACTTGGCCGGCATGGCGTGCACGGCGTCCAGGCGCAGGCCGTCGAAGCGGAATTCGCTAAGCCAGTACAGGGCATTGTGGATGAAGAAATCGCGCACCTGCGGCTTGCCCAGGCCGATGGCCGCGCCCCAGGGGGTGTGCTCATCCGGGTTGAAGAAATGGGGGGCATAGACGTGCAGGTAGTTGCCCTCCGGACCGAAGTGGTTATAGACCACGTCCAGCAGCACCATCAGGCCGCGCGCATGGGCCGCCTGGACAAAGGCCTTCAGGTCGTCCGGCGTACCGTAGGCGGCATCCGGGGCAAACAGCAGCACCCCGTCGTAGCCCCAGCCGCGCCGGCCGGGGAAATCGGCCACCGGCATCAGTTCGATGGCGGTGATACCCAGTTCGGCCAGGTAATCCAGCTTGTCCAAGGCAGCGCGGAAGCTGCCTTCCGGGGTGAAGGTGCCCACGTGCAGCTCGTAGATCACCGCCTCGGCCCAATGTCGGCCGCGCCAAGCGGTGTCCTGCCAGTCGAAGGCCGTGGGATCGACGATCCGGCTGGGGCCGTGCACGTCCTCCGGGTTGTAGCGCGAGGCGGGGTCGGGCACATGCAGGCCGCCGTCGATGCGGTAGCGGTAGAGGTCGCCGGCCTGGGCCTCGGCGACTTCGAGCCGGTGCCAGCCGTCGGCCTCGGGGTTCATGGGCAGTTCCCGTTCATGGCCGGGGGCGCCGAGGCACAGGTTCACCCGTTGGGCGCCTGGCGCCCAGAGACGGAAACGGGTACCGCCTTCGGGTAACAGGGTGGCACCCATGGGGAGAGGATAGTGGTGTCGCATGGGGTTTCCGTTATCTCCGGTTCATTAAAGCGTATCCGTGGCGGCCGCGCCGGCCTCGGTCTGCTCCGTCAGCCTCGGGCGCATGAGCAGCACCAGGGAACGACCCTGCACCGGGTATTCCGTGCCGCTGGCATAGCTGCCGTCCGAACTCAGGCCGCTGTCGCAGGACGTGTCCAGCAGGCAGAGCCAGGGGTCGGCACGGTTGAATTCGGGCAGGGTGAACGGGATGGCCTCATGATGGGCATTGATCAACAGCAGGAAGCCGTCGTCCAGAATGGAACGGCCACGCTCGTCCACCTCGTCCATGGCGCACCCGGCCAGATAGACCCCCAGGCAACGGGCGAAGTGCTGATGCCATTCCTCGTCGGTCATTTCCACGCCGTCGGGATTCAGCCAGGCAATATCGACGATGCTCTCGCCGCGGATGGGACGGCCGGCGAAGTACTTTCGACGGTGGAAGATGGGGTGTTCGCTGCGCAGGTTGAGAATCCGGCGGACGAACTTGAGAAAGTCCGTCTGTTCCCGAGACAGCTTCCAGTCCAGCCAGTTGATGGCGTTGTCCTGGCAGTAGGAGTTGTTGTTGCCCTTCTGGGTGTGCGACAGCTCGTCGCCAGCGCGCAGCATGGGCACCCCCTGGGAGAACAACAGGGTGGCCATGATGTTGCGCATCTGCCTGGCGCGCAGTGCCAGGATGTCCGGGGCGTCGGTCGGGCCCTCGACGCCGCAGTTCCAGGACTGGTTGTGGCTCTCGCCGTCCCGGTTGTCCTCGCCGTTGGCCAGGTTGTGCTTGTGGTTGTAGCTGACCAGGTCGCGCAGGCTGAAGCCGTCGTGGCAGGTGACGAAGTTGATGCTGGCGTAGGGCAGGCGGCTGCTCATGCTGTACAGGTCGGAAGAGCCGGTGAGCCGGTAGGCCAGTTCGCCGATGAGGCCGCCGTCGCCCTTCCAGAACGCGCGCACGGCGTCCCGGTACTTGCCGTTCCATTCCGTCCACCCCACCGGGAAGTTGCCCACCTGGTAGCCCCCCTCGCCCAGGTCCCAGGGCTCGGCGATCAGCTTGACCTGGGAGATAACCGGATCCTGGTGGATGATGTCGAAGAAGGCGCCCAGCTTGTCCACCGCGTGCAGTTCGCGCGCCAGTGCCGAGGCCAGGTCGAAGCGGAAGCCATCCACGTGCATCTCGGTGATCCAGTAGCGCAGGCTGTCCATGATCAGCTGCAACACCCGCGGATGCATCATGTTCAGGGTGTTGCCGCAGCCCGTGTAGTCCATGTAGTAACGTGGGTCTTCCGGCGTCAGGCGGTAGTAGGCGGCATTGTCGATGCCCCGGAAACTGAGGGTGGGGCCCATGTGGTTGCCTTCGGCGGTGTGGTTATAGACCACGTCCAGGATGACCTCGATGCCGTGCGCATGGAGGGTCTTGACCATGGTCTTGAACTCCTTGATCGAGCCGCTGGCCGAGTAGCGCAGATCGGGGGCCAGGAAGCCGATGGAGTTGTAGCCCCAGTAGTTGGTCAGGCCGCGGGTCACCAGGAAGCGGTCATCGACGAAGGCATGCACCGGCAACAGCTCCACGGCGGTCACCCCCAGGCGTTGCAGGTGCTGGATGACCGGGGCGCTGGCCAGGCCGGCATAGGTGCCGCGCAGATGCGGCGCCACCTCCGGATGCAGTTGTGTGAGCCCTTTCACGTGCGCCTCGTAGATCACCGTTTCGTGCCAGGGCACACTGGGCGGCCGGTCGCCGCCCCAGGTGAATGCCGGATCGATCACCTGCGACTTGGGCATCCCTGTCGCCGAGTCGCGCCGGTCGAAGGACAGGTCCTCGCGGCGGTGCCCGACCTTGTAGCCGTACTGCACGTCGGACCAGTTGACCCGACCGGCCAGGGCCTTGGCATAGGGGTCGATGAGCAGTTTGTGGGGGTTGAAACGGTGCCCGCGTTCCGGCGCGTACGGCCCGTACACCCGGTAGCCGTATAGCTGGCCGGGACGGGCCTCGGGCAGATAGCCGTGCCAGACCTGGTCGGTGCGCTCGGGCAGGGCGACGCGCGTCACCTCGCGGCGGCCTTGGGTGTCGAACAGGCACAACTCGACCTTGTCGGCGTGCTCGGAAAAGAGGGCGAAGTTGACCCCCTGGCCATCCCAGGTGGCGCCCAGGGGGTAGGGTTTGCCGGGCCAGACGGCGAGTTTCTGCATCCTGGAGTTTCCTTGTTCCTGGCTTCTTGCCGGCGGGCTCGCGTCGGTACCGTACCGCTCCACGGGCTTCAATGATTTTCACCGAACGAGGTCCGCGCCAGGTCGTACTGGCTGGCCTCGCCCATGACCACGATGCCCGACTCGGTGACGTGGTGGTGCGCCCGGTCATGCACCGTGTCGTAGCCGACGCGTTCGCCCTCGCCGATGACGTTGTAGCGATCGACGATGGCCCGGCGCAGCCGGGCACCCTTCTTGACCACCACGTAGTCCATGATGATGCAATCCTCGATCTCCGCTCCCGGTTCCACCACCACCTCACGGCGCAGGATGGAATTCTTGATGCGCGCGCCGTCGAGCAGGCAGCCGGCGCTAACGATGCTGTGATCCAGCCAGGTATCCTGGAACTTGGCCACCGGTCCCTGGTAGTTGCTGGAAAAAATGGGCCAATGGGCGTTGAACACGTTGAAGGTGGGTTGCATGCCCAGTACGTCCATGTGGGCCTCGAAGTAGGCGTCCAGGGTGCCCACGTCACGCCAGTAATGGGTGTCCTCGTAATCCCGCACGCCGGGGATGCGGTTCTGATCGAAGTCATAGGCATATAGACCGCCCCGGTCCCGGAGCATGGGCAGCACGTGCTTGCCGAAGTCGCTGCCCGGGATGTCGCGGCAGGCCTCCAGGGCGTCCACCAGAACGTCGGTGTTGAACAGGTAGTTGCCCATGGAGGCGTAGGCATGGGTGGGCCGGTCGGGCATGGGCGGGGGATCCTTGGGCTTCTCCATGAACCCGCGCACCCGGCAATCGGCGTCGGCGTCGATACAGCCGAAGCCGCCGGCGTCCTTCAGGGGCACCGGCAAGGCGGCCACCGAGGACTGGGCGCCGCGCTTCACGTGGAAGTCGATCATCTGGCGGATGTCCATGCGGTAGATGTGGTCGGCGCCGAACACCACCACCAGATCGGGCTTGTGCTGCTTGATCAGGTTGATGTTCTGATAGACCGCGTCGGCGGTGCCCTGGAACCACTTCTGGCCCATGCGCATCTGGGGCGGGACGATGGTGATGAAGGTCTCCGGCAGCATGGGCGGCAGCACCCAGGCCTTACGCACGTGCTCGATCAGCGACTGGGACTTGTACTGCACCAGCAGATAGATGGCGTGGATGCCGGAGTTGACCAGGTTGGAGAGCACGAAATCGACGATCCGGTAGCGCGCCCCGAACGGCACCGACGGCTTGGAACGCTCCGCGGTCAGGGGATGCAGGCGGCTGCCTTCGCCGCCCGCCATGACGATGGCGAGGACCTTGCGTTTGTTCGTGCTCATGACTGGCTCCAATGACTGGGTGTTGCGTGGTGTGACATGTTGCGTGTCCGGTTACCGTTTCCGGGCCGGCGCGCCGGAATCACTGTGGTGATTGCCGGCCTGCGCGGGGCCGAAACTGTTGGGCATCTCCAACGCTTCGGCCAGCCCGTCCAAGGGGATATGCAGCCAGGACGGCCGGTTGGCCAGTTCGTAGCGAATCTCGTACAGCACCTTTTCCAGGCTGAACAGGCGGATCAGCATGTTGGCCTGCCGGGCCTCGCGCGGGTAAGCGGGGCAACGGCCTATGCCTTCATGATAGCCGTCCAGGAAAGCAGTCTTGGTTTCGCGCCGCCAGGCCTTGAGCAATTGCTCGACGGCCATGCAGGCCGCTGGCGATTCGCAATGGGCGCGGCCGGTGGCACTGGCCGAAGCGTAGTCGAAGGAGCGCAGCATGCCGGCCACGTCCTTCAGCGGGCTGCCCCGGCGGCGGCGATCTTCCAGGGGCCGGGCCGGTTCGCCCTCGAAGTCGATGATGATGAAGTCGCCGCCGCTGACCAACACCTGGCCCAGGTGGTAGTCGCCGTGGTAGCGGATCTTCAGCGCCGCCAGACCGTCCGGGCGCAGGGCGCGGATGCTCTCGGCCAGGCGCCGGCGCTGCTCCAGCAGGCCTGCGACACGGACGCGGTCGTCTTCGTTCAGCCTTTCGCGGGCGGCCGCCAGGCTGTCCAGGGTGTGTTCCATATCCTTCATGACCTGCCCGACCCAGGCGTCCACCTCGCCTTCCGCCAGCGGTTCGGCGCCAAAGGCGGCGTCCAGCGTGGGCACGGCCAGCGCCTGGTGCAACTCGCCGGTACGCCGGCCGAGCAGCTTCATCTGCGCCATGAAGGCGCCATGGTGCGATTCCTCCAGGGCACTTTCGCGGTCGCCGTTGAGGATGGCCTGCCAGTTTTCCAGGAAGCGGGCCAGGTAGCTCAGGGTGTAGTCCCAGGCGCTGCCCTGGTTCTCGATATAGCCCTGCAGCACCGCCAGCAGCATCGGCTCGCCATGCTCCGGCCGCCATTCGACAGCGCCTAGCATGGGAGCGACGTGGTTGATGGGCGTGTTGTCGGTGAGGAAGCGGCCCACCTCCCACTCCGGGTTCACCCCCGCCTCGACCTTGCGGTAGAACTTGAGCACCAGTCTATCGTCCAGGATCTGGGAGGTGTTGCTCTGCTCCAGGTTGGGCCGGTGCACCGGCATATCGAGCTTGTCCGGCACCCAATCGTGATAGCCGCGCGTGGGGGTGAAGGCCAGTTTGCCGCCGGCCATGGGCAGTTCCAGCCGTTCGCCCATGGCGCGTACCAGGTCGAGGCTGAAGCGGTCGTCCGCCTGTGCCTCCAGCAGCAGTCCCTGGGTGGCCTGGCGGCGTATGCGGCTGACCACCCGCGCCAGGTGTTCCGGCGGCAGGTCGTCGTTCTCGCCCCAGCGGATGAGCAGCGGCAGGAAGTATTCGGAGTGGCCACCGTCGCTGCCTTTGACCCGGCACTGGGCGATCAGCCAACGCCCCGACGGGGTCTCCCAAGCCCCCAGCGGGTGGAAATCCACCGCCTCGATATCGCTGCCCTTGCCAGCGAACCAGCGTTTCTGGGCCAGGTAGCGGGGCAGAATGTCTTCCTCCAGGCGGCGCTTGACGCCGGGCACCATCAGCTCGTCGCAGCCGGTTTGCTGCGCCGGCCGGGGCATGAAGAAGCCGCGCGCCTCGGTGAGCACCAGCATGGGCACCGCCTCCAGGGGAGGCAGCTCGGCGTGCCAGGTGGGCGCCGGCGCCTCTGCTGACAACTCGAACCAGTAGAAGCCGTAGCGCGGCAGGGTGAGCAGATAGGGCCATTCGCCGATGGGCGGAAAGGGCGTGTGGCTGCTCAACTCCACCGGCACGCGGCCCTTGTACTCGCCAAGTTCAAGTTCCACCGGCTGTGGCGAGTGCGACAGGTTGGCCACGCAGAGGATGGTCTCGCTCCCGTGAACCCTGAGGTAGGCGAAGATCTTGCGGTTACCCGGCGACAGCAGCTTGATGCCGCCGCGCCCGAAGGCGGGATGGCCGCGCCGGGCGGCGATCAGGCGGCGGATCCAGTTGAGCAGGCTGGAGGGGTTGCGCGACTGGGCCTCCACGTTGACCGACTGGTAGCCATAGACCGGGTCCATGATCGGTGGCAGATAGAGCCGCTGCGGATCGGCGCGGGAGAAGCCGGCGTTGCGGTCCAGGCTCCACTGCATGGGCGTGCGCACGCCGTTGCGGTCGCCCAGGTAGATGTTGTCGCCCATGCCCAGCTCGTCGCCGTAATAGACGATGGGCGTGCCGGGCAGGGTCATGAGCAGGCTGTTGAGCAGCTTGATCTTGTCCAGGTCGTTGTCCAGGAGCGGCGCCAGGCGTCGGCGGATGCCCACGTTGACCCGCATGCGCGGGTCGGTGGCGAACACCTTGTACATGTAGTCCCGTTCCTTGTCGGTGACCATCTCCAGGGTCAGCTCGTCGTGGTTGCGCAGGAACAGCGCCCACTGGCAGGGGTCGGGGATGTCCGGGGTCTGGGCCAGGATGTCGGTCATGGGGAAGCGGTCTTCCTGGGCCAGGGCCATGTACATGCGTGGCATGAGGGGGAAGTGGTAGGCCATGTGGCACTCGTCCCCATCGCCGAAATACTCGCGCACGTCCTCCGGCCACATGTTGGCTTCGGCCAGGAACAGCTTGCCCCGGTAATGCGCATCGACCACCGCGCGCATCTGCTTGATCACCTTGTGGGTCTCGACCAGGTTCTCGCAGTTGGTGCCGTCGCGCTCGACCAGGTAGGGGATGGCGTCCAGGCGCAGGCCATCGACGCCCATGTCCAGCCAGAAGCGCATGGCGCGGATGACCGCCTTCACCACTCGCGGGTTGTCGAAGTTCAGGTCCGGCTGGTGGGAGAAGAAGCGGTGCCAGTAGTAGGCCTTGGCGGTGTCGTCCCAGGCCCAGTTGGACTCTTCGGTGTCGGTGAAGATGATGCGCGTGCCGGCGTATTTCTGCTTGCTGTCGCTCCACACGTAGTAGTTGCGCTTGGGCGAGCCCTTGGGCGCGCGGCGGGCGGCCTGGAACCAGGGATGCTGGTCGGAGGTGTGGTTGATGACCAGCTCGGTGATCAGGCGCATCTCCCGCTTGTGCAGCTCGCGGATCAGGGTGCGCACGTCCTGGCGGCTGCCGTAGAGCGGATTGACGTTGTGGTAGTCGGAGATGTCGTAGCCGTCGTCCCGCTGGGGCGAAGGGTAGAAAGGCAACAGCCAGATGGTGTTGACGCCCAGTTCTTCCAGGTAATCCAGCCTCTCGGTCAGGCCCTTGAAATCGCCCACGCCGTCGTTGTTGGCATCCTGGAAGGCCTTGATGTGCAGCTCATAGATGATGGCGTCCTTGTACCAGAGGGGGTCATCCATGAAGCTCATCGCATCTCCTCATCAGTCCGCCATCCGGCAAGGGTATCCAATTGGTCGGCCAGATCCGGCCGAGTCGTCTTCGCGCGCACGGCCAGCGCCAGGCAGGCGGGCACATTCAGCATCGGGCCATTGCGACTCTTATCCGCGAAATCCGCCGGCACCCGCAGGGTCCAGTTATCCGGGCTGACCGTGCCCGGCATGTTGTAGGTCTCGTCCAGGCCGAACAGGTCGGCGAAGAAGATCTGCACGTTGCGCGCCGGGCTGAGGAACAGGTCAGCCACCTTGGCATGCGCCAGCTTGACGGGGTCGGCCATCAGGGTTTCGGGGTTGGATAAACCCAACCGATCCGCCAGATAGGCGGCCTGCCTGGCACCCATAGCCGTGCCCTGCCAGGCCTTGGCCAGACGCCAGATGGACGGGGTGTCGTGGTTGCCGACCATCACCCAATCCTCGGGCGCGGCGTTCTCGCTACGATAGACGTCGGCCGGATCGTCCAGGTCGGCCTTCTGGGTGACCCGGAAGCGGCCCAGGCCATGCCGCTCGCGTACCCGGCCGAGCGGATAGGGCTGGGTGGACAGCACCTCGCAAAGGATGTCCGCCGTATCGCGGCCATGCGCCTGGGCCTGTTCCATCAGGGCATCCATGAGCAGGGCGAAGCGGTCCACCTGCGCCGGCTCCAATTCCCTTTCCCAATCGTCGGCGTATCGCGGCCGGTCGCGGTTGATCTGTTCCGGGCGGACGATGGCGTGCGCCGCCAGGGCCGGGTGATCAGGCAGGTTCGGCGCGGAGAACAGGCGGGCACCGTTTTGCACCGCATGGTAGGGGTCCGGATCGTCGGCGCGATAGACCCAGGGACAGACCAGACCATGGGGATGATCCAGGCGCAGGCCGTCGAACTCGGCCAGCATCTTGCCCAGGCGCTCGGCGACGAAGGCCAGCACCGGGCCGGGACGACCGTCTGCCGTCAGGTATCGCGCCGGGTCCAGCACCTGGTAACGCCACGGCTGGCCCTCCAGGTTGGTGCGGCTGGGCGGGGCGCCCATGAAATAGCCCTCCATCAGCAGACCCTGGCGGGCCCACACGTCGCCGATGGAGAAGCCCGCCTGTACGTCGCCGTAGAGCTTGAGGCCCAGCGCGCCCATGCGCGCGCGGAAGGCGCGGTGCTGCCCGATCAGGATGACCTGGACAAGGCTGTATTTCTCCAGGAATTCGGCATGGGTCCGTTCCAGGGCGGCGCGGCGCATCGCGCAGTTCCGCTCGCGGCCCGGCGGCGGGTTGCCGAGCAGCCGATCCGGAGCCGCCGCGCCCGTCTCCGGCCACTGCCACCAGGGCAGCTGGCCGTGTGCCTCGGTCAGCGCCGCGTACAGCGCGTCGTCACGCAACCAGCGGCTGTCCCGCCACAGGGCAGCGCGTTCGTCTTCCAGACGTGCCGCCAGGGGTTCGCCCAGCCGCCGGGCGGCGACGAAGCGGCGGTACAGGTTGTCGATGGCCCGGCCATAGGCCCGATGGACATGGGCGTAAGGCACCCGCCCCCCATCCGGACGCGGATTGCTGGTGATGACCTCCTCCAGCACCGATTCCTCCAGCAGTTCGCCCCATTGCGGGTCGTGCGCCAGTGCGGGCAGGTCCAGGGAGAGGAAGCTGCGCGAGAACAGCGTCCCGTCGTAGGGCGAGGGGTTGCCGGAGCTGGTCTGGCCCTGGGGGCCCAGTTGCAGGCCGGTGAAACCCAGGCCGCGCACGGTTTCCGCCAGCGCCTGGGCGCCCAGGCCGTAGGGCGAGCCGCGCCCCGTGTCCCGGCCCGGCACGCCGGGGAAGCTGGCGTCATGCACGGCCAGCAGCAGGCGTTCCTTGCCAAGGAGGCGCAGCGCCTCGGCGAGGGCAGGATCGGGACACACAGGCATGGATCAGCCCCGGCCCCCTGTGAAGAGCCGGATGGTCAGCGGCGGCAGGTCGATCCATTCCCCCAGGCCCGGGCCGGGCAGCAGCTCGCGCAGGCTGTCCGGCTGGCAACCCAGCAACGCCGCGGCATCAGCCGCGCCGAAGCGATGGCCCTGCACGGCATCGGGGTTGATCAGGGTCAACACCCGTCCGGGATGCCGCTCGCCCTCGCGCAGCAGCGCCACCACCGGATCGTCCCACGGCGTGACGCGGCGTTGCGGGCCTTCCTCGTTGAGCACCGGCATGGTGGCCTTCATGGCGTTGACGCGGGTGACAAACTCGCTGATGTTGAAGCTCCCCGCCTCCCAATCCTCGGGCCGGCTCTGCACCACGTTGGGCTGGCGGCGGAAGCCGTATTCATAGCCCAAGGGCATCATCAGACCGCTGGAGAAGGCGGCGGCGAACAGGTAGCGCAGCCGGGATACGCGTTCGTCGCCGTTCGATTCCTCCGCCAGCCGCACCGTATCGTGGCTCTCCGGAAAGGCGATGGACGGGGCGATGGCGCGGAAGGCCTCGTACTGCTCCAGCAGCCAGGGGGCGCGGAAATCCCACCATTTGCTGGAATTGAACAGGTAGTCGAAACCGGCGCAGGCCAGCTGTGTCACCTCCTCGGGCTGGCAGCCCAGGGTCTCGGCGAAGAACATCGCCTCGGGACGGTCGCGGCGCGCGCCGGCGATGATCGGCGCCCAGACGTCGCCGGGCACTTTGTAGGCGGCGTCGCAGCGAAAGCCGTCGAAGCCCAGGCTGGCATAGTGGCTGACCAGACCGCCCCAGTAATCGGCCAGGCCCGGATGGTGGTCGGCGTTGGCGTAGTCGATCTCCGCCAGGTCGCCCCAGACGGTGCGCTTCTCCACATTGTCCGGCTCGTCCGGGTCGGCGGCGAAGGGGGAGAGTAGGCTGCCGTCCGCCTCACGCGCGTACCACTCGGGGTGTGCCTCCACCAGCAGGGCGTCCTTGGCGGTGTGGTTGACGACCAGGTCCATCATGACGCACAGGCCCTGGTCATGGGCCTCGTTCAGGAAGTGGCCGAGGATCTCGGCGTCGGGTTTCTGGCTGGCACCCCGGAACAGCGGGTGCAGCCGGTAGTAGTCCTTGACCGCGTACAGGCTGCCCGAGAAGCCCGGGTAATGGAACGGGTTGATGAACACCCAGTCGAATCCCATGGCCGCGATGCGGGGCAAATGCTCCCGCCACCGATCGACGGAGCCGGCCAGCAGGGGAAACAAATTGTAGATGCGCGGGGCGCTGCCCATTGGATGCTTTGTTCTCGGCACTATATTCAAGTTAGGTCATTCCCTGGTTACTTGTCACGGAGGTATGTCATGGAAGCTCGCGAGGAACTGCAAAAAGTCATGGACACTCTGGCCACCCAGCGTGACGAACTCATCCTCAAGGCCCACCTGGCCAAGTTGGAGGCACGCGAAGAATGGCGGGAGTTGGAAAGCAAGCTGGAACAACTGCGCGGTAAATCCAGCCAGATCGCCGATACGGCCGGCGACGCCGCCCAGGACATCGCCGGCGCGGCGAAGCTGCTCGGCGAGGAGATCGCCAAGGGCTATGAGCGCTTGCGCAGGATGTTCTGAAGCAGCCCTGCCCTACCTTCCACGGCCAGGTGATGGGACGGCGCGTGGCCATCCTTAGCCTGACCGGCATAAATGGTGAGGTGGGGGTAGGGGATCTCGATGCCGTGCGCGTCGAAGGCCGCCTTCAGCCGCTTGAGGAACTCGCGGCGCACATTCCATTGTTCCAAGGGCACCACCTTGAATCGGCAGCGGACGGTGACCGCCGAGTCGCCCCAATCCTCCACGCCCGCCAGTTCCAGGTCCTCGACGATCTTCGCGGTGAACACAGCGTCCGCGCGTAGGGCCGCACCGGTCTCGCGGATCACCGCGAATACCTCGTCCAGGTCCTCCCGATAGGCCACCCCCACGTCCATGAGCGCGTAGGAGTACTCCAGGGTCATGTTGGTCACCTTGTCGATCAGGCTGTTGGGGATGAAGTGCACGTTGCCGTCATAGCCCCGCAGGCGCACATGGCGCAATGTCACCTCCTCCACGAGGCCGCCTGTGTCGGCCACCTTGACCACGTCGCCGACGCGGATCTGGTCCTCCAGGAGCATGAAAAAGCCGGTGAAATAGTCCTTGACCAGGCTTTGCGCGCCGAAACCGACGGCGATGCCCACCACGCCGGCGGCCCCCAGGATGGGCGCGATGGAGATGCCCAGTTCGGACAGCACCAGCATGCCGGTGACCGCCACGACGAAAATGTTCACGAAATAGCGGATCGCCCGCGCCAGGGTCTCCACCCGGCGCTGGTCCTCGGCATCGTCCGCGCGCTGGATGGCGAAGCGCTTGAAGACGCGGATCATGGAGCGACTGAAGACGACCAGCGCCACGGCCAGCAGCAGGATCAGGGCAATGGACAGGCCGACATCCAGATACTGGGGCGCCTTATCGCCGAGCCAGGGGATATCGGGGGTCTGGATCATGATTCGGACAGGGTGGGGAAAAGAGCAGGCAGTTGGTTGTCGTCCATAGGATTCGGGATTGACCGGTGCGTTCACCCGCGGCGGCAGCGTGCGGGGCCAAGCGGGATAACTCGGAGGCCGACCGAGGATATCCTAAACCGGCGGCCCGAAATACACAGCCGCTCCCTGCACTCCCGTCAAACAGGAAATAATTTACTTTATTATTATGTATTTAATATTGAATTTGTGCAAACATTGATTGCCGTGACCGCATGCCGGGCGGGCCTCCGGACATCCGGGAAGACCCGCCCGTCCCACTGGCAAGGGTGCGGAAACATCCGATCTACCCGCCCATCATCAATGGTTCCCGCACCGGGCGTCTTGTGCTCAAATCGCAGCCTTTCATTTCCCCAAACGGAAGGCGACGGACTGGATACGGGGCCGGGCCATCCTCGCATACGAAATTGACCGTCAGCGATCTGCTCGTCAGATACCTCGAGCATCTGGGTATCGATACCATTTTCGGCATGCCGGGCGCCCACGTGCTGCCCATCTATGACCGGCTGCACGACTCCCGGGTCGGCAGCGTGCTGGTCAAGCACGAGCAGGGCGCCGCATTCATGGCCGGCGGCTACGCTCGGGTATCACACCGGCCTTCGGCCTGCATCGCTACCGCCGGCCCCGGCGCTACCAACCTGATCACCGGCATCGCCAACGCCTACGCCGAGCGGCTGCCGGTGCTGGCCATCACCGGCGAGGCGCCCACCCACATGTTCGGCAAGGGCGGACTACAGGAGAGCTCCGGCGAGGGCGGCGCCATCGACCAGGGGGCGTTGTTCGGCTCCATCACCCGCTACCAGAAGCGCATCGAACGGACCGACTACCTGGGCCAGGTGCTCTACCAAGCCACCCGCGCCCTGTATGGCGCCGAGCCCGGTCCGGTGCTGCTCACCGTCCCCTACAACGTGCAGAAGGAGACGCTGGACGACGCCGAGGCCGCGCGCATCCTGGCCCATCTGCCCAAGCCGGCTACCCAGCGGCTTGGAGCAGCCCAGCCGGTGGAAGACCTGGCCGAGATTATCCGTGCCGCGCGCTTTCCGGTCATCGTCGCCGGCTACGGCTGCATCCGCGCCGGCGCGCGGGATCTGGTGGCGCGCCTGAGCGAGGACCTGGGCATCCCGGTGGCCACCAGCCTGAAGGCCAAGGGCGTGGTGGCCGAGGACAGGCCGCTGGCCCTGGGTTGCCTGGGCGTCACCTCCAATCGCCAGGCCTACCGCTACATCGTGGAGCACGCCGACCTGGTCATCTTCCTCGGCGCTGGCCTCAACGAACGTACCAGCCACCTTTGGGACCACAAGTTGCTGGCGGGCAAGAAGGTCGCGCAGGTGGACAACGATGTCCGCCAACTGGGCAAGGTGTTCAAGGCCGATGTCGCCATCCACGGCGACCTGGCCGAAGTACTGCGCGAATTGCTGGACCGCCTCGGCGGCCACCCCGGCCACCCCGGCGGCGCCGACCGGCTGGACCGTCTGAACAGGCATCGCAGCGCCGAGGCGGGCGCGCCCTTCGAAAGAAGCGGGAAGTTCGTCCTGATCGAGAAGTTCTTCTCCGCCCTGGCCGCCCGCTTCCCCGCGGACGCCGTGATCTTCGACGACAACATCGTCTTCGCGCAGAGCTATTTCCGGGTCTCCAACGCCAACCACTACTTCCCTAATTCCGGCATCTCCTCCCTGGGCCACGCCATTCCGGCGGCCATCGGCGCGCGCTTCCACCTGGCGCGGGTGTGCAGAACGGCGCCCACTTTCGCCATCCTGGGCGACGGCGGCTTCCAGATGTGCGGCATGGAGATCATGACGGCGGTGAACTACCGCATCCCCCTCAACGTGGTGCTGATCAACAACGGCGGCATGGGCCTGATCCGCAAGAACCAGTACCAGTTGTACGGCGAGCGCTACATCGACTGCGAGTTCGTCAACCCGGACTTCGGCCTGCTGGCCCGCTCCTTCGGCATCCGCCATCACCGCCTGACCACCGGGGCCGACGTGGAGGCCCTGTTCGGCCACGCGGACCTGACAGACGCCATCAACCTCATCGAGATCCTGCTGGACAGGGATGCATTCCCCAGCTACCTGTCCGACCGCTGATCCCGAACGGGTCCTCACCCTGGCCCCAGGCACACGGCGCCCGGTGGTCGGCAAGACTGGAGCCTGAAGCCCGAGTCGGCCCGCTTCAGTCCTCTTCCGGCAGACCCTCCGGCAGGGTCAGGAGCACGCCCCGGCCGGCCTTCTCCATCAGCACCATGCCGGCGTGGGGCACGTTCACGTCGGCGGCGTAGTAGATGAACTCGAACAACTCGTCCGCCCGCGCCTCGGGCACCAGCACGGTGACCACCTCCTTCTCCAGGTAGTAGAAGGACTCGCGCCCCTTGCGGGTGCTGATGCCGCCACCCCGCGCATGGTGCGCGAAACCGCTGACGATGCCCTTCTCCTGCTTGAGCTTGCGCAGCAGGTCGAAGCCCTGCCCGGAGGGCAGGATGCAGTGGATGACCTTGTAATTCTCCATGCGGTCAGCCGGCAAAGCGCTCGACGATTTCAGGCGGCACGTAGGTGGCCATCTTCTCCAGCGGCGTCATATAAGCCATGCCCATGCCCGGTGTGTCCAGGTGGGCGGCGGCGTGGATCTTGGCGAAGATGCGGTCGGCCTGGTCGCTGGCGGCGACGATGTAGATCACCTCCTTCTCAGCCGACACGGTGATGGCCAGCACCCCCAGGTGGCGCTGGCGCACCCCCGAGCCGTGGGCGTAGAACACCGTGGCGCCCTGGGCGCCGGCCAGACGGGCGGCCTGGATCACCTCCTCGGCCTTGCCCCGTTGCACGATGCAGGTGATCAACACCACGTCGGTGAGAACCACCAGTTCTTCCACCTTGCCTTGACTCTCTGGCATGGGACTGTCTCCGCGAAAAGCCGTCAAACGTTGCGCATCATGCGCACGAACTGGAAGCGCAGGAAGCGCGCCCGCACCTGCAGCCACAGGCCCACGGCCAGCACGCTGACGATGGGCCCCACCGAGGCCATGGCCAGGATGCCGAAGCCTTCGTGGGCATCGACCGCCCGCCCCAGGCCCAGACCCATGGCCAACACCAGGGGGACGGTGACCGGGCCGGTGGTCACCCCGGCGCTGTCCCAGGCCAGGTTCACATACTCCTCGCTGGACAGGATGGTCAGCACCAAGGCCAGCAGATAGCCCGGGATCAGCAGCCAGGCGAGCGGCAGGTCGAAGATCACCTTGGCCATGCCCAGGGCGGTACCGATGCCGACACCCAGGGCAACGGCGCGGATCAGGGTCTGCTTGCGGAAGGCGCCGTCGGTGAGGTTCTGCACCGTCATGCCCAGGGCATTCAGGGCCGGTTCGGCGATGGTGGCGCCGAAGCCCAGAAGCAGGGCGAAGGCCAGGGCAATGCCCAGGCCGGCCCAGTAGGGATAAAGGGACTCGTCGCCGGAGAAGGCGGTGGACAGGAGGTCGCCCACCTGCATCCCCAGGGCCGACAGGCCGGCGTCCAGGCCCATGTTGAAGGCCGCCATGCCCAGCACGCAAAGCAAGATGCCGTAGCCGATGAGGTTGGCGTGCCGCAGGGGCTCCCGCAGCCAGACACGCTGGATCAGCCACAGCAGGGCGGCCAGGGGGACGATGGCGCGCAGGGCATTCAGGGCACCCCCCCAAAGACCGCCATCGCCCGGCCCGGCGGCGGCTGCCGGCGTGGCGAACTGGCCCAGGTCGGCGGTCTCGGCGGTGTACACCCCCAGGGCCATCACCGCCAGGGGCGGGAACAGGGAGGCCAGGGTGACGATGCCGAAGCCGGCCAGGGGGTTGTCCTCGCGGCCCGCCGCCGCCGACACCCCCACCCCCAGGGCCAGGACGATGGGCACCGTGACCGGGCCGGTGGTGATGGCGCCGCAGTCCCAGGCAAGGCCGATGATGGGCGCCAAGGCCGGGTCACTGGCCAGATACCAGGTCAGCGCCAGGCAGGCCAGGGTGACGATCAGCACCACTGGCTTCATGGCCCAGCCCTGCATGAAGCGCAGCATGCTCACCAGCACCGCCAGGCCGACGCTCACCGCCACCGCCACGACCACCTGTTCGGAGCGCTGGTTGAGCAGGAAAGACAGCCAGGCGGCGGATTCCGGGTCGGTCAGGCTGCCCACCGACTTGAGGGCGCCGATGGCCGGTTCGGCGAAGGTGGCCGCAGCGCCGAGAATGAAGGCCACCGCGAGCACCGCCGAATAGGACGTGCGCCCCGGCATCAGATGGCCGATGTTTTCGGAAAATGGCATCAGACCGTGCTTGAGGCCTTCCATGAAGAACATCAGGCCGAGCATCACCCCCACGATGCCCAAGCCGATGGCCGCCACGTCGGAGACGCCGGACTTGAGCACCAAGACCTGGAACGACACCAGGAACAGGGTGACGGGGATGACGGCCCGGAACTGGTCCAGGAAACGGCTGCTGAGATAGGGCGCCACCAGGCGGTGGATATCCCGCGGGCGCAGCCGCGGACGGCGGCGATGCTTGCGGTCCCAGGCGGTGACCTCGTTGTAGCTGATAACCCGCTGCTGGACCCGCACCCGGCCCAGGTAGTCACCGTATCGGATCTTGCGTGTCATGCCCTCCCCAGTTGCTGGCCAGCGCGTTGTCGGACACCCCGGATTGTAACGGTTTGCCGCATGGGGCGGCCGGCCCCAAGCCGGGGGAGCCCGCGCAAGGTCTGCCGATGCGCAGACGCCCAACCGATTTCACGGCGCGGCAATGCCATAATCGGGGCATGAGTATTCCGCAGCCCCCCGCGGCGCCGAGCGTGCATGCCGGACCGGCCACGCCGCCGCGCCAAGAAAAAAGCCGGCACGGGGCCGGCTCAATACACTTTCCGGAATCGACGTCTCGCGTTTCTGGCAAAGTGCGGTTACTGCGTGCTGAACAACTGTAGGGGACGGCATAATCCTATCCCGCGAATCAATATTGCGCAAACCATCCTGATGCCATCATCATGAACAACGATACCGTGCCGGCCGCGGAGGCCCTGAAAAAATTCCGCATCATCTTTGCCGCCGTGCGCCAGCATTTTCGGGCCGTCGAAAAGGCCTGCGGCGTGAGCGGCGCCCAGGTCTGGGTGCTGGCAGCCCTCGCGGGTCAGTCGGGCATGCGGGTGACCGAGCTGGCCCGGCAGTTGTCGATCCACCAATCCACCGCCAGCAATTTGCTGCACAAGACGGAAAAGGCGGGGCTGGTGAAACGCACCCGCAGCCAAAAGGACCAGCGGGTCGTGGAACTGGACATCACCGATGCGGGCCGCGCCGTCCTGGACAAGGCCCCCAAACCCTATACCGGCCTGCTGCCCCATACCCTGAACGAAATGTCCGAGGCGGACCTGGCCGGCCTGAACGACAGCCTGAACAAGGTGATCGGCCACATGATCCATGTGGATGTCACGGCGGCCGAGCAGCCCCTCTCCGAGCTGTAACACGCCGGGCCGTCCCGGGCGGCCCTGACCTGGAGCCTCCATGACCATCGAAGCCATTCCCCTGAGCCCCCTCACCGACACGGTGTCGCCCGAACTGAGCCTGGCCGACGCCCTGCGCCGGATGCTCAAGCACAACATCAACAACATCGCCGTCTGCGATCTCCAAGGCCGCTGGCTGGGCCTGCTGAACATCGTCGAGATCCTCGGCCAAGTGCTACCGGTCAGCGCCCGCGTGGAGGGCGGGCTGACCAACCTGGCCTTCGCCGGTGACGCCTCCAGCCTGCTCACGGCCCACATCCACGACCTGAAAGCCAAACACGTGGGCGACGCCATGCGCACCGACCTGCCGGTGCTGGGAGAGCGTCATCCCCTGCTGGAGACGGCCCTTCTCCTCTACCGTCACGAACATCCCCTGCCGGTGGTGGGTACCGACGGCAGGCTGCGCGGCATGCTGTCGCGCCGCGCCCTGCTGGCCTACCTGGCCGACAAGGGGGGCCTGGCATGACCGGCCACGGCATGACCCCCGCCACCGGCGAGGTGATCCTGGGCCTCAGTCCCCTGGCGGTGTCGCTGGCTGTGTTCGTGCTCACCTACGCGGTCATCGTCACCGAGCGCATCAACCGTTCCGTGGTGGCCCTGCTGGGCGCCGGCCTGATGATCTTCACCGGCGTGCTGCACCAGTCCGAGGCCTTCGCCGGCATCGACCTCAACACCATCAGCCTGCTCACGGGCATGATGGTCATCGTCGCCATCACCCAGAAAAGCGGCGTGTTCCAGTACGTGGCCATCAAGGCCACCAAGGCGGTGAAGGCCGACCCCTGGGGGCTGCTGGTGATGCTCTCCCTGGTCACGGCGGTGTTCTCGGCGCTGCTGGACAACGTCACCACCGTGCTGCTCATCGCCCCGGTGACGTTGCTGATCACCGATGCCCTGCGCATCAACCCCTATCCCTACCTATTCTCGGTGATCCTGTCGTCCAACATCGGCGGCACCGCCACCCTGATCGGCGACCCGCCCAACATCATGATCGGTTCGGCGGCCCAGCTCACGTTCAACGACTTCCTGTTCAACCTGGCGCCGGTGGCGGTGGTGATCCTGGCCCTGTTTTTCATCCCCATCTATCTGATCTGGGGCCGCAAGCTTTCAGCCACGCCGGAGAACCGGGCCATGGTCATGTCCTTCGACGAGCAGGAGTCGATCACCGACCGGCGCCTGCTCAAGCAGGCCCTTTCCGTCATCGCCCTGACCATCCTGGGTTTCGTGCTGGCCCACGACATCGGCCAGGAACCCGGCACCATCGCCATGTTCGGCGCCGCCCTGCTGCTGCTGCTGCGGGTCTATGACATGCAGGCGGAGGACCAGTCCCACACCATCCACCACACCTTCGGCGAGGTGGAATGGGTGACCATCTTCTTCTTCGTCGGCCTGTTCGTGGTGGTGGCCGGGGTAGAGAAGGCCGGCGCCCTGGAGATCATGGCCCACAGGATCGTCGAGTGGACCGGTGGCGACTTCAACGTCACCGCCTACATGATCCTGTGGGTATCGGCCATCCTCTCGGCCGTGGTCGATAACATCCCCTTCGTGGCCACCATGATCCCGGTGATCCAGAGCATGGGCGGGGTGTTCGGCGCGGAGAACCTCGATACCCTGTGGTGGTCCCTGGCCCTGGGCGCCTGTCTGGGCGGCAACGGCAGCCTGGTGGGGGCCAGCGCCAACCTGGTGGTGGCGGGCTTCGCCGAGCGGGCCGGGCAGCCCATCAAGTTCCTGCCCTTCATGCTCATGGCCTTCCCCCTCATGCTGGCCAGCATCGGCGTGGCGCATGTGTATTTGATGTTGAGGTATTTGTAGGGAGTAGGGAGAGGGAACACCGCCCCACCCACCTCCCACTCCCCGCTGGTCTCTCCCCACTTCCCACTCCCCGGCCATGTCCATCATCGACACCCACTGCCACCTGGATGCCGGAGAGTTCGACGCCGACCGGGACGCGGCCTACGACCGGGCTTGCCGCGCCGGCGTCGCCTTGCAGGTCATCCCGGCGGTGACCCGCGACAACTTCGCCGCGGTGGCCGACGCCTGCCGCCGCTACCCGCGCTGCCTGCCGGCCTGGGGCATGCACCCCATGTACATCCATGTACACCACCGCTCTCACCTGGAGGACCTGCGTCGCCAAATCGCGGACTGGCGGCCGGTGGCCATCGGCGAGATCGGACTGGACCTGTTCGTGCCGGGCCTGGACTACGCCACCCAGGAGTACTTCTACGTAGAGCAGCTGAAGATCGCCCGCGAGTTCGACCTGCCCGTGCTGCTGCACTGCCGCCGGGCCAACGACCCGATCCTCAAGCACCTGCGCCGCGTCGGCGTGAAGGGCGGCATCGCCCACGCCTTCAACGGCAGCCGCCAGCAGGCCGACGCATTCCTCAAGCTGGGCTTCAAGCTGGGTTTCGGCGGTGCCTTCACCTACAGCCGCGCCACCCGGCTGCGCGCCCTGGCGGCGGAATTGCCCCTGGAGGCGATCGTCCTGGAGACCGACAGTCCGGATATCCCACCCGCCTGGATCGCCGGACGGCGCAACGAACCCGCGGAACTGGCCGGCATCGCCCGCGCCCTGGCCGAACTGCGCGCGCTGCCGGTGGACGAGGTGGCCCGCGCGACCACGGCCAACGCCTGCGGTGTGCTGGGCCTGACGGCGCAGGGCGCAAATGGTGCAGTCACGCCCGAAGCGGTATCTTTCCCGTCGCCATGAAGAGAAAAACCGTCAAGCCGGTGCTGGACCGCAAGTTCACGCTGCCCAACCTGCTCACCAGCCTGCGCCTGCTGCTGGCGCCGATCGTGCTGTGGCGCGTGTTGGAAGGGGATATGCCTGGCGCGTTCTGGGTATTCGTGGCGGCAGCCGTCACCGATCTGCTGGACGGCAACATCGCCCGCCTGTTCAACCAGCGCAGCGTGCTGGGGGCCTGGCTGGACCCCATCGCCGACAAGGTGATGCTGCTCTCTACCCTGGTCGCCCTGGTGTGGGTCGAGGTGCTGCCGGTCTGGTTGCTGGTGGTGGTCGGCCTGCGCGATGCGGTGGTACTGCTCGGCGCGGCCGCCTATCGGCTGCTCACCGGCGGCCTGGAGGTGCGGCCCACCCTGTCGGGCAAGGTGGCCACTTTCGTGGAGTTCACCCTGGTGAGCCTAGCCCTGGCCGAAGAGGCGCTGCGCCCCGGTATGGACTGGATACTGCCCTGGCTGGCCGGCCTGGCGGCCTTCACGGTGATCCTCTCCGGGGTGCGCTACGTGATCATCTGGACCGACAAGACCCGCGCCTTCCTGGCCCAGCAGCGGGACCTGGACTGAACCGCCGTGGCAGTCAGCAACGGAAGCGGGTCACCATCCCATCCAATTCCTGGGCCAGATCGGCCAGGCGAGAACTCACGTCATGGCTGTCCTGGCTCAAGCCGGCCACCTGGCGCGACACGTCGCCGATGGCGCCGAGCCGTTTGCTGATGCCTGCCGCCGCGGCACTCTGCTCACCGCTGCGGGCGGCCACCTGATCGTTCATGCGGGTGATCACCGCCACCGATTCGGAGATGGTGCCCAGGGCCTGCACCCCCTGGCTGACCCGCTCGGCGCTGCTGGCCACGGTGGATTCGGCGTTGATGATGACATTCACCGCGTCCTGGGCGCCCCCCTGCACCTTGACGATGATCTTCTCGATTTCGCCGGTGGCCGCCTGGGTACGCTGGGCCAAGGTGCGCACCTCGTCCGCCACCACGGCAAAACCGCGTCCCTGCTCGCCGGCACGCGCCGCCTCGATGGCCGCGTTCAGCGCCAGCAGATTGGTCTGCTCGGCAATCTCCTGGATCAGGCCGATGACCCTGCCGATGTCCTTGCTGTCCGATTCCAGGCGGCGGATGACATGTACCGCGTTTTCCAGCTGCTGCTGCATGGTGGAGATGGCCTCCACGGCGGAGCCGGCGGTCTTGGCCCCATCCCGGGCCTGATTGTCCGCCTGGTGCGCCGCGCCGGCGGCGGCCTGCAGGCTGTCGGTGACCTCCTGCACGGCGGTCACCAATTGCCGCAGGGTGTCGGACAATTTCTCGGTATCCGCCAGCTGCCGGCCCACGCCTTGCTGCATGGCGCTGCTGCCTTCCACCATGCGCACCGCCATCTGGTTGAGCTGGCCGCTGGTGTCCCGCACCCCGCCGAGGATGCCGGCGAAGCGTTCCAGCATCGCGTTGAAGGCCTTGGCGGCACGGCCCACCTCGTCCCGCGAGGTCACGGGACAGCGCAGATTCAGGTCGGATTCCTGCTCCACCCGCGCCATGGTGTCCGACAGCAGGGTCAGCGGGCGCGAAACGTAGCGGCGGATCAGCCAGTACATCAGCGCCAGGCCGAGGGTGAACATGGCCAGGTTGATGGCCATGCTGATCATGTCCTGATTGGCGATGCGGGCATCCGCCCGGTGCAGATCGTAGGTCAGCCGCACGGCGCCCAGCACGGTCCCTTCCGGCACCTGGTGACAGGACATGCAATTGACGCCGCGGGTGGAAGCCGTGGCCTTGTAGGGGCGCACCACCGTGAGGAAACGCCCACCTTCGACCTCCCTCAGGAGGTTCACCTCCTGGCCGGCCAGGGCCTGACGGTCCAGGTCATCGGTGGGGGTCTCATCGGCCAGCCCGGCGCCATATGTGTCGGAAACGCCCGGCGCGCGAATGATGCGTGCCTCTTTGATATTCTCCAACCCGAGCATTTCCTTTTGCAGGACCTGGCGTTCACCCATGGCGCCGGTGAGCATGAGCTTGTTGAGCCGGTCGAAATAGCCATCCGCCAGTTCGTGGGTCTGGGCCTTGACGAAATCGTCCGACAATTGCCGGACGCTGTAATGGGTGTACAGGAAACTCAGCCCCAACTGCACGACGAATGCGATGGCCACGAACAATATGACCCGGCTGGCGATGGAACCACGTGGCTGAGAATAAGATTTCATGGGCGGTCTCCTCTTGTCTTGCGCTATAACGGTCAGGCGGGCCATTTCCTGAATGCCCCTGTTTTGTGCAAGGTCAGCCGCCAGCGGCTATGCTTCCTGGGAGTCAAGGAATCCGGAACCCGCCAGGAGGATGCAATGAACAAGGATCAAGAGACTTTCATCAGGAACACCCTGGCCGAACATCAGGTCATGACCCTGGCCACCGTGCGCCCGGATGGCTGGCCGCAGGCCACCACCGTGGCCTTCGCCGCCGACGGCCTGGCGCTCTGCTTCGCCTGCGACCCGGCCGGCCAAAAGGTGGCCAACCTGAGCCGCTGCGACAAGGTGTCGGCCACCATCGACCGGGAGCAGGCGGACTGGAACCGCATCCGCGGCCTCTCGCTGGGTGGCACGGCGCGGGTCCTCACCGATCCGGGCGAACGTCGTCACGCCCAGGAGTTGTTGCGGGCCAAATTTCCCCAATGGGCGGAGATGCCTTCCCCAGAAGACCCCGCGCTCATCGCTTTCGTCCGGGTGACGCCGACGGTGTTCAGCCTGCTGAATTTCACCAAGGGCTTCGGCCATACCGAGCTGGTGGAGGTCTGAGCCGCGCGTCTCGCCTCAACCCGGCGGGCGCTTGGCTTCCAATTCCTCCCAACGGGCCAGCAGGCCCAGCAGCTCCTCCTCGATGGCCGCCGCGCGGCTGTTCAACGGCCCCACCTGACCGGGTTCGTCCCGATACAAGGCCGGGTCCGACAGACGCGCCGCCACCCTTGCCTGTTCCGCCTCCAAGACCTCGATGCGACCGGGCAGGCCCTCCAGTTCCTTGTTTTCCTTGAAGGAAAGCCCGGTCTTGGCGGGCCGGGCCGCGGCGGAGGGTACCGCGGGTGGCGCGGGCCTGGACACGGCCGCCCTGTTGGCCTCGGCGGTCCCTGCCCGGCGCGACTGGTACTGGCGCCAGTCCTCGTAGCCGCCGGCGATCTCGGTCAGGCGCCCCGCCCCCTCGAAGGCGATGGACTGGGTGACCACGTTGTCCAGGAAGGCACGGTCGTGGGAGACCAGGATCACCGTGCCGGAATAGTCCTGGAGCAAGGCCTCCAGCAGCTCCAGGGTGTCGATGTCCAGATCGTTGGTGGGTTCGTCCAGCACCAGCATGTTGGCCGGCCGGGCGAACAGCCGGGCCAGGAGCAGGCGGTTGCGTTCGCCGCCTGACAGGGCGGACACCTTGGCCCGGGCCCGCTCGGGCGGGAACAGGAACTCCTCCAGGTAGCCGATGACGTGTTTTCTCTGGCCGGCGATCTCCACGTAGTCCGAGCCGGGCGAGATGGTGTCGATGAGGGTGGACTCGTCGTCCAGCACGTTGCGAAGCTGGTCGAAGTAGGCCACGTTCAGGTTGGTACCGCGCTTGATGCGCCCGGCCTGGGGCTGCAACTCGCCGAGGATGAGGCGGATCAGGGTGGTCTTGCCGGCGCCGTTAGGCCCCAGCAGGCCCAGCTTGTCCCCGCGCAGCAGCGTCGTGGAGAAGTCACGCAGGAGCGGGCGGCCGGGATAGCCGTAGTCCACGTGCTCCAGCTCCGCCACCAGCTTCCCGGATCGCTCCCCCGCGTCCAGCTGGAAGCCCACCTGCCCCACCCGCTCGCGCCGCGCGGCCCGCTCCCGGCGCAACTGCTCCAGGCGGCGCACCCGTCCCTCGTTGCGGGTGCGGCGGGCCTCGATGCCCTTGCGGATCCAGACCTCCTCCTGCTTCCAGAACTTGTCGAACTTGCGGTTCTGCTGCGCCTCGGCCTGCAGCAGCTCGGCCTTGCGCGCCTGGTAGGCGGAGTAGTTGCCGCGGAATTCCGTGAGCAGGCCCCGGTCCAGTTCCACGATGCGGTTGGCCACGTTGTCCAGGAAGCGCCGGTCGTGGGTGATGAACAACAGCGCCCCGGCAAAATCGTTGAGCACCCCTTCCAGCCATTCGATGGAGGTGAAATCCAGGTGGTTGGTGGGTTCATCCAGCAGCAACAACTCGGGGTCACCGGCCAGGGCGTGCGCCAGGGCCACCCGCTTGCGCTGGCCGCCGGACAGGCTGTCCACCGGGGCTTCGGCGGACAGATTCAAGCGGTCCAGCACGTCCTCCACCCGGCTGTTCAGACGCCATGCGTCGTGCACCTCCAGTTCATGAGACAGGCGATCCAACTCGGCCAGGTGCTCCGCGTCCGCCGACACCGCCACCCGGTGCGCGGCCTCATGGTAGGCGGACAGCAACCCGCGCGCCTCGCCCACCCCTTCCGCCACCGCGTCGAAAACCGAATGGCCGGCCTCGAACACGGGTTCCTGGGGCACATAACCCAGGCGCAGGCCGGGTTGGCGCCAGACTTCGCCCGCGTCCGGGCGTATCTCGCCGGCCACCACGCGCAACAGACTGGACTTGCCGGTGCCGTTGCGGCCGATCAGGCCGATACGCTCGCCCTTATCGACGACCAGGCCGGCCTGGTCCAACAGCGGCCAATGGCCATAGGCCAACTCCAGCTTGTCGAGGATGAGCAAGGGCATGAGAAAGACGGGGCGTCAGGCGACGCCCCGGGACGTGAGACGGCGCTCAGAGCGAACCGTGTTCCAGGCCGGCGTGGGTCTTTTCGAACACCTCCTGGCAGGCGATGCAGCGGGTGGCGGCGGGATTGGCCACCAGACGGGTGACCGGGATCACCTCGCCGCAGTCCGCACAGATGCCGAAATCCTCCTCCTTGAGATGTTGCCTGGCCCGGTCCAGTTCGCGGAGCTGGCGTAACTCATGTTCCAGACGGGCGGCGGACAGGTCTCCCAGGGTCACTGCCAGGGCCTCGTCGGAGCTGTCGCCGGAACTGCGCCCCAGGACTGCCGCATACTGGGTCTGACCGCTTTCCTCCAAAGCGGCTGCCACCTGACGGCGCAAGGCCTCGCTGCGCTCCTGCAGGGCGGTTTCGATGGTCTTCAAGTCGGCTGCGCTGAGATGGCTCATGATGTTCCCGTATCGCGTTGCAATGGTATTTGTTTGATTATTGGCCCGCCCGGTCCCGGCTTCAAGGGCGGGCCTGCTAAAACCGGCACGGCGGCCTTGGGTTAGAATCGCGGTCCGCGCCTCCGTAGCTCAGTGGATAGAGCATCCCCCTCCTAAGGGGAGGGTCGCACGTTCGATTCGTGCCGGGGGCGCCAGTATCCACGGGGGTTTCAGGTTTTCGGTGGGCTGTGGATAACTAGGTCGGTTCACCCTTGGTTCAACCTTGCAGAAATACCAACTCCCCCGCCTTTGCTCTAGCTTGCGGCCGTTTGTCGCCCCATTTGGCCCTGTTTTTTTCCTACCTGCATTTGGCGCGGTTCCACTGGTTCCACTGGTTCCAAGCTCGGAAATCCTTTATCCATGCGGGTTTCCAGGCGATGGCTTTGGAACCAGGCTTGGTTCCGGGCGGTTCCATTGGTTCCAAATTTCGGGGGCGGCGGCGCGAGATAAACCCCGCCATGGCGGGGTTTAGGGTTGGCGGGTTCCACGCTGTTGGATCAGCGCACCGGCCGCTCTCCCAGGGGGCGCACCCGCACCCCCTGCCGTGCCCATGCATGTTCAGCAGCATCCGGGAAAACCCGGCCAGGCGCCGTCCCTATGCTAGGGCTTGCTCGGGCGGCGCCGTTGAGTGCTCATGTCAGCCAGTCAGCCAGGGCGGCGGGCCGAAGCCGGCAGGCTCCCGCTTGGCAGCGGGCACCCTGGGCAAGCCGGTCCGGGCATTGGTCCAGCGTGGATCCTCGGGCGGTGGCGGTCCCCAGGTGGCGCCCTTAGTCCAGGTGATGTTCCTTCGGGTGGCTTCATCCGCAGGTTCCAGCCGGCCGGCGCTCACCAGCTCGGCAATCTCGGCCGGATTTTCTGAGATGAAGGTCGAACCTTTCGGGACAACGTGGCCACCCCAGAAAAAGCCGGTCTTGGCGGTAAATTTCCCAAGCATCGTTCACCCCCGCAGGATGCGCATGTCAGTGCCCACGCGATCGGCGGTCAACATGCGGCCACCCTCGCCGCAGGGCACGGCGGCCTTTTCCCGCACCAGGGCGGCGAACTCCGCCGGGGTGACTTCGGTCACCTGGCCGGCGCGCAGCTCGCGGCCGTCCACGATCACGTCTGCCTTCACTTTGACCCAAATCAATCGAGTAGCCATGGCGCCCCCCTCAGCTCAGAGAATCGGCTTTGACGAAAGCCGTCGGATGCGTGAACCCGCAATCCATGTCCACCAGCAGCCGGGCCACCAGGCCGGCGGTCTTGAAATTCGTGAACGGATCGACCTCCAGAATCGGCGCGCCCCACAGGCCAATCACGGCCGTGGAAAACGGGCCGCATACGATGGTCGCCGACGGCACGCTGGTTGACACCACGGCCGGGGTATCGCTGATGCGGCCGGCTTGCCAGCAGTAGTTGTTATCGGTCCCGCGCACGCGGGCCGCCAACAAGGCCCGGACATCCGGGTGCGCGGCAAAATGGATCGGCAGTTCCCCGGCCGCCGTGCTGGCGGATTGTTCCATGCTCAGGCAATCGGCCCAGGTGAACGAAGCGCCGTCCACGTCGCCGATGCCGTTCTGACCCAGCAGGCCCAAGGGCTGGCCGCTCAAGCCGGTCCCGGCGATGAAGGCGTTATCCACCAGGGCAGCCAGGCGGATGGCCAGGTGACGGGCCAGGGCGTCATCAATCCCGCTTTGCAGGCGCAGCCGGCGGGAGAATTCAACCAGGCTGCCGGCGGTGTGCGGGGTCAGGGTGACTTTCGAAGTCGAGGGGGTTTGCTCGTTGATGGCGTCGGATTCATCCGCCTGCCAATTGGCGCCGGTCGAAGCCATGCCGGGCAGCTCCACATTGCCCACCAGGTCGGGCATGACCCTGACCCCCAGGCGGCCGGTGACGCTGAAGTGTCCCAGCGGGTTGACGGGGGCGCCGGTGGCGGTGCCCACCAATTGCGCGCCCTGATTGCCGGCAGCCACTGTCATGTCCCGGCGGCCGGTCAGCAGTGCCCAGGGCAAGCGGACGCGGTGCGGGTCGAATGACTCGTTGTGATGGCGGGCGGCCTCGGTCAGCAGCTCGGCTTCGAGACCATCATGCAAACCCCGATCCGATGCCATCTCGGTCAGGGTGCGGCCCAGGGAAAAGCCCTGGATTTCACGGGGGGTCAGGTTCACGGCGGGTCTCCAGAAAAGGGGCAAGGTTGCCAGTCCAGATTCCAGCATGGCGGGCACTAAGGCCCGGCGCGGTTCCACTTAGCGCAGGATGTTCAAGTAATTCTCGGGGGTGGCGGGCAGTTCGCCCCCCAGGTGGCGGGCATGCCAGAGCATCGCGTCCACCGGCCCGGCATGGGGCGGGGGGGCGTCCAGCCGTCGCCAGATCGGCCAGCGCCGGACCTCGAAGGCGCGGGCGGCCTCGGCAAGCTGCCGGCATCGCTGCCAGGTGGAGGGGCCTTCGAGTAGGGCGGCGGCCTCGGTCAGGTAGTGATCCCGCAGGGCCAGCCGGGCAGCGGTGGGGCCGCCTAGTCCTAGACGGCGATGCAAGGGCAACGGCCGTTCGGCGTCGTCTGTCAGCCAGGCCTTGATCCGGCGGCGCATATCGTCCAGAACCTCGGGGCCTTCGTCGCCGCGGATGAACTGGAAAACGGCGTCGGGCACCATGTCAGGCGGCGGCCCCGCCGTTGCCAGGCCGCAACAACGGGACAGGCCTGGCCGTGCCTGTCAAGTAAGCCAGCAGGCCAGACCCTAGCGGGAACTCGCGTCGTTTCGTACCCGCAAGGAGCCAAGCGGGGGAGGACCCGCACTTTCTGGCGGGCCGGCGGTGTCTATACTTGACGTTTACTTGACAGCTGGCGCGAAGGAATCTCCGCCCCCCGCCCTCCCGCGCGGCCGGGGTCATTGTTCGCCGGCCCATACGCTCGGAAGCACGTTGTACACGCGGCGCTTGCCTTCGCCGGGCAGGGTCAGTGACCGGGCCGGGCGGCCGTCGTCTGAGGGTTGCAGCATGCCCCGGCGGATCAGCACTCGGGCCACGGTGCCCGGGTCGAAACCCCGGCAGACCTCATTCCGCCAGACCTCGGGGAAGACCAGATATTCCGTTTGCCGATCCTCGGGGGGCTTGCCATAGGTGGCATCGGTGGGGCGCCGGAAGCCGGCCCGGTTGATGACCCTGGGCGCATGGCTCTCGCTATCCGCTGCCGGCCGGTCCCAATCGGTGAACCTGGCCTCCCCGTGCCGGCTCAGGAAGTCGCGAACCTGGGCAAGCATGGCGCGTTCTTCTGAATTGCTCTCCCCCCCGCGCGCCTCCAGCCAGGCCACGAACAGGCGGCCGGCGGCGGTGGTGGGCTCACCCTGTCGCCAGGGCAGTTCCAGCCAATCCCGGGCCAGTTCCCCGGCGGCGGCGATCAGGCCGAAGCGGGCGGCCACGCGGCGGGCCTGGCCCTGGGCGTTTTGGGTCAGGTGTTCGCGCTCGAAGCGCCGGATGCTCTCCCGCAGGTGTTCCACCAGGCGCGGGCCGCGCTCGTGCATGAGTCTGGACAGGAAGGCAGCAAAGGGCGTGCCGTAGAACTTGCCACAGGCCCGGGTGATGGCCTGGCTGAACTCATGCCCGCTGGCGTAGTTGTGGATCTCCTCGAACACCCCCAGCCCGGCGCCGGCATCGGCGGGCACGTCAGCCAGGCGGGTTTGCTGGCCCGCCTTGGGCGCCTTGCCGGCCTCGGCCATGTGCCCGGCCAGGCCGGTTTCGGCGGCGATCAGGAACAGGGTTCGCCAGGCGGCACGCTCCCGCTGCCCGCCGGTGCGGCTGGCCCGGGCCTTGGCCTGGCCGTTGGCGGCCATGTAAACGGCCTCGCCGGCAACCTGGGGGCCTAGCTGCCCCAGCTCGTCCAGGAAGGCGGGCGCATCGCACTTGCCCAGGAAGGTCCCTTCCAGGCCGTTGTCTGTCGCCCTCAGGCGTTCCAGATACTCGGGCGAACCGCACACGCTGCCCCCCACCCGCAGGGCGGTAGTCTTGCCGCTGCCCGAGTGCCCCACCAGGTTGACCCCGCCGTTCTCCGAGTCGGTCAGGAACACCAAGGGCGCGGCGAATGCCAACGAACAGGCGAACACCAGGCGCGAATTGCCGGCGGCCAGGGTGGCCACGTGCTCCCGCCATTCGGCCAGGCTGCCGCGCGTCTTGAAGGGGTTCAGGCGCGGGCCGTCGGGCTCGTATAGCCAGACCTCGCCATCCCGCGCCCCGAATACCTGTTCGGGCAGGACATAGACGGCCTTGTCCCCCTCGCCATGCCAGCCCACCCGGGGCACCACGCGGGCGCGGCGGTCGGTGTCGGCCTGGCGCAGGAACTCGATCAGGTATTTGTCCCGGCCGGTGACTGGCACCAGGCCACGGTCCATGAGTTGTTCCAGGGCGGCGGCGCCGTCGCCCTTCAGGGTGCGATGGGGCACGATGACCCGATGCCGGCGCCGGTCTGGGTCCCGCAGTTCCAACAGCAGACCCCAGCCCGCGCCCTCGGGGTCGCGTACCAAGGCCAGGACCTCGAAGGGCGGGCAGACCGGCGCCCACCATTCGCCCCGGTCCTTGCTGCCGGGCATGAGCCGATAAAGGCCGTTCTCCCGCATGTCGAAGCCGAAGGCCGGGGAAACCGGCGCGTCAGAATCGCCCAGGTCGGACGATCTCGGCTCGGGTGGGGCTAGGGTATCCAGCAGTTCGCCGGAATCCAGCAGCAAGCGCAGATGGGCCGGCGTCCAGCCTTCGGACAGCAGATCGGCGGCATCGGCGCCGGGCTCCAGGTGGGGACCCATGATCAGGCCGGGCTGGCCCTGGGCATCGATGACCGGCTGGCGTTCCAGCATGCCCAAGTTGACCCGCCTAATGGGGCTGGCGCCGATCTCCCGCAGGCGCAGAATCAGGCGCCGCTCGGCCTGTTCGCCGGGCTCGTCGTTGTCTCGCCATATCCAGACCTCCCGGCCGGCCAGGGGGGCCAGATCGGCCTTTTGCACGGCCTGGGCGCCCCCTGCCCAGGTGACGGCCACGCAGCCGGGCAACAGCTCCCGGGCGGCGTCACAGCTTTTTTCACCTTCGACGATGCAGACCGGCGCATCCGGCCGGGCGGTCAGCTCGGGCAAGTTGAACAAGGGGACCGGCGCCGGGGGCCATTTCCAGGACCAGGCCAGGCGGCCAGACTCGGCCCGCCACAGGGTCAAGGGCGCGAATTGCTTGCGCTGCCCGCGCGGATCGAATCGGCAATGCCTGAACAACAACGCGCCGGCCGCGTCCCGGTAGTCCCAGACCCCGGAGGGGCGGCCGTGCTTGGGGTGCCCAGCGGGTGGCTTGGGGGCATCCTCGGGGACCGGGTGGACCCAGGCGCCGGCGGGGGTGGGCTCGGGCGGTTTGGCCTGGGGGGTGGCTGGCGGTGGCGGCGCGTCCCCCGTGCCGAAGCCCAGCAACTCCCCCAGCCAGGCGGCGGCCTGGCCGTTGCCTTCGCTTCGGACATAGGCGGCCAGGCTCACCAGGTCCCCGCCCTTGTCGCCGGTGGCGAAATCGGACCAGGCCCCGGTCCGGACGTTGATCGAAAACGAGCCCGGCTTGTGATCGGCGCGGCGCGGGTTCAGGGGCAGATACTCCGGCCCCTGCCGCTTGCCCCCGGCCAGGTCCAGCAGGGCAATAACTTGATCGAAGCGGGCCAGGGCGGCGGCGTTCAGTTCCTCGAAGGTGGGGCGGCGGGGGGTCATTGCAGGGTCTCCCCCTCGTGCCGTGCATACAGGGCTTCGCCCACGGCCTCCCGGCCTTCATCGCCGGATCGGGCCAGGGCGGCGCAGGCGGTGCATAGCTGATACTCGTACCCGATGGGCCGGCCATCGAAGGTCACGCCGATGGGTAGCAGGACAGGGGCGAAGCGGTCCCCCTCATGGATTGGCTGCCCGCAGACGGCACAGGGTACACTTTCGGCGGATTCATCTTTGCCCGGCTCAGGCCGGGCTTTTTGTTTTCGGGCCATGGTGCCCCCTACTCGGGGGCGCCGGGGGTCACGGTGCGGCTTTCGATGAAGCGATCCAGGTCCGCCAGCCGGTAGCGCACCACGCGCCCAACCTTCACATACGGCAGCAGATAGCGGCGGGTGGCGGCCCAGGTGGCCAAGGTTTTCGGGGAGACCCCCAAATAGGCGGCCGCGTCCTCGCGGCTCACCAGGTCGGAAGCCTGGCGGCGGGTGGCCGTTTGAATGGCCTCGTGCAACTGCTGGATGCTCATGGCGTGCTCTCCAAGTGCCCCGCGACGGCGGGGGTTAGGGAGCAATCTAGGCGGCGGATGATGCGTTATGCGGCCGGATTCGCTGCTTTCTGCAAACCTGGGATTGCTCCGGGTTCCCCAGCCATTGCCGGGGGATTCGGAGCAAAGCCTAAAAGCGGCTTGTCTACTTTTTCTGCCGGATTGGTTCCTTTTTATTGTTCAGGATTTTGTATATGGCGGCCCGGCTCAGACCGTACCGGCTTGCCAGGTCAACGGCCGAAATCCCGCATTGATAGGCGTTGCGGATATTCCGGTCCCGTGTCTCTGCATGAAGCTTGCTTGGGCCTGGGATAACCAACCGCTTGCCCCCATATTCCGCCCGCAGACGGTCCCGCACCATTGCCTTTTCCTCGGGCGTGATCGGCCTTCCCCGCTTCTTCTCGATGAAGCGAAAGCAAAAGGCCAAGAAATCTTCAAACTTCATTGCGCCGTCTGTTCGCCGGCCAGCAGCAGGGCCAGGCGCCGGTCGATCTTGCCGGCCATGAACAGTTCGCCAATCCACAGGGCGTCGGGTTCCTGAACCAAGAGGCGATGCAGCAACCTATTGAAGGCCCGCAGCTGGTCCCCCTCCAGATCGGCGCGAATGCGGCGCACGTTGCGAATGAACTGGGCGTCTTCTCCGTCAATGATGATCATGGTCAACCTCCGTTGCTGATGTTTGCGGTATGCCAGCCCCCCCGGCCAGGGATGGCGCCGGCAGGGAAAGCCCTTCGCGCGGCATTTGACGGCCGCAACCTTGAGCAAACATCGGCGCGCGCGGGGGATGTTTGCTCTTGTTTGATGGCCCCTCGGGCGCCCGGCCCGCCGGGGGCGTTTTCGGCCCCGACAAACCACAGCAAACCAGGGGGAACAGGTTTGGAACCATTGGAACCATACTTGGAACCATGTCCAGTTCCACCCCGGACAGGTCAAAACCCAGTAGGGAAGGGGTGTTTGAAGGTTTGGAACCAATGGAACCATTGGAACCACGCCTTTTTCCGGATTGGCAAACACCCCGCCCCGGATGGGCCGTTAAACGTGGGGGCATTGGGTCAAACATCATGCCTTTTTCCTGAGCGGGATAACCTCGGCTTGAGGCAGGACCCCGCCGGCCTGGAGCATGGCATTCGTGGCCCGTTCCATGGCATCGCGCACGGGATCGACGGTCAGGCGCGCATAAACCCGGGTTGCGTCGGGGCTCTTGTGCCCCAGGGCGGCGCCGATGATGGCCAGGCTCGTCCCCTGGATGGCTGCCCAGCTGCCCAAAGACCGGCGCAGATCGTGAATGCGCAAATCTTCGAGCCCGGCATCCTTCAGCAGATCGTCCCAGGCCTTGCGCGGGTTGATCATGTGCCCGCTCGTGCTGGCGGCCGGGAACACCCAGGTCTTATCCCGCCCCTGGCGTTCCTTGAGCACGGCCAGGGCCGGCGCCGTCAGGGGGATGATCAGGGCGGCGCCGTTCTTGGAGACTTCGCCGGGCACGGTCCACAGGGCCGAAGCCAGGTCGATATCCGCCCAGCGCATGGCCACCAGGTTTCCGCGCCGGGCGCCGGTGGATAAGGCCAGCATGACGAAATGCCGGATGGTCTCGGGCGCCCGGGCCAGGGCCTCGAAGAAGCGGGGCATTTCATCGGCCCGCAGGAAGCGGGCGCGCTCGGTCTCGGGGAATTTCTGGATCCCATCGCAGGGGTTCGGGCCGCTGTACAGCTGCCAGGCGATGGCCTTGCGATAGATGGCCCGCAGCAACACAAAGGCCATGTTCCCCCCGTACAGGGTGCCCCCATCCTTGATGCTGGCCATCATGCGGCGCACATCCGCCGGCCGGATGCTGGACAGCTTGCGGCGCTCCCAATCGGGCGCCCCGGTGGCCTTGCTCTTTTCCTTGCCCCGGGGCCGCTTCTGTCCCGGCTCGACGCGCCCCAGGTAGCGGGCGAAGTAGTCCCGCATCAGATCGGCCTTGCGCCGGCCGCCGGGGATTAGGTGATCATGGTAGTAACGCTCGAAGGCGTCCCGCAGGGTCAACTCTGCCCGGGCGGCCTCGCGTTCCTCTCGCACTTTCTGTGCGGGGTTCTCGCCCCGGTCCATGGCGGCGGATACGGCCGTCGCCAGGGTGCGGGCCATGCGCACATTCAGGCGCGGGGTGTTGCCGATGTAGGCCAGGGGATCGAAGGGCGCGGCCGGGGTGCCCCTGGGGATTTCACGGCTCTCGGGGGTGTCGGGGTCGAAGCGCCCCAGGGTGACGCGTACCGACTCCCCGCCCCACTTTCTGACGAGCTGGAATGACTTGACCCCGGCGGGGGTGACAGCCAGGACCAGGCCCCGGGTGATGGCGTCACGGAAATAGACCCGCTTGGCCTGGGGTAAAAGTGCCGTCAATCTCGGGCGATCGAAAGCAAATTGCTCTGTTGCCATGCTTGCCCCTCTAGTTTGATGCTTCGGAAAAAACCCGGTTCA
This sequence comes from Thiobacillus sp. UBA3361, assembly GCA_002360535.1. Classification (GTDB taxonomy): domain Bacteria; phylum Pseudomonadota; class Gammaproteobacteria; order Burkholderiales; family Thiobacillaceae; genus UBA3361. The sequence continues at coordinate 47,387 of DEQR01000062.1, forward strand.
ACTTCGGTTCAACCTGAAGCATAGAACTAGAGCAAACTAGAGACAACTAGGGATATTTATAACGCTTTGATTATCAACGGTTATAAATCACAGGGGAACACGCGCAAACCAGAAAAAACCCCATGAGCATCAACTCCTAAGGGGAGGGTCGCACGTTCGATTCGTGCCGGGGGCGCCAAGATTACGAATATTGGCACGTCCAGATCATGCCACTGGCCGACACGATGCTGCTGAGACATTACCGGGGGCCAAGCTGGTCCGTAGTCTGGCTCCGTGGCGCGCAGCTTCTGGCTCACGTAGTCTGGCTCCGTGATCAGTACAGAACTCGGCCTTCAGATCGCCTCCCTGCGCAAGGCGCGCGGTCTCACCCAAGAGCAACTCGCCACGGCCGCAGGCTACTCCGTGGAATTCATCAGTCTGGTGGAGCGTGGCATCAATGCCCCTTCGATAGCCGGCTGCGAGCGTATCGCCCAGGCTCTGGGCGTCCCCATTCGGCAGTTGTTCGATTTCAGCAACGAGGCGGGTTGAGCGCCGGATGAACGCCTATTCACGCCGCATCCGCGAACTGCTCGCCAGCGTTTCACCAGAATTGATCGGAGAACGGCCTGCAGCACCGCCGCCGATACGCGTCCCCACCCAGGCCTTTTCGGATTTCCTGATCAACCGGGAGATGGGTGACTGGGCAGAGGGTCTGGTTCTCCGGGCCATCGAGCGCAGCGGCCTGGGGCTTAGTGCCGTGCCCTATGGCAGGACCGAAAACCTGGTGGCGGGCGAGCCCGGTTTTCGTGATTACTACCTGGCCTATCGGGCCGAGTTGTATTCCCTCGGTAAGCGTCCCGATCTGCTGGTCTATCGTGGGCCACCCCCGGATTTCGGTGAAAGGAACGGGGAAGCCCTCATTCCCTTGGCCAGCCGAGCCCTCGCCGGCGTGGAAGTGCGGTCCAGCCAGCAATCTCTGAACGGCACGCGCCCCCCGTCGGAATTGAGCTTCACCCCCAAGGTGGAAGACATCTGGAACGTGGCCCGCTGGATCGAAAGACACGGCGTTCCGCATTATTACGTTCAGGTGCTGTTCGGCGCGGTTTATGGCATTTCTTTCGAGGCGATCCTGGAACACTTGGCCATGGGACCGAAAGAAGGTGGTTTCACCGTGGACAAACAGCCGAAGAACCAATTCAAGTCGACCATCTATCTGCCCCTGGATAAGGGCACCTGCCTGACAACGGCCTTCGGGTGGCCTAAGTTGGCTGCCTTCAGCAGGCAACTGGCCTCTGGTCGGATGCTGTTCGGAGTTCGTTTCTCAGGCGGAGAGGCGGTTTTCGATGCCTGCACCCTCTCGGGCCTGATCCGTCTCGACGGTACGGAATAAGCCGGCCGCCAAGTCGTCGATGCTCATTCGACAGGCAGCCGGGCCTGCTTCGCAGGCTGGGCGCAGATGTTCCATCAGACCGCCCACATCCACACGTTCCGCTAAGGCACCGAAGTCCGGACAGGGCAGAGCCTCGACGTCGCTGGGCTCTAGCTTGAGCAGCCCGTCCCCGTAAAAGCGGTTAACCCGAAAATAGGCTTTACGGCCCGCGCTGCTGTTGAGGTAGAGCCAGGCGAGCAATGCGATGCGCTCATCCTCCTTCAGCGGATAGAGGCCGTGGTAACAGGTGAGATTGCGCCAACCCGCCTGGTTGAGGATGAAGCGCGTCGCGCCTCTGGAGAAGACACCCACCCAAATGGCCGCCGGGAGCCGTCCTTCCGGCAGGTACCACACCGGCCGATGGCTGGGCAGGTGACGGCCCGGGATACCCTGTCGGTCACCCCATTCCAGGTAGGCACTGAGGGATCGATCCAGTTCCCGTGGGTTCAGCAATCGGCAGCGTTTATCGCGGGCCGCCAAACGGTTGGCCTCTTGTTGCCCGAAGATCAAACCTTCCACATCCGAAGCGCGGCACACGCAAGGGTCGAAATGTCTTTCCGACAGGCCGTGCGCCTCGATTTCCGAAGGGGGAAGACAGAAATAGGCGTTGGCTCCCGTGGCGATACCGCGCATACAGCGGAAGAAATCGCCAAGCCGGTGCGAGTGAAGGTAAGGATCTATTTCATCCTCATAACCATCGGAGCACAGTCGGTTGAGCCACTTTTCCTCGGGAGGCCAGCTGGCGATGTCCGTCCAGGAAGACTGACAATCTCCCCGGAGCAATGCATCCACGAAAGCGGGCAGATCGTTCTCGCTTTCGAGAACCGCCGCCGGCCATCGGTGCTCCTCACCGCGTCGCTTGTCGAGGAACAGAATGCAGGAGGTGGTCAACGCATCCGGGAAGACATTCCTCGCCGGGTCAAACACTGCCATCCCGGCCACGTTCATGACATCACGCAAATAAGTTTTGAACGGCACACCGAAATTCGCGTTCATCCATTCGGCAGGGAAGATGACCGCTGCCCGTCCACCCGGACGGAGGTCTGCCCAGACCTTGAGTAGGAACGGGACATAGAGGTTGCTCAATCGATCCAGGCGCAGACCGAAGCGACTATCCAGTGCACGCCATTCCTGTTCCGTAAGGCCGATGTGGTGGGCCTTCACATAGGGGGGGTTGGCGATGATGGCGTCCGCTTGTGGGCAGGCCAAATGGAGGTAATCCCCTGCAATAAGCCGTGTACCCGCCGGCGCCAGACCTTTGGCCTCATCCAGGGTTTCCTTGTCCAGTTCGATGCCCAGCAGATCGGCGGCCGGGCAGAGTGCGTGGCATGCCTGAAGCAACCCCCCTAGCCCGGCGGCTGGATCGAGAATAGCCCGGGGGTTCATGGATGTCACCCATCGGGCCATCTGTCTTGCCACCGCCACGGGGGTAAAGACTTGGCCGAGGGCCTTGTCCTGTTTGCCTGCACGGGATAAGCCGGAGACGCCTGACTTGCCCGTGGCGATGACCTCGTCGGACGGGAGGGAGACCCCAAATGGGAATGAAGCCTGGCTGGGGTATGGATTCATGAATGCACCATAAACGTAGCTCAACTCCGGGTCAACCGGCCCTGAAGCAGACCACCATCCCAGTACTGTCTCGGGTCGGGAGGAGCGTTCAACAGGGCCGGGAGTTCCTTGGGCCTGAGGAGCGCCAAGGTTTCCAGTTCGCGCACCGGGGCACGCTGCCCGGAACTGCAAGCCTTCAGGCGAAGTCGATGAGAGCCTGGAGTTTTGACTTGGCGGCGCCGGAGTCAATGGCCTGGTGGGCTTTGTCGATGCCGTGCGCCAGGCTGTCCGCCAGGCCGGCCACATAGATCGCCGCGCCGGCGTTGAGGGCAACGATGTCGCGCTCCGCCTCGCCCTCCCCCGTCAGCGCGGCCATGAGGCGGGCCGTGGCCCGGTCCATGTCGTCTACCGCCAGATGTGCGGAGGGGCAATGGCACAGCCCGAAATCCTGGGGCTGGACGGCGTACTCGGTGACCCGGCCGTCCTTCAGCTCGGCCACGAAGCTCACGCCATCCAGGGACAACTCATCCAGGCCGTCCGCGGCATGCACCACCATGACGTGGCGGCTGCCCAGCTCGCCCAGCACCTCGGCCATGGGCCGGACGAATTCGCGGCTGAACACGCCCAGCACCTGGTTCGGGGCGCCGGCCGGGTTGGTCATCGGCCCGAGCAGGTTGAACAGGGTGCGCACGCCCAGTTCCTTGCGTACCGGCGCGGCGTGCTTCATGGCACTGTGGTGGTTGGGCGCGAACATGAAGCCGACGCCGATATCGCGCACCGCTTGGGCGACCTTTTCCGGTGGCAGATTGACGTTCACCCCCAACGCCTCCAGCACGTCGGCGCTGCCGGACTTGGAGGACACCGAGCGTCCCCCGTGCTTGGCCACCCGCGCCCCGGCGGCGGCGGCCACGAAGGCGGCGGCCGTGGAGATGTTGAAGGTGTGCGCGCCGTCGCCGCCGGTGCCGCAGGTATCGACCAGGTGCTCGACGCCTTGCAGCGGCACCTTCGTCGATAACTCGCGCATCACCGTGGCGGCGGCGGCCAATTCGGTCACCGTCTCCCCCTTGCAGCGCAGGGCGACGATGGCGCCGGCGATCTGCGCCGGGGTGAGCACCCCGGTCATCACCGCGCGCATCAGGTCGAGCATTTCCTCGCGGCCCAGGTCCGCGCGGCCGATCAGTTTGTTGAGGGTGGCGGAATAGTTCATCGCTGCTCCGTCAGGAAGTTCTTCAGCAGGGCATGGCCGTGCTCGGTGAGGATGGATTCGGGGTGGAACTGCACACCCTCCACCGCCAGGGACTTGTGTCGTACCCCCATGATCTCCCCGTCAGCGGTCCAGGCGGTGATCTCCAGGCAATCCGGCAGGCTCTCCCGCTCGATGACCAGCGAGTGGTAGCGGGTGGCGGTGAACGGGTTGGGCAGCCCCCGGAACACGCCCTTGTCGGCATGGCGGATGGGGGAGGTCTTGCCGTGCATCAGCTCTTTGGCGTGGATGATCCTGCCGCCGAAGGCCTGGCCGATGCTCTGGTGGCCGAGGCAGACGCCCAGGATGGGGATGCGCCCGGCGAAGGTCCGGATCACCGGCACCGACACCCCTGCCTCGGTGGGCGTGCAGGGGCCGGGGGAGATGACGATGTGGTCCGGCTTGAGGGAGTCGATGGCCTCCAGGTCGATCTCGTCGTTGCGATGCACGCGCACGTCCTCGCCCAACTCACCGAAGTACTGCACCAGGTTGAAGGTGAATGAATCGTAGTTGTCGATCATCAAGAGCATAAAACATGTATCCTATTGATAAACATCATGTTTGTCTCGATGATGTTTCAATGTTGCCCACATTGTTGCCCACTTTTTGTGTTGCAAGAGGAGCATACCTAGGCTTGGCTTATCATCGTACCAAAGAGCCAAGCACTGGGGGACCGGCAGATAGCGGTCCGGCAGGCCGATCAAGCCAAAGAGACTCATTCACAACATCTAGTGTGAATCAATCTCTGAACTCGGCTGGCGCGATTCTTGCGTCGTATAATCTTCAAAACTAAGCGTGGCAAGTTCTTTGTCTTCTTTATGGGCATTTTGAGATGTCCACTTGTTTACGCAATAAAGGAAGGGACAGTTTCTGATGACAGATTCCGCTGTTGGGCAAGCTTCCGTGATCCCGCCTTCGAGCTCTTGGGTGCGTTTTCTGCGCACCTACGGCCCGACCCCCAACAACCTCAGCCTCTTCGATGAATATGTCTCTGCGGCTCTGGCCAAAGCGAAAGTAAGTCCAATTCGTCTTCATAGCCCTCAGCTTCCGAAGATCATCGAAAGGGTCCGCTCAGGGATTTCTGGATCGATATTGATCGCGGGCACCGCTGGAGACGGCAAGACATATCACTGCCGCAGCCTATGGACAGAGCTTGGAGGCGATGGATGCGATTGGGCTGGTCCGGACCTAATCAAGCGACTTTCCCTTGAGGATGGGCGCGTTGCGACCTTCGTCAAAGACCTAAGCGAGCTTGGTGACGATCAAGGCGACGAGGTCCTTGAGCTTCTGGAGCGCTCTGTTCTTGGGGAAGAGGATCGGGAGTTTCTCGTCCTGGCGGCAAACCACGGACAAATACTCGAGCGGCTACGATCTCTTGGGCTCCGCCAAGGCCGATCCCACCCGCTGCGCAAGCCAGTCCAAGACGCCTTCCTCCAAACCGGACCCGGTCACGATCGCCTTGCGGTGTTCGATTTGAGCAAGACAGCCCATCGGCACTCCCTAGAGGAATCGCTTGATGCCGTCGCTCGACACCCCGCATGGTCGAACTGCGCCGGATGTTCGTTGGATTTGGATGGGCGAGTTTGCCCCATCGCCGAAAACAGGCGAAGGCTTCTGGGCGAAGGAGACGGCCGCCTTTTGGCAAAACGCCTTGGAGACCTTGTGGAAATCGCTCGGCATAACGGAGCGCATCTTCCGGTTCGGGATCTCCTTGCCCTGGCCGCTAATATGATCCTTGGGCATCCGGCCGCCCGCGAGGGGCTCATGGCATGCGCAGATGTCGCAAAGCTTCAGCAGGCAGTGGACATAGAGCGAGGAAGCGTCTACTCGAATGTTTTCGGAGCGAACCTGCCTCGCCGACGGACGCTTTCCCGTCCGGTGTTCCGCGCGCTCACAGCCTTAGGCATCGGGGAAGAGACCTCGAACGCAGCCGATGGGCTCCTTGTCTACGGAGCGGATGACAGTAGGCTTCTCGAGCCATTCCAGCGGCTGGTCGCCTCTGATTCGATCTACGGAAGCACTCCTACTTACAGGGCCTCCCAAGAGCGCTATCTCGAGGGGGAGGAAGGGGCGAGGCTTGATGAGGGCGCAACAGACTTCCTGAAGCGCCTAGAGGCGCAGCGCCAGCGGCTGTTCTTTACCCTTCCCGACGGCGAAGCGGCCTTCCATTACTGGGAACTGACCGCATTCCGCTTTGCCGGAGAATACTTGGAAACGATCACAGCCTTGACCGATCGTAGAGCCATCTCTGAGGCGGTTCGCGCGCGTTTGGCTCGGGGAATCAACCGCGTCATGTCAGGCTTGCTCCTCGAAAATACGGACAAGGTCTTTGTGGCAAGCTCCGGAGGATTCACCCACTCGAAGATCAGTGTCCTCTGCGACACGGAGCTTCCCGCCCGCCGCGCTCCAGGAGGCTTAGGCATGGCTCTCAAACTCGACGAGATCACGGGGCAGCCAAGAATCGATATCGCAATCGCTCATGGGGCCAACGGCATTGTCTCCCTCGTCTTGACGCCCATCCGGTTTGAGTTCCTTTGCCGGGTAGCTGAGGGGTATCTCCCCGGCAGCTTCTCCAATGAGTGCCTGGAGGACCTTATGGCCTTCAAAGCTCGGTTGCTGCGCCAAGCCGAGCTTTCCAGAATGGCGATCGTGGAGGAGGAAGAGCCCCTCCCGGATGATGGGACTCTTACCCTTAACTTCATTGAGATTGAGCACAATGGGCATGGATTCTCCAAGCCGATAGCGGTGAGGGTAGCCCAATGAGAGAGAGGATTGATGGCGTCGACTTCGCGGTCGATGAGCATATCTGGGGACACCGGCTTTACGACGAGCAGCTTCCTCATCTGGCGGTTATGGAGTTTCTGGGGGTGCTCGCCTCCAACCGGGAAGCTCCGCTTGTCGAACGCGCGGGAGAAAAGGTTCGCTACCGGCCTCAGCGGCAGATTCGGTTGCGGTCTCTGCTGTTCAACAACCCTTATGTCCAAACCGTTCGGGATCGCCCCATCTCCGATAGCGACAAGTGGAACCAATGGGAAGCCTTGTTTCTCGCCGATGCCACTGGCCATGGCGACAAGGACATCGCTTACCTGCGCGACACATTCCTAAGTTTCGATGACTTCGCAAAAGCCGTGGAGCTCTTGCGATCCTCGGCGTTCGAGGCTCGAAGCAACAAGCGTTGGAGCTCAAAGTTCATCTTCCCGTTTGGCCCGGACGCTCTTTACGAAGACTTGCGGGTCGATGCGTCAGGAGCCTCGAATGACCGTCGTTTTTTCGCGAGGACGGGGGAAATCCTCTACCTGATGCTTTGCAGGGCGGCGAATGGGCCGGAGCTTGGGGAAAGGCTCGTTGAGCGTCTGTTCGTTTCCTCCGCCCCGCTCAATCGCCTCGCCAGAGCCATGCAAGGAGACGCCCAGTCGGCTCAGGATCCGAGGGATGTAGGTTATTTGCCGCGCGGGAGCCATCCTCGCTTTGATCGTCTCTGCGAAGATTGGCTGGCGATTCTTTCCCGCGACATGCCTGTCTATGATGCTTTGGAGCACCTGATCGCGAGTGCCGGGATCAACCTCCTGCTCTACTTTTTGGAATCCGCGAAATCTGAGTCGGGGGATACGGAGCCCGTCGAGATGGTCTGCGAGATCGTCTCGCGAGAGCGCAGCAAAGTTAGAGCCCTCTCGGGGGATTCCTATCAAGCGAATCAAGCGCTCTCATCCAGGGCGGTTCGAGCGTCGGTGGACAAATTTCTTCTTACCCCAGAGTGGGAGGCAGCGCTCAACTCATCCGATCCAAGCGGGCAATGCATGGCCGCTTTGAGGGATCAATTCCAATGGCCGCCTTCCGAGTCCGACGATGAGCACGACTATAGCCAAATGATAGGGGCCGATATGGCGGCCCTCCTGGCGGAAAAGGCGCTCTCTAGGCATGAGCAGCATTTTGGGAAGATCCATGCCGCTTGGTCTCGCTCGATCGGGCTGAGCTCGAGAAGGCTCGCCCGGAGGACTCGCTACGCGCCCAATGATCGATTGCTCAAGTCTTTGGTCATTGCCATGGTCGACGAGCGTATGCAGTTCGACGATTTTCTCCATGAGGCGAAGAGGCGCTATGGGCTTGTGATAGGAGATGCTGAGGGCAGCCACCTGATACGCGACGGAAAGATCGATCAAGAGGCGCTAAGCGACAACCGAGACAACCTCGAAAGCCGGCTGATGAGCCTTGGGTTGGTGCGGCGGCTCTCGGATTCCTGCTCGTTTGTGGAAAACCCATTCGCTTCGAGAGGTGAAAGCTGATGCTGACCGATCGTATCGTCGGCCGTGTTGGAGCCGACATCCTCCGCCAGCGGCTCGACAACTCTCGCCTCAATGATGGGACTGGGTCCGACAGCGCAGCGTTATTCCGCCTCGACAAGCTTTCTTCCGCCCAAATCGCTGCGGTGGTTCGCGAGATCATCAGCAGTCCTGACCTGGCCCCGAGGATCGACCTGCGTATCCCGGAAACCCTTGTGGAGGGCGAAGGACTCCCGCCAGAGACTCTGACGACCCTTAATGCCGGAGCTGTGCGAAATGCGGGAACGACCAAGGAAGCGCTTCTCACCGCCAACGGAAATGAGCACAACCTGGCCGATACGCTAGGCCATGTTTCCGCTCTGGGAGCCAAAGAGCTTCGAGCCAACGATATGGCTTGGGTGGAGGCTGCCTGCCATGTGGCAGGCATGTCGCCCACTCCGGAGGACAGGAACGTCTTTAGGGCCGCGATTAAGGGCTTAATCGCAGCTACGGAGCTCTCCCTCAATGAGCTCGGGGAATACTGCGCGAGGATAAGCGAGGCTACGACATCGCACGGCCACCCCATCCGCCATGCTTTGGGCTGGGCCATGCCATGGATAGGGCTTCCTCGCGACACCCTGCTGTTCTCTTCAGACAAGACATTCGGAACCGCCTCAACCCCGTGGCGCAAGGCTTTTGAGAAGGTCTTTGCGAACCGAGCGCCCCTGCTCAAGCGGCTGCGTCCCAATGGACAGCCTCTCGATGTGGATGAAATGCGGGAGCGTTTCGAGCAAAACATCGATGCGATCAAGGAACACGCACATGATCCCATCAAGGCATTTATCGCCGCGACGCCTGGCGATGGGCAGACAGCTGAGGAGATCGCCTCCCTCGAGTGGGAATTGGACGGGGTTCATCACATCTTCGAAAAGCCACGCGCCAAGCAGTTGGGATTGGCGGAGGAAACTCTGCACTTCTTCGACCATGATTGTGACGAAACCGGCCTGATCGATGGCCGCTGGCGGACCTACCTGGAGGAACTCAAGGCTCGTGAGCGCCGTTCCGAGGGGAGCGGCGAGGATGATGAGACATTCTTCGACCTCCACCGCCGCTATATGGAGCAAAGCCCTAAGCTTCATTCGCGGTGGGAGAAGTTCATTTTCGGCAAGCCGATTGAATGCCACGACTTCCTTGATGGGTTTGCTACAGCCGCGCAGCGCTTGGCCGCTCGGTCGGGAGCGTCGGCCTCCGGGAAGGAGCGATTTCTTCGGTTGACGGTCAACAAGGGCCGCAAGGAGTGGCGGGAGCGCTTCAACCACGATGTAGGCTCGTTCTTCTCCCTGATGTATCGCGGCCTGCGCGACATGATGGGGGACAAGGCGGATTGGCGGGTGGAGCGAATGGGAACGGGAAATCTGCCTGATCCATTATTCGATTTCCCCGCATTCGCCTCCAAAGAGAAGGAAATCCGAGGCACAAAATTCAAGAGTGTCTCTTCTCTAGCCCGCCAAGCTGTCCAGATCAAATTTGAAGTGGCATTGGTCGAAGGTCGCGGCGACAACGAATCTCTTCTCGAGAAAACCCAGCTTCTCTGGTCCTTCCAACCGGATGCGATCGGGCTCTCGCTGCTGGACGATCTCCGTCGCCTTCAGGAAAAGGGATCGGTCGCCTGCACGGAAGTCCCGCGAAGGATGGTCAGCAAGAAGGGAGGCATTCAGAGCGTTTCCTTGCTGAATACAGCCACCCTCGAGGCGACCTTCTCCAGGGACGCCGGCTCATTGGTTCCGGCGCCGGCCAAGCTCAGGAGCTTAAGAAGCGCGATCAAGATCGCCATTCACGAGCTCGCGAAGGAAGGTCGACTGACATCTGAGCAGCGCGAGGAAATCAAGGCGGCTTGGAATACGTTTGAGCAGGACTACAACCAAGCCGTAAAGGATTTTTCGGACACGGGGCTGCACGGCGAAGCGGTTATGCGCCAGGCCGATTCTTTCGCTGCCTTCCTGCGTGCCTTGCTTACCCACGCTCGTGGCGATGTATGCCGCGCCAGGCTCGTCTCCGAAGCTCTTTCCATAGGAACGGTGCGGGTGTCAGGCGAACAGCCTTGCGTCATCATTCCACCTTGGCACCCGGAGCGGATGAAGGCACTTGCGGTGAAAACCCGTCGAGTGGCGGGCTTGGTGTCTCACATGCTCAGCGGGACAAACATCTCCTTTGGGGACAGGAATATCTTCTTCCGCGAGTTTTCCGAGGAGTTGGCTCACCCGTTCTATCCTGAGATCGCCATCGCCTCTCGCGCGGGTGTGCCTTTCTTGGTGTCGGAGACTAGCACCGTCAACGGATACAGCCTCTTGGAGCGTCCGGTTCGCGGCGAAGACAGCGCGCTATCTGATGTGGACCCGAGCTTGGCGGCCAAACAGGCCAAAGAGCTCATGGAGCGCTATGTCGGGTTGCAGCCCCACGAAGCCGCTCATTTGAGCGTGATGCTCTACAACTCCGATGCTGCTGAGCTGCCACTCTCTGTTGTCCGAGAACTGGCTGGGATGCAAACCAATGGCAATGGCGGCTTCCAATGCAATGTGGCTGTTCGCCATCGCGACCCCGAGAAACTGCGCCGGATATACGCCGAGCTTGTCGCCAAAGCAGGGGATGATCCTGATCTGCCTGTCGTCTCCGAAACATCGGAGAACTTCATGTCGAAGCTGCGCATGTCGGCCCTGCCGGCTTCCGCGATTCCTCCATCCTCATCCGCTGGATTCCGCCCATTCGATATCGCTTTCTTGCATGATGTCGTATCGAGGACAGCAGCCGAGGAGTGGATCGCCGTCGACTGGAGCAATGATCGGCCAAACCTTGAGCATGCTCCGTCTCGCTGGTCCTATCGAAGCGTTTCCGGCGAGAACGAGCTCAAGTCGACAACATTCCTCACTTGCCCTCGCCAAACCGCTTCGGGATGGGCCTATGTGAATGCGGTCGCCTCGGTCGCACGACAGCTTGATGCCCCCCCCAACTCGCAAATCCTCCCGGCCCGACGGATATCTCTGCAAAGCGAAAACCTGAAGGAGATCCTCGACGATGCTCACTCCCTGGCGGAGTGGGTGGCGACTTATGACGAGCTGCTCGACAAACGCCAGCTTCAAGCCAACGGGATCACGGTAGTCCGGTATCGCAGGGCCACGACAAACGGGCGGAACATGATTGTGAGTTCCACCTCGGAGCTGCGCTTGCTTGGGGTCCTGGTTCGTCGACGGCTTGAGGAGCTCGTTTCGTTGAGCCCGGAACAGCTGGGAGCGGTGGCAGAGAAGACGAAAAAGGATGCCCTATCCATTTCGGGGGACATCGTCTTGCGCGCGGCGAAGCGTGGCGTATCGGCCGGAGAGATGATCGGCCTGGTGATGAGTCGATATCTGCTCGACAAGGAGCTCAAAGCCCTGTCTGAGGGTAGGCAGGCGTTCACGGCCTATTTCCTGCTCGACGACTATGCCGATTGGCTGGCTCAGCGCGAAAGCCGCATCGCGGACATTCTGGGACTCTGCGTAGAGGAATCCGACGAGGGACCGCTGCTCCATGTGGCGGTCGTCGAATCCAAATATGTTTCCTCGATCACTGCCGCAGAGGCCCGCCGATCCTCCAAAGCCCAGCTATTGGCGACGCTCTCCACTTTCAGGGAAGCGCTCTTCGGAGACCCCGGCCGCTTGGATAGGGATCTTTGGCTTTCGAGGCTTGCTGATCTGCTCATCGATGCGGACATTCCCCCAGGGTGCGCGGGTCTGCTGGAACGGCTGCGAGCCAAGCTTCGCGACGGGGAAGCGAAGATTTCCTTGCGCGGCTATTCACATGTCTTCGTCCACTCTGCCGACCCAGCCTCCCCCTCATCCGAATCCGAGCGTGTTTTGTTGGATAGCTCAGATGGAATAGAGGCTTGGCAAGAAGTGTTCGAAAGACCGGCTTTGCGTCAGCTCGTGGAGGCCTATTCGCGCGACGAGGACCCAACGCCGATAAGGGCTTCTTTCGGCGCTCAATCTCCATGGACAGCTTGCGATCCAAGGTTCCCTGCCGCGAGGGTCGCATGGTCGGCTTTGGCTGAGCGGATTGAGCCAACCTCCGAGATTCCGTCTGTTGAGGTCGAGGCGGCGCCTTCTTCCGCTCCAGTCCAAGCCCCGTCTGAAACCGTCCAACCCCAGCCGTCCACCGAGGCAGTTGCAGCCCCGGAAACACAAACCGCTCCAATGCATGCTGAGGAGGGCAGGACGGCGTTCGCCAGATTGGTTTCGCAGAAAACGGCTGGGCAAGCGGCAGTCTCTGACGAGAGGGAAACATGGGCCGATGAGACTTCCAAGAAACTCAAGGCGGCGCTGAATGGCTACGGCTTGCAGGCTTCCGTTCTAGGCACTCGGCTAACTCCAAACGGTTGCCTTGTGCGTCTGGCTGGCTCCGACCGGCTTCGGGTCGAGGATATCGAAGCGAAGAGGACTCAGCTGCTGACCACGCATGCCCTGCGCTTGGTTACGGTTCAACCTAAGCCAGGTGAAATTGTCGTCACCTTGGCCGGAGAGAAGAGGCAATCAGTATCCCTTTGGGATGTTTGGGCTCGACGGAGCCTTAATAGGAATGCGGCGGGGATCAACACCTCCTTCGTTCTGGGCGTTCAGGAGATCAACGGGGCGATCCTCTATCTCAACTTGGGCGGAGAGTTCGGAGGGCTGTCGGCCCATGAGCCCCATTCCCTGGTCGCTGGCGCGACGGGAAGCGGCAAGTCCGTTCTGATCCAAGCCATCTTGCTGGATATCGCTGCGACCAACCCTAGGGAGCTCGCCCAGATTGTTCTGGTGGACCCGAAGATGGGTGTCGACTATGCGGCTCTGGAGGCTCTGCCTCACATGCGAGAGCCCATCATCACCACTCGCGAAAGGGCTGCCGAGGTGTTGGCCAGCCTTGTTGAGGAGATGGAGTCCAGATACCGGACATTCGCGGCCGCCAGAGCTCGCGATCTCGCCATCTACAACGCGAAATCTCCGCCAGAATGCAGGATGCCCATGATTTTCTTGGTGCATGACGAATTCGCGGACTGGATGCTTGAGGACGACTACAAGGCGGCCGTCGGCGCCGCCGTGCAGCGACTCGGCGTGAAGGCACGAGCGGCGGGTATCCACTTGATCTTCGCGGCTCAACGCCCGGATAAGGATGTGATGCCCATGCAGCTGCGCGAGAACCTCGGCAATCGGCTGATCTTGAAGGTGGCCAGCGAGGCGACTTCGAAGATCGCACTTGATCGCCCAGGAGCAGAGATGTTGTTAGGGAAAGGGCATTTGGCAGCAAAGCTCAATGGGGAGCAAGGTCTTATATTCGCGCAGGCCCCGTTCCTAACCGATCAAGACATCGAGACCGCAGTGGCTGCTATAGGGACTGACAATGGCGCTCGGATTTGAGCTTTCTATGCATGCTATGCGGAATGGATAAGGAAGGGACATGAAAATCAAGCAACACAATTGGCCGATTTCCAAGTTGGTTTCAGACCGCCCAAGCATCAACCTGAATCCGACTTGGCAGCGAGGCGCTGCGTGGAAAGTTCCAAGGAAGATCCTTCTGATTGACTCCATCCTTCGCGGGATGGATATACCTAAGGTCTACTTGCGCAAACTGCCCCCCAACGGAGCCCACAAGCACGATGCAGTTGATGGGCAGCAGCGGATTCGTGCTATCTGGGAATTCAGAGCCGGAGACTTTTCCCTCAACCATCCGGATCCTCTTCCTGCGATTGGCGACCATCAGATTCATGGGCTCAAGTTCTCCCAGCTTCACAAGAGCTTGCGTGATCAGTTCGATGCTTTTCAGGTCAGCGTCGCTGAAATTACGTCCGCCAATAACGACGAGATAACGAATCTCTTCGCTCGATTGCAGCTTGGTGTCGCATTGAACCCTGCGGAACTTCGTAATGCTATGTTGGCTCCGGCTCGCCACATCATTGACTCGATAGCGACAGGTCATGATTTCTTTGTGTCGACCAAGATTCCAGACACGCGATATAAGCGCCAGGACTACGTCGCTCATGTCTTCGCAATAGCAGTGTACAAAGGCCAGAAAAACATCAAGGCGCCCGACCTCAAAAGGATGATCCTCGAGTTCGGCCCGGATCGGGGGGCGGATCTGTTGGCCTTTTCATCGGCGGTGAATGAAGCTTTGACTATCCTTGCTGAGGTGGATGCACAATTGAAGCGTCGCATCACCCAAAAGTGGCTGTTTGTTGATTTGGCCTGGCTGATAATTCAGCAACAGACCGCAGGGCTTGAAGTCAACGCGGACGACTTAGCCGAAAGCTTTACTGAATTCGATGATTTACGTAGGAAATACACAAGCAAACCTGAGGACTTGTTGCAGGCGGAAGGAAACACTAGGCAGCTGCGCCTTAACAAGGCCTTGTATGACTACATCATGGCTTTTCGCGCACAGGGGGCGACACACGCCAATTTGAAGACTCGGAACACTTCTCTTCGAGCATATTGTCTTTAATGGAGTTTCGATATGGCTTTTGACCCAACGAAAATCCCCGAGGCGCTTCGACAAGCTTATGGTTCTGGACGCTGTGCTGTGTTGGTGGGCGCAGGTGCTTCAAAGGGAGCCGGGTTGCCCCTGTGGGGCGAGTTACTCACCAAGATGATCGACGCTGCTGTCGCGCATAGGGTGATCACCGCCGAACGAGAGGCTGAATATCGCACTCTGGCCACCCGGACTGATAAGTTTCTGATGGTCGCATCGGGTCTCAAAGACGACCTCCGAAGTCATTTCGATCAGTTCATTGAAGAGACGTTTATTGCACCCAAGCCAGCGCCTACGCCCTTGCACGAAGCCTTAGTTGCGTTAGACAAGCTTCAGTTTGTTCTGACGACGAACTATGACACCTTGCTCGAACGCGCTTTCCGGAAGCGGAATGACGATGTTTCCGTGTGTTCATTCACCGATGCAGGTGAAGTTCAGCGCAGATTGTCTAGGCGCGAATTTTTCATACTTAAGGCGCATGGGGACGCGACAAAGCTAGGCAATCAGATCGTCTTGACGGATGTGGACTATCGAAATCTGTTGTTCGGACAGCGGGCGTATCAAAGTCTGCTGTCCGCCATGTTCACGATGTTCACATTCATCTTTGTCGGCGCATCAATGACCGATCCAGAAATATCACTTCTTCTGAGCTACATTGCGGACTCTTTTTCGCCAAACGCTGGGCCGACCCACTATGCCTTGATGGCGGCAGAAGATGTGACCCAGGTTGAGCGTGATCGGTGGTTCAAGGACTTCAAAATTCAATTGATCACCGTCAGTAAACAAGACAACTATGCTGAGCTCACTGAATTCCTTCGGGAGCTTGGCACTCCTGCTGTAGCGCACTGAGGTGGCTTTGTGACTGCCGCTGGCAGCCTTACAAAAAAGCTCCACGATATCGTAATGAGCCAGCCATGCGCGCAGGAGCGGCATGATCCTTTCGTAATTGCAGAGGAGAACTCTGAGCGCGGCAGCATGATCTTTGGCTACGTTCGGACAAGTTCATACCAATTGGATGGCTGTGGGGGACGGACTGATGTCCATGACGTGTTTTCGTTGCTTTGGGCCTGCGTCATGCGCGCTTGTGGCGCTGCATCCCCGACATTGATTAACGAAGCTGGCTTTGCAGGGATTGAAGAGGAGATTTATGCCAGATGGTTAGTCTTCGAACAGATTGGCGATTTCAACGACAACAGCACTGCTAAGCAGCGACTGCTCGCTCATGCATCGCATGCATACCACGCCCTAGATGACGTCCTAGGCTGGGCGGACATTAAATATCCTAACGCCAAGTGGAAAGACCGGGCTGGTGAGGCTGATGAACTCGTCGAGAGATTGAACGCAGCAGGAGAGTTCAAAGATTTCGGAGATATGGCAGGCAGGAGGGAGTGTCCAGACTGGCTCTATGCAAAGTCACATCGAGGAAGGATCAGTGTCGCTGTCTTTCCGGTTGAATCCATGTTTGCCTTGCGTCGCGCTCTTCTCGCCTACGAGCCAACTTCAATTGAGAGCAGGAGTCGGGTATCAATTTTAGCCGGCGGGTTGAAGAACGCGATTCCAAAGAAGATCTTATCAACGGGTCTCAAGTACATCCGGTCGTTGGAAGAGGGAGATCAAGTACCCTGGCGTGGCGTGAATTCTTCTCCATGCGATATGGCAATCGTCGCAATTCCACTCGAGTCCCATTGCGTTTTCTTGGGTGGGCAAACGCTAGTGGCTGTTGAGGGCGATTGTGGCCTTAGGCAGTTCGAGGCTGAGCAAACAAAATTTCTTGAGCGTAGAGCCAAGGAAAACGCTGTCTTCGCCGCTGACTACACATTTCAGTGGCCACGAAAAATTGACGGTACGAAGTTCGAAGAGCTGATCTACGCGCTTCTGGAAAGAGAATCAGGAGTCATGTGGGTCAGGCAAGCCAGTCCTACAAATGAGAGGGATGGCGGCAGGGACTTCATGGCGCGCTGGGTTGTTCCTGTTGGCGATGGTCTGCTGAAAGAGGGCTCGTCCACCGTGGAGGTAGGGGTTCCTACGCCGGCAAGAGCCCTAAATGTCGTTGTTCAGGTGAAAGCCCTGAATCCTTCCGTGGGGAAGTCGAAGGTTCAAGACATCAGAGATACTGTAGAAAGGCATGAGGCTAACGGCTACTTTCTAATTGCATTTCCGCAGCCGGCAAGCTCGCTTGTCGAGCATCTTTCTGCTTTGGCGAAGCGTGGAATCTGGACTAATTGGTGGGATCGAGCTCAGATCGAAGCTCGACTAAGGAAGCATATTGATCTAGCCGCCCGGTTTGCGGACCTGGTTAAGATTGAGGCCAGACAGATCAAGTAGACCACCTTTGGCCAAGAGCCAAGATTTGACGCAGCTATTTGTGGCAAATGGCGCAAGCACCTCCACCCTCGTCCTCACCGTAGACCTCGTCAATGTCGACTATGCTCTCGGCTGGCCGAAGCGGATTCACGGGTCGACGGCTTTGCTCCCTCTTGCGCCGTGCTTCGTAGTCCTCGATGATTTGCTGGATTCGCTCAGGCTTCTCAAGCGCATTCAACGGCTCGCCTTTGGTCCAAGTGAATGGCGAGCCGTGCTCCAAGGCGTTTTTCTCATAGCGCTTAGCATCCTCAAACGCCTCCGGATGCCTCTCCCGCAGTCGAACCCATTCGATCTTCTGTTGGAAAAAACAGAAGGTGCATCCGCTGCGGGATCGCCAATCGTAATACTTGGGCAGGCCAACACCAGCTGCCTCGAGGATATCCAGAACCCCGCGCTTGTCGATTCCATTTTCTCGGAAGGGCAGGCGCACCTTCAGATTCTTGTGAGTCGAGGCGTAACCTTCCCGGTAATCCTCATCCGCCCGAATCGCGACATAGGTGGTTATATGGTCTCCTGCGGCGAGCATCGGACGAATCCATCGCTCAAAGGGTGCGAGCTTGAGTTGCCGAGTGCACCACCTGGTTTGAGGGGAGGGAAGATAGTGGTTGTATTCCCTTAGCCAGAAATCGAAATCCCGATTCGGGTTGAGACGAAGGATGGGCTTTCCCAGGAAGCCCTCAAGGCGACCGAGAAATTCATAAACCTCAGGGAGCTCCTTGCCTGTATCCGTGAAGAAATATTCGACATCGAGCTCAGGGTGATGCTGCCTAACGAAAACAGCCAAGGCGGCGCTGTCCTTGCCGCCGGATATGCCTAGGACATGCCGTTCAGCCACGCTCGATTTCCTCGTCGGCGAGTCGCAGTCCTGCCTTTGCCAGAGCGGCCAAGAGCACTTCCGTCTTGAGACCCTTGGCTTTGAGATCCGTCGCAAGGCTTTCTGCGAGGCTCTCAACGGTTTGCCGGTGCCGAGCGGACAAATCAAACTCGCGAGCGAAGGTCTTGGCTTCCCTTCCAGCGCCAATGACAACCGCAAAAGCATCGGAGTTGGGCTTGCGTCCTCGAACGCCAACCAACGCCTCCGTTTGCCGGAATCGCAAGGCGAATTTGGCTATCTCAAGCAATGCTGCGTCTATATCGCGATCGCTCCAATCGCGAGGAGGCTTGTTGGCAGCGAGGCTAAGAACGGCTTCGATGTTGGCTTGGCTACCATCATGCCGCGCGAGGTGGGCGGCGAAGGCGTCCTGCCTAAGGTCTCCCGTCGCTTGGGCAACTGCTTCGGCTCGGGAGCGCAAGCCCGCCAAGTCGCTTTCCGAAGCGTCGAGGGCCTCGACCATGCTCGCCTCGATCTGGGAGAGCATGGTCTCATAAGCTGTCGCCAGTTCCGTCAGCGGAGCGCGAAGAGCCTCCACGTAACCATCCCCCGATCCGGTTCCGAGAATCGACGCCAGATCGACGAAGAGAACCTTATGCGGGTCATTCGCCCTCATGAGGGTATCGCGAACCTCTTTGGCGTCCTTCGAGAGCCGCTGAGTGCGTTGCGCCCAGGACGGCAGGCCAAACACCATCGAAACCAATGCGCGGGCCGCTTCCAAGGGATCCTCGGCTGAGCCGCCTCGTCCGATATCCCGAAGTATCTGCGAGATGCCCGATAAGATCTTGGACTTGTCCGCGTCGATCGTGATCCAGCGCAAGGAAAAGCGGGTTTCGTCCTGGAGGAATTCGTCGATATCCGCATCGGACATCGTGGGCACAAAAACGCCATCCTTATAGACCGCTACATTCCCTTTGTGCGCCAGCAGGAACGCCGTTAGGACGACAGGATGCATGCCTTTGCGAAGCCCAAAGGGAGGGGCGCTCCAGAGGCCGAAAATGTCTCGAGCTCCAACCCTCGTCTCAGGCCCTGCGAACATCTCGCGAGTCGCCCTCCATAGCGGCTCAAATGTCCTTCCGTGGTGGTGAAGAGGGTCCGGCGGGTGGAAGCTCCAGGATCCCGTGTGGGCATCCCAGCGGTGTAGGCTGGTTGCGCTCAGAAGCGTTTCATAAAGCCCGCGCTCAGCTGGGAATCCTTCGATTCCGAGGCCTTCTTCGCCTTCGTGGGAGAGCATCCTATGGAGCAGATCGCGCCTTGCCTTGACGCTGTTGCTCGAAAGGCTCTCGCGATTGACCAGCTCGCTCCAAACTTCTGGAGCATCGCGGTAGATCTCGTCCGCGAGATCGCTCGCCTGTGGAGAAAGATTTGAGCCAGAACGAACATCGCCTTCCCCCAAGTGCCACTTGGCCTCCGAAACCGCAGCCCGCAGTTGCTCCTCGAGAGTGGAGCGGGCGGCGGCGATTCTCGCGGCCACTTCTCGTCTGGCGACGGAGTCCCCTTCCAGCTCAGGTCTGGCTTGCACAGCTTGAAGAGCGAGCAATTCAAGCCCGTAATCGATGATCCGAGCGTGATTGGCTGGCGTTCCCACGACTACTGGCCAAGGATCCCTCCGCGCGGCGGCGGAGCATTTCCTTGAAATGCCAAGCGGGCTTTCTTGCCGTTCCGGAAGCGCCAAAAGAAAAATGCCGAATTCGCCTTTTCTGGGGGCGAACGTGGAAGCTATGCGCTCCGCTTCCTCAAGACGGCACAGGGCCACATCCATCCACCGGAACGAGCCTTTTTCGTGATAGTGCCGCTTCGCAAGGGCCGGATAGAGGTTTGCCATCCTGGTTAGGGCATCGAAATCAATCCCGGATATCGAAGCGCGTGCATGGGAGATCGCCGCCTCGATATCGAAGTCGCTACCCTCGAATACTGACCATGCCCCAATGTGCTTCTTGAAGAGAATGACCCGCCATTTCACCAATTGGGTCAGGGCCGTTCGGACTTCGTTGGCCTGAGCCGGCCCGAACAGCGAAAGCAGAATGCTGTCCTCAGCCGCGAGGCCGGAGCCATTCCTGAACAGATCAATTACGGCAATGCTCTTGATGAGGGCGATGTGCATGGCATCCGCGCCCTTGCTTTCCGCGCGCTCCACGGCGTCGGCCGCCTGAGCCCAGCGATGGCCATCCGGAGAGGAAAGGATGGCAGGCTCCAGATTGGCTCGCAGGTAGTCCCAATAGTTATCGGGGCGATACCAAGATGGGTCGGATTGGGGCTGCGCCTGAAGGAACGACCGGAAGCCATGAGGCTCAACGGATGCCAGAAAACCGAAGGCGCTTCGCTCGTTTTGCCCAAACTGCCGTTTGGAGATGGGGCCGATCAATGCGGCCATGGTCGGGTGAAGCGGCCAGCAGGCGTCGAGGCTTTGTGCGAAGCGTTCGCCTACCGTAGGACGTCGCTTGCGCATTGAATCCGCCACGGTCTTGGCGGCCTCAATGGTTCCTTTGGGCCGCGAATCCGCCTCTATCGCTCGGCCGATGAGCTCAACAATCTCGTCGCTTCCAGTGAGCAGCGGAATGTCAGCGAACCTGCCTTGGACTTTCGCCCAATCATCCTTCGACTCCGTTCCCAGCCTCGCCGCATATTGCCGAAACGATTGGTGAAGGATCCCGATGACAGCAAATCGGCCTTGGGTTCTCGCGGCCGCTTCCGCAAGCTCTTGGAAGAAGTAGACATCGTCCCCAATGCCCAATGCCGAAGACTCGAGGAACTTCCCCATCTCATCGAGGATGAGCATGACGCCGTCGAACCGCTTGTCTTCCGCAAGCGCACAAAGATTGGCGATCACCGCTAAGGAGGATGGTTTTCTGCCCCCTTGTTCAATGCCTAATGCTTTGCTGATTGCTTTGGATATCTCTTCGGCGACGCTTGAGCGTTTGCCCACGACGGGCACGACCAGCCAGCCTCGCTTGGCGGGGAATGCCGTGTCAAACTCAGGAACCTTGTCGAGTTGAAGGGTTTTCCTCGCTTTGTTCCGAAGCTCTTGGTCAGAGGACAAGCCGGAGGCGAGCGCCACAGCCAAAGAAGACTTCCCGCCCCCGAATGGGCCAGTCCAGGTGAAGGCTCGCTGATTGCTGCCGGCGATTTGCCGAGCCATCGTTTCCAGCAGAGCGGTTGCTGTGCGGTGGCAGATATAACCGTCTAGGGCGTCTTTCCGCCCCAAGTCGGCATCTAGCCTGATCGATCTTTGGTAATGCCGGCGAATTCGAACGGAGTCAGCGAGAAAGGCGAGAGGCTTGATGCTCATCGATACGCTTCCTTGAGCATCTTGGTCTTGAGCCGAGATGGATCGGAGCTTTTGAGCAAGACTTGCCGTATCCCTGCCGTGTCCGTCCAAGCGAGGGATCCT
The DNA here is from genome assembly GCA_002360535.1 of Thiobacillus sp. UBA3361. GTDB lineage: Bacteria > Pseudomonadota > Gammaproteobacteria > Burkholderiales > Thiobacillaceae > UBA3361. The sequence goes on from DEQR01000062.1 coordinate 69,005, forward strand.
CCCGTCAGGTCCTCAAGCCCAAATAGCCTTTCCGCTACAGACTCCTCATCGAGCTTGAACACTCGTCCAGGCGCGCCCTCCCCATAGGCAATCGTTTCGAATGCCAAGGAGGTCGCCTCATGTGCGGCAAGCTCCCAATAATCCAGCAACGCAAAGGCGAACATCCCATCGCTAAGGGTCGCCTTGGGGCCTCGACGGAATGCGAACCGCCCTTTTCCCTCTTCGCTAAGCAAGCCGATTTCGCCAAGCATTGGCTCGGCGAAGTCTTCAGGCGAGCCGCCTAAGGAGCGAGGCGCGTAGCTACGCAGGCAAGTCTCGATATCCCTTGAGATGGTCGAAGGCGAAAGCTTTCGTTTAGGGTCGAGCTTGTTGGCGAAATCCGCTAACGGCCCTTCAAGCTCATCTTTGGAGAAGGAGGCTGCTGATACGTGGTTGAACATCCAAAACCAAGTTGTGGCTCTGTTTCCACGTCCTGCAAGCCACCAATGGGCGAGCCACGCGGTGGTTGGGTGCTCTGAGTAAGGATCCAATCCATCATCGGCGAAGATGGCGTTAGCAGCGGGAGAAATGGCATAGGGGCCGCTCCCCTGAGTCTCCCGCAATACATCGCATGCGAGAGCCCAATGCCGAATCGAGGCGACCATATTCTTGCCAACGCCAAAGCGGGCGATGGCGCTTTCATCCGTGAATATGGACCTTTGCACCAAGCCATCTCGGTCGGCTTGGTCAAAGGCCTTTTTCAGCCAGAGCTGACGAAGCGGGAAGGTCTCATGGCCAGAGAAATGCGGATGCAGCAGAGATGGGTAAGTGAGTCCGACCATGAGAAATTCTACCTCCCACTGGGGACTATCACCAGTAGAATCACAGTAAGCCTGGAGACACTCGCCAGTCGTAAATATCAAGTCAAGTTGACCAACGCGACAGCCACATCAACAAACAGAGCCAACTCGATACTTATTTATCGTATTGATTTAATTGTATATATTTTTATAGAAGTCGCTGCAGCAGCTCATCTATGGTGCTGCGTATGAGTTCGTCCGCTTAGCCAGTTATGATAGGAGTGTCTGAGTTATCCGGCATCCGAAGCGTCTAGATTCTTGAGCTCGGCGAACTTGCCCGCCATTGTCGGGTTGCCCCGGGTCAGCTTCTTGATCGTCACGTCCTGGGCCTTGTCGTTCGCAAGACGAAGATTCCTGTCGGTGCCTAGCAGTGCTTCCTTCGTTTTCTGCAGGTGGTCGATCGATTTGTCTATCTCATCGATCGCCGTATGGAAGCGCCTGGAGGCGAGGTCGTAGTTCTTCGCGAATGCGGTCTTGAACGTATCGAGTTCGGTTTCGAAGTTCGTGATGTCGATGTTCTGCACCTTGACCAGCGCCAGTTCCGACTTGTACTTCAGGGCGTTCATCGCCGCATTGCGCAGCAGGGTGATCATTGGCAGGAAGAACTGCGGCCGGATGACGTACATCTTCGGGTAGCGGTGGAATACGTCGACGATCCCGGTGTTGTACAGCTCGCTCTCGGGCTCCAGCAGCGAAACCAGCACCGCATACTCGCACCCCTTCTCGGTGCGATCCTTGTCAAGCTCCTTCAGGAAGTCCTCGTTCCTGCTCTTGGTCGCCGTGTGGTCGTTCTCGTTCTTCATTTCGAACATGATCGAGACGATCTCGGTACCCGCCTCGTCCAAGTCGCGAAAGATGTAGTCGCCCTTGCTGCCGCTCCGGGCGTCGTTGTCCTTCTCGAAATATGCCCTCGGGAACGCCATTGCCCGGATGCGGTTGAACTCGGTCTCGCAGTGCTGCTCGAGGGTTTCGCCGACCATCTTGGTCGACAGGCGGGCCTTCATGTCCCGCAGACGCTCGATGGCGTCATCCCGATCCTTGATCTGGGTTTCGTACTTGTCCCTGAGCGCCTTCTCGGCCAGCTGCTTCTCAAGCGCCGCTTGCTGGAGGCCGCTCCTCAGTTCGTCGCGTTCCTTCTCGATGGTACCGACCGCCTCGGCAAGCGCCAGTTTCTGGGCGATTTCGATGGCTTCGAGCTTGGCCTTCAACCCCTGTATTTCCGCCTCCTTGCTGGCCGCTGCCTTTTGCAGCTCACCCGCCAGCGTCGCCTCGGCCAGCCTGGAAGCCGCCTGCCGGTCATGCTTCGCCTGGGCGAGTTCGTGGGCCAGCGCGTCACGCTCTTTTTCCACGGCGCTCAGTGCCTCGGTCACGGCGAGCCGCCGCGCAACGTCGCCGGCATCGAGCCTGGCCTTCAGTTCCTGAATCTCCGCATCCTTCGCCGCAGCGGTCCGCTGCATTTCGCCGGCGACCTGGGTCCGGGCTAGCTCGACGGCATTTCGCTTGTCCCGCTCGGCAAGCTCCAACCGCTCGTGCAGTTGCTTGTCGAAATCGGCATCGCGCACCTGCTTCAGGATGTCCGCGTAACCAGCCTCGTCAATCTTGAATGCTTTCCCGCAGTGCGGGCAGATGATTTCATGCATAAGGCTTAGAACTTATCCGTAAATAATGCTCCCAGGCAACTTCACTTTTCGGAACGCGATGATGGCGGCAGCCAAGTGGTTGAGCGCGATGAAACTGCGATCGAGTTTCTCGTATCGCACGAGCAGTTTGCGAAAGCGATTGAACCAGCTATGCGCCACTTCGACGACCCAACGCCTGGCCTGCTTCGTGGGATTACGCTTGAGTTCGCTGGCCTCTTGTCCGCGGCCTTTGACGTGGGGGATGTAGCCATGCCGCTCAATGGCCTCCAGCGCGGGTTTGCCGGTGTAACCCGCATCGGCGCACAGGTGCTTGCTGCGCCGCTGTGGCGGCTGGGCTCGCTTGACCATGATGGCATTGAGTACCGCTTCCAGTTGCGAAACGTCATGCCGATTCGCTCCGGTCACGACGAGCGATAACGGGACGCCACGACCGTCCACCAACAGATGCCGCTTGCTGCCATTTTTTCCCCCGATCCGTGGGATTGGGCCCAACGCTTGATTGTGCCAGTGGCGCTTTCATCATCGCCCCGTCGATGCTTTGCCAGCGCCAGGCGATCCCTTCGAGATCGTCGTACTCCGCCAGCCCCGCCTTCCACACAGCCTCAAAGAAGCCCGCCTTTTCCCATTGCAGGAACCGAGCATGGATCGCACTGGCGCTGCCATACCGCTCGGCGGGCAGGGCTTTCCACTGGCAGCCCGTTCTCAGCACGTACACGATGCCTTCAAAAACAAGCCGGGGATCTTTGGGCTTGCGACCGCCACCTGCCTTGCGGGTATACGTTTGGTCCATCGGACGCTCGCGTACCGGGATCAGCGGCTCTACCCGCTTCCAGAAATCATCCGACACTTCCCATGACTTCGCTATTGCCATCGTCGCTCCGCACGCGGTCATCGCGTATGGAGTGCCATTATCACTTATTTACGGATATGTTCTTAATCGGCGAGTTCATACCCAGCCCTCAGTAGCCGCTCCATCTCGGCAAGCGTCACCACCCAATAATGACCATCATCGCCAAGAATGATGGCTGATGCCTTAATCGTGCGGTTACTGAAGCTTCTTGCGTTTGCATAAAACTTGAACTTGCTCATGCTGTTCTCCAAGCCCCTGGACTGGGTCCCTGAGGAGTTGCATCCCAGGGCCAAATTGTCAGCTGACCGTGCTCCCCTCATCTTTCCTAATCAGAATCGAAACCGCAACCCATACCAGAAGAGTCGCTGAACGAGTCATCCCCAAATGAGCAGTTGGTGAAAGAATCGTCCTGGATACCGATATCCGTGCATGACCATGAGTCATCCTGCCGGAAATCAGTACCGTAGGGGTTACCGGACACGTCCACGCCACAACACCCCCCTACCATGGGCAACCCTGAGGCAGGGTTGATATCACAGCCCATGCTGTGATCAACAAGGTCATTGTGAGTCACATCTGAGTCGCGCCAACCCAACCAGTTCAACAATTTGTTTATAAAAGACATTTTGTGCTCCTTAATCAGTAGATAAACAAGCCCCCTGGCCGGGGGCATTTCTCATTCCTGTCCTGCTTTGCCAGCTGCCAGGATCTTCTGGGCCGAACTGAAGATGCGCTGCGCGGATTTCTCAGGCAGTACCTCGTCACCCAGCCAAGATTGGATGTAACCCCGGGACTCCATCAGTCCGGGTAGCTCCAGAACAGCACAGAGCAGGAACGCGACGCTTTCCGCCTCGACTTCCTTCAGCTGGCGCGACAGGGTCTGGGTATCCCAACATCCAGATTCCTTGGTATGTCCCAGGACGATGTGGGCCAGCTCATGAAATCGTGTCTTGTGGGGGTACTCCGCCAAGGGGTTGATGGCGATCTGATTTTGTAGGGCATAGCCCTGGACGTTTCCGTTGGCCATTGAGAAGCCCACTTCGGTGATACCCAGTTTGTTCATGGCCATATCCGCATCCCATGCCGGGATTTCCATGGGTTCCACATAAGCGGCCCCCTCTGTCTGTTCCAATGAGAACCAGCCCCTTGCCAGCTTGAACCGGGTATATGTCAGCTCGCTCTGGAGGATTTCGCCGGTCTTCTCATCCCGTTCTTCGGGAATCTTGACCGTCACCGGCATGGACAGCGCCAAGGCCCGCTCTCCTTTGCGCACCTGGCGCCCGAGTTCCTGCCAGCGCTTGTAGCTGGCGATAGGGGACAAGGCCTTGCCCTGTTCTAGAAGTTGGTGGGCGGCGAGGAGCTGGTTGCTCAGGCTGTAGTTGTGGAAGCGCCGGTATGCTTGGCTGATTACGCCAGGCTCGGTGAGGGCCTGGGTTAGCAGTTCCCTGAAGTTCACACCAGATGCTTTTTGGTGAGCCTCGGGGGGCATGGGGGGAACGCCCGTGGGGGTGTTCGTGGGTTGGTGGGTGATCGTAGTCATGTTGAATCTCCTTTCTTGGTTAACGATGCTCTTCGGAGCCGCCTCGCCGAATGGGAGGAAGCCGAGGTCAGAGCGGGGAATAAGGGCCAGCAGGTCGGCATGAAAGCCGAGGGACGTGGAATAAACGGGGGGACCCGCCAGGGGGGACCGCTTTATGCCGCGAAAGCCCGCTGGCTGGCGTGACGGCGTGCCTAGGACCTGCCCGCCCTGACCCGGCTGACGACCCTGGGCGGCTTCGAAGGGCACGCCGAGACAGGGATGGACGGCGAGCACCGGGCTTCCAACCCATGCCTTTTCACGCCTTTCAGCGCAGTCTGTGTCCACAGTCTGTGCCCGCTGTCAGGCAAACGAAGTGCGCAGTCGCTGGGCGTTAGCCGTGCGACAGAGCGGGAGCCGCCCCACACAAGCCGGCAAGTCCTTGCCGAGCGGTGTGAGGGTGGGGCAAGGGCGCTCAGCCCGCAGTCCGCCAGGGTGCACCCGACCCCAGTCGGGTCGCCCTGGGGCTCGGGGGGCGCCGCCAGGGACAATCCGCCCCAGCGGATTGAGGCGCCCCAGCGCCGGTCCCTGAGTGGGGGGACGCCAGTCCCCGGGTCCCGAACCGGCAAGGTGCGGGAAACCCTGGCTGCGTCGAACACCGTGAGACCGAGGCGGAGCCGAAGCTGGCGTCCCGTTCAGGGATGCCAGGTAGCCAGGGTTTCCCGCACGTTGACCCGTGCTCTCACGGGTAACGGTGCAAGGGACCCCGGCTTGTCTAGCGGCACGAAACGGCGTTCAGACGGGGCGAGGGAACGGGGTGACGTCCAGGAACCGGCAAGTGAGCGGTGCTGTGCTGTTCGCCCCCTCCGTGCGGCCCGGGGCGCATGGGGGGCCGTTGGGTGGTGTCGTCGCTATACGTGGTATCACCAACAACAGGAGACACCACGTGGAAAAGAACGACAGCCGCGAGCAGGCGCGGCATTCCGAGCAGCGAGTCTTGAAGTCGCTGCACAAAATGGGCTGGCTGCGCACTCGGGATTTGGCAGCCCTGCACTGGATGCCCAGGCAGAAGGGCGGGCCGAGTTTCCAGCCTGCCGTGATAGAGGTAACAGCGTCCGCACGGCGCATGGCCCAACGTACCCTGCGGCGTCTGAGGCAGCAGAACAAAGTGCTCTGGACCCAGGCGCCGGACGGCAGTTTGATTTATGGCCTGGCTGAGGCGGGCGTCCGCCAGCTGCAAGACTTGGGCATTCCCGCCAAGTCAGGCAAAGACATTGTTCGGCGGGTAAGCCTGTCTTTCTTCCACCACCGCCGCCTCGCGAACGAAATCACCATCTCGGCCCTGCTCCAGGGCTACCGGGCAAGCTCGGAGCACGAGATTGCCATAGGCGAATGGCTTGGCGGCAAGGATGACGTGGACGGCAAGAAGCCCGATGTCCTAGTGCGTAGCGGCAAGGATGTATGGTGGGTGGAAGTCGAGCGCAGCCGTCGCAACGAGCGCGACTACGAAAAGCTTTTGACCTGGCTTAAAACGGTTTGGGCGCCGGTACGGGGTAGCGACAATCCTGCCCCGCTGCCGGAGGGACACCGCCTGCAGAAGGTGGTGTTCGTCGCCAACAATCCCTTCATTGAGCGGGTATGTGCCGACCTGCGTAACGCTGGCTGGAGCGACTCTTTGATAGACAAACGAATTTCATCGGTTCAGTTGCTATACGTTACTGAGGCCAAGTTCATTGTTATTGAGTCCGGGACCGGTGGGGCCGGCCCTGTCATCGAAGAAACCTGATTCAGACCGTGGCAGACCCGCCGCGGCCCCCAAAGCCGGCCCTTTGGGGTTACCACTACGTTCACAGGCGGCTAACCAGAGAAAGATTTTTGTCTTTTTTTAAAAACGGCCAGATGCAACCAGGATTAGAATCCTCAAAGTTTCCGGCTGCCTCCAATAGGGAAAACTGCTCCTCAGTTATGCCATAATCTTCCAACACTGTTTGCCTCAGTGCATCTGAGAAGACGTCGTAATCTGCCCAGTATTTCTCATAGGCGGCATCTTCGTCGAACTCGCCATCCGGCATCGATTCGGCAAGTTCCTCTATCTCTGACTGACAGTCAATACTGAACTCGCTTGTTTCTCCCTGCCACTCACTGACTGCCAGACAGCAAGTGTAGAACGAACTCGGTGACATCGCGTCAATGGCCTCGATTATTTCGCTAACACTGCAAGAATGATAATCTTTGTGCATATTATGCTCCTTTGATTAAGTTTGAAGATTTCGGGGTTAGGCCTGCTGCTGATGTTGTTTGTACTTGTAAAGTGTGAGCACACTCTTTCTGATCAGCCGCAGGGTTGTCAGGGCGGCTTAAATCTCCACAAGAACTGCACTTCTTCCTAGGGCGTTCCTCCGCGCTCAAAAACGAGTGCATTCTTGATGCATGATCTTGTGGATGGATAACGTTGGTTGCTCTCGTTGACCAGCCTGTAATAAGTTTCCCGGGATATCGGCTCTTCAATCTGCCTTAACACCAGTTTGTCAAGGTAATGGGATACTTTGGGTGATAACGTAATAGCCCGCAAAACCCTCACAGTATTCGTAGTTGTTTCTACCGCCTCCACAGTGAGACAATAGCGTGCCTTACTTAATATTTTAGACGCCTGTGGCTTAATAAAAGATGGGTACAAAGTTGCGTTGTATACACAGTCGCCATCGATTACTGTTTGACCATTAAGTGCGAATGAGTAGATGAATCGAAGAAGTTTGCCGTCTGGAAGCAAGCCGAATCGTGTTTCACCGCTCCTTAATGCTTGCTCCTCATCCTTAGTCATATTATCTAAGCCGATGATCAATCTCGGACATCCACCATCCCATTCGAAGCGCGTCCCTTCGGGCAGCGCTAAATAATACTGAGACCCCACGGCCAACTTTATCAATCCACCATCAACCACATCTGCTACTGAAGAATCATTCATTATCTTTTCCTTTGATTATGTTTATTAATGCAACCCAGACTGTCTGGGTTGCCTCCACTTTGGCAATAGCCCGTTGCTATTTGCCTTCCTGTGTTTCTACGAGTCTTTGTATAGACACGTTGAAGTACTCTTCATTAATCTCGAATCCAACGTAGTCGCGGCCAAGATTCCTTGCCGCCACGGCGGTGGTGCCTGACCCCATGCAAGGATCAAGAATCACGTCACCGGGTCGGCTCGACGATTCGATGAGGTGTTGCATTAGCTTCAGGGGCTTTTCCGTCGGATGCCGTTTGGAACGGCCAGAAGGAAACTCCCAGACAGCGCCTTTACAGTACTGATTGAAGGTGCCGCCAGGTTTCTTCCCGTATACGCAAGCTTCGACGCTGGAAAGCCACACCACTTTGCCGTGCATCGGGCTTGGGTTTGTTTTTTTCCAGATACCCAGTCGGGTGGCGTATCCGAGTTTCTTGAGCATCCCCCGTATTTCAGATATCTGCTCGAAGCCACAGAAGACATATACCGAGCCTGTCACCACTCGGTCGATCTCCCTGATAAACGGCTCGACGCTGAAAGTTACGGCATCGGCCGCCCCCTTGTTCAGTTCCCTCATGCCTGGCTGGAATCCATGGCATTCACCGTAAGGGATATCGGTCAACACCATCGTCACCGACCTGTCCGGCAGGCGCTTCAGGCCTTGCATACAATCCTCCTTGAAGATCGTGTTGCGCAGCTCTGGGATTGGCAGGCTAATGTCCGTCCTCTTTTTCCCAGCGGGGTGTGCTGGGTTATTCCCTTGATTGGTGTTAAATGATTTGTTGTTTATTTTCAAATTAGAAATCATTGTCATTATTTCCTATTGCATTTCTTTTTTTAAGCATCCCGGGCCACCCGGGATGCCACCTCGTTGATGATTTGTGTTTTTGCATCAGCTCATCAAAACTGATTTTTGGTATTGCCGTTTGGCACTCATGTCGATTTCACTCGCCAAACGTCTTGCTCCCTTATGCAGACCCAGCTCCTCGCTCAAACCATCGGAGTAGATCAGCACCTCGCTGGATTGCTTTTCTTTGCTCATCCCGTACGACCAGGCCGGGGTCTGAATCACGTGACCGGCGTAGAGTTGTCGGATGGCTGGGCAGTCGTTGTAAGAAAGCAACCAGTGGGATTTCCGTTGTCTCAGCGCCGACACCAGGGCCGCATGATCGAAGTGCTTATGGGTGTCCCCTCGCACTCCATACAGATTCGAGTGCTTCAGCAGGTAGGGCGGGTCCAGGTAGGCGAAGTCCACTGGCAACGAGGACAATGTCTCCCGGAAATCCGCTTGGCTGACCTGAAGGTTTGGACTCCTGAACTTCCCCAGATTCCGGATTGCGGAAGGGGTGAAGCGGGTGTCTCTGGGACCGGCCATACCGCCGGACAGGGTGAGTCCGGAGAAACTCGCACGATTCAGTACGAAGAACACCGCCGCCCGATCCTGGCCAGACAATCCTTCGCACTGAGCTTGCAGGGCCTGGAACTGCGACTGGCTGAGCGGGTAGAACTTGGATACGCGCTCGGCCAAGGCCTTGGCATCCCTAAGTGCCCAGTGCCAGAAGTCTGTGAGGGGTCCGAGGACATCGAATCCCTGAACTTGCACCCCACAATCGGCAGCGGCGATCTCGATGGCTCCGCCACCGATGAAGGGCGAGATCAGTGTTTGGGTGCGACCGACAATCAAGGGCAGGATGTGTTTGACCGCTCGAGACTTGCCGCCCGGATAACGGAGGGGAGACAGGCTTCTTTGCTTTGTGTCTTGCTGCTTATGACTCTCGGACGTTCCGCCGCCATGTTTAGGCGGTGAAACAATCCCCAAGATCCCTTGGTGGATTCGTTTGTTGTTGTTTGTCGGCACCCCAGCATTTCGTTGGGTATGCCTGGAAGTGTTGTTATTTTCATTGATCATTATTTTTTTACCTCTTGTTGTGTTTGTTAATCTTTGTTATTGGCGGGGGCGCATCACTGCAGCCCCGCCGTGTTTTTATTGGTCACCAAAAAGCCGGCTTGCTTCTCGGTGATTTACAACTTCCAAATTGTTAAAGAACAGGACCGCCTTGCTCCGCCTTGGCTTATTGGCATTCCAACAGCCAAGGCGGCGTATTACTTGTTAACTACTCATACTTATTTCCATTCCTCCCCTCTCGTTTATTTTCTGGGTCAACCAGTTTTCGATATCCTGTTCCACCCAACCAACAGACCTTGGACCGAGATTGATCGGTTTAGGGAATATCCCTTGGGTCAATCTCAGATAAATCGTCGACCGGGCCAAACCCGTTCTTTTCTTAACTTCTGGCAATCTCAGTATCGTTATCGCCACTTTCATCTCCTTTTTGTTTGCTTGTGTGTTTCGAACACAGAATCCAGTTTTCCAGACATGAGGGCGATTGACACCGCAATTGCGGTCAGCTCACCCCCCCTAGCGATAGCCAACTACTCAATCCCAAGGGACAACCCTGTGTCTCCATGTGCTCTAACTCGGAACGAATTAAATAAAATTAGGGGATTGTTGACACCGCAATTGCGGTGGCTGACCGCAATTGCGGTGTCAAAACAAATGGAATGGGATTTCGCCTGAAGGCGCCGATGCCGGGATTAACGTCCCAAGGCGCGCAATGCGTTTTTCAAGGTATGGCGGGCATAGCGTTCGGCATCGGGACCACGCCGCGGGCTGGCATGCCCGATCAGGTGCCGTAACACAACGTCCTCATCCATGCCGTGGCGCAGGGCGCCGACTGCCCAACCGAACTCCATTCGGCTCTCGTCCCGCACTGGGTGGAGCCCCCGGTCCGATGCTCTAGGACAGTTACGTTGTTGAAGCATCACGCCCGCATCGTGGGAAGAGAACGTGCTTGCCGCTTCTGCTAGGGTTTGTGTCGGGTCATAAGTGGGCGTGATGCTGGTGACGATCAGGTTCACCCAGGCATCCCGGCTGGGTTTTCGATTTCGAAAGCCCGGTAAACGGCCATAGTGCTCGCCAGAGACGCTACCCGGGTCACTCCCGATGCGTGCCACCAGCCACTGCTGCACGATTTTCCTTTCCTCTTCGCCCTGGGTACTGGTCAACGCCAGCCAGATCTGACAGTTGCCCGGACTGGTCTCGACCACGGCGGCGCGTTATTTCTTGGCAATGCGTCTGGACAGCTCGATGCCTACGTCATCTAGGAACACCAAGGGCCAGTCAGGACCTCGGGCCGGCCGGACGTAGATGTCCGCCCCCGCAGCGTTGGAGTGTCGTAGCCAAGGCAGGCTACGCTCTACGCCAGCTGTATCGCTGTCCTGCAATCCTGGTATGAACCGACCACCATTGCTGCGCCAGGAGACGGCCAAGTCGTAGCGGTCTACCCCAACCGTCTCCAGCCAGGACAGGAACCGATCGATCTGTTGGATCGGCCGCATGTCTTATCTCCCCTATCGGGGGGCGTGTGCTTCAATGGGGAGACAAACGACGGGCAGCGGGAAACTCACCGGGCTGGAAACCCGTGCAGGACTGGGATTGCGGTCGATGGGGGGAGTTTGGAGAGTTCCTACCGGCTCACCATTGGGTAGGATGGACTGGCTTCGCGTAGGGGGGATTAGGAAACTCACCGAACTCTCCGGGCGGCTTGATACGTCAGTAAAATCAAGCGATTGCTGAGGTGAGTTTGGTATCCGAGCCACTAGCCACTTGGTGGCGTGCTTGTAGGTTCCTGCGTTCTCCAGACGAAAGCCACCCTCGATCCGGCGCACGTACTTGGATAGGAATCGCCCGAGGATGCGCTGGTTGATCCGCCCTTTCTCCCCTGCCACTTCCTCCAAAGCGTCCATGAGCTGGTATTGCGCATCGCTACCCTCATAGGTGGCTTGGGCGATGGCCTCGGTAACCGTCGCCGCCTTGTCGCCGAATACGGCGTGCCAGGCAGCCAGCAGGCTACGCAGGTGTTGTCGGATGGGATCGGCATCCTCCATGTCGGCGATGGACAGGCAAGGATCCGGCATGCCCAGCCAAACCAGGGATGCCCGCACCCAGTCGGACCATTCCTCGAACCGGCCATAAGGCTTGAGTTCCATCCTGGGCCGGCCAGCCGTATGGTGGGCGCGCAGGATAGTCAATGCCGCGTTCACCAGCTCATCGCGATGCTCGGGGATGTACTCGTAGAGGTTCCGGCTGAATAAGCGCTGTTCCGGTCGCTCGGTCTGGGGGTCCAGGTCGGAGGGCAGCACGCGGGTGGTGAGATCGCCCTTAAAGGTGAGGTTGTTGCCAGTGCACATCCAGAAGGTGCTGGTAGGCACGGTGACTGTCTTGGAGGCACCCAGGATGCGATCCTGGTAGGTCTCCTGGGTGAGCACGGAGCACATCACGTCGCTGTTCCATACGTGCTCCACGTTGTCGACGCTGGCGATGGGATCGCCGGCCAGGAGGACGGCGAAGACTCTCTTGCGCTCCTCGTTGGTGTCCGGCGCCGGGGGGATGACCGCAGCCCGCCGCCCGGTGGCGATCAGCGCTACCACGTCGGCCAGCAAGGACTTGCCAGAGGCCATCTTGGGCGCCCGGAAGGCGTGCATCGGGGCGGAACGGATGGAACGGCGGATCAGACCCGAGAGAATCGCCGATAGGGCAACGCTCTCGTCATGAGGCTCCGAAAAGGGGAAGCCTTGAATGACATCGCGCAGCTTGGCAAGGGCAGCCAGGGCGTCAGTACGACTCGGCTGGTGCGCTATGGGGGTGAACTGGGTGGAGGAACGGAACAGTAGTCCCGTCTGGTCATCGTAACCCTGAATATCAAGGATGGACCCGTCCGGCCTTAGGGTGGGCGCCTCGATGATGCCGGTGAGTACCGGGACCCGCCATTGCCCGACGCGGGCGAGATAGGCATCCACTACCGGGCGTGGACAGTTGATCCGCTCGTATGACTTTTGCCCTTTGCGTTCCCACACGGCCGCCCGGGTCAGGCCTTCTGTAAGCCAGGCCGCATCCACTGGGATCAGGGTCAAGGCACCATCCGGGCGCCGAATGCCACGAACGGTCATGGCGGACTGGACGACCGGACGCACCAGAAGGGTGCCACGCTGGTAGATCTCGGTCGGTGATTGGATCAGCGCCAGCTCGGCGGCATCGACACAGGCGGGTAGTTCACCCCCCTCCCACAAGATGGTTGAACGCTTCTGTAGTGTTGGTTGGGTGGGGCTGGCCATGTCAGCCCCCTACATGGTCTTGCTGACGGGTAGGTGAACTCAGCCTAGCCTGTAGCCAGATGTTTAGTTGTTCAGGCTGCCAATAGCAGCGACGCCCAATATGCATGGGCTTGGGCAGGACCCCTTTATCCACCCAGTAATCAATGGTTCGGACCGACACGCTCAAAATGTCGGCAAGGCTCTTCTTGGTTACGACTCGCATAGCGCACTCCTTTCAGGCAGTTGAAGGAAAGTGCGTGAAACCATTCACGCGAGTCGTGTAGGCATGAGTTTTATATGTAGAAAGGAATCAACATTGAAGATCTGCTGGTATTAGTGTTGGCGCTGTGTGTTGGTTTTATTCATGCGGGCTACATTAACGTGTAGAAGTTCAGACGTGACCCAACTCCAGCTCAACCGCCACTTGGAATCAGAACCGACCTGATAGACCCTCGCCAATGCAGTCATACGGCAGTCCGGCTCCCTCTGAAACCTGCCGAACGGCCAACTTCAGCTCCTCGGCCTTTGCAGCCTGCCATCTCAACTTAACTTAACGACCGCTGCTTGGCGGTCTGCTGTCGCTCAGACGCAGTGGTTCCACGAGTGAAACCACCGATGAGAGCCGGGGACGCCGCGCAATGCGCCATTGCTGGGCCTTCGACGCTTCAGATCGGCTCTACAGGGCCGAGCATTGGGTTGATCTGAATTGTGTTTCGCCTTCGTCGAGTGCGAGCGTAATGTCGGCACCATGACCTGTCGGGAGCGCAGCTACTACATCACTTCCCTGCCGGCTGACGCCAAGTGCATTGCTAGTGCCTTGAGCAGCCATCGGGAAAGTCGAGAACCGACTTCACTGGTGCCTCGACTTCCAGTTCTACGAACACTAGGCCACCCTGCGCACTGGCTATGCCGCCAACAATCTCGCCATTGTCCGCCACAACGTGATGAGCCTCCTTCGACTGAACACCTCTCGCAAGGGCAGCATTAAGACTTAGCGCATGCTGGCGACCACCTCGGACCAGTGTTCCGAGCCGAATTGCCCACCGCGATGGGATACAGTGCAATAACTATGCTATATTGAAAAGCGTGCGTATCCCGCACTTAAATCAAGGGAGAATGAATATGGCCATTTCAAGTATCGAACTTGAAGACGTACAAAAAATTCTTGGTCGCGCAATTATGGATGGTGACTTTCGGGCGAAACTTATTGCCGACCCCGAGGGGGTGCTTAAGATTCTCGGCTATGGGAATCTATCGGCCGACGCCATCAATTTCTTCAAGTCGCTGGGCGTCGGCACCTTCCCAGACGCTGCCGATGAGGTGGAAGCCCGCCTCGGGGGACGTGCTGTCGTAGGTCTCTGGATATAAGTCTATCCGGTCGGCGCGGTCGCTAACGGCCAGCGTTTTGGAATGGGTTAGGTTGCGCTAATCATGGATCGATTTGGCGTGCGCAATCTGGCGCTAATTCCCAGCTGGGAGTGTGATATTGCCTGCCATCATTGCGTATTCAACTCCTCACCTAGGACGAAGGGGCGACTTGATCTTGTTCAGGCGCTCCAGTTTATTGATGAGTTGATCGGTTGTTCTAGCATTGAAATCGTGACGATTTCGGGCGGGGAAGTCTTTGTCGATCACGATTATGTGCTCGCCGTGGCCCAGCATTGCGCAAAGCGTCCCGTTAACTTCCGCATCGTAACCAACGCCAGCTTCGCGGTCTCCGACGAGGCGGCGACAGCTCAGCTCCTGCCCTTATGCGACGCTGGTCTACATTCCATTTGTGTCAGCTGGGATCGTTTCCACGAAACTTTTATTTCCGCTGAGCGTGTGAAGACGGCGATCCGCACCTGTCGCCGCCTTGGCATCACGGTCGAAATGACCTGCGTAGTGAGCCGTGAGTCCCGCATTGAGGATGCGCTTGCGGCGCTCGAAGAGGAAGGATATGAGCTGCGAGTAGTGCAGGTTAAGGCCTTACCGATCGGTCGTGGAGCGAAAAAACTCAAACCGGAAAGCCTCTTTCCCGCTTCCTATTGGGAGCGCGGACGGGCTTGTCGTTCCGACTTCGATACCATAGCTATCGTGCGCGACGGTACAGTCTACCCGTGTTGCGCTGTCGGCGGCTTCACCGATGCGATTGCGCTTGGCCGCTATCCCAATGAGAGTGCGGCTGGGCTCCTGGCGCGCCGACGCGATAGTTTCAAATGGTCGATGCTGGCCGCACGCGGTCCTACACAACTCATGAGTTGCGCCAGCGCAGAGGAATTGGCTGCGGTCGGCGCCGATCCAGCATCACATGACTGCGTCAATTGCCATCGCCTCTTTAGCTCCGGTCTTGGGGCGACCCTGGTCGACCGCGCCAAGTCCGAGGTTGACGAGACCGCGATGCGGCTTATGAAACTGAGCGGGGTGGCATGAGCGTCGGTTTTGTCTCTATGCCGATCGCAACGCCGCACCACCCCAATCTCGGCCTCTCGCTCCTGAAAGCCGGGTTGGCGCGTCGTGGAGTGGAGAGCATGATTCGCTATTTCCATCTCGATTTCGTGCGCCATGTCGGTTTCGAGGCTTTCGATTTGGTATCTGACGATAGCCTCTATGAGGCCATGCTTGGCGAATGGCTGTTCGCCGCCGAACTAGATCCGGATGCGGATTTGATGGATTTTCGCTTTCTCAACCGGGTGTTGCTCAAGCGTTATCCGCACCGTTTTCCGATTGAGCGCCAGTTGAGTGTGCTGCAAGTTCGCTCGGCCATCGGTAGCTTCATGGATCATTGCGAACAGGCTGAAGACTGGTCAGCTTACAAAATCGTCGGCTTTTCCAGCTCCTTCCAGCAGCACACCCCAGCCTTGGCGCTCGCAAAGCGCATCAAGGCCCGCTATCCGGAGACCGTGGTCATCTTCGGTGGCGCCAATTGCGAGGGCGAGATGGGCTCCCAGACCCTGGAGAGCTATCCCTTCGTCGATGCGATTTTTTCCGGTGAGGCCGATATTGCCTTCCCAGATTTTGTCGAACGGGTGCTTGCAGGGGGAGCAGAGCGCGAGGAGGCGCTAGCGGAGGCCCGACGCGGACCGCTCAGCGGGACGTCTCCGGTCGAGATGGATGAACTTCCACATCCTAATTATGTCGATTTCTACGAACAGCTCGCCAGCTTCCCCGAGATAAGCGCGCGCTATCAGCCGGTGCCTTTGTTTGAGTCCGCTCGCGGTTGCTGGTGGGGCGCCAAGCATCACTGCACCTTTTGCGGCCTCAACGGCACCAGCATGGCCTATCGCAGCAAGAGCCCGGAGCGCGCCTTCGAGGAGATAGAATCCATCGCACGGCAATATGGGTCGGACATTCTTGCCGTCGATAACATCCTAGATTTCAAATATTTCAAGACTTTACTTCCGGCCCTGCGAGATAGCGAAACCGACTATCTCATCCACTATGAGACCAAGGTGAATCTCACTGCGGACAAGGTCCGCGCTCTCGCCGAGGCGGGAGTGCGCAAGATCCAGCCGGGAGTCGAATCCCTGTCCAGCCATATCCTCTCTCTGATGAATAAGGGCAGCACCATGCTGCAGAACACCCAGACGCTGAAACTCGCCGCCGAAGCTGGGGTCTTAGTTGAGTGGGCAGTTCTCTACGGTTTTCCGGGCGAACGCGAAGAGGATTATGCTGCGATGGCGCGGTTAGTACGGCGATTGCGGCACCTGCAATCCCCGGCGGCTGTGACCAAGGTTCGTGCAGACCGGTTCAGCCCTTATTTCAAGACGCCGGAAGCCTATGGCATCAAGCTGAAAGCGTTCGACGCCTACAACTACATTTTTCCATTCAACGGCCCGGAAATCCAAAGACTGGCCTATCACTTCATCATCTCCTCCCCCGAGGTCGACCAAGCGGACGACTACGCCGCTTCAGCGATCGAGGAAGTGCAGACCTGGCACCGGAATCGCTTCCGTTATGAACTCTTCGTGGAAACGACCGCCGGCGGGGCGCGTATCACCGACCGCCGCGAGGATGAGGGGGAGCAGGTCTATGATCTTGATGCTACGGAAGCTGCCGTGCTTGAGCATGCTGCCGAGATAATCTCCGAACGGCGTCTCGCCGCCACCCTCGGCCTAGACGAGAAAGCGTTTGAAGTGGTGATGGAGACCCTTGAATCGCGAGGCCTCATCCTTCGTGAGGGCGGTCGTTTGCTTGCTCTGCCTCTGCGACAGCCGGGCTATCGCCGGGCGCTTGAGGCTAGCCAGCTGCGGGAGCCTCTCACCCACGCCTACTTCTTCCGCGATAGCCTGCGGGAGCCCGCCGAATGAGAGACTTTACCGTGCTCGTCTTCATGGCAGCAGACAATGATCTTGGCCGAGATTCCTTCGCCGCGCGCGACATCCACGAAATGGAGAAGTACGGCTCGGACGACAGAGTCGCCATCGCAATCCAGGTCGATCGCTATGGCGGCGGAACCAATGGCACGGCGCTGCGAGGCCAGATCATCCAGAATCCGAATTGGCAGAAGCGGCCGATAGAGAATGTCTCCACCCTCGTCGATATTGGCGAGACTGACACCGGCCATCCCGACGTGCTCAAGGATTTCATCGTCTGGGGTGCGACCGAATTTCCCGCTAAGCACACGATTCTGGTGATCTGGGCACACGGAACAGGCTGGCGCGCAGAGGTGATCAATGATGCGGTCGGCAAGTCGGCCGGAGCGGAAGCTGAGCTTGCCGCGCGCAGCGTGCAGTTCGGGGAGATGTACAGGAAGAACACAGCTGGACTGGTGTTCCGGCGCAGTGTTGAGAGTCTAGTAGATGGCTTTATCCGCAATCGCCTACTGCCTAATTACGGCAATCGGCTTACGAGCGGGGTGAGCGTTTGGCCGAGATTCGTCTCCCCACCTGCTGCTGCCGAACTGTCCACGGTGATGGACACGCTCAAACTGAATCAGCGTCAGCTGAAAGACATTTTTGCGCGTGCCGTAGCTGCCGACAGCACAGATCTCTCAGCGCTGGATTCCATCGAACTTAAACGAGCCTTGGTCGATGCGCGCAACGCCCTGCGGGCCGGTCCAGCGCCGGATTTCGACTATTCGCTGATCGGTTTCGACGCCTGCCTCATGGGCAGTTTGGAAGCGCTCTACCAGCTTAAGGATATCGTATCGGTCATCGTCGCTTCTGAAGAGGAGGAACCGCGCACTGGCTGGCGCTATGATCTTGTCCTAGAACGGCTCCGTACCGACCCTCAGGATCTTGAAACGCTCGGCGCTGGCTTCGTGGATGATTATGTGACCGCTCAGGACGCTTACTTCCTGCGCCTCATCACCCAGTCAGCCGTGCGTGGAGAAAGTCTAGAAGGCGTAGCAGATATGCTGCATAGGGTCGGCGAAGTTTTGGAGCCGTTACTGAACACGCACACCAGACTGCTCCAAGCGGCCGAGAAGACCGCAACGCGCTTCCGTGGCGACAAGGATTTCCTCGATATTGGGCATTTCCTGACGAAGCTGGAGGACGGCCTCCACGGTCATCCTGCGCTCGGCGAGATAACTGCTGCGCGCGCCAAGCTTGACGAGGCCGTGATTTCCTCGCGCTTCGCTTTCCCGAGTGAACGTGAAGAACCGACAGGGCTATCGATCTATTTTCCTGCAATCGCTCGCTATGACCCAGTCTATGACGCACTCGACATCAGTTCACATCTCAAGGGTTGGGTCGACTTCATCAAGGCCTATCATTTTTTGTGAGAACAGCGTCACAAGCGATAGCACGAGAACGCCTTACAGACTTGGCGGGGCATCTCCAGAAGAAATTTGTGCTCAACTATCGGACAGCAAAGGCTCATTTCCCGGTTCCTCATGAGAGAAACCCGACCCGAAGAAAACGAGGTATTTGAAAGAACGCCTCAGCAAGGTAAACCGGCGTTCGAGCAGTGGTAGTCGAATGTCTCTGTTGGGCTCGTTATGTGAGCTCAACGGATCAGTAAGCCGCCCCTCAAAGTGAATCTCGGCTGAACGACAGGTGACAGGTGTATTGCAGTCCAAGATTTAGTAGGAGCCCAAGGACGGCATTGGCCGAACTGGAGCCATACAAGTCTTCTGGCTCGAACGTCCGGAGTTGACCCCCTGCCGCCGAAAATCAGTCTTACCGAGCGACAGGTTCGCCGTAAACACCTGCCGTAGAACCAGCGCCCTCCTTCAGCGGCCCCTTCTGACCTTGGATGCGAGATCGCGAGATCGTTAAAGTTTCTCTTTGGCCATGGCGATGTCCTGATTAAGGGCTAACGCGCTGACGTACATGTAAAATTCTTGAGTTAGTCTGAAGTCATTATTCCTTACTAGCTGAAGGGTTTAAAATGTATTTTTGTGCTCTGGCAAATTTTTCCTCAATTGTTCTGCGAGCAATGCCATAATACTCACCGTAATAAGCCCTTATGTCATCGATAAGCACTTCGTTGGTTTTATATTTTGGGTGTTTGGCGCCATCAGGAAACTTACCTTTAATATAATCAAGCAGGGCGCCGATGAGATGCAAATACGCACTTTCCATCCTGCTTTTTTGAATGTCATACATCTTTTTGTGTTGTTTATTAGACGACTCAAGCTCTAAGTTTTTTTGTTTTACAGAATCATAATCTTTCACAAGGTTTTCTATTTGGTCTACATCATACTTGAGCTTATTAATAAAAATAAGTCTTCTTAACTCATCCGGTGCTTCTAGTCGCACTTGCGCGGCCCAATACATCAGATGACTTGGAGCGACATAATCGACTCCCTCTCTCGCATATGTTCTGAGTTGTTGTGAAGAAATGCCATACAGCAAGCGATCCCATAATTGATCGAAGTCTTCCCACTTTCCAATATTCACTGGCCTGGACGAGCAAAAAACCCCGTCCCCCTCCCAGGTCGGGTCGTCATCTCTAACCTCGATGTTAACTTTCAGGATATCTTGCAGATCTGGTGGTTCAAGTCCAAGTAAAATATAGATAGCCTGAGGCACAGGCCACAAATCATATTCGACCACCCATTTCTTATAGTCGCAGGATTTATTCGTCTTGACTCTAAGTTTTCTGTTCATGGATTACTATCCAGGTTGATCATTGGCAATAAGATGGTTTGGATAGAACGCATCCAAACGATCACTCCACCATTGCATAAGTTTTCGTCGTTCGGGTAAATAGTCACTGTGGGAATAAGCTCTAACTACAGCATTTCGCTCCATGTGAGCCAACTGACGCTCAATATGTTCATGTGGCCACCCGTGTTCTCGGGCTGAAGTTGCAAACGTCCCCCTGAAACCATGGCCTGTCACCAAGCCCTTATATCCCATGTATTCGATGGCGCGAAGAATGGTGCTGGCCCCCATAGAGCTGCCACTTCGATGCTGGTTCGGAAACATCGGACCAACACCACCTGTGATGCCTTGAAGCTCCTTCAACAAAACCACCCCTTGTGATGACAAAGGTATTGTGTGGGCTCTTCTCCCCTTCATACGCTCCCCAGGAATCCTCCAAAGCGCATTTTCCAAATCCAACTCCTCCCAGCGCCCCTCTCTGAGTTCTTTAGTCCTGAGGGCTGTCCGGAGCAGCAGATCAACAGCGATCTGTGTCTGTCTGTTCCCCTGATAGGCTGATAGGGCGGCTAGAAAAGCCGGTATCTCTTTATCGGCAAGATGGGGGTTATGCTTTACCCTTGGCTTCTGGATTTGTCCGCGCAAGGCCCCAGATGGGTCGTGTTCCGTTTTGCCATGGGCGATCGCGTATCTGAATATGGCCCCGGACCACTGACGTAGCAGAACAGCGACAGATGGAGCGCGCAGCTCAACCTTCTTCACGACTTTCAGCAAGTCCACAGCTGTGATTTCTTTGATGGGCCGGTCCCCAAGTTCTGGAACCAGGTCTCTCTCGATGAACGTCTGGACTTGACCAGCGTAGTAGGGGGTCCACTTCTTGGCATTGTCGGCCATCCAATCACGGGCGACCTTCTCAAAGCCGTTGTCGATCGCAAGCCGCTTCTCAGCTTCACGATGCGGTGTCGGATTGACACCCTGCTTCACTAGCTTGCGAGCTTGCTGGTGTGCCTCCCGAGCTTCCGACAGCCCCATCCCGGGGTATTCGCCCAACGTGAACTTTTTCTCCTGACCATCGATGCGGAATCGATACCGCCAGTACTTCCCCCCAGTGGGTCGGACCTCTAAGAAGAGACCATTCTTATCTGTGAGCTTGTAAGCCTTGTCACGAGGCTTGGCATTCCTGCACTTCGTGTCTATCAGCATCTCTGGACTCAAGTGGGCAACGGTTTCGTTGCCCACATTGTTGCCCTCTTTTTCCATGGATGTCAATGAACATCCATGGACACTAATGTATATAACTAACTGATATTTATGAGTATTAGCAGAGCCTCTTGGAACTTTATGGACGTCGATAGATGCTCATGTCAGTTGTCGATCATCAGGAGCATACGGATCGCGTCCTATGGAGGATTGGATGGGCATCAGGGCGGGGTGGAAATCCTACCACGGGCGAGTGCCGGCGCAGGCCGGCTTGGCTGAGTGCATGCTTCGCACCGGGCGAAAAAAAACCCGCCGGGGCGGGTCGGTGCGCGCGCTCTGCCGCAGGCGGCGGTGGTGGAGCGCGGGCTATTTCAGGGAATCGAAGGCAGCGGTGAAGCCCTGCAGGGAAACCGGGATGGCAGCGGCGCGCCGCTTGGCATCGACGACGATCACCTTGGCCTGTTTGCCCCTTTTCAGGGCCTCGATCACCTCCGGCTTCAGTTCCAGACCGCCCCGGCAGCCCTGCGGCATGCACAGTTCATACCCGAAGCGGGTGGTCTCGCCCTCGTCCACCTGGAGGCCCATGCCGGCCGGCAGCAGCACCCCCAGCGGCACGGTGAAGAGGGCCAGGGGTGTGTCCTTGCCGGGGGGATAGAGCACGGCCACGTTCAGTAGCGGCTGATCGTTCGGCTTGTCCTTGTCCTTGACGCTGACAGTCTGGTAGATGTGGCAGAGCTGCCCCTTGCCCTCGGGCAGGGCCTCGCAGCGGGTGCCCCAATCCTTGAATCTGGCACCGTCCGGAGGTGCGCCCTGTGCCGGGACGGTCAGGGCCAGAGCGGCAGCCAGCAGGAAAGTGCGGGGCAGGCGGCAACGCGGGGAATAGAGAGACATGTGGCTTCCTTAGGTATCGTCCTCGCTCAGCCCGACCCCCATTGTCGGGGGCGGATGGCGAGGCGGG
Source organism: Thiobacillus sp. UBA3361 (assembly GCA_002360535.1). GTDB lineage: Bacteria > Pseudomonadota > Gammaproteobacteria > Burkholderiales > Thiobacillaceae > UBA3361. The sequence continues at coordinate 91,191 of DEQR01000062.1, forward strand.
GTGAATGATTCGGTTGCCCGTCGGCCCTTCACCCTAACATCCAGGCGGCCGGAGGGCAAAACAGCTCCCCGGCGGGTCCGGACCAGAACGGCGGCTAAACGGGGGTGCCTTCTTCCCCGGCCATGGCCAGGTCCGCCGCGCGGATCACCGCGCGTGCCTTGTTGCGCGTCTCGATCCATTCGTTTTCGGGCACCGAGTCGGCGACGATGCCGGCGCCGGCCTGCACGTAGAGCGTCTCGTCCTTGACCACGGCGGTGCGGATGGCGATGGCCACGTCCATGTCGCCGTTGAAACCCAGGTAGCCCACCGCGCCGGCATAGACGCCGCGTTTGGTGGGCTCCAGCTCGTCGATGATCTCCATGGCGCGGATCTTCGGCGCCCCGGAGACAGTGCCGGCCGGGAAGGTGGCGCGCAGCACGTCCATGGCGTCCAGGTCCGGCTTCAGCCTGCCCTCCACGTTGGAGACGATGTGCATGACGTGCGAATAGCGCTCCACGATCATGTGCTCGGTGACCTTGACGCTGCCCACCTGGGCCACCCGGCCCACGTCGTTGCGACCCAGGTCCATGAGCTGCACGTGCTCGGCCAGTTCCTTGGGGTCGGCCAGCAGCTCGGCCTCCAGGCGCAGGTCCTCCTCGCGGCTGATGCCGCGTGGGCGGGTGCCGGCGATGGGGCGAACCGTCACGGTGTCGCCCTCCAGGCGGACCAGAATTTCCGGCGAGGCGCCGACCACGTGGAAGCCGCCCAGGTCGTAATAGAACATGTAGGGGGACGGGTTCAGGCCGCGCAGGCTGCGATACAGGGACAGGGGATGGGCATGGAACGCCCGGCTCATGCGCTGGGACAACACCACCTGCATGATGTCGCCCTCGACAATGTAGCGTTTGGCCCGCTCCACCGCCGCCTTGAAGGCGGCCTCGCCGAATTCGGAGGGGGCATCGGCCGGCTCGGCGCTCACTGTCGGCGGCGGCACGGCGGCTGTGGACAATTTCTGGCCCAGTTCCCGCAGACGCGCCTGGGCACGGATGAAGGCATCGGGCTCCAGGGGGTCGGCATAAACGATCAGGGTCAGCCGCCCCGACAGGTTGTCCACCACCACCAGCTCGTCGGTGAGCATCAGCAGGATGTCCGGCGTGCCCAGCACGTCGGGCTTCACCGTGTGCGCCAGCTTCTTCTCGATGTAGCGCACCGTGTCGTAGCCGAAGTAACCGCACAGGCCGCCGGGGAAACGCGGCAGGCCGGGCACCGGCGCGGCCTTGAAGCGCTTCAGGTAGGCATCGATCCAGGCCAGCGGATCGGCCTGCTCGCCCTGCTCCACCGGCTGCGCGTCGGTTTCCAGGCTGACGAAATGGCCATGCACGCGCAGCACCGTGCGCGCCGGCAGGCCGATGAAGGAATAGCGCCCGAAGCGCTCACCGCCGACCACCGATTCCAGCAGATAGGTGTAGGGCTGGTTGGCCAGCTTGAGGTAGATGGACAGGGGCGTATCCAGGTCCGCCGGCAGCTGCCGGAATACCGGGATGCGGTTGTAGCCCCGGCGGGCGAGATCGTTGAAATCCTGTTCGGTCATTGTTGAACCTCGTGAAACGTGAAAGGGGAAATGCGTGACGCGCGCGAACCCTGCCGCCATCGCCATCGGCGAGGTAGCGCGGGCGGCGTGGCGCGCGGTTCCCTTCGTTTCACATTCAGGCCTTTCTGACGATCTTGCCGGCGGCTTCCGCCAACGTGGCCACCACGGCATCCAGGTCCAGTTCCGACACCGGCCGGCCGCGGTTGTAGCCGTAGGGCACACAGAACACCGGGCATCCGGCGGCGCGGGCGGCCTGAGTGTCGTTGAGCGAGTCGCCGATGAGCAGCAACTCATCCGGCTCCACCCCGAACACCTGGCAGGCATGCAGCAGGGGCAGTGGCGAAGGCTTCTTCTCCGGCAGGGTGTCGCCGGACAGGATCAACTCGAAAAAGTCATGCAGGCCTGTGTCCTGGAGCAGCGGCACGGTGAAGCGCTCTGCCTTGTTGGTGATGCAGGCCAGGTGGAAGCCGGCCGCCTTGAGGGCCTGCAAGCCATCCACCACGCCGGGAAAGGGACGGCTCTTGCGGCTCACCCACTCGCCGTAGTGTTTCTGGAACAGGCCGATGGCCTGCTCGTAGAGTCCGGCGTCGGGTTCGGCGTTCATGTCGCGGGTCAGCGCGCGCTTGACCAGGCGCGAGACGCCGTTGCCGATGTAGGTCTTGATCTCGGCCAGGGGCACGGTGGGACGGTCAAGGTCTTCGAGCATGGCCTCGGCGGAGTCGGCCAGATCCTCGGCGGTGTCCAGCAGTGTGCCGTCCAGGTCGATGACCACGGCCTTGATGGGGAGGGGGAATGTGATGGACATGGTTGCAGCTTTGTACGGGTTAACAAACTTGGGATTTGACCACAGGCCAGGCGGCGGGTGGCCCGGAAATGGCGACAGCATGCCAAAGAAGGCGGCGCCTGGAAACCAGGCCGGCGTAGCGGGCGCCGCATCCCTGCGCCCGGCGCCTGCAACGCGGTAAGATGCGGATACAAATGGCTGGCCGCGACCGAAGCATGCGGGCGGCAGGAAAACCATAGCAACGGGAAGGGATCACCTTGAGACACGAGACATTCGCCCGGGGCGCTTTGCCCCTGCTGGCGGCCGCGGCCCTGCACGCCGGCACCGGCCACGCCCTGAGCATCATGGAAATCCAGGGCACCGCCCACCAGTCCGGCTTCGCCGGCCGGACCCTGACGGGCATCACGGGCGTGGTCACCGCCCTGTCCGGTAACGGCTTCTGGATGCAGGACCCGTTCGGCGACGGCAACCACCTGACCTCCGACGCCATCTTCGTCTTCCGGGGCAGCCGCGGCCTGCCCCTGGTGGGCGACCTGGTCACGGTGGGCGGGCGCATCGACGAGTTCCGTCCCGGCTGCGTCGCCTGCGGGCCCGGCGATAGCGCCTACGCCAACCTCACCACCACCGAGATCAACAGCGCCTTCGGCGGCGGCGCCTGGACGCGGATCGGCAGCGCCGCCCTGCCGGCGCCGGTGCTCATCGGCGCCGCCGGCCTCTCGCCGCCCGCGGCCATCGGCTACGACTTCGGCGGCAGCGTGGAGCATGCGGACTACGTCTTCGATCCGGCCCGCCGCGCCCTGGATTTCTACGAACGTCTGGAAGGCATGCGCGTCACGGTCGGCGGCGCGCGCGCCGTCAGCGGCAGCAATGCCTTCGGGGAGATTGCCGTGCTGCCCGACCTGGGCGCCGGCCACGGGCTGGCCACCCCCCGCGGCGGCGTGGCGATCACGCCGGACAGCTTCAACGGCGGCCGGGTGATCCTGGACGATAGCCTGATCGGCGCCGCCAGCCTGCCCGGCGTGAACGTGGGCGACGGCCTGGGCAACGTCACCGGCGTGCTGGACTACAGCTTCGCCAACTACAAGCTGATGCTCACCCAAGCCCCCGCCGTGACCAACGGCGGCCTGCGGCGGGAGTCGGCCGCCGTCGCCGACCCGGCCAGGCTGTCGGTGGCCTCCTACAACCTGGAGAACCTGGCCGGCAACGCCGCCCAGGCCCGGTTCGACGGCCTGGCCGGACAGATCGTCAACCCCCTGCGGGCGCCCGACATCCTGGCTGTGCAGGAGATCCAGGACAACAACGGCGCCACCGACAACGGCACGGTGGCCGCCGACCTGACCTACGGCCGCCTGATCGGCGCCATCGCCGCCGCCGGCGGCCCGACCTACCGATACGTGAACATCGACCCGGCCGATAACGCCGACGGCGGGGCGCCGGGGGCCAACATCCGCGTCGGCTTCCTGTACAACCCGGAGCGGGTGTCCTTCGCCGACGCCGTACGGGTGGCACCCGAGGACCCGGCCTGGGAGGACAGCCGCAAGCCCCTGGCCGCGACCTTCCTTTTCGACGGGCAGGAGGTGGTGATCATCAACGGCCATCTCAGGTCCAAGCTCGGCGACGAGCCTCTGTTCGGCCGTTTCCAGGACCCGGTGCCGCACAGCGAGGCCCAGCGCGACGCCCAGGCTCGGGTGCTGGCCGACTTCGTGACTGCCCTGCGGGCCGACGATCCGGCGGTGAGCGTGGTGCTGCTGGGCGACCTGAACGACTTCCAGTTCTCCGCCCCGCTGCGCACCCTGGAAGGCGCAGGCCTGGCCAATCTGACGGAAATCCTGGCGGAAAACGAGCGCTACACCTACATCCACGACGGCAACGGCCAGGCCCTCGACCACATCCTGGTGAGCCTCGACCTGCTGAACGGCGCCACCTACGACGTGGTGCACATGAACAGCGAATTCGCCGCCGCCGATCCCCTGCGGCAGAGCGACCACGATCCGGTGCTGGCCTACCTGAATCTGAGCCCGGTGCCCGAACCCGGAAGCTGGGCGATGATGCTGGCCGGCCTGGTCTTGGTCGGCCGGGCGATCAGGGCTTGCCGCCGGGCGTCTTGATCTTCACCTTGGCGCCGGGCGTGAGGCGGGAGTGCCCGTCGGTGATGACCGTCTCACCCGCCTTCAGCCCCTGGCCGAGGGCCGCCACCCTGCCGGCCACGGTGGCCAGTCGCACGGGTCGCGTCTCGACCGTCTGGTCGGGCCTGAGCACGAACACCAGACTGCCCTCGGGGCCCTGCTGGACCGCCTCGGCGGGCACGGTCACCGCATCCCGCAGGGTCTCCAGCGTCAGGCTCACTTCCAGGTACTGGCCCGCGGCCAGGACCTCCTCCCGGTTGTCCAGCACCGCCTTCAGGCGGATGGTGCCGGTGGCCGCATCCACCGCGTTGTCCAGGAAGCGTACCGTGCCGGCGAAGCCCCGGCGGTCGTCCCCCGGCACCCGCGCCTCCACCGTCAGCGTCCCCCGGCCCATGGCCGCGCGCAGCCGGGGCAGGTATTTCTCGGGTACGGCGAAGCTCACGTACAGGGGCTGGACCCGGTTGACCACCGCCAGTTCGGTATCGTTCACCTTGACCGTGCTGCCGGGATGGACCAGACGGGCGCCCACCACACCGGCGAAGGGGGCGGAGATGACCGTGTGCTCCACTTGCAACCGGGCCAGATCCAGTGCCGCCCTGCCGGCCTGGGCGGTAGCTGCGGCGGCGGCCGCGGCGGCGCGCAACTCGGCGAGCTTCTCCTCGGAAACGAAACCCTGCTCCCGCAAGGTCTGGTAGCGCGCCACATCGGCGCGGGCCTTGGCCAGATCGGCCTCGTCCCGGGCCAGGCCGGCCTCGGCCTGGCGCAGCTTGGCGGCGAAATCCGCCGGGTCCAGGCGGATCAGTACCTGGCCGGCGCGCACAGGTTGGCCCTCGGTGAATTCAACCCCCGCCACCTGCCCATCGATCCGCGACTTGAGGGTCACGCTCTCATAGGCCTCGGCCCGGCCGGGGGTGGACAACAGCAGGGGCACATCGGCGGTGCGGGCCTCGGCGACGGTCACCGGCACCGGTGGCTTGCCCTTCTTGTCCGCGGCCTTGGCCGCCTCCTCGACGGAGATCGACCGGAAACGCCAGCCGATGCCCAGGGCAATTGCCAGCAGGATCAGCAGCAGGAGGATTTTTTTCACGGTGCCCGACTCATGTGCGCAGGGATGTGGCGAGCCGCATTGTCACCCAATGGTGGGAATTTTCCAGGGGCCGGCCTGCCCCGGGCACGGCATCCCATCAGGCGATCTCGCGGAAAAACGCCTGCAGGGTGCCCAGCCGGGCGGTGAGGTCGGCCGTGTCGGCCTCGATCCTGAGCTTGTCCTGGCCGGCCAGCTTGTATTCACGTCGGTTCTGGATGAGCTTTATCAATTTGAGCGGATCGATGGGCGGGTTGGGCCGGAACTGCACGCTGATGGCCTTGGGGCCCGCGTCCAGGCGGGTGATGCCCAGGGGCCGGGTGCGGATGCGCAGGCGGTGAGTCTCCAGCAGCGCACGGGCGGGCTCCGGCGGCAGGCCGAAGCGGTCGATGAGCTCCTCCTCCATGGCCTTGAGGTCTTCCTCGCTCTCGCAGTTGGCCAGGCGCTTGTAGAGCACCAGGCGTTCGTGCACGTCGGCGCAATAGTCCTCGGGCAGCAGGGCGGGAAGGTGCAGGTTGATCTCGGCGGTCACGCTCAAGGGCGCCTCCAGGTCCGGCTCCCGGCCTTCCTTCAGGGATTTCACGGCGCTGGTGAGCATGTCGTTGAACAGGTTGAAGCCCACCTCCTGCATCTCGCCGCTCTGGCTCTCCCCCAGCACCTCGCCGGCTCCCCGGATCTCCAGGTCGTGCATGGCCAGATAAAAGCCCGAGCCCAGGTCCTCCATCATCTGGAT
>DEQR01000031.1:0-5277 GCA_002360535.1 Thiobacillus sp. UBA3361
ATATCCATGTCAGAACGCCCGACGGAGAATGCAAGTTCTGGCTCTCGCCCGTGCGGCTGGCCCGAGTGGATGGCATCAGGCCGACCGAGGTAAGACGTATTGAAATGGCGGTTCTTGAACACGAAGCGCTTTTCCTGGAGAAATGGCATGAGCACAGCCGCGCTTGAACTCGATCCCCGCGCCATCCGTGCTTGGGTGGAAGGCCGGATGGTATTCATCGAACTGACGGATGGCCGCCAGATCGGTTTTCCCGCCGCACGCTTTCGTTTGCTTGCGAAGGCATCCGACTCGGACCTGGATCAGGTTGAACTGTGTCTGAATGGGGCTGCGTTGCGTTGGGAAAAGCTGGATGAAGACATCACCGTGCGCGGCGTGGTCGAAGGTCGATTCCAACTGCCATTACCGGAAGCCTTGGCGGCATGATGTCTGCTCGGCTGTGTGGACCCTCGTTAATTCGAGCACGGCCCCTTTTCTTAGAAGCCGGCCATGCGCAGCAGTCGGGCCAGCCCACCGAGATGCGCGTCGGCGACGAAGCGCGTCAGCCGCAAAGGCCGCTGGCGCAGCCGCAACAGCGGCGTGACATCGAGCGCCTCGAAGCGGGGATACACCGCGCCCCGGTCATCCTCTTGCAGCAAGCGGTCGAAGCCCGACGACTCGCCGTTCACCAGGACCAGTTCGACCTCGGTATGCGGCACGCCGAGCGCCTCGATCATGTGCTTGACGGTCGCCGCCTCCGCGCAACGGCAATCGAATGCCCGCTTGCGCCGCTCGGGCGGCAGGAAGTCGTTCAATTCCTCATAGAAACGGAATGTCGTCATGACGCCGCACTATGGCAGCAGGCCGTCAGATGTCGGAGCCGGGGGTCTGTTGCGCCACCGGCCGGAACAGCCGCCCCTCGGCCTGCAGGAACCGGACGAAGAACTCGAACAGCACCAGCCGGGTGGTCTGCACGAATACCAGCAGGCCCTCCAGGGCCATGGCGAAGATGTTGCCCAGGACGACGACCACCCCCCAGGCGATGGGATTCTCCACCGCCCCGGCAAGCGTCAGGACGGCATACGACAGGGCGGCGTGACCCAGCGCGAACGCCCCCACCCGCAAGAAGGAGAGGGTGTTCATGGTCAGCTCGAAGGCGCTCAGCAGCAGCTCCCCCAGGGCGGTGGAGAGGCTGTCGAGTTTCTCCCCACGCCTCGCGAGCAGCATCGACCCGCCCAGGTATTGCACGATCGCCAGGCCGGACAGCCAGAACGCCTCAGGCAGGAATATGCCCGCCAGGGCCGAGGCGTAGAGCAACAGCACCGCCCCGTCGACCAGCAGCCAGTGCCGCAATCCGCCGTGCCATCCGGCCTCGAAACCGGCGAAGACCAGCCCCACCAGCATGAGGCCCACCCCGAACAGCAGGGGCACGACCAGGACCTGCACCGGATCGTCCATGGGATGCATCCACAGGGCCGGCAACAGGCCGTGGAAGCCGAACACCTCGCCGAACAGCAGGCCGAAGCCCGCGGCGGCCAGGCCGCAGGGGATCAGGAAGCGGGCCCGCGGCTGGCGCCGGGAATAGAGCGCGGCGAAGCCGGCCAACACCAGGCCGTGGCCGACATCGGGGAACATGTAGCCGAACAGCAGCGGCACCACCACGGCCAGCAGCCCGGTGGGGTCCACCTCTTCCCGGCCGGGCGTGCCCCACATGGCCAGCAGGGGTTGGAAGGGCCGCGACCACCAGGTATCCAGCAGCGCCACCGGCGCGACCGAGCGCTGCGGCGGATTGGGAAAGCGGACGATGGCCTTGATCTTCGCATCGTGCAGGACCTGCTGCAGGCGCTGGGTGTCCTCGGCCGTGGTCCAGCCGGTGATGTGCGACAGCCGCCGCTCGGTGATGTTCGCCGTGGCGTGTTCCAGATACCAGCCCAGGGTCTCCACATTGGCCCGCGCTTCGGCAACCTTCGGGTCCAGCCGCAGCGAGGCGAGTTCCGCATCCAGCCTGGCGATCTCCTGCGTCGTCTGGCTCAGATGTTCCTGCAGGCGTTGTTCCCGCTCGACGTGATCGTCGGACAGCCAGGCGGGCATGGCCACCTGCTCACAGCCGTAGTTGACGATCAGGCGCTCGATGATCAGATGCCGCTCGGGGACGCCGGCGATATAGAGGCAATCGTGCTTGGTCCCCTGTATGCGCTGCTCCACCGCGTCCTCCAGATCGGCGGGCACCTCCAGGTCCTTGGGGCAGGTGAACAGGCATTTGCACAGGTGGCGGCTCTGCTTGAACAAGCCCGCGTAATCGATCCCGGCACGCTGCATCCCCTCCAGGCATTCCGCCAGCAACAACAGCTCGTCGCGCTCGGCGCGCAACTGGGCGATATGTTCCTTCAGGAAATCGATCCGGGCGCCCCACACCGTGAGCTGGTACAGCGCCTGGTTGGCGATGCGCACCGGGCTGCCCGTGATCGAAGTGGCATGCCGGCCGGGGGACGGCAGATCATCGGCGTGGGCGGCCGCCAGGTCCCGGAAACGGGAAACGAAATAGTGCAGCCGGTCGCCGTCCGCGGGCTCAGCCTGACCCGGGTCCAGCTCCAGTTGCACCACCCCGGTCTTGGCCAATGCCTCGGTGGCGCCGACGGTCTGTTCGCTGGGCACGTAGGTCTCGAACCATTGGGCTTGGGTGGGGCGTAAGTGCATGGTCTGACAATAGGACTATCGGATAGCGGACGGCAAGTCGTTCGGGATCGGGCGGATTGCGGCGATCGTTCACGGAAACGGCGGCATTGCTGCCGCGCGCGGGTGCACAGCTTATTGCTCGCCGTTGGCGGCGGCCCGCATGATGTCTTCCAGCATCTCCCTGCGCTCGATGCCCTGGGCGCGCAGCTTGGGATCGAACGCAGCACGCGTAGCACGCGTAGGGCGGAAAAGCGCAGCGCCTTCCGCCGCATAAAGCACGGCTCATCACGCACACCGCTCACCCGCGGGGAGTTCGTCAACACCCTGCCCGGCCCAATCCCGGGCATACACCCCCAGCGCCACGTAGCGGTGGAAGGAGGAATGCGGCCAATCCCTGACGCTGGCGACCAGACCGTGCTTTACGGGATTGATGTGGACATATTCCACGTGCGCCGCATAGTCCTGTTCGTTGCGGATCGTATGCTCCCAGAATCGTCGTTGCCATATGCCACGCTCGCCCTTGCCCGCGCGCACCGGCGATAGATACTCGGCTTTCGGCAGTGCCTTAGCGAAGGCGATCTTGATCGCCTTCCAGCGCGCCGAATAGTCGGCGTCATCGGGCGGCAGTGTCCACACGGCATGCATGTGGTCGGGCAACACGACCCACGCGTCGATGTGAAAGGGACGCGCGGCACGCACTTTCCTGACGGCATCGCGCAGTGCATCCACATTGCTGACAAGCAAGGTGGAGCCGCGTTCGAGCAGGTTGACCGTGAAGAAGTAGGTTCCGCCGGGAACCCGGTTGCGGCGGTAGTTGGGCATGGGGGCATTGTGCCGATGCACGGCACCCGGCGGAAGGCGCTTCGCTTTTCCGCCCTACCGATGACCGGAGGTTTCGGCCGAGGAGCGGAAGCCCAATACACACACATGACACTTCCGCCTTGGGTTCCACCTTGTCCTTGGCGCGCTGGCCAAATCAGTAATACCAGCACCACTTTCCAATTCCTGAATACAGGAATCAGCCCACCCATCGGCTGAATTTCCACACGCTATTCAGTTTTCCCAAAACAAAGCGGCCCCGCGGGGCCGCTTTGGGGTCAGGCCAGCCGGAACCGGCTACTTACCCTTGAGCTGATCCAGAATCGCCGGATTTTCCAGCGTGGACACGTCCTGGGTGATCTCCTCGCCCTTGGCCAGGGCGCGCAGCAGGCGGCGCATGATCTTGCCGGAGCGGGTCTTGGGCAGGTTGTCGCCGAAGCGGATGTCCTTGGGCTTGGCGATCGGGCCGATCTCCTTGGCCACCCAGTTGCGCAGCTCGTTGGCGATCTTCTTGGCTTCTTCGCCCGTGGGGCGGGAACGCTTCAGCACCACGAAGGCGCAGATCGCCTCGCCGGTAGTCTCGTCGGGCCGGCCCACCACGGCGGCTTCGGCCACGAGTTCGGTGCACGACACCAAGGCGCTCTCGATCTCCATCGTGCCCATGCGGTGGCCGCTGACGTTGAGCACGTCGTCGATGCGGCCGATGATGGTGAAGTAGCCGGTCTGAGCGTCCCGCACCGCGCCGTCGCCGGCCAGGTACAGCGTGCCGCCCAGGTCGGCCGGGTAGTAGCTCTTCTTGAACCGGTCCGGGTCGCCCCAGATGGTGCGGATCATGGACGGCCAGGGCTTCTTGACCACCAGGAAGCCGCCCTTGCCCCATTCCACGTCGTGCCCCGTCTCATCGACGATGGCCGCCTGGATGCCGGGGAAGGGCAGGGTGCAGGAGCCGGGCACGGTGGGGGTGGCGCCGGGCAGGGGGGTGATCATGTGGCCGCCAGTCTCGGTCTGCCAGAAGGTATCGACGATGGGGCAGCGGCCGCCGCCGATGACCTCGTGGTACCACATCCAGGCCTCGGGGTTGATGGGCTCGCCCACGGTGCCCAGGAGGCGCAGGCTGGACAGGTCGTACTGCCTGGGATGCACCGCCTCGTTGGTCTCGGCCATCTTGATCAGGGCGCGGATGGCGGTGGGGGCGGTGTAGAAGATGTTCACCTTGTGGTCCTGGATCATCTTCCAGAAGCGGCCGCCGTCCGGGTAGGAGGGCACGCCCTCGAACATCACCTCTGTGGCGCCACAGGCCAGGGGGCCGTAAGTGATGTAGGTGTGGCCGGTCACCCAGCCGATGTCGGCGGTGCACCAGAAGATGTCGTCGGGCTTCAGGTCGAAGGTCCACTTGGTGGTCAGCACCGCATGCAGCAGATAGCCGCCGGAGGAGTGCTGCACCCCCTTGGGCTTGCCTGTGGAACCGGAGGTGTAGAGCAGGAACAGGGGATGCTCGGCCTCCACCCATTCCGGCTCGCACTGCTCGGACTGGCCGTTGGCCACCTCGTGCCACCACACGTCGCGGCCGGCCACCATGTTGCAGGCGCCGCCGGTGCGCTGATAGACGATGACCGACTTCACGGAGTCGCAGCCGCCCATGCCCAGGGCCTCATCCACGGCAGGCTTGAGCGGGATGTTCTTGCCGCCGCGGCACTGCTCGTCGGCGGTGATCACCATCGCCGCGCCGGCATCGACAATGCGCTCCTGAACGGATTTCGCCGAGAAGCCGCCGAATACCACCGAATGGATGGCGCCGATGCGCGC
>DEQR01000031.1:5324-6751 GCA_002360535.1 Thiobacillus sp. UBA3361
TGGATGGCGCCGATGCGCGCGCAGGCCTGCATGGCCACCACACCCTCGATGGACATGGGCAGGTAGATCAGCACCCGGTCGCCCTTCCTGATGCCCTGGGCCTTCAGGGCGTTGGCGAACTTGGAGACGCGGGAGAGCAATTCCTTGTAGGTGACCTTGGTGACCTCGCCCTTGTCGGCCTCGAAGATGATCGCCACCTTGTCGCCCAGGCCCGCCTCGACGTTCTTGTCCAGGCAGTTCCAGGACACGTTCAGCTTGCCGTCGGCGAACCACTTGTAAAAGGGGACGTTGGACTGGTCCAGCACCTGGTTGAAGGGCTGCTTCCAGACCACGTGCTCGCGGGCCAGCTCGGCCCAGTAGCCTTCGTAATCGGCGTCCGCCTTGGCGCACAGGGCCTTGTACGCATCCATGCCGGAGATGGTGGCCCGGGCCATGAAGGCCTCGGAAGGGGCAAAGATGCGGTTTTCCTGCAGGACGGATTCGATGGTGGTGGACATCTCGGTAGTTCTCCTCAACGGATGGGTTGGACGGGATGGTTCGCTTCCTCCCCCAAGGAAGCCGAAAAGTTAGGCCAGTTCACGGGATTTGGCAATTGCCGCCCGTACGGGAAGGCAGGTTCAGATGTCCATTAATTTCCAAAGGTTATACCCGCGGATACCGATAGTTGAACGGGGACAACAACAAGGCCCCGCAAGGATTCCGGCCCGCATTCGCGGACTCTGATCAATGCGCTTAGGGGAAGACATTAAGGTAGCAGGGCCGGGAAGCGGGCAACGCGATCATGAAGAGCGAGGACGGCTTCGACGGTACGGTGGCCGCCGTCGCGGCCAAGCTGGACAAGCTGGCCAATGATCTCCATGCACGCGACGAGGCCGTCGAGCAGCATCAACTCGAAATCCGCTACCTCATGTTGCTGACCAGCGCGGGTGTCGCCACGGCCGCACTGCTCATCATCCTGCTGGCCAATTTCCTGCTCTACCGGGTGTTGATGAAACTGCTCGGTGGCGAGCCGGCCTATGCCGGCAAGGTGGCCCGGCAGATTGCCGCCGGCGACCTGACGCGAAACGTGCAGGTCAGGCCGGACGACCAGACCAGCCTGCTGGCCCACATCGCCGCCATGCAGCATGGACTGCGCGACACCGTGCGCCAGATTCGCGGCGGCGCCGAGGCAGTGCTCAACGCGACGCGGCGTCTGAACGGCGAGGCCGGCCAGGTGGTGGACACACCCGCAACGTCAGCGAACATGCCAGCGATGCCGGCCGGCTGGCAGCCGAGGGCGGCACCGATATGCATGCCGTCACCGGCGATATCGCCCGCGTCGCGGATTCCCTACAGCAGGCCAGTCAGGTCATCGGTGCCCTGGGCGAGGAGTCACGCCGCATCACCGCCATCGTCGATACCATCCACGACATCGCCGACCAGACCAA
>DEQR01000031.1:6900-38940 GCA_002360535.1 Thiobacillus sp. UBA3361
CCGACCAGACCAACCTGCTGGCACTGAACGCCGCCATCGAGGCAGCACGGGCCGGTGAACAGGGACGCGGCTTCGCGGTGGTGGCCGACGAGGTGCGCAAGCTGGCTGAGCGCACCAGTCAGTCCACCCAGGAGATCTCGGGCATGCTCGAGGCGATCAGCAGCCGTTCCGGCGAGGCCGTGCACAGGATGGCACACAGCCTCGCCCAGGTAACGCAGGCTGAAAAGGCGCTGGTCTAGATTTCCACGGCTGGCGACAACTCCGGCAAGGTGGTCGTGGAGATCAAGGACATCAACAGCGCCCTGCAGGAACAGCGGGTGGCCAGTTCGGACATCGCCCGCCACGTGGAAGGCATCGCGCAGATGGCCGAAAGCAACGGCCATTCCGTCAAGCACATGGCGGAGGCCGTGCGCAACCTGGAAGACCTTTCCGGCCATCTCGACGGCCTGGTGAGCCGCTTCCGCATCTGAAACCGCGGGGCCGCCGCGCACCGTCCGCCACGGGCGATCCCGGCCTGGACGGCCGGGGACGCACGGCCCCCAGAACCGCCTTGCGCCGGCGCTTCCGCCGGCACGCGTCCACCGGTTCGCTGACCGACGACCGGCGGGGAGGATGCCTCACGGCGCGATCGGCGGCAGAATGAAGCCTTCACGCCACCCGTCACGCCCGCCATGACCACGCCCACCCCAAACGACACCCTGCGGCTTGCCACCGGCCACAGCCGCTGGCTGGCCAACCGCCTGCAGGCCAGGCCGGAACTGGGCGAATGGCTATGCACCGCGATCCACGAACCGCTCGGCCGGGACTGGATGCAGGACCATCTGGCCGGCCGGGCCGGCACGGACGAGGACAGCCTCAAGCGTGCCCTGCGCGACCTGCGCCAGCGGACGATGGCCTTGCTCATCGTCCGCGACCTCGCCGGCCTGGCCGACCTGGGCGAGGTCACGCGGACCTGCACCGACTTGGCCGAAGTCACGGTGCGGACCGCCCTGGACTGGCACCACCGCGACCTGGCCGATATCCACGGCGAACCCCAGGATGCCCAGGGCCGGCCGCAGCGCCTGATCGTGGTCGGCATGGGCAAGCTGGGCGGCCGGGAGCTGAACGTCTCCTCGGACATCGACCTGATCTTCGTCTATCCCCGCGCCGGCGAGACCGCCGGACCGCGCCGTCTGGACAACCATGAGTTCTTCACCCGCCTGGGCAAGCGGCTGATCGCCGCCCTCAACGACGCCACCGGCGACGGCTTCGTGTTCCGCGTCGATATGCGCCTGCGCCCCTACGGCGACTCCGGTCCGCTGGTGTCCAGCTTCGCCATGCTGGAGGAATACTTCTACGCCCAGGCGCGGGAGTGGGAGCGCTACGCCTGGATCAAGGCGCGCGCCATCGCCGGCGAGCGCATCGACGAGCTGGAGGCGTTGCGCAAGCCCTTCGTATTCCGCAAATACCTGGATTTCGGCGCCTTCGCCGCCATGCGCGACCTGCACGCGCAGATCCGCCGCGAGGTGGCGCGCAAGGAGATGCTGGACAACATCAAGCTGGGGCCGGGCGGCATCCGCGAGGTCGAATTCATCGCCCAGGTGTTCCAGCTCATCCGCGGCGGCCGCGAGCCCAAGCTTCAACACCGTCCCACCCGTGACATCCTGCGCCGCCTGGCCGAGCTGGGCCTGCTGCCGCAGGCGACGGCCGTCCAGCTGGACGAGGCCTACGTCTTCCTGCGCAACCTGGAGCACCGGCTGCAATACCTGGACGACGCCCAGACGCAGCGCCTGCCGCACGGCCTGGAAGACCGCCGCCTGATCGCCGCGGCGATGAATTTCACTGACTGGGAAGGCTTCGAGGCCCATCTGAACACCTTGCGCAAGCGCGTCTCCAACCAGTTCGAGCAGGTCTTCGGCGCCCCCCAGGAGGACCAGTCCAGCCACCCCCTGGCAAACCTGTGCGAATTGCCCGATGCGGCCGCCCTGGAACGGATGGCCGAACTGGGTTATCGGCAACCGGAATCCAGCCTGGCGCTGCTGCATGGCCTGCGCCGCAGCGGCCGCTACGCCGGCCTGCCGGCCGCCAACAAGGCCGCCCTGGACGGCCTGTTGCCCCCACTGGTGGAGGTGGCCGCCCGCCAGCCCAACCCGGACGATACCCTGGCGCGCATCCTCACCCTGCTGGAGGCCATCGCCCGCCGCGCCCCTTACCTGCAACTGCTGCGCGAATATCCCCAGACACTGACCCAGGTCGCGCGCATGGTGAGCGCCAGCCCGTGGGCCGCCCAGTACCTGACCCGCCAACCCTTCCTGCTCGACGAGCTGCTCGACGCGCGCAGCCTTTACGCGCCGCCCGACTGGGAAGAAGCCCGCTCCTTCCTGAAAGAACGTCTGGCCAACTACGCCGGCGACGTGGAACGGCAGATGGACGAGCTGCGCCACTTCAAGCAGAGCGAGTCCTTCCGGCTGCTGGCCCAGGATCTCACCGGCCAGCTGAGCATCGAGCACCTCTCCGACCACCTATCGGCGCTCGCCGACCTGGTGCTGCAGGCCAATCTCGATTTGATCTGGGCCAGCCTGCCCGGCAGGCATCGCGACACGCCCGCCTTCGCGGTCATCGCCTACGGCAAGCTGGGCGGCAAGGAACTGGGCTATGCCTCTGACCTGGACATGGTGTTCCTCTACGACGACGACCATCCCGATGCCCAGGAGATCTACGCGCGGCTGGCCAAACGGCTCAATACCTCCATGAGCACCCTGACCGCCGCCGGCGTCCTTTACGAGACCGATCTCCGGCTTCGTCCCGACGGCGCCTCCGGCCTGCTGGTGAGCACCGTCGAGGCGTTCGACGACTACCAGCGCCACCACGCCTGGACCTGGGAGCACCAGGCCCTCACCCGCGCCCGCTACTGCTGCGGCGACCCGGCGGTGGGCGCGCGCTTCGAGGCGATCCGCGACGCCGTGCTGCGCCAGCCGCGCAAGTCCGCCGAATTGCGCGACAAGGTACTGGAGATGCGCCGGAAGATGCGCGACGGCCACCCCAACCCCAGCGGCGATTTCGACGTCAAGCACGACCCCGGCGGCCTGGTGGACGTGGAGTTCACCGTCCAATACCTGGTTCTGGCACACGCCGCGGCCCACCCGGCTCTGACCGCCAACATCGGCAACATCGCCCTGCTGAAGCGCTGCGCCGAACTGGGCCTGCTGCCCGAGGAAGTCGCCCTTCCGGCCGCTGACGCCTACCGCGAGTTGCGCCGCCTGCAACACGCCGCCAAATTGCAGAACGGGGAGTTCGGCCGCGCACCCCACGCCCAGGCCGCCGCCAGTGCCGCGGCGGTGCGCCGGCTGTGGGAAACGGTGTTCGGTGCCTAGTCCCGATCATCCCTAACCCGCGCGTCCTTCCGCCATGCGCCTGCCCGGCAAGTTCAGCGATCAATCCAACCGCCTCTACCTGGCATTCCTGGTGACCGCCGTGGTGCCCCTGGCCATCGCCGGCCTGGTGGGCATCCACTACTCCATCCAGGCCCTGCGCGACGAAACACTGTCCCATCTGGACCAGGAGGTGGCCAGCCGGGCCGAGACGGTGAGCCGCTTCATGGAGCAACTGGCCAGCGAGGTGCTCTACCTCAGTGCATCCACTGCCCTGGATGCCTTGGTGGAAAACCCTACAGAGCAAGCCAGAACGCAATTGGAGAGCAACTTTGCGGTCTTCGCCACAGCATATCCCTACATCTACCAGCTACGTTACTTGAACACAGTAGGGCGGGAGGTAGTGAGGGTGGATCGCCGGGAGGACGGTCTGGTCCTGGTACCGCCCTCCGCCCTCCAGGACAAGGGCGACCGTTACTATTTCCGCGAGGCCATGGCCCTGGCGCCCGGGCAAATCTATGTTTCCCCCCCGGATCTCAACATCGAGCATGGACAGGTGGAAACCCCCGAACGCCCCGTGGTACGTGTGGCGACGCCCGTGGCCGACGCTCAGGGCAGGATAAGGGGATTGCTGATCATCAATCTGCATGCGGTGACATCGTCACTATCCACTTCACCGGCAAGACCGCCGATGGCAATGTGTTCGAGACCACGGAAAAGGACAAACCGCGCCAAGTGCACATCGGCGCCAACCTGATCCTGCCCGCCTTGGAGCAGGCGCTGATTGGCATGAAGGCCGGCGAGAAGAAGACCTTCACGGTGAAGGCGGAGCAGGCCTTCGGCCCGCGCGTCGAGGACGAGACCATGATCCAGGTGAACTACAAGGCCAACCAGCCCCACGCCATGAACTACGAGGTGGGGCAGAAGCTCACCGCCAATATCGAGTACCCCGACGGCAGCAAGGCGCAGCGCGAGGTGACCATCATCGCCTTGGACGACAAGACCTTCACCGTCGATGCCAACCACCCGCTGGCAGGCAAGGACCTGAAATTCGAGGTGCACATGCTGAAAATTCAGTAGCGCGGGGCACCCCGGCGGCACGGGGCGATTCATCCCGCCGCCCGGCCTGGGCTAGAATTGCCTTTTGCTTGTATCGACTGGAGTTTTCATCATGTCCATGGCCGACCGCGACGGTCTCATCTGGTATGACGGGCAAATGGTCCCCTGGCGGGAGGCCACCACCCACGTGCTCACCCACACCCTGCACTACGGCATGGGGGTGTTCGAGGGGGTGCGCGCCTACCAGACCCCCGGCGGCCCGGCCATCTTCCGGCTCCAGGACCACACCGACCGGCTGTTCCGCTCCGCCCACATCCTGGGCATGAAGATGCCCTTCGACAAAGCCACCTTGAACGCCGCGCAAAAGGCGGTGGTCAAGGCCAACAACCTGGATTCCGGCTACCTGCGCCCCATGGCCTTCTACGGCGCCGAGGCCATGGGCATCTCCGCCAAAACCCTGTCGGTGCACGTCATCGTCGCCGCCTGGCCCTGGGGCGCCTATCTGGGCCAGGCCGCCCTGGAGCACGGCATCCGCGTCAAGACCTCCTCCTTCGCCCGGCACCACGTGAACATCACCATGTGCAAGGCCAAGGCCAACGGCAACTACATGAACTCCATCCTGGCCCACCGGGAGGCGGAGACCGACGGCTACGACGAAGCCCTACTGCTGGATGTCGATGGCTTCGTGGCGGAAGGTTCAGGCGAGAACATCTTCATCATCCGCAAGGGCAAGATGTACACCCCGGACCTGACCAGTGCCCTGGAAGGCATCACCCGCGACACCCTCATCCAGCTGGCCGGCGAGGTCGGCCTGCCGGTGATCGAGAAGCGCATCACCCGGGACGAGGTCTATTCTGCCGACGAGGCCTTCTTCACCGGCACCGCCGCCGAGGTGACGCCGATCCGGGAACTGGACAACCGTGCCATCGGCAACGGCGACCGCGGCCCACTCACCGCCCGCCTGCAGGCCATGTATTTCGACTGCGTGCAGGGCCGCGCGGAGAAGCATGCCGCCTGGCTGGAACATGTCTGAGGAGACCGTCGTGAGCGAAGCCGCGAATACCCAGTCGGTCGTCGAGGTGGAGGCCAAGGACCTGCCCCTGCACTGCCCCATGCCCGGCCAGAGCCTGTGGAACAGTCATCCCCGCGTGTTCCTACCTATCGAACAGAAGGGCGAGGCCCTCTGCCCCTACTGCGGCACCCTGTACAAACTCAAGGGCGGCCCCGTCGCCCACCACCACTGAAGGGAGTCCCCATGAAAAAGTCCCTCCTGGCCCTGGCCGCCATCCTGACCCTGTCCACCCCCGTCCTGGCCCAGCAGCCCGCCGCGCCCCAGGCGCCCATGCCGCAGATGACCAAGGAACAGATGCAGCAGGTCATGATGCGCCAGATGGCCATGATGGCCGCCATGTTCGACATGCGCGTCTCCCGGCTGGGCTTCGAGGAGACGGTGAACGCCCTGAAGACCGCCGCCGAAAAGCGCGGCTGGAAGGTGGATCGCATCCAGGACGTGCAGGCAGAGATGGTCAAGGCCGGCGTGAAGGATGCCCGGCCCATGAAGGTCCTGCACGGCTGCCCGCCCGGCGCCAACGACAAGCTGGCCAAGGCCGGCCAGGGCAAGCTGCCGCCCCTGCCCTGCCGCTACACGGTGATGGACGACAAGGACGGCAAGGTGCGGGTCGTCAAACTGAACACCGGCATGATCGCCAAAGCCAACCCGAGCGAAGTGGGCAAGGTACTGGGCGAGGTGGCCGCCGAGGAAGATGCCCTGTTGCAGGGGCTCGTGCAGTAGCTGCCTCCTTCACCTGAACAACAAACGCCGGCCTGACCGGCGTTTGTTGTTTATGACGATCGAAAAGCGCACCTTGTGCCCGTCAAGGTCATGGACTGCAGCTAAGCAGCCAGTCGCGAAAGAGGAAGAAATGGCCTGTTCGTTTAAGGGTTGTCCGATGCCTGCCCAGAACCACGAGCGTGTGAACGTGCCAATACCGCTGGCGGGTAGGCGTCGGACAACCCTTAACTCCATCCCATCACACACAACTCATAGCGCATGAGCCTCCCTGGCAAATGTCCTCATATACATCAGTATATTCACCGTTACTGTTGCGTTAAGGCACGGTAATTGCTTATTGCCGACATGTGAAATGGCATTCTTCTTGTTTTTTACCGCCAACTATTTCTGAAGTTGGCATGAAACATGAATAGAAATGTTTTAACAATGAATGATTTTTCGAAAAGAGGTTTGACATGTGTGCAATCAATATCCGGGCAGCAACCATCCTGCTCACTCTCCTGTTGGGCGCGGAGATGGCCATAGCGGATGTAATTTGGACGGTGGACAGTGGAAAGCTTACAAAAGCGCAGGGCGTCAACGTGAGCGGTACCCTATACGACGTGGAGTTTAAGGAGGGCACTTGCGCATCCGTGTTCGGTGCATGCGACACGGCTCATTTCGATTTCACCACCAGCGGTTTGGCGTTGGCGGCAAGCCAGGCGTTGGTTGATCAAGTGCTCATCAACATAGCCGGTTACCCATTTGATGACTCCCCAAACCTTACTTACGGCATTTCCTCTACCGTCCTCGCCAAACTGTTGACCCCATATACCACCTGGAACCTCGGACAGGGGCCAACGGTGGCAATCGCCGGTAACGAGAATGCCAGCGGTAGTGACGGTTCATCGGTCGGGAACGACTTCACGGCCGGTTTTGATTCGACGGATTCCGGCACGTATGTGTGGGCTGATTGGGCGGTACAGCAAAATTCGGTACCCGAGCCAGGAACACTTTCGCTAGTCGCAGCGGCCATGTTCACAGCCGCTGCAGTGAGCCGAAGCCGCAAGAAGTAGCGCACCTGACCGTTGCGACAGGTCGGCTCCGGGACACCTAGGCGGTGCGCGAATACCTCGGCTGGTCCTGGCTGGCCTGGCGCAGGTAGCTGTCGAAGCACATGGCGATGTTGCGCAGGAACAGGCGGCCCAGGTCGGTGACGTGGATGCGCTCCCGGCTCATCCCCACCAGATCATCGTCCATGAGGGGCAGCAGGTCGTTGAGGGCGTCGGCGAAGTAGTCGCGAAAAACGATGCCCCAGGCCTTCTCGAACGCCGGGATGGACAGGTCCAGGTCGCACATGATGCGGGTGATGGCGTCGCGGCGGATGTGGTCGTCGCGGGTCAGCCTGAGGCCCCGCTCCACCGCCAGGCCATTGGCCGCCACCCGCTCCTGGTATTTCTTCAGGTTCTTCTCGTTCTGCATGTAGGTGTTCGGCGTCTGGCTGATGCTGGAGGCGCCGAAGGCGTAGATGTCGCAATCCTTGTGGGTGGTGTAGCCCTGGAAATTGCGCCACAGGGTCTTGGTCTTCTGCGCCAGCACCATTTCGTCGTCGGGACGGGCGAAGTGGTCCATACCGATGTTCACGTAGCCCGCGTCGCCGAGCTTTTCGTGGATCAATTGCTGCAGGTCCAGGCGGGTGGGGAAATCGGGCAGGTCGGCCTCGTTGATCAGCTTCTGGTGTTTCTTCATCCACGGCACGTGGGCATAGGCGAAGATAGCGAAGCGGTCGGGGCACCAGGCCAGGGCCTTGTCCACGGTGTGGGAGAAGGTGTCCAGGGTCTGGTGGGGCAAGCCGACGATCAGGTCCATGTTGATGCTCTGGAAGCCCAACTCCCGCGCCCAGTCATAGACGGTGCCAATCATCTCTTCCGGCTGCACCCGGTTGACCGCCTTCTGCACCCGTTCGTCCAGGTCCTGCACGCCGATGGACAGGCGATTGAAGCCGGACTCGCGCAGCGCGACGAGGTGGTCGCGGGTCAGTTCGCGGGGGTCGGTCTCGCAGCCCATTTCCGCGCCCTCGGCGATGGGAAAATGGCGGCGGATCATGGCCATCAGTTGGCGGATGTCGTCCGGCTTCAGATAGGTGGGCGTGCCGCCGCCCCAATGCAACTGCTCCACCCGGCGCGACTTGTCGGTCAGTTCGGCCACCCGCGCCATCTCCTTGTCCAGATAGCCCAGATAGCCGTGCGCCTTGCTGTAGTCGCCGGTGGCCACCATGTTGCAACCGCAGTAATAGCAGAGGGTGTCGCAGAACGGGATGTGGAAGTACAGCGACAGGCCGCGCCGCGGATCCTGGGAGGCGGTCAACTCCTCCAGCCACTCCTTGTCGCCGAACCCGTCATGGAAATAGGGCGCGGTCGGGTAGGAGGTGTAGCGGGGGCCGGGCTTGCTGTATTTCTCCAGGAGTGCAGTGAGTGTGGACATGGCAACCTTCGCGATCGAATGCGACCCATTGTAGGCACCCCCTCGATGGACCCGCAATACGCAAGGTGTTGGATTTCTTGACCTTGGCCAAGGCCGGCCCGGCCGCTGCTCAGGCGGGGAAACGAAAGCGCGGGAGGTTCGACGCCGGAGCCGATACTTCGACGGACCGAGACAGGGAAACCCGCAGCAGGGTACCTAATCCGTTGTTTCTGCGTCGCAACAAATAGGCCAAATTTTCTATCTCCAATGGCATATGTATTGCTCTAGAATTACGTACGTCGGGCGTTGTATCAGAGCGCTCATTTGAACCTCCCTGACCGCCGCAATGGCGGTTTTTCAAGCGGCATCGGTCTCCGATGCCGCTTTTTTTTGCCTCAGGGGGTGACGACG
Organism: Thiobacillus sp. UBA3361; assembly: GCA_002360535.1. Classification (GTDB taxonomy): domain Bacteria; phylum Pseudomonadota; class Gammaproteobacteria; order Burkholderiales; family Thiobacillaceae; genus UBA3361. The sequence continues at coordinate 15,955 of DEQR01000031.1, forward strand.
GCCTTGGCCGGGCCTGCCCGCAGATCGCCGATGACCGCTGCCTGGGCGAAGCCATGGCGGCGGAAAACCGCCATCACCGCATCCGCCGCCTCGGGCGCGCAGCTCACCAGCAGGCCACCGCTGGTCTGGGGATCGGTGAGCACGGCCCGCTGCCAATCCTCGATGGCGGCGAACAACTCCACCCCGCCGCCGTAGCTGGCCCAGTTGCGCCCGCTGGCGCCGGTGACGAAGCCGGCCCGCGCCAGGGCCTCCACCTGAGGCAGCACGGGCAGACGGCCGAAATGGAGTTGCGCCGTCAGCCCCGAGCCCCGCGCCAGTTCCAGGCCGTGGCCGAGCAGTCCGAAGCCGGTTACGTCGGTCATGGCGTGCACCCCTTCCATCTCGCCCAGTTCGGTACCGGGCGTGTTGAGCTGGGTGGTGGAGGCGATCATCGCCCCGTAGGCCTCGGCCGGGAGCGCATCCTTCTTGAGCGCCGCCGAGTAGATGCCCACCCCCAGGCCCTTGCCCAGGATCATCACATCGCCCGCGCGGGCAGCGTTGTTCTTCTTCACCCCTGCCGGATCGACCACGCCGATGGCCACCAGGCCGTAGATGGGTTCCTGGGCATCGATGGAATGGCCGCCGGCGATGGGGATGCCCGCCGCCCGCGCCGCCGCCTCGCCGCCGGCCAGGATACGGCGGATGGTGTCGTGGGGCAGCTTGTCGATGGGCATGCCCACCAGGGCCAGGGCGAACAGGGGCTTGCCGCCCATGGCATAGACGTCGGAGATGGCGTTGGTGGCGGCGATGCGCCCGAACTCGTAGGGGTCATCGACGATGGGCATGAAGAAATCGGTGGTGGCGACGATGGCCTGTTTGTCGTTCAGCCGCCAGACCGCCGCGTCGTCGCTGGACTCGATGCCTACCAGCAGGTCTGGGAAGGCGGACGCCAGGCCCTTGGCGAAGGGCGTGTCGGCGAGGATCTGCTCCAGCACCGCCGGGGCGATCTTGCAGCCGCAACCGCCGCCGTGGGAGAGCTGGGTCAGCCGGATGGGAGGGTTGAGGACGGGTCCGTTCATGGGGTCAGTTCCTGGATCAATTGCCGGATGGCGCCGGCCTCCCGCTCCGGGGCGAACAGGGGGGCGCGCGCCGCGCATTGTAATTGCAGCCGGTCGAGGAAGCCGGGCTCGCCTTCCGCCCGGCCGAGCAGATCGGCCAGGGCGACCGCGTCGCCGAGGGGGAAATAGCCGGCGTAGTCCGCGCCCAGCATGCCCACGTTGCCCGGCACGCGCGAGGCCAGCACCGGCGTGCCGGACCCCACCGCCTCGCAGACCACGTTGGCGCCGCCCTCCATGCGCGAGGGCAGCAGCAGGAGGTGGCTGGCGGCGATGAAGCGGCGTGCCTCGCCGTGGCCGCGCGGCCCCAGCCAATGCCAGCGCGGGTACTGGGCCTGCGAACGGTGCGCCACTTCCGCCATCGCCGCGTCCAGGGCACTGCCCAGATGGTCGATGCGGACGCGCGACACGGCAGGCAGCAGCGCCGAGGCACAGGCCGGCGTAAAGGGGTCCTTCTCCTCGCGCAGGTGGCCCGCCACGCAGGCTCGGAAGAAGCGCCTGGGCTTGGGCCGCGGCAACCTGGCCGGAGCGGACTGATAGATGACCCGCGTCTTGCCGCGCAGCGCCGGATCGAGTTCGTCCGGCCCTCGTTCCTGCAACACCACGATGCGCCTCGCAAGGCACAGGGAGGCCTGGGCATCGGCATCCGTGCGGATGTCGCGATACAGGTCGGTGCCGGTCAGGATCAGGATCAGCGGCCGGTCGGGATGGCGGGCGGCGAAATCGGCGATGGCGGGGTGGCTGCGTCTGGCGTGCAGGGCCACCATCAAATCCGCCGGCCGGCCGTCCCAGGCCGTGGCCATGTCCACGCGGTACCCCGCCGCCCGCAGGAAACGCCGCCAGCGCAGGGCGGTATGGGCGTTGCCGCTGTGGGTGTCGGGCAGATAGGGGGTGATGAGGGCGATCTTCATGGGAGCGGTCAGCGGTCAGCGGTCAGCGAAGCCGGGGCCTGGCGGCGGGCCAACCCGAAGCCCACGGCCACGGCCAGGCCGGCCAGGACCAGGAAACCGGCGTTGCCCCAGCGCGCATAAGGGGTCAGCCCCCGCATGCCCTGGGCCTGCCCGTGCAGCGAGCCGGTGGTGAAGGGTTCGAGGTGGGCCACCACCCGCCCCTTCTCGTCCAGGATGGCGGTGATGCCGGTGTTGTTGGCCCGCAGCCACCAGCGGCCGGTCTCCAGGGCGCGCATCTGGCTGATCTGCAGGTGCTGCCAGGGGGCGAAGGAGTCGCCGAACCAGGCGTCGTTGCTCAGGTTGGCCATCAGGGTCGCCTCCGGCAGGGCGGCGATCAACTCTTCGCCGAACACGTCCTCGTAGCAGATGTTCACCGCCACCCGCTGCCCGGCCACCGCCATCGGCGCCTGCCCGGGCCTTCCTCGGCTGAAGTCGCCCAACGGGATATGCATCAGATCGATGAACCAGCGGAAGCCCCAGGGCACGAACTCGCCGAAGGGCACCAGGTGCACCTTGCGATAGACCTGCAGGCGCTCGCCGCCCAGGGCCGCGACGCTGTTGTAGTAGCGGCCGGCCGTCTCCCGCTCCGGCACCCCCAGCAGCAGACCGCCACCCTGGCCGTTGGCGTGCCCCGCCAGGTCGAGCAGATAGTCCAGGGGCGTGTCGTCCAAGAAGATGGGCAGGGCCGTCTCCGGCAGGACGATGAGCCGGGCACGGCTGTCCAGGGCCAGGCGGCGGTAGGTGTCCAGGGTGGACTGGAGCTTCTCGGGGCGGAACTTCATCTCCTGGGCGACGTTGCCCTGGAGCAGGCTGACGCTGACCGGCTCGCCGGCCGGGCGGGTCCAGTCCACCCGTTGCAGACCCCAGCCCGCCGCCCACAGGGCCGCGGCCAGGATCGCCGGACGGGGACGCCAGGCCGCCAGGCAGGCGGCGCTCAGCACGGCCAGCCAGGTGACCCCATGGACCCCGAGCAGTGGGGCGTAACCCGCCAGGGGACTGAAGGGTGCCTGGGAAAACCCCGCCGCCTGCCAGGGGAAGCCGGTGAAGACCCAGCCCCGCACCCATTCCAGCAGGGCCCACAGGGCAGGCAGCAGCAGCAGACGGCGCACGCCGGCGCCGGGCGCCAGACGGGCCGACAGGCCCAGGGCCAGCGCCGGGAACAGGGCCAGGATAGCGGCGAACAGCAGCACCGCCAGGGCCGCCACCGGCGCCGGCATGCCGCCCACGTCGTGCATGCTCACATAGACCCACGACACCCCGGCCAGGAACCAGCCCAGGCCGAACGCATAGCCACCCTGCCAGGCGGCACGCGCGGAGGCGTCGCGCAGCAGGTGGAGCAGCCCGGCCAGGACCAGCACCGGCAACGGGAAGAAGTAAAAGGGGGCGAAGCCGAACACGCCGGCCGCCCCGAGCACGAAAGCCAAACCCGCCTGTACGAGCCCGGGCCTGATGGATACTGAGGGCACGGCGATTCCCAGAAAGATGGCCGCGCGATCATGCAACAATCCCCTGACAACGCCAACCCAAACCACCGCCTTCCATGGACCCCCTGCTGCTCGGCCTGAGCGCCGTCGTCATCCTGGGCACCGCCGCCCAATGGCTGGGCTGGCGCATCCGCCTGCCCTCCATTCTGCTGCTGCTGGTGTTCGGCATCCTCGCCGGGCCGGTCACCGGGCTCATCGACCCGCGGGCGATGCTCGGCCCCATGCTCTATCCGGTGGTCTCCCTGGCGGTGGCGGTGATCCTGTTTGAGGGCGGCCTGAGCCTGTCGCTCAAGGAATTCCGCGCCGTCGGCGGCACGGTGTTCCGCCTGGTCACCGTGGGGATGGTAGTCGGCTGGTTTCTCGGCAGCCTGGCGGCGCACTGGCTGCTGGGCATGGAATGGTCGCTGTCCATCCTGACGGGCGCCATCCTGGTGGTCACCGGGCCCACCGTGATCATCCCCCTGCTGCGCCACATCCGCCCGGCCGGCGCCACCGGCCCGATCCTGAAATGGGAGGGCATCGTCATCGACCCCCTGGGTGCCATGCTGGCGGTGCTAGTGTTCCAGATCATCACCACCGGCGAGGCGCCGCTGCCCATCATCGCCGCCACCGTCGGCAAGACCCTGCTGGTGGGCGCCGTACTGGGCGTGCTCGGCGCCCTGGTCATGGTGGGCCTGCTCAAGCGGGGCTGGATTCCGGACTACCTGCAAAACCCGGTCACCCTGATGTGGGTGGTGGCGGTATTCGTCGCCGCCCACCTGCTGCAGCACGAATCCGGCCTGCTGGCGGTCACCGTCATGGGCTTCGCCATGGCCAACCAGAAGCGCGTGCCGGTGCAGCACATCGTGGAGTTCAAGGAAAACCTGCGCGTCATGCTCATCGCCAGCATTTTCATCCTGCTGGCCGCCAGCCTGCGTCCGGAAGACCTGGCCCTGCTGGGTCCCGGCAGCGTGCTGTTCCTGCTGGCCCTGTTCCTGGTCATCCGCCCGGCGACGGTGTTCGTCTCCACCCTGGGCGGCAGGCTGAGCCACGACGAAAAACTGTTCCTGTCCTGGATGGCGCCGCGCGGCATCGTCGCCGCCGCCGTCTCGTCGATCTTCTCATTGCGGCTGCACGAGGCCGGCCACCCCGGTGCCGACAGCCTGGTGGCGGTCACCTTCCTGGTGATCATCGCCACGGTGACCGTCTATGGCCTGAGTGCCGGCTACATGGCGAAGCGGCTGGGCCTGGCCAAGGCCAACCCGGACGGTGTGCTGATCCTGGGCGGCCGGTTCTGGGCGCGGCGCATCGCCAAGGCCATCAAGGACGAGGGCTACCCGGTGATGCTGGTGGATAACGACCGGCACAACGTCCTCGCCGCGCGCATGGAGGGGGTGCCGGCCTATTACGCCAGTGTGTTCTCCGAGCCGGTGCTGGAGCAGGTGGAACTGGGCGGCATCGGCAAGCTGCTGGCCCTGACCGGCAACGACGACACCAACTCCCTGGCCGGACTGCATTTCGCGCCGGTGTTCGGCCGCGATCAGATCTTCCAGTTGGCCGCCGAGGAGAAGCCCCTCAAGGAGGAGATCAGCAAACATCTGCGCGGCCGCACGGCCTTCGGCGAGGACATCACCCACATCCTGCTCACGCAACGCTTCCTGGCCGACTGGACCATCCGCAAGACCAAACTGAGCAAGGAGTTCGACTACGAGGCGTTCAAGGCGAAAACACGGGGGGAGGCCATCCCCCTGTTCCTGATCACCGAGCAGGGCCGCTTGCGGGTCTTCAACGCCGAGTCCGCGCTGACCCCCCAACCCGGCCAGACGCTGATCTCCCTGGCCCGGCCGCGCGGGGAGGCCGGCAGTGCCGGCCCGGCGGCGGCCTCCGCCGCGGTCTGATGTGATCCGGATCAAACCCGGCGCCACTATTTTCATCACCCCGGATCCCTTGGCTGGCGCGGCCTCCGCCGCCGGAGCGGCATGGGCAGGCGCTCACGGAAGGCTTTAACCCCTGCGTCCATGGGGGTAGAATCCGCCCCCTTCCCCGAATTCACAAGACATGCAGATCGGCTCCCACCGTCTCCGCAACAATCTGGTCGTCGCCCCCATGGCGGGCGTCACCGACCGTCCTTTCCGGCAGCTGTGCAAGCGGCTGGGCGCGGGCATGGCGGTGAGCGAGATGGTGACCTCCAACTCCCTGCTCTACGGCTCGGCCAAGACCCGCCGGCGGGCCAACCACGAGGGGGAAGTGGCGCCCATCAGCGTGCAGATCGCCGGCGCCGATCCCGGGATGATGGCCGAGGCCGCCCGCCACAACGTGGATAATGGGGCGCAGATCATCGACATCAACATGGGCTGCCCGGCCAAGAAGGTATGCAACGTCATGGCCGGCTCGGCCCTGCTGAAGGATGAGGGCCTGGTGGAGAAAATTCTCGATGCGGTGGTCGGGGCGGTGCCCGAGGTGCCCGTCACCCTGAAGGTGCGCACCGGCTGGGACAAAGAGCACCGCAACGCGCTCCAAATCCTGGCCATCGCCGAGAACGCCGGCATCCGTGCCCTGGCCATCCACGGCCGCACCCGGGCCTGCGGCTACAGCGGCCAGGCGGAATACGACACCATCCGCGCGGTAAAGGCTGCGGCGCGCATCCCGGTGATCGCCAACGGCGACATCACCAGCCCGGAGAAGGCCAGGCAGGTGCTGGACTACACCGGCGCCGACGCCATCATGATCGGCCGCGCCGCCCAGGGCCGCCCTTGGCTGTTCCGCGAGATCGACCACTACCTGGCCAGCGGCGAGACCCTGCCGTCGCCCGAGGTGACGGAGATCCACGCCCTGCTGATGGAGCATCTGGACGATCTTTACAGTTTTTACGGCGAGTTGACCGGTGTGCGCATGGCACGCAAGCATATCGCCTGGTACACAAAGGGCCTGGCGGATTCAGCCGGGTTCCGCCACGCCATGAACCGGCTTGAGACGACTGGGGAGCAACTGGAGGCGGTGAACGATTTTTTCTGGCGCACCGCCGACAGGCACCGACGATTGGTTTATTTGGAGAACCCGCCCAGCGACCGCGAAGCGGCCTGAGTACAGACCCAAAAAGGGCAAGAAGTGAACACGATGGACGAGAACGAGCTCGCCGCCTGCGTCAGGCGCGTGCTCATCCAGTATTTCAAGGACCTGGACGGCGAGGACCCTGCCAGGATTTACGAGATGGTGCTCAACTGCGTCGAGCTACCGGTATTGCAGGTGGTGCTGGATAAGGCCGCCGGCAACCAGAGCCGCGCCGCCGAGATGCTGGGCATCAACCGCAACACCCTGCGCAAGAAGATGCAGACGCATGGGATCAAATGAGCGAGTGGTAAGTGGCAAGTCACCAAGCTGAACCCCCACCTACCGCTCGCCACCTACCGCTCGCCACCTACCGCTCGCCACCTACCGCTCGCCACTTACCACTCGCCACTTACCACTCGCCACTTGCTACTTACCACTCATGAAACGCGCCCTTCTCTCCGTCTCCGATAAAACCGGTCTCCTCGACTTCGCCCGCGCCCTCGCCGGCCAGGGCGTGGAACTCCTTTCCACCGGCGGCACCGCCAAGGCCCTGCGCGACGCCGGCCTGGCCGTCACCGAGGTGGCGGACTACACCGGCTTCCCCGAGATGCTGGACGGCCGGGTGAAGACCCTGCACCCCAAGGTGCACGGCGGCATCCTGGGCCGGCGCGACCTGCCCGAGCACGTGGCCGCCATGCGCCGCAACAACATCGACGACATCGACCTGGTGTGCGTGAACCTCTATCCCTTCGTGCAGACCGTCTCCCGGCCCCACACCCTGGAGGACGCCATCGAGAACATCGACATCGGCGGCCCGGCCATGGTGCGCTCGGCGGCCAAGAACCATAAGCACGTGGCCATCGTCACCGACCCCACCGACTATGCCGCGCTGGTCGAGGAGATGCAGACCGGCGGCGGCACTCTGTCCGATGCCACCCGCTTCAACCTGGCCAAGAAGGCCTTCACCCACACCGCCCAGTACGACGGCCACATCAGCAACTACCTGACCTCCCTGAACGCGGATGGTGGCAAGGAGCAGTTCGGCGAGAAGCTCACCCTGCAATTCACCCGCGCCCAGACCTGCCGCTACGGCGAGAACCCGCACCAGAACGGCGCTTTCTACGTGGAGGCCAACGCCCCGGCGGGCACCATCTCCACGGCCCGGCAGATCCAGGGCAAGGAGCTCTCCTACAACAACATCGCCGACACCGACGCCGCCCTGGAGTGTGTGAAGCTGTTTGATGCCGCCCCCGCTTGCGTCATCGTCAAGCACGCCAACCCCTGCGGCGTGGCCTACGGCGCCAACCTGCTGGAGGCTTACAACCGCGCCTACCAGACCGACCCCGAATCCGCCTTCGGCGGCATCATCGCCTTCAACGGCCGCCTGGACGGCGAGACGGCGAAGACCATCGTCGAGCGCCAGTTCGTGGAGGTGATCATCGCCCCCGAGGTGAGCCCCGAAGCCAGCGAAGCCGTGGCCGCCAAGAAGAACGTGCGCCTGCTGGAATGCGGCGCCTGGAGCGGCCCGGTTAACCAACTGGACATGAAACGCGTCGCCGGCGGCCTGCTGGTTCAGGACGCGGACATACTGCTGCACGGCGAGTTGAAGGTAGTCACCCGCCGCGCGCCCACCGACAAGGAAATGGAAGACCTGCTGTTCGCCTGGCGGGTGGCCAAGTTCGTCAAGTCCAACGCCATCGTCTATGCCAAGGACAGGATGACCATCGGCGTGGGCGCCGGCCAGATGAGCCGCGTGAACTCCGCCCGCATCGCCGCCATCAAGGCCGAGCACGCCGGCCTGACCGTGCCCGGTTCGGTGATGGCTTCCGACGCCTTCTTCCCCTTCCGCGACGGCCTGGACAACGCGGCCGCCGCCGGCATCGCGGCGGTGATCCAGCCCGGCGGCTCCATGCGCGACGACGAGGTCATCGCGGCGGCCAACGAGCACGGCATCGCCATGGTGTTCACCGGGGCGCGGCATTTCCGGCATTGAAACCCGTGAGGGGTGAGGCGTGAGGGGTGAGGCGTAAAATCCCCCCCTCCCACGACTTTCCGCCTCACCCCTAACGCCTCACGTAAATATGAAACTCCTCGTCATCGGCTCCGGCGGCCGGGAACATGCCCTGGCCTGGCGCCTCAAGCAATCGCCCCGCGTGCACAAGGTCTTCGTCGCCCCCGGCAATGGCGGCACCGCCCGCGAAGAGGGGCTGGAGAACCTGGCCGTCACCGACTTTTCCCAACTCATCGACTTCGCCCGCAAGGAAGGCGTCGCCTTCACCGTGGTCGGCCCCGAGGCCCCGCTGGCGGCCGGCATGGTGGATGCCTTCCGCGCCGCCGGCCTGAGGATATTCGGTCCGGTCCGGTCCGCCGCCCAGTTGGAGGCGTCCAAGGACTACGCCAAGCAGTTCATGGTCAAGTACGGCATCCCCACCGCCACCTACGAAACCTTCACCGACGCGGCCGCAGCCCACGCCCACATCGACCAGCGGGGCGCGCCCATCGTCGTCAAGGCCGACGGCCTGGCCGCCGGCAAGGGGGTGGTGGTGGCCCAGACCGCCGCCGAGGCGCACGCTGCCGTGGACGCCATGCTGGCCGCGGATGGCAAACACGGGACCCAGGGCGAGGCCGGCCACCGGGTAGTCATCGAGGAATGCCTGGTGGGCGAGGAGGCCAGCTTCATCGTCATGATCGACGGCGAGCACGTCCTGCCCATGGCCACCAGCCAGGACCACAAGCGCCTGCTGGACGGCGACCAGGGCCCCAACACCGGCGGCATGGGCGCCTACTCGCCCGCCCCGGTGGTCACCCCGGAGATGCACGCCCGGGTGTTGCGTGAGGTCATCCGCCCGGTGGTCAACGGCATGAAGCAGGAAGGCACGCCCTACACCGGCTTCCTCTACGCCGGCCTGATGATCGACCCCAAGGGTCGGATCAAGGTGCTGGAGTTCAACTGCCGCTTCGGCGACCCGGAGACCCAGCCCATCATGCTGCGCCTGAAGAGCGACTTCGCCACCCTGGTGGAGGCCGCCCTTGACGGCCGTCTGGACCAGGTGGAGGCGGAATGGGACCGGCGCGTGGCCCTGGGCGTGGTGCTGGCCGCCGCCGGCTACCCCGAGTCACCGCGCAGGGGCGATGCCATCGCCGGCCTGCCGGAGCCAGACCCGGGCGGGGCGGCCGGCGAGGACTGCCATGTCTTCCATGCCGGCACCGCCATCCAGGACGACCAGGTGGTCACCGCCGGCGGCCGGGTGCTGTGCGTCACCGCCCTGGGCGACACGGTCAAGATCGCCCAGGCGCGCGCCTATGAAGTGGCCGATCAGATCGACTTCGCCGGCCGGCAGATGCGCCGCGACATCGGCTGGCGGGCGGTCAAGCGCAACAAGAAATAAGCCCGCGGTCACACCGCACGCGCCGCCACCGCCTTGACCCCACGCCCCCACATCCCCCGCCTGCGAGCCTGGCTGCAGGCCGGCGGGGTCATCGCCTACCCCACCGAATCCTGTTACGGCCTGGGCTGCGACCCGCGCAACGCCAGGGCGGTCAAGCGCATCCTGCGCTTCAAGGGCCGCCCGCGGGGCAAGGGGCTGATCCTCATCGCCGCCCGCTTCGAACAACTGGCCCCCTTCCTGGCCCCCGTGCCGCCGAACCTGCAAGCACGCTTTCCCGAATGGTGGCCGGGGCCCACCACCCTGCTGCTGCCCGCCGCCGAGCACTGTCCGCCCTGGCTCACCGGCCGGCACGACAAGCTGGCGGTGCGGGTCACCGCCCACCCCGAAGCGGCACGCCTGTGCCGCGCCCTGGGCATGGCCCTGGTCTCCACCAGCGCCAACCGTTCCGGCCAGCGGCCGCTGAAAACCGCCGCCGCCTGCCGGCACGCCTTCGGCGCGCGGGTCCGGACCCTGGACGGCCGCATCGGCCGGCGTAAACGCCCCTCCACCATCCTCGACCCCGGCAGCGCCCGAATCCTGCGTCCCTGAGGGCACACCTTGGCCTGCCTGGAGGGGCGCGATATGCTGGTCCTCCGAGGCAGAAAGGAATGGGGGAGCGCGCATGTTTTCCATCCACGGCGTCACCGGCCAATCGTTCCGCGGTTCCCTGGAACAGCTGGCCACCCTGCGCGGCGTGAATGCCGCCCGCGCGGCGCGCGGCATCACCCGGCAGGGAGAAGAGTTGGGCACCGAAATCCCCGGCATCGCCCACCGCGAGGGTGCCGTGTCCGCCGGCTACGAGGATGCCGCCCAGGCCTACCGGGACACCCTGCAGGCGGAAACGGAGCGTGGCCCCCTCTACCACGCCTACCAGGTCATGAGCCGAGACATGCTCATCCTCGCGGCCTGGACCCCGGTGGATCAGGCCTGGCAAATGCTGTCCGAACGAGGACTGCGCCAATCCCCCGTGCTCGACGACCGCGACCGGCTCATCGGCCTGGTCACCCGCGAAGACCTGCTCAGCGCCATGAACCTGGACGCGGGCAAGCCGCGCGACGTGCTGGAACGCAGCGTCGAACAGGTAATGGCCTCGCCCGTGGTAAGTGCCGACCCGGTCACCGACATCCGCCGCATCGCACGGGTGATGCTGGACTACGGCCAGATGGCGGTGCCGGTGGTCAACGAAACCGGCGCCCTGGTCGGCCTGGTTAGCCGGGGCGACATCCTGCGGGCGGTGACGGCCCAGCCGCCCCTGAGTTTGTGGGGTTGAGGTCAGGGGGCCGATTCATCTTGCTCTCGGCGAGGCCCAGCCTCCATTGCGGTGATTACGGGGTCCAAAGCAACGACTTTGCGATCCAGCCGCTGTTACCCAGGTCGTCTTCCACCTTCAGCCAGCGGCCGCTCTCGCCGATCACCCTGAAGGAATAGTATTTGTCCAGGCTGCCCAGGTCGGCCATCGGGAAGTTCGTACCCGGGCCGCTGCGGACGTTCGCCTTTTTCACCTTGACCACGGTGCAACGCAGCTTGCTGCTGACCAGCTTGCGGAATATCCAGTGTCTGTCGCCGTCCACGTCCTGCACGTGATACCAGTTCCCCCTCTGGCCGATCTTCCTGAACGGCATGTAGGCGAAGACCGTCCAGGACTTCTCGTAATGGGTGCCCGGGCCTTGGCGCAGGTTGGCTTCGGTCACCTTCACGCATACGCGGTTTGCGGCAATGGCCGGCCCGGAGATCAGGGCGACGAGGGCGATGGCAGCCGGGGCGAGTAGCTTGGGGGTCATGTGCGGGCTCCTTGGTTCATCACAGGGCGGAAGCACGCCGTACAGCAACAGCTTGCGACGACACCAGGACACTGGATTGTTTGCTCCCTATCCGGACCGAGGACCGCGTTCCCGAGAAAGTTCCGGGAAGTTTCCTGAACTGAGGCCCAGAGACCGGAACGGTAAGCTTCGGTTGTATTGCAATTGGATGTGAGACGACAAAGGGATTCAGGTCTGACTTCAGCCGCTTGGCGCTGACGAGCTAACCGTACAGCAAGGACGAATTTCAGCCGTTTTAAGGCACTCCACTGAATGTCCCTATCGGAAACTTGGCGACTTAATCCCGCTAAAGGCGCTAAACCTTGCGGGCAGGTCGACATACGCAAACCTGCCCGTCACCCGCCGCGCCTATCGAACACGGCCAGCCGGTGTGATCTCAGTCTTAATCGCTATTTAGTTGGTAGGCTATTGGGATCTCAAGTCGGGTAATGCGTTCCGGCCGCAGCCTATCCCGGACGTCATCCATGGCGCGCCGCACAAGTTCCTCGGCAGCGCGGTCCAGGAGGGGGTAACCCGAGCCACGCCGCACGGAAAGCTCCCGCAAGGAGCCATCCGCCTCAACCAATACTTCCAGGGCGACCACACCTTCCTGCCCGCGTCGCCGAGCTTGGGCCGGATAGCGGCGCTGATCCCGCAAGCGCTCGACCAAGGCCGCGTACCAGAGCCTTTCCGACGCAACCGCCGGCTGGTCATGTGTGGCGGGAGATGGGTGCCTGACTGGGGAACCCGCCAATGTGGCCGCCGGTTCGCCTGTCGGGGAAGGCGCCGGCAACCGGGCTGCGGATGGTGAGACCGAGGCGGTCGAGGGCACGTCATCGCCCGATTTGGCCTGAGTGCCAGACGATGAGGTCGGCGCTTCACTTTCGGTCGATGTGGGCGGCGGCGATGGAGAGAGTTCGGCGGGCTGTCCGGCAGCGGCCATCGGCATCGGCCGCGTGAGGGGTTTGGAAGGGCGGACAGGCTTGGCGATGGATGGTGCCGTGGCGGAGGTGGCCGCGGCGACGGGGGGCTCCGGTGCCGGCATGTCAACGAGGGAGACCTGCCAGCGCAGCACCTCGGGCTTGTCCGTCACAAGCCTGGTTATCCCCAGAACGGCCGCCAGCAGGATGACATGCAGGGCCAGGGAGAGCGCCCAGGCCCGGGCGCCGCTCATGTCCGGCGAACTTCCAGGCTGACCTGGGCAAAACCCAGGGCCTTGACCCGGTCCACCGTGGCGATGAAAGTTCGCAGCGGCAGGCCGCCGTCGGCGCGCACGATGATGGGCGTCTCATGGGACAGGGCGGCCAGGGCGGCCGCCAGGTCAGGCACGGCCCGGTCATTCAGGAATATGCCGCCGTCCAGGGTCAGGGTGAGCACCGTCGGCGCCGGTCGGGCCGGCGCCGCGTGGGGCGCGCGGGCCAGGTCGATGGGGATGCGCCCGGCGCTGATGAAGGTGGCCGTGGTGAGCACGATGGTGAGCAGCACCAGCATCACGTCCACGAGTGGAACGACGTTGATGCCGTCGATCTCCTCGTCCATCAGACCCGCCCGGTTCTGGCGTCGAACTCCGCCAGCCGCTCCCTCACCCGGCGGCGCAGGTAATTGTTCAGGCCGACGCAGGGGATGGCCACCAGCAGGCCCATGGCGGTGGCCTTCAGGGCCAGGGCCAGGCCCGTCATGATGCTCTTGACGTCCACTTCCCCGGTGGCGCCCAGGGTCTGGAAGGTGAGCATGATCCCCAGCACCGTGCCCAGCAGGCCCACATAGGGGGCGTTGGCGGCCACCGTGCCGATGAGGGTCAGGCCCCGGGTCAGTTCGGTTTCCAACTCCCCGCGGGAGGTGAAATCGTCCACCCGCACCTTGCGCAGATAGGCACCCCGTTGCAGGGCGACCGCCACGACCCAGACGGAAAGCCCGCCGAGTATGCCCATGACGCCGTAATCCACCAGAGTCTTCAGTTCCATCAGCCTGTGCCGGGATGAGCGCGGCCAAGCGCCGCAGTCCGGAAATGATACAGACGACGGCTTCCGCCCCCCCTGCGGCAATATGCCGCAGGGGCTCCAGGCGCGCCCACTCGGGCGCCCCCGTCCGTGCGACATCATGTCGCATACCCGCGCCCCCCGCCGGTGGCTAGACTCGCGGCGCCTGCACTACCCATGTCGCCATTCCAGGGGAATTCCAATGAAACTGTCCTTGTCGACCGCCGCGGTCCTCGCCACCTTCGCCACCCCCACCGCCCTTGCGGCCGTGACCACCTACGATGTCACCCAGACCTTCAACCAGGTCGTGTACAACACGTCCCACCCTGATTGGGATACTTGGTTCTACGGCGCCTTCACCTACGACAGCGACACCCAGACTGTCTCCAATCTCAGCGGCAAGATCAACCAGGCCATGGACGGCGGTCCCGGTGTCAGTGCCTGGGTCTATCTCAACAACCAGCTGTCCTCGATCGCCGTGGATACCGATGGCGACAGCATCAACGATGGCTTGGTCGTCTCGGTGTTCAAGAACAACGACACCAACGTTTTCGATCCAACAAACCCTGCTTACACCCTGCCCCCTTTCTTCGGCGGCACCTTCGGCAGCAACGGCAAGATGGGCGCCGTATACACGGCGGGTGCGGAAAACGCCTTCGTCTCGATCTTCGTGAACCTGGCCGACCCGACGGCGGGCTTGTCCCAGTCTCAGCTGAACTACATCGCATATGGTGACTGCACGCCGGCCGCGCTGATGCCGCGCAACGGTTCGGGCAACAAGTGCATGGCCGGCTGGAACGCCTACGACGCCAACGGCAACCTGATCCCGGGTGGCACCATGCAAGGCACCCTGCCCAACACCCAGACCATCACCGCCGCCGTGCCCGAGCCCGAGACCTACGCCATGATGCTGGCCGGCCTGGGTCTGGTGGGCCTTGTCGTCGTCCGCCGACGGACCAGTCCCTGACCACCCTACCGAAGACAAAGGCACAGCCCCGCCCGCCCGGTGGCTGCATGCTGACTGATGAAATACATATGTTTCTTTGCCATGTCGCGACACATGAAAGCAATCACTCCCTGTCTGTTTGCTGCAGGCATGGGCATCGCCGCCGGCTCCGTCCAGGCCGAGATCTACTCCGCCGAAGCGATCGCCGATCTGCGCTTCCTGATCGAGGAAGAAAAACTGGCCCGGGACGTGTATCTGTCGTTCGGCACCCTCTACCCCACAATCATGCCGTTCCAGCATATCCCGAACTCCGAGAACACCCACTACAATACCCTGGTCACCCAAGCCGGTCTGGCCGGCGTGGATGTCTCCGACCTGACTTCCCTACCGTCGAACACCTTCCAGAATCTCGCCTTGCAGTCCTTGTTCACGAGCCTGGTGGCGCAGGGCAGCACCTCCGCCTACGCGGCGCTCACCGTCGGCAAGAACATCGAACTCCAGGACATCGACGACCTGACCGTGGCGATGTCCCGTGTTCCCAGCACATCGTCGCTCTATAACGCCTACAACAACTTGCGGAACGGTTCCTACAACCATCTGAACGCCTTCAACAACTGGCTGGCCATGACACCTACCCCCCCCGTCCCCGAGCCCGAAACCTACGCGATGTTCCTGGCCGGTCTGGGTCTGGTAGCTCTGGCCGCGCGCCGGCACAAACCCTTCCTTACCATTCGTTGATTCAAGGAGGTCATCATGAACAAGCATCTGCTCCTCGCCGCCCTCCTTTCCGCCCTGACGGCCTCCGGCGCCCATGCCGCCAGCTACGACGTGATGACCACCTGGTACGAGCCGGAAACCATCCCCAACGACTCCATCTTCATCGGCACGTTCGACTACGACAGCGCCACGAAGACCGTCACCAACCTCCAGGGTATCCTCAGCGAGTCCATGACCGGCAACAACGTGGGCTATCCCAACGACAGCATGACTTGGCTGAACCTGTCCAACCAGCTGGTCTCCTGGTACGACGGGGCACTGGGTGGCACCTTTGCCGCCACGTTTCTGAAGAACACCACCAGCACCTTTACGACACTTTTCGGTGGCGATGGCTGGTCGCCCCAGGCCGGGGTTGCGGCCGGCGGGGTGTATGCCGGCTTCCCGAATGCAGCGAACAACCTTGGCAACGCCTATGCCCTGATCTTCGTGCCGGAAAACCCGCTGACGCCCCTTAACCAGGCGCAGATCGAAAAACTCGCCTACGCCGACTGCGCCCCGGGTGGCATGATGGGCGCGACTTGCATGACCGGCACAAGCGTTGCCGGCTATGGTGCCGTCGGCACCATGAGCGGTTATCCCATTTCCCAGGTCATCACCGCCGCAGTCCCTGAACCTGAAACTTATGCCATGATGTTGGCCGGTCTGGGGCTGACCGGCCTCGCCATCCGACGTCGTCGGTGCGTTGCCTGAACCGAAACATCACGCTTCCCAAGACACGGGCTCCGGTGGAGCCCGTGTCGTTTTTCCAAACTTCATCCTGTCGACGTCGAGGCGGGGCGACACCGTGCCACCCCGGATATCGACCATGACCCGCACTCCGAAATGACTTTTCCAGCGTTTTCCCCCTCCTCCTCTCGCGCCCATAGGCTCGGGCGGTCCGCTGTCGCGGCTGTGTGCTGGGTGGCCGGCGCTGCGTGGGCCGCCGACACCGCGGACAGCCTGCCCGTTCACACGACCCTGGACACCATCCTGGTGACCGACACCCGACTTGATGAAGAGGCCGCCCCCGGTGCCCTACGTCTGGATGCGGCCACGCTGGCCGGCAGGCCGGCCCGCAGCAGCGATTCGGCCCGGTTGCTGGAAAACCTGCCCGGCGTGAGCCTCTACGGCGCGGGGGGCATTTCCAGCCTGCCGGTGATCCATGGCCTGGCGGACGACCGCCTGCGCACCCAGGTGGACGGCATGGACCTGATGACAGCCTGCCCCAACCACATGAACCCGGCCCTGTCCTACATCGACCCGTCCAAGGTGGACCGGGTGGAGGTCTATGCCGGTATCACTCCGGTGAGCGTAGGGGGCGACAGCATCGGCGGGGCTATCCAGGTGGCCTCCGCCCCACCCCGGTTTGCCAACGGGGACGAGGGACTTCTGAAACAGGGCGAAGTGGGTGCCTTCTACCGCAGCAACGGCATGGCCAAGGGCTACAACGCCGGCCTGGAGTTCGCGGGCCCCAGGCTCGGCATGACCTATGCTCAGTCCTGGTCAGAATCCGGCAATTACCGGGCCGGTGGGGATTTCAAGCTGCCGGGGTTCTGGAAGATGCTGGGCGAGAACGACATCGACGAAGACGAAGTCGCGGTCAGCGAATATGGCGGTGCCCTGAACCGGGAACTGGGACTGGCCTTCAAACTCTCCCGGGACCATGTCCTCCGGTTCAACATCGGTGAGCAGCGCCTGGACTACGAGGGCTTTCCCAATCAGCGCATGGACATGGTGTCCAGCTTCCCGGACCCCGCCACCAACCTGTATGAGCTGGATCGGGGAGAACCGTCCAATGTGAACCGGGTGGTGAACCTCCACTACACAGGCAAGTTTTCCTGGGGGAATCTGGAAAGCCGCCTGTTCCGCCAGCACCTGCGCCATCACATGGACATGCTCCAGGACCGGTTCTTGGGCATGTACATGCCCATGGACACCGAAGCCTCCACCCTTGGTGGCATGGTCAAGGCCGACTACTTCCTGTCCGACCGGGATACGCTGCGTGCGGGGACCGATTTCCAGCGCTATCGGCTGGACGACTGGTGGCCCCCCATCGGCCTGGCCGGCTCGATGTGCTGCAATGTGTTCTGGAATATCCGGGACGGCGAGCGCGACCGGGTGGGCGTCTTCGGGGAGTGGGAGGCCCAGTGGACCCCCGAGTGGCTGAGCCTACTGGGTCTGCGCGGGGACATCGTCAAATCCGACGCCGGCGCCGTGCAGGGCTACAACGCCACCGCCACCTACTCTGGCGCCGCCAACGCCTTCAATGCCCTCGACCACAACCGCGAGGACCACCACCTGGATTTCACCGCCCTGGTCCGCTACACCCCGGACAATCATCGTGCCTTCGAAACCGGTTTTGCCCGCAAGACCCGATCCCCGAATCTCTACGAACGTTACCCCTGGTCCACCAACTCCATGGCCTGGGTGATGAACAACTTCGTGGGGGACGGCAACGGCTACCTGGGCAACCTGGACCTGAAGCCGGAAACCGCCTATACCCTGAGCCTGGGCGCCGACTGGCACGCCCCGGACAAAAAACGCTGGAACCTGAAGCTGACCGGCCACGCCACCTACGTGAAGGACTTCATCAACGCCGAACGCTGCGACGCCAGCGTCAGCCCTCTGTGCAACACCACCAACAGCACCGCCACCAACCGCTTCGTGCTGCTGCAATACGTGAACCACGACGCCCGCCTGGCGGGCATCGACCTGTCCGGCGATGGGATGTTGGGCAAAATCGACGGCGTGGGCACCTTCACCCTGGCGGGCATGGTGAGCTACCTGCGGGGCAAGGATTCGGACACAGGCGACCACCTGTATCACATCATGCCCCTGAACGGAAAATTCAGCGTCATCCACCAGCAGAGCGGCTGGATCTCCACCGCCGAATGGGTCGTGGCTGCCGGTAAGAAGGACATTTCCCAGGTCCGCAACGAGATCAGGACCAAAGGCTACGGGCTGTTCAACCTGCGCGGCAGCTACGAGTGGAAGCAAGTGCGACTCGATCTGGCCATCGAAAACGTCTTCGACCGCTACTATGTGCTTCCTCTGGGAGGGGTGTACATCGGTCAGGGCAACGCCATGTCCGTCAACGCCATCCCCTGGGGCATGGGTCTGCCGGGCATGGGCCGTTCCGTCAATGTGGCCCTGAATATCCGTTTCTGAACCAGGCCGGCCATGGATGCAAACGCCATACCCTCGCACCGTTCACCAAATTCGAAAGGTATTTCCGTTGCAGGCACCCTCGACACAATCACTGTTTACATCAAGCCATTGATTTCACAGTTGAATGAATCATTCAAGAGACCATTCTGAGTGAAGTCGCGGAGATGGACTCCGGCCGGCTTTCAAATTGGTAAAGGTCGGGACCTCGTGGGGCCATGAAAAAATGCCCCCAATCGGGGGCAACAATATGGAAGCCGGGTAATGTTATCCACCGAAGTTGTTATTCGGAATGTGGCATATTGTCGCAGCCGACGGCGGTCTGGACTCGGGTGCCCTTGTAATGAGGGACCGCGCATTGCCCTGCCACTGGGATAAAATGCCGCGCAATCAGGCATTGCAGGCAAAAAATGGATACCGCCAGGGTCAAAGAATTCCTCCTCGAATTGCAGGAACTCATCGTTGCGCGCCTCGAACAGGTGGACGGCAAACCCTTCCGCCAGGACAGCTGGCAACGCCCCGCCGGAGGCGGCGGCATTTCCCGGCTGATCGAGGAGGGCAATGTGCTGGAGCGCGGCGGGGTGAACTTCTCCCACGTCACAGGCGACCGTCTGCCCCCCTCGGCCTCGGCACACCGGCCCGAGCTGGCCGGCCGGCGCTGGGAGGCGATGGGTGTCTCGCTGGTCATGCACCCGCGCAACCCCTATGCCCCCACCAGCCACATGAACGTGCGATTCTTCGTGGCCGAGAAGGAGGGCGCCGAGCCGGTGTGGTGGTTCGGTGGCGGCATGGACCTGACGCCCTACTACGGCTTCGTGGAGGACGCGGCCCACTTCCACGCCATGTGCCGGCGCGCCCTAACACCCTTCAGCGACGATTACTACCCGCGCTTCAAGAAGTGGTGCGACGAGTACTTCTTCCTCAAGCACCGGGACGAGCCGCGCGGCGTGGGCGGCATCTTTTACGACGACTTCAGCGAGGGGGGCTTCGAGCACGCCTTCAACCTGACCGAGAGCGTCGGCGACCACTTCCTGTCCGCCTACGTGCCCATCCTGGAGCGGCGCGCCGATCTGCCCTACGGCGAGCGGGAACGGGATTTCCAGGCCTATCGCCGCGGCCGCTACGTGGAGTTCAACCTGGTGTGGGACCGGGGCACCCTGTTCGGGCTGCAGTCCGGCGGGCGCACCGAATCCATCCTCATGTCCCTGCCGCCCATCGTCAAATGGCGCTACGACTGGCACCCCGAACCCGGCACGCCGGAGGCGCACCTGTACACGGATTTCCTCAGAGCACGCGACTGGCTTGCCGCTGAATGAGCAGCGCCGACATCGTCAGGCGTCGCATCCGGCGCCTGTGGCAGTGGCCGCTGATCGCCCTCGTGGTGCTCAGCCTGGCCGCCATCGCCGCCTATGAGCTGATCGCCTCGCCGTTCCAGGCCACCCTGCTGGCCACTTACGCGCAACGGCTCAATTTCCAGCTGGAGGACGGCCCCAGCGACCGCATCCGCTTCCCCAAGTCCGGCCCCTATGACATCCGCCTGGGCTATGTGGGGTTGCCCGGTTTCAGCGAGCGCCTGACCAAGGCCGGCTTCGCCGTCACCCGGCAGGCGCGCATGTCGCCGGAGATGAAACGCATCATGTCCTGGGGGCTGTTCCCGCCCTATCGGGAAAAATCCGCCGCCGGCCTGGACGTGCGCGATTGCCGCAACAACGTGCTGTACCAATCCCACTACCCACGGCACACCTATCCGGAGTTCAAGGCCGTCCCCGCGGTGGTGGCCAACACCCTGCTGTTCATCGAAAACCGGGAACTGCTGGACCCCAACCACCCGCAGCGCAATCCGGCCATCGAATGGGACCGTCTCGCCCAGGCGCTCCTGGAGAAGGCCATGCAGACCGTCGATCCGGCGCGCAACGTGCCCGGCGGCTCCACCCTCGCCACCCAGATCGAAAAATATCGCCACTCCCCCGACGGCCTGACCCTGACCGCCGGCGACAAGCTGACCCAGATGGCCTCGGCGTCGGTGCGCGCCTATCTGGAAGGGCGCGACACGCGTATCACCCGCCAGCGCATCGTGCTGGACTACCTGAACACGGTCCCTCTGGCCGCCGCCCCCCGGCATGGCGAGGTGCACGGCATCGGCGACGGCCTGGAGGCCTGGTTCGGACTGGACTTCGACCAGGTCAACCAGCTGCTGCGCAAGCCCGAACCCAGCGCCGAGGCGGCGCGCGCCTACAAGCATGTGCTGGGGCTGCTCATCTCCCAGCGCAAACCCTCCTGGTACCTGCTCAGCGGACGCGAACAGCTCGACCGGCAGGCGGACGCACACCTGAAGCTGATGACCGAGGCGGGCGTCATCACGCCGGCCTTCCGCGATCTGGCGCTGAAGCAGCACATCCGTTTCCGGGACAAGGCCGACTACGCCAAGAGCAACGGCAACAGCGGCTTCATCGGCCAGAAGGCGGCCAACGCCATGCGTGTGGAATTGACGCGGCTGCTCAACGTGCCCGGGTTGTACGACCTGGACCGCATCGACCTCACCGCCGAGTCAACCCTGCACGTCCCCACCCAGCGGGCCATCGCCGACTTCCTCAGCCGCCTGGACGACCCGGTGGTGGTGGAGGCCGCCGGTCTGTACGGCCATTACCTGCTGTCACCGGGCAACGATCTCTCCAAGCCGATCTTCGGCTTCACCCTGTACGAGCTGAGCGACCGGGGCGCCCTGCTGCGGGTGCAGGCGGACAACCTGAACCAACCCTTCGACATCAACCAGGGGGCCAAGCTGGACATGGGCTCGTCGGCCAAGCTGCGCACCCTGATCACCTATCTGCAGATCATCGCCGAGCTGCACGCCCAATACGCCGGCCTGGACGGCAAGGCCCTGGCGGCGGTGCCGGCGACCGAGCGGGATGTGCTGACCCGCTGGATGCTGGACTGGCTGCGCCGGACGAACGACCGCTCTCTGGAGGCCGCCCTCACCGCAGCCATGGACCGGACCTATTCCGCCAGCCCAGGCGAGTCCTTTTTCACCGGCGGCGGCCTGCACCGCTTCAACAACTTCCACAAGGAAGACGACGCCAAGGTCATGGACCTGTGGGAGGCCACCCGCCATTCGGTCAACCTGCCCTTCATCCGCCTGATGCGCGACATCGTGCGGCATTTCATGTACCGTGCCCCGAGCACCGCGGCGCGCGTCATGCAGGATGCCAACGACCCGCGCCGCCAGACTTACCTGCTCAAGTTCGCCGACCAGGAGGGCCAGGCCTTCCTGGCCCGCTTCTACAAGAAGTACAAGGGCAGCACCCCCCAACAGGCCACCGACAGCCTGCTCAACCACCTGACGGCCAACCCCAAGCGGCTGGCGGCGGTCTATCGCTACCTCAACCCTCGATCCGACCTGGCCAGCTTCACGGCCCTGCTGAAATCGCGCCTGACCAGCCCCGCCAGCCTGGACGAAGGGGATTTCGCCTATCTCTACGAAACCTACGGCCCGGACAAGTTCAACCTCTCGGACCGGGGCTACATCACCCAGATCCACCCGCTGGAACTGTGGCTGGTGGCCTACCTGAACACCCATCCCAAGGCGGGCTGGAAGGAGATCGTCCAGAGCAGCGCCAACGAACGGGTACATGTCTATGAATGGCTGTTCTCCACCAGCCGCAAGAACGCCCAGGACCTACGCATCCTCAGCCTGCTGGAGATCGAGGCCTTCCAGGAGATCCACCGGCGCTGGCGCAAGCTGGGCTACCCCTTCTCCAGCCTGGTGCCGTCCTATGCCTCGGCCATCGGCTCATCCGCCGACCGGCCGGCCGCCCTGGCCGAGCTGCTGGGCGTGATCCGCAACGACGGCGTCAAGCTGCCGCCGGTGTCGCTGACCCGGCTGGAATTCGCCGCCGGCACCCCCTTCCACACCGTATTCCAGCGCCTCAAACCGAGGGGAGAGGCGCTCTTCCCGGCAGCGGTGGCACAGGTGCTCAGGCGCGCCCTCATCCAGGTGGTGGAGGACGGCACCGCACGGCGCGTGCGCGGCACGTTCGCCACCGCCGACGGCGGGCATCTGGTGATCGGCGGCAAGACCGGCACCGGCGACCACCGCAAGGAGATCTACGCCGCCAACGGCACCGTGCTGGAATCCAAGGTCATGAACCGGGTGGCCACCTTCGCCTTCTTCCTGGGCGAGCGCTATTTCGGAGTGATGACCGCCTTCGTGCCCGGCGAGGCGGCCGGCGACTACCACTTCACCAGCGCCCTGCCGGTGCAACTGCTCAAGGTCATCGAGCCGGCCCTGCGGCCCCTGGTGTTCGGGCCCGAGGTCCGGGAGCCCACCTGGGCCGAACAGGTCAGCCGCTTCGAGG
>DEQR01000066.1 GCA_002360535.1 Thiobacillus sp. UBA3361
AGAATGCAGCACTACACTAGAATGGAGGCAGAACAACCGCCGTGGAGGGCACTGTCATGAGCACCAGCCTGCGTATCGCCACCTTCAACCTGGAGAACCTGGACGACAAGCCCGAGGCCAAGCCGGACCTGGCCACGCGCATCGCGGTGATGCGACCGCAGCTGCTGCGGCTGCGGGCAGACGTGCTGTGCCTACAGGAAGTGAACGGCCAGGAGGAGAAGAACCAGCCCCGCCGCCTGCTGGCCCTGAAGGCGCTGTTGCAGGGCACGCCCTACGCCGGCTTCCATATCGCCCACACCCGCACCAGCCGGGACGAGGCTTACGACGAGCGCAATCTGGTGATGGTGAGCCGCTTTCCCATCCTGTCCAGCGCGCAGATCCACAACGACCGCATCGCCGCGCCGGGATACAAGCGCCTGACCGCCAAGCCGGCGGAGACCCAGGCCAAGGAGGTGGGCTGGGAGCGGCCCCTGTTCCACGTGGTCCTGGACTTGGGTGGCGGACGCAGTCTGCATGTCATCAACGCCCACCTGAAGTCCAAGCTGCCCAGCCCGATTCCCGGCCAGTACGAGGGCTATGCCTGGAAGAGCGTGGCGGGTTGGGCGGAGGGCTATTTCCTGTCTTCCATCAAGCGGGTCGGCCAGGCCCTGGAGGCCCGCGTGCTGGTGGACGAACTGTTCGACGCCTACGGCCCGGAGGCGCTGATCGCGGTGTGCGGCGACTTCAACGCCGAGTTGGATGACGTGCCCCTGGCGGCCCTGCGCGGCCGTGTGGAAGACACCGGCAATGCGGAACTGGGACCGCGCATGTTGGTGCCCTGTGAGTTGAGCGTGCCGGAGTCGGCCCGCTACAGCCTGTTGCATTTGGGGAAAGGCGCCCTGCTGGACCACATCCTGGTCTCGCGGCCCATGCTCCAGTATTACCGGGGGACGGAGGTGCACAACGAAACCCTGCCGGACGAATCCGGGGCCTTCCGCACCGACACCCAGTTTCCCGAGTCCGATCACGCCCCGGTGGTGGCCGGTTTCGAACTGCCTTGAAGGAAGGGGTGTCGAGTCGAATCGCCGGGGCCGCGGACGCGGCCCCGGCGCGCCACGCTTACTTCAGGATGGCCAGCTGCCGGGCTTCTTTGAGTTGATCGGGTTGCATGCGGCCGGCGCACTTTTCCTGCTCCTGCTTGCCCAGGTAGTGCCCGCCCTGGGCGGCGCGGCCGTACCACATGTAGGCCATGGGCCGGTTCTGCTGCACGCCGAGGCCTTTCGAATACATGCGGCCCAGCGCGAAGGCGGCGTCCACGTCGCCCTTGAGGGCGGCTTTGTTGTACCAGTTCATGGACTGACCGTAGTCCTTGGGCACGCCCTGGCCTTCCTCGTGAAGGAGGCCCATGTAGTACTCGCCCTGGGTTTCGCCGCGCTTGGCGGAGGCCATGAACTCGCGCGCCGCATCCTCGTAGTTGCCCATGCTGTAGGCGAACATGCCGGCGTCGAAGTCCGCCCAGGCGACGGAAACCGTGGCCGTGAACAGGAGAGGAAGCAATTTGCTGGCTCGCATCGGTGACTCCTTAAACATCATTAATATAAGCATACGCTTATATGTTAAAACACTTAAGGCCCATCCCGAAGATGGCGCTGCCCGATTGCGTCACTGTTGCCCTGCGTCAACACCCCGAACGGCCGGCTGCCCGGACTTCGATACCTGAGACGATCGTGCTGGGACTATCGGCGACGGAAGAATTAAGATGAAAATATTTTCTTTCATAAATTGATCTACACTGAGGACCTGTGCATCGGAAATCCCCGCGCGGTCCCTGATGGCCTCCCACCATTTACATACCCTGCCGGCCTGCCTGGCGGCCTTGTTTATCCTGGCCGGGCCGGCCGCGGCCCACGATCTGTGGGTGGAGCGGGAGGGCCGGCTGCATACCCTTCTCTTCGGCCATCAGCATTCCGGCCACGCCGGGACGGGCCGCCTGGAGTATCCCCCCGAGCAGGTGAAGCGGATGGCCTGTTTCAACGGCGCGGGGCGGGAGATGCCGGCTGAACCCGGCAGGACCTACCCGGTGACCCTGAGGGGCGAGTGCGCCGCCACCTGGTTTCTCACCTCCAGCGGCTATTGGAGCAAGACCCCCTACGGCACCCGGAACCTGCCCAAGACCGAAGCGGGCGGGGCGGTGCTGGCCAGCTGGCTGTCGGTGGAGTCGGTGAAGCGGCTGGATGCCTGGGGGGAACCCCTGGCACGGCCCCTGACCCGGGAGCTGGAGATCGTGACCCTGGCCAATCCCCTGGGCCTGAAGGTGGGGGACAAGCTCAGGCTGGCGGTGTATCGGGACGGGTGTCCCGCCGAGGGGGTCACCGTGGCCTATTTCGGCCATCCCCGGGGGGTGACCGGCGCCGACGGCCAGGTGAACATCCGCCTCAGGGAGCCCGGCTACCAGCTCATCCAGGCCAGCCTGGATCTGCCCCTGACGGACGGCAAGGCGGACAAGGCCGTCCATGCCACCGCCCTGGTTTTCGAGGTGCCCCGATGAGGGCCGGGTGGCTGATCTGCTTCCTCCTGATGGCGGCGTCGGTGCGGGCCCACGATCTGCAATACACCGTGGCGCCGGGGCAGGCGGTGGTGCTGCGGCTGTTCTACGCCGACAACAGCGCCTTTGCCTTCGAAGGCTATGAGATCACCCCCGAGGGGGGTGATCTGCCCGTGCAGGTGGGCCGCACCGATGCCCAGGGGCGCATTGCCTTTCTGCCGGACAAGGCCGGCCGCTGGCGCGTCAAGGCCGTGTCCGAGGACGGCCACGGCCTGGATTTCACCCTGGAGACCGACGCCGCCGCCCGGCTGGCCGGACTCGACAAGCCGTTCTACGAGCGCTACGGCCGCATCGTGGTGGGAGTGGCCGTCCTCCTGGGCCTGTTCGGTTTCCTCAACCTGTACCGGAAGCGAAAGAAGCCATGAAGCGCCTGCTCTTCTCCTGCATCGTCCTGTTCACCCTGCCCGCCCAGGCCCACCACGGCGTGGCCTCCCTGGGGGCCGCCGGCCTGGAGGGGCCCGGCGCCCCGGTGGAGACCTCCAGTTCCGCCACCCTGCCCGAGGGCAAGTGGCTGGGCTATCTGAAGGTGGATCATGCCGAGTCGGAACGGGATATCGACCTGGCGAATCCCGAAGGCAGATTCAACCAGTACTGGATGTTCGGCCTGGGCTACGGCTTCAGGCCCTGGCTATCGGCCTATGTCTTCCAGCCCTACAACATCAAGGTGGATGAAGACAGCCCGCCGGGGGGGCAGAATTCCCGCGGCTTCACGGATCTCTCCGTCATGGGGGTGGTGGGGTTCAAATATGACGATGCCTTCATGCGGGTGCCCGCCAACGAGAGTCTGGACGACCTGATGGACTGGCACTTCACCCTGTACGGCGGCGCCTCCCTGCCCACGGGCAACGCAAACCACCGGCTGGGTGACGGTAGCATCGACTCCGGCAAGTCCCTGGGGTTCGGCAAGTCCAGTTTCAGCTACGGCCTGACCGCGACCCGGCAGGTGTCCGACAACGCCACCCTGGTCTTCGAGGCCGGGCAGATACGTTTTCAGAAATACCGGTACGACGACGATGGCGATCCCGCCACCCCCCTCACCGTCAGGTTCGGCACCGAGACCCGTCTCAACGCCGCCCTGTCCTATCGCCTGATGCAGAACCCGGAGACCCGCTTCCGCCTGGACGGCAACGTGGAACTGAACTTCCTGCGCCTGGGCAAGGACGTGGAGGACGGCACGCCCAATCCCGATACCGGCGGCGACATGCTCTACGGCGTGCTGGGCGCACGGCTTTACAAGGACACCATGAGCCTAGGCCTGGCGGTGAAGAAACCCGTCTGGAAGGATCTGAACGAACTCACCGGCCCCCAGCAGGGCGCCGAAGGCAAGGAGAAATACCGCATCATCGCCACCTTCTCGGCCCTGTTCTGATCCCCGATTCTTGATCCCTGTCATCCGGCATGCACATCCCCGACGGCTTCCTCTCCCCGCAGACCTATGTGCCGGCCTATGCCGTCTGCGCCGGACTGTGGGTCCTGGGTATGCGCCGGCTGCGTGCCCGCCTGGATGAGGAGACCCTGCCCTGGCTGGCGGTGATGACTGCCCTGTCCTTCGTGTTGATGATGGTGGCCTTGCCCCTGCCTGGCGGCAGCACCGTGCACGCGGCCGGCATCGGCCTGCTGGCCCTGTCTTTCGGAGTCTGGATGTCGTTCCTGGCGGTCTCCCTGGTGCTGGCCATGCAGGCCCTGCTGTTCGGCGACGGCGGTATCACAGCGTTGCCGGTCAATGCCCTGGCCATGGGCCTGGCGGGCAGCATGGCAGCATGGTGGACCTGGCGCGGGCTGCGCCGCACGAACGAGAGTCTGGCCCTGTTCGCGGCCGGCTGGGTGTCCATGGTCCTGCCCGCCCTGCTGGTCGCTTTGGTCCTCGGCATACAGCCGGCCATCGCCCACGACACGGCTGGCAGGCCGCTGTTCTTCCCGTTCGGGCCGGAGGTGGTGCTGCCCGCGGTGCTGCTCCCCCATGCCCTGGTCGGGCTGGGCGAGGGGCTGCTGACCTTGCTGGGCCACCGCTATCTGACCCGGCGGCGGGCGCAGCCGGCATGAGTGGCTGGGGCCGACCGTGAACAACCCGTTCGCCGATCCGGGTGCCCGGCGCGACCGCCTGGCGCTGCTGGCGTATGCCCTGGCGGTGCTGGCCGCGACCCTGGTGCACGACCCGCGCTGGCTGGCCGGGGGGTTGACCGTCACCCTGCTGCTGGCCGGCTCCGGCGCGGGCGGCCTGCTCTCCAGGGTTCTGCGCACCGTGCTTCCGTTCAACCTGGCGGTCAGCATGGGTTATCTCATGCTCGCCTGGCTGCGGACGGAACCGCCCTGGCAGACCCTGCTGCTCCTCAACCTGCGTGTACTGCTGCTGACCGCCATCACCTTTCTGTTCGTGCGGCGGGTCAACCTATTCCGGGCACTGGGTTTTTCCCGCAGCCTCACCTACCTGCTGGGGCTGGCCTACAGCCAGGCCCTGACCTTCCGGCGCGCCCACGAGGACTTCCGCCTCGCCCTGGTCAGCCGTTCGCCGCGCCGGCCGGGGCTCATGGACCGTTACCGGGTCAGCGCTGCCGCCGCCAGCTGGTATCTGGAGAAGGCCCTGGCCGCCGCACGCGAATCCGCCCAGGCCCTCAGGTCGCGGGGTTTCTTCGATGCTTGAACTGACGGGGGTCAGCCATCGCTACGGCGCGGCGATGGTGCTGAAAGAGATCAGCTTCGGCGTGGAGGCGGGCGAGAAGGTGGTGCTGCTGGGGGCCAACGGCACCGGCAAATCAACACTGCTGAAGATCGCCAACGGCCTGATCGCCCCCAGTGCCGGCCAGGTGCGCTACCGCGGCGAGGCCATCTCGCCGGGCGCGCTGAGGAACGCGGCGCGCAACCGCCGCTTCCGCGGCCGGGCGGCGCTGCTGTTCCAGAACCCGGACGCCATGCTGTTCAACCCGACGGTGCTGGATGAGATCGCCTTCGGCCCCCGCCAGTTGGGCCTGGCCGATGCCGAGGAACGGGCCCGGCATTGGGCGGCGGCGCTGGGGGTGGGGCGCCATCTGGACCGGCCGCCGTTCGGGCTGTCCGGCGGCGAGAAGCAGAAGGTCTGTCTGGCCGCCCTGCTGGTCCTGGAACCGGAGTTGCTCTTGCTGGACGAGCCGGCCGCCGCACTGGACCCGCGCTCGACGGGCTGGTTGGTGGACTTCCTGGCCGGGCTGCGCTGCACGGTGATCACCACCACCCACAACCTATCGCTGGCACCGGAGCTGGGCCGCCGCGCCCTGGTGCTGGGGGAGGATCACGGCCTGCTGCACGACGGGGGGGTGGAGGCCTTCCTGGGGGATCGGGAACGATTGCTGGCGGCCAATCTCATGCACATCCACCGGCACCGGCACGGACTGGTGGAGCATCGCCACTTCCACGTCCACGACTGGGATTGAACCGCCCGTGGTTGGGCGCCCGGCTCAGTACAGCAGATTGATCTGGTAGAAGCGGTGCATGCGGCAGATGCACAGGATGTCGTGCACCTGGCCGCGCACGCAGCGGATGGCCGAGGAACGCAGGTGTTTGCCCCAGCGCTCGTGGGTGTGCATGAGCAGGCCCACGCCGGCGGATTCGATGCTGGGGGTGCGGCTCAGGTCGAACACCAGGTGGCGTATCCGGTTGTAGTCCAGGCCGCGCAGTTCGCGCATGCACTCCAGGGCAACGTCGAAGCCCAGATGGCCGTCGATGAGTAGATGACACTCCGGCTCGCCCTGTCCCTCGCGAAATTGAACACGCATGATTGATCCCCCGCCAGCATATACGCATAAAGTAATATAACTTTAGTGAGATGGCGTGTGATTTATTTCACGTCCGCTCAGCGGGCAAACGAGTTTGGGGCTTGCGTCGGCGGCTATTCGCGCATCAGGGTTTCGACGACCTCGACGGCTTCCGGGCTGTCCCATTCGATGGAACCGTGCAGGCCGAAACGGATGCGGCCGGTCTTGTCCACCAGATAGCTGGTGGGGAACACGAAGGCCTGCCAGTCCTTGATGCGCGCGGCCTGCTCGTCCAGGGCCACCGGGAAGCTGACGGGCACTTCCTTC
The DNA here is from genome assembly GCA_002360535.1 of Thiobacillus sp. UBA3361. Taxonomy (GTDB): domain Bacteria; phylum Pseudomonadota; class Gammaproteobacteria; order Burkholderiales; family Thiobacillaceae; genus UBA3361. The sequence goes on from DEQR01000066.1 coordinate 6,640, forward strand.
AGGTAGGCCTCCACCACGTCATCCGGTTCACCCACGCTGACCGCCAGCAGGCTGAACGGCCGTCCGTGGAGCATCTTCGCCAGGCGGTCCATGGCCGGTATTTCCTTGCGGCAGGGCGGGCACCAGGTGGCCCAGAAGTTGACCAGCACCACCTTGCCGCGCAGCCGGTCCAGGTCGGCCAGGCCGCCGGCAAGCAACGGCACCCGCAGGACCGGCGCATCGCGCGGCGCGACGGCCTTGAGGCCAGCGGCGGCGGCGGGCAGGGCGGACAGCAACAGGAGCAGCAGGGGAAGCAGTCGGCGGATCATGGTCGTCCGGGCTCCAGATAGGGTTGCAGGGCCTGGTGCAGGAGGTCGCCCAGGCGGGCGCTTTCCACTTGCTCCTTCGGGGTCGCGTCGCCGCGCCGATAGAAGCCGTCGCGCACGCCCGGCAGGGCCTGCAGCCAGACGTGGCTGCCGGCGGATTCCAGCACCGATTTCAGGTTGTCCCGCCACCAGTAGCCGGCCGAGGACATGGGTTGCAGCAGCACCGTGTCCAGGCGGGTGAGGGCGGCCACCGGGTTGTAGCGCGGCGCGTCGCCGGGCTCCGGATCCTGGTAGAGCACGGGGTGCAGGAGCAGGGAGCCGGCCACCGGCTCGGGCGCTCCGGCGGCGCCGTAGCGCTCACGCCAGGTGTGTACTGCGCGCAGGGGCCAGGCTGCGGCATGGCCGGCGGCCAGCAAAACGAGGCGTTTGCCGGGGTATTGCCGGCGCACGGTTTCCAGCCAGTCGGCCAGGTCGGCATCGGGCACCGCGGCGACGCTGCTGGGCAGCAGGGGCAGGAAGAGGGGCGCGAACCAGTCGGTCAGCCAGGTTTCCACTCCCAGTTCGGCCAGCCGCGACGCCGCCCGCTGCTCCGCCTCCACCCGGCCGTACTGGCCGGTGAACCAGAGGGCCAGCAGCGGGCCGTCGGCGGCATGGCGCTGGCTGATGACCGTGGTGCCGGAGGGCAGGCGCACGGCCTGCTCCCCTTGGGCGGCCGGGGCGCGCCCGGGCGGGACCAAGAGGGCAAGTATCAGGAGCAGGGGGAAGAGGGTGCGCATGGCGGCGTATTGTGCGGCAAGGCACCCGCCTGGCAATCCCCCATTCGTGCCACGTCGGCAGGCACGAGGGGCGGTATGCTCTGTCCAACCCATCGGGAACCGACCATGACCCGCAAACCAACCCAACATCTGGAACTGCCCATCGCCGGCATGACCTGCGCGGCCTGCTCCACCCGGCTGGAGAAGAACCTCAACCGCCTGCCGGGGGTATCGGCCGGGGTCAACCTGGCTGCCGAGAAGGCGGTGGTGGAATTCGACCCGGCCGCCACGGATGCCGCGGCCATCGTCGCCCAGGTGGGCAAGACCGGCTTCAGTGTCCCGTCGCAGACACTGGACCTGACACTCACCGGCATGACCTGCGCGGCCTGCTCCAGCCGCATCGAAACCGTGCTGAACAAGCTGCCCGGGGTGGAGGCCCGGGTCAACCTGGCCACCGAGAAGGCACGAGTGCGCTTTACCCCCGGCCTGGTCAGTCCGGAGGCGGTGGTAGCGGCGGTGCAAAAGGCAGGCTACGGCGCCGGGGCCGTCACCGAGGCCGGCCGGGCGGAGGAGAAGGCGCGCAAGGCGGCCGAGTACCGGGCCGAGGTGCGGGTGTTCGTCATCTCCGCCCTGTTCACGCTGCCCCTGCTGGCCACCATGGTCCCCATGCTGGCCGGTGCCCATGCCCACTGGCTGCCTGGCTGGGCGCAGTGCCTGCTGGCCACGCCGGTCCAGTTCTGGTCCGGGCGGCGCTTCTACACCGGCGCCTGGCACAGCCTGCGCGGCGGCGGGGCGAACATGGACGTGCTGGTGGCTCTGGGTACCAGCGCCGCCTATTTCTACAGCCTGGCGACCCTGATCTGGAATCCGGACGGGCACCTGTACTTCGAAGCCAGCGCCGCCGTGGTCACCCTGGTGCGCCTGGGCAAGCTGCTGGAGGCGCGGGCCAAGGCCAGGACCTCCACCGCCATCGAGCAGCTCATCGGCCTGGCTCCCAAGACCGCGCGGGTGGAGCGGGGCGGCGAAAAAGGAAAAGTCGAAGTCGTGGAGATGGACGCCGCCGGCCTCAGGCCCGGCGACCGGGTGGTGGTGCGCGCCGGCGAACGCATCCCGGTGGATGGCGTGGTGGTGGAAGGCCGCTCGGCGGTGGACGAGGGCATGCTCACCGGCGAGAGTCTGCCGCGGGCGCGCAACGTGGGCGACCCGGTGCACGCCGGCACCCAGAACCTGGACGGTTTGTTGAAGGTCCGCGCCGAGGGGGTGGGCGTCCATACCCAGCTGATGGAGATCGTACGCCTGACCGAGGCCGCCCAGGGTTCCAAGGCCCCCATCCAGCGCCTGGCGGACCGCATCTCCGGTGTGTTCGTGCCGGCGGTCGTCGCCATCGCCACCCTCACCTTCCTCGGCTGGTGGCTTATCGGCGGCGACTTCACCCAAAGCCTGATCCCGGCGGTGGCGGTGCTGGTCATCGCCTGCCCCTGCGCCCTGGGCCTGGCCACCCCCACGGCGGTCATGGTGGGCCTGGGGCAGGGGGCTCGGGCCGGCATCCTGTTCCGCTCCGCCGCCGCCCTGGAGCGGGCCGAGCATCTGAACGTGCTGGCGGTGGACAAGACCGGCACCCTCACCGAAGGCCGTCCCGCCTTGGTCGGCCTGACCTTTGCGCCGGGACTGACCGGGGATGAAGTCCTGCGCCTGGCCGCCAGCCTGGAGCAGGGTAGTCTGCATCCCATTGCCCAGGCCCTGCTGGCGGAAGCGAAAGGGCGTGGTTTGGGCCTGGCCGGCGTCACGGACTTCGAGAGTCTGCCCGGCCAGGGAGTGCGGGGGCGGGTGGACGGCCGCCAACTGCACCTGGGGGCACCGGAATGGCTGGCGCATGGGATTGATCCCCTCCCCCCCGGGAGGAGGGGTAGGGGAGAGGGCGGCAACCCAGTGGGGCGCCTATCGGTCGATGAGCTTGCATCAACCGCCGGCACCACCCGGGTCCTGCTGGCCGACGAGCGGGGCATCCTGGGCGGACTGGCCTTCGCCGACCCCATCCGCGCCGGTTCCGCCGCTGCGGTGGCACGCCTCGGGCAGGCCGGGGTGGAACTGGTCATGCTCACCGGCGACAACCCGGAAACCGCCGCTGCCATCGCCGGCCAAGCGGGCATCACGGAAGTGCGCGCCGGGGTGAAACCCCAGGACAAAGCCGCCGCCGTGGCCGCCCTCAAACAGGCGGGACGGGTGGTGGGCATGGCCGGCGACGGCATCAACGACGCGCCGGCCTTGGCCACCGCCGACGTCAGCTTCTCCATGGCCGCCGGCGCCGACATCGCCCTGGAGGCCGCGGACGTGACCCTCATGCGCAACGACCTGGCCGGCGTGGCCGATGCCATCGACCTGTCGCGAACGGTGATGCGCAAGATCCGCCAGAACCTGTTCTTCGCTTTCTTCTACAACGTCCTGGCCCTGCCCCTGGCGGCGGCGGGCATGCTCAACCCGGTGATCGCCGGCGCGGCCATGGCCCTGTCGTCGGTATCGGTGGTGAGCAATTCCCTGCTGCTCAAGCGCTGGCGGCCGGGGAGGTTTTCGTCTTGACCTGGGAACGATCGTTCGATAGTTTGATATGGTCTTTAGTTATAGCGCACGACCATGCCCGACGATCCCGCCTACCTCGCCCAACTCCAGGACTACTACGCCCGCCATCGGGTGTTCCCGCCCTATTCCGGCATCGGCCGGCTGGTGGGGCTCAAGTCCAAGTCCTCCGTTTCCGCCATGCTGGCCCGGCTGCGCCTGGCCGGTTTTCTGGAGGCCACACCGGACCGGCGCCTGAAGCCGGGGCCGCGCTTTTTCGAGCGGGTGGTGGCCGACTCGGTGCGCGCCGGCTTCCCCCAGCCGGCGGACGACAGCGCCAAGGAAACCCTGACCCTGGACGAATACCTCATCGAGAATCCGTCGCGGACCGTGCTGGTGCGGGTGAAGGGGGATTCCATGATCGACGCCGGCATCCAGCCCGGCGACATCGCCGTGGTACAGCGCAGCTTCGAGGCCCATGCCGGCGACGTGGTGGTGGCCATCGTGGACGACGAGTTCACCCTCAAGCTGCTCGACAAGGAGGACGGGCAGTACGTGCTGAAGCCCGCCAACCCCGCTTATCCGGTCATTCGGCCCAAAGGTAAGCTGGAGCTGTTTGGGGTGGTGGTGGGCATGGTACGAAAATACCGTTAATGAAGGGTGGGGCAGCCCTCAAGTTTTTCCGCTACCTGACGTTATGAGGATTGGATGTCTCCTGCTAGACCGAGCAAACGCAGTTGAGGGTCTGGGTTTAGCGGACATACCACTCCTCCCTGGTTGCCCCACCTGCGCTAAGCGGTGGGGTCTTTTTTTGTGGCGGCCGTTTTCAGGGCAACCGCAGTCTAAGTTCGTCCAACTCCTCCAGCAGATCGGCCACCAGGGCGGCCAGTTCGGGCACCGCCTCGAAATCGCGTTCCAGCTGGCGCATGCGCCGCGCCCGCAGCATGCTGGCGCTGGCGAAACGCCATACGCCGGCCACGCTCTCGGCATGGGGGAACAGGCCCTCCCGCACATGGCCCAGCAGCCACTCGGGCTCCACCGCGCAGGCGGCGGCCACCTGCTCCAGGGTCAGCCAGCTCTCTTCCATCAGGCTGCCGATCAGGACGTCATCATCATGCATGGCGTACCCCTGTCTCCGTAGGCATCATTTCCGCCCCGCACCGCGCGGGTCGAAGGCCAGTTCCCAGGCCATGGCCTCGTAAAGCTCCCTGGCGCGCGGGGTGTCGGCCGGGGGCAGGATCACCTGCAGGTCGAGCAGCAGGTCGCCCGGCGGGCTGGACGGGATGCCCCGGCCGCGCACCCGCAACTGCTGGCCGCTCTGGGCGCCCTGGGGGATGCGCACCTTGAGGCCGCCGTCCGGCAGATCGACGGCCACCACCGCGCCCAGTGCGGCCTCCCAGGGCGCCACCGGGAGCTTCAGGTGCAGGTCGCGGCCCTCCGCCCGCAGGCGGTCGTGGGGCCGGAAGTGCACCTCCAGCAGGAGGTCGCCGGCCGGCCCGCCGCCCATGCCCGGCTCGCCCTGGCCGGCCAGGCGGATGACCTGGCCGGCGTGCACGCCGCGCGGAATCCTGACCTTCAGGGTGCGGGTCTCCAGCGCCACCCGGCCCTGGG
>DEQR01000055.1 GCA_002360535.1 Thiobacillus sp. UBA3361
GCTTCTTCTACAAGGGCCAGGAGGTGGCCGTCATCGGCGGCGGCCCCGGCGGCGAGGACTGCGCCCGCGCCCTGGCGGACCACGGCATGCGGGTGGCGCTGATCTACGACGGCCTGCTGCCGGGGGGCGAGTGCCTGTGGCGCGGCTGCATCCCCTCCAAGGCCTGGCGCCACGCGGCGGACCTGGTGCGGGACCGCAAGCACGACGCGGAAAAGGGCGTGCTGGGCACCCACCGGGCCCTGCTGGACTGGCCCGTACTGGAGGGCCACCGCCGCGCGGTGCAGGAGAGCCGGGGCGAGATGGCCCTGCGCGCCGACAAGGGCATGAAGATCGCCGTGCACGAGGGCCGCGCCCGCTTCCTGGACCAGCACACGGTGGAGGTCCGGCCCCGGGACGACGAGGCCTACACCCTCAGCTTCGGCGCGGCGGTCATCGCCACCGGCGCCCCGCCCTTCGTGCCCCCCATCCCCGGCGCTCGGGAGGGCCTGGCCGGCGGCGGCGTGCTCACCTCCGACAGCCTCTGGGACCTGCCCGCCCCGCCCCGCAAGCTGGGCATCGTCGGCGGCGGCGTCATCGGCGTGGAGATGGCCCAGATCTGGCACGACCTGGGGGCCCAGGTGCTGGTGCTGGAGGCCCGCGACCGCCTCCTGGGCGAGATGGAGGAGGAGATCGGCAAGCAGTTGGCCGACCTGCTCAGCGTGGAGGTGGACGTGGTCACCGGCGCCACCATCCAGATGATCACCGGCCACCCGGGCAACATGCTCATCCAGTACTCCGACCCGGAGGGCGCCCGCCACCAGTACCTGTGCGACTACGTGCTCATGGCCACCGGCAAGCGCCCCGCCACCGCCGACCTGAACCTGGCGGCGGCCGGGGTGGCCCTGGCGGGGGACGCCGCGGGCGCGCCCATCCGGGTGGACGCCCATTGCCGCACCAGCGTCCCCCATATCTACGCGGCGGGGGATGTGGTGGGCGGCTACATGCTGGCTCACACGGCCGCGGCCCAGGGCCGGGTGGCCGCGGACAACCTGCTTGGCATCCCTGCCGTCTATGACCCGGACCAGGACTGCGCCGTCACCTTCAGCCGCCCCCAGGCCGGTTTCGTGGGTCTCACGGCGGCCCAGGCCAAGGCCCGGGGCATGGAGGTGTTGGAAGCGAAGATGCCCCTGTCCATCGATGCCAAGGCCATGATCAGCCTGGAGACCCAGGGCCTGGTCAAGCTGGTGGCGGACAAGGCCAGCCGGCGCATCGTCGGGGTGCACTTCCTGGCCGACCACACCGACACCCTGATCGGCGCGGCGGTGCTCATGGTGTCGGGGGGCATGACACTCGCCCAGGTGGCCCGGGCCATCTTCCCCCATCCCACCCAGACCGAGCTGTTCGGCGAACTGGCCCGCCGGCTGCTGGCGAGGCTGCGTCGGTCCGCCAGGAAGTGAGCCTCCATGCGTTTATCGAGCCGCATGCGGCGGCAGGCGTTGACCTGACTCCGCCTCGGCGGGATGATTTCAGATTCGTGACTCCAATACAGACAGCAGACAGAGGCCCGCCATGACCGACAAGACCCCCAGCCAAGACGCACCCAGCCAGACTTCGGAGAGCACCCCCCGGACCGCCAAGGCAGGCGCCCGCGGCCAGGCGTCGTCCGCGCGCCGCCCGCGCCGGGCCAGATCGGGCGACATCCCCCCCACCCTGACCACGCAGGGGGTAGAGGACTTCGTGGTGGGCGAATCCGTGAACGCCGCCCAGGAAGCCAAGATAGCCGCCGTGGACGACATCCTGGAGCACGCGGCCAAGCGTGGCGGCAGCCCGCACCTGGTCAGCTCGCTGGAGGCCATCCTCAAGGGCGCCTCGCCCGAGGACCGGGAAATCCTGGAACGGGCGCTGACCCACGAGCCCGAGCCGGTGGCGGAAAAACGCCGGGTCAGCCAGGACGACGAACTGTCGGACGACTGGCGCGAGGGCGGCTATCCCTACAAGAACCTCATGTCGCGCAAGACCTACGAGCGGCAGAAATATCAATTGCAGGTGGAACTGCTCAAGTTCCAGGCCTGGGTGAAAGAGACCGGCCAGAAGGTGGTGATCCTGTTCGAGGGCCGCGACGCGGCGGGCAAGGGCGGCACCATCAAGCGCTTCATGGAGCACCTGAATCCCCGCGGCGCCCACGTGGTGGCCCTGGAGAAACCCACCGAGACGGAACGCGGCCAGTGGTATTTCCAGCGCTACGTGCAAAATCTGCCCACCGCCGGCGAGATCGCCCTTTTCGACCGCTCCTGGTACAACCGGGCCGGCGTCGAACGGGTGATGGGTTTCTGCTCCCCGGAGGAATACATGGAGTTCATGCGCCAGGCGCCGGAGTTCGAACGCAACCTGGTGCGCAGCGGCGTCCACCTGATCAAGTTCTGGTTCTCGGTGAGCCGCAAGGAGCAGCGCCGCCGCTTCAAGGAACGCGAGGTGCATCCCCTGAAGCAGTGGAAGCTCTCCCCCATCGACCTGGCTTCCCTGGACAAATGGGACGACTACACCAAGGCCAAGGAAGCGATGTTCTTCTATACCGACACCGCCGACTGCCCGTGGACGGTGATCAAGTCCGACGACAAGAAACGCGCCCGGCTGAACGCCATGCGCCACGTGCTGCACCGCATGCCCTACCCCAACAAGGACGTCGAGCGCATCGGCACGGTGGATAACCTCGTCGTGGGCCGCGCCCACGTGCTGTACGAGCAGGGGGAACACCAGCACGCGGTGCTGCTCTGAGAACGACGCGCCGGGCCGATGGCAGACGGACCACCCACCCGGCGCGGCACGAATTGACCAGGCATCCGGACCGCGGCAGCGGTCCTGCTCGGGTATAGTGAAATCATCCAACCAGCGGGGGAATCCACGATGCGCAAGCCATATATCCGCGGTCTGCTGGTCCTGCTGTTCGGCCTGACCGCCGCCTTCACCGCCCTGGCCGGCGACGCGTGGGCCGCCTCGCCCGAACCGGCCGTCCAAACCACCCAGAAAGCCTGTCCCCTGCCGGCGGACGCCCGTCCGGACCTGGCCGAGGTCAGCCAGACCGACTGTTGCAAGGGCCACAAGGGGGTGTGCGGCTGCCGGGCCGGCAAAATCGTCTGCTGCGACGGCACGGTCAGCCCCAACTGCACCTGCCACGGGGACGACGGGCTGCTGAACTGAGCGTTCGCCGCCGGCGGGTCAACCCGTCATGAAAGCCGGGCAAGCGGCGATTCCCGCGTAGTCCCTCCGGTCCAGGGCGTGTTCACACGCCCCTCACTTGCCGGGCGCATCCCACACCCCATCCCAGCCGGCGGGGGGCGGCGCGTTGCGGAAATCCTCGATGCGTTTCAGGAACACCCGGCTGGGCGGATCCTCGGGCACCGCCTCCAGGCAGGCGCGGAATCCGGCTTCCGCCGCGGCCCAATCCCCCTTCCGATAGCCGGCCAGGGCCTCCTCGAAGCGCGCGGCCAGGCCGGGCAGATATTCGTCCCCCCCGGCACGCGGGCCCAGCAGCTCGAACACCCGCACCGGCTCGTCCCGCCCCGCCACCCGCAGGCTGTCGATCTCCCGGAACAGGAAGCCCTCGCCGGCCGCTATGCGGGTGTCCCCGTTCACCAGGATGCGGGTGCCGTAGAACTTGTTGGCCTGCTCCAGCCTCGAGGCCAGGTTCACCGTGTCGCCGATCACCGTGTAGCCCCGCGCGGTCTCCGAACCGATATTGCCCACCGTCGCCTCGCCGGTAGCGATGCCCATGCGCACGTCCACCTGCGGCAGGCCGTGGCGAAAGCCGAGCACGTTGGGCAGGTCGGCGCGGAAGGCGTCCAGGCCCTTCATCTGGTCCAGGGCGGCGGCGCAGCACAGCTCCGCATGCCGGCCGGGATCGGTGAAGGGCGGGCCCCAGAAGGCCATCACCGAGTCGCCGATGTACTTGTCGATGATGCCCTGGCGACCTCGGATCACCTCGGCCATGAGGGCGAAATAGCGGTTCAGGAAGCGTACCGTGGCATCCGGCGTCAGGCCCTCGCACATGCGGGTGAAGCCGGCCAGGTCGGAGAAGAACACGCTCACCACCTGGTTCTGGCCGCCCTCGGCGGCCAGGCGATTGTCCAGCAGGCCGCGGACGATGCGCGGATCGACGTACTGGCCGAAGGTGGCCTTGATGCGCTCCTTCTCGCGCAGGCCGGCCACCATGTGGTTGAAGGAATCGGCCAGGGAGGCCAGCTCGTCGCGGGTGTGCACCAGGATCTCCACGTCCAGGTCGCCCGCCTCCACCGCCTGGGTGCCGCCCAGCAGCCGGCGGATGGGTTCAACAAGGGAACGGGTCACCAGCCAGGCGAAGATCAGCCCCAGGGCGGTGGCGATGGCGGTCATGGCCCAGTTCAGACGGATCGCCCGCACCTCCTCCGCCTTGGCCTGGGCGGCCGTGTCGCGGGTCAGGGTGTTGAGCAGCTCGATGGTCTTGCCGATCTCCACGTCCACGCCGTCCTTTGCCGCCAGCAACGATTTGCGGACGATGCCCGCGGAGCGCGGGTTGCCCTCCTCCGCCTCGATCTGGAACTCGCGGAAGGCGGCGTGGAAACGCTGCCGGCTGGTCTGAATGGCGGGCAGTTGGCTGCCCAGCAGGGCCAGGGTCACCCGGTCCAGTTCGATGGTCTTGTCCGTCTTGGCCTCCTCCAGCATGCGCAGGGAGGAATCGACGATCTGGTCGGCGTTGATGCCGCGGGCGTCGAAGCCGCCCGACTCGGCCGCCAGGTAGTCGGGATCGGGCCGGGCCGCCTGCATGCCGGCCAGCACCCGTTCCATGTGCACCATCTGCTGGCGGATCAGGATCTCCACGCTGGCCACCTGCTCCTGGAGGGGCAGGTAATAGTCCGAAAGGGCGCGCACCTGGTTGTTGAGCTGCCGGAAGTTGAGCACCGACAGCCAGGTAACCACCACCATCAGGACCAGCAGGACCAGGGTGATGCTGAAGATCTTCAGGCGGATGGGACGTTGCATGGCGGTGGCGCGGGTGACGGTCCATGAAGCCTGAGTCCGTCTCGGCACGCCGTCAAGAACGGGCATAGGTCGATTGTCCATTCGTTGATTGTGGTCATGGCGTCTGGTGGCGAGCGGCTGTAAGTAACGCTTGTTCGTGGCTCGGCCGATCACTCCGTATTGCATCCATCACCAAGAACCGTAGCCCGACGAACGGCGACAAGGATCAGGAGGGGAAGTATGGGTGACAGGCCATGGGTTCAATACACACGCTGGCTGGGCGCCGGCCTGCTTGGCCTGTCAGTGGGGCTGTCGTGGCTGGCGCATGCGGGGGAACCCAGTGCAGACCCCATCCTGCGCATCGAAACGGGTGCCCAGCATACGGCTTCAATCTTGCGTCTCGGCGTGGATGCCACTGGACGTTGGCTGGTCACCGCCGCCAATGATAAGACCGCAAGGGTCTGGCAACTGCCTACCGGGAGACTCGACCGCGTTCTACGTTGGCCCCTCGGCCCCGGCCCGGAGGGCGCTATTCTGTCAACGGCCATTTCGCCGGATGGGAAGGTTGTCGCTTTAGGGGGAGGAACCGGCTGGTATTGGGACGAGCGATTCAGCATCTACCTCTTCGACCGCGCTAGTGGGCGGATGCTCCGGCGACTGGAAGGCCTGCCGGGGGCTGTCACCGAGCTTGCATTTTCACGGGACGGAAGATGGTTGGCCGCCGGGATAGGGACCCAGAACGGGCTCAGGGTCTGGCGCACCGCCGATTGGAAGCTGAGTTTCGAGGATACCGAATATGGAGGCACGCTCTTCAACATGGACTTCAGTGAGGATGGTCGTCTGGCAACGACTTCCTCCGACGGAAACATCCGGCTCTACCAGAGGACTGATCCGAACTGGTCGCGTGCGGCATGGGGCTCCGTGCCAGACAGCATTCCCTATGCCATCCGGTTTTCCCCGGATGGTCGGAAATTGGCGGTCACCTTCAGCGCAAGTCGGACGGTTTATATCCTTGACGGAAAAGACCTGAAATACCTCGCTACGGTGGACGACTCCGGCATCGAAAACGGTGAAATCAACACCGTTGCCTGGTCGGTGAACCAACACCACCTATTTGGCGGCGGGGACTGGGCCTTGGGCGCTCATCGTGCCTTGCGCATCTGGCCGACCGCTGGCAAGGACGGCTTCAAGGACGTCACCGGGGTAGCGACCAACACGATCATGGACTTGCGGGCGCTGCCCGATGGCTCGGTGGCCGTCGGCACGTCCGACCCCATGTGGGGCATCTACAACACGGTTGGGACGAGGCTGAACGTCGTCCACCCCGCGTTTGCCGATTATCGGAATCTCGACCGCCAGAAACGCTTCCGGCTCTCCACGGATGGCCAGCGCGTGTCGTTCGGATACAACGCATGGGGGCCTCATCAGGCGGTGTTCGATCTGGACCATCTCTCACTCCTGCAGGGTTACGAACTGGGCATCGGCAACCTTCCACCCAGTGCAGGAACGAAAGGGGAACCGGGTGGCGTCCAACCGCCGATTCAGGATTTGCCGGGGTTACAGCTGGCAGAAGACTGGCGGCTTTCCCAGACACCCAGGCTTACTGATGGCACTCATTTGAAAATACTGGACAGCGACCGGGCCAATTGCCTGGCCATGTCTGCGGATGGTCAGCGCCTCGTGCTGGGCACCGCCTTCTCCCTGGCGTTGTTTGACCGGCAAGGGAAGCGGCTCGAATTCCAGAGCGCCCCCGAACAGGTATGGGCCGTGAACTTCTCCAGGGATGGCCGCCTGGTCGTCGCGGCCTATGGCGACGGTACCATCCGCTGGCACCGCGCCAGCGACCTGAAGGAACTGCTTGCCCTCTTCCCCCACGCCGACCGCAAACGCTGGGTGCTGTGGACACCCTCTGGCTATTACGCCACCAGTCCCGGGGGCGAGGACCTCATCGGCTGGCACGTCAACCGCGGCAAGGACCAGGCCGCCGATTTCTTCCCGGCCAGTCGCTTCCGCGACAAGTTTCATCGCCCGGACGTGGCGCAAAAGATGTTGACCACTCTGGATGAAAAGGAGGCTTTGCGCCTGGCCGACGCCGAGGCGGGCCGGGTGAGATCCACCGTACCCCACATCGGCGACAGCCTGCCGCCGGTAGTCACCCTCCTCTCGCCGGCCGAAGGCGAGGCGGTGAGCAGCCCCAGCGTCACCCTGCGCTACAGCGTGCGCGCCCCACTGGACGCCCCCATGACCGGCCTGACGGTGCGTGTCAACGGCCAGCGCCTGCCGGACGCGCGGGACATCGTGGTGGACAAGCCGGACGGCGGGGAGCCGATCCACGAAGTCCGCGTCCCCCTGGAGGCAGCCGAAAACCTCATCAGCCTGTCCGCCGAGAACCGCCACAATCTCTCCTCCGCCGTGCAACTGCGCGTCTATCGCAAGGCGGCCGCGCCCGGCGCGGCAGCGCCCAAGCCGAAGCTCTATGTCTTGGCCGTAGGCGTGGCCGAGTACGACAAGGTGCGCCCGCGGCTGAAATATGCCGCCAAGGATGCGCGGGATTTCGCCGAGGTCATGAAACACCAATCTGGCGGGCTGTACCGGGAGGTAGAGGTGAAGCTGGTGACCGACGCCCAGGCCACCAAGGACGAGATCCTGGACGGCCTGGAGTGGCTGCAGAAACAGGTCACCGGCCGGGATGTGGGCATGATGTTCCTGGCCGGGCACGGGGTGAACGACCCCACCGGGAACTTCTATTTCCTGCCGGTCAATGCCGATCCCGATCGGCTCAAGCGCACGGGCCTGGTGTACACCGACATCAAGAACACCCTCTCGGCCCTGGCGGGCAAGGCCGTGTTCTTCGTCGATGCCTGTCATTCGGGCAATGTGCTGGGTGAAGGCCGGCGTGGCAACACCGACCTGACCGCCGTGGTCAACGAACTGGCCAGCACCGAAAACGGCGTGGTCGTGTTCTCGTCGAGTACCGGCAGGGAGTCATCCCTGGAAAACCCGAACTGGGGCAACGGCGCCTTCACCAAGGCCGTGGTGGAAGGCCTCTCCGGCAAGGCCGCCGAGACCAGGTCGGGGCGCGTCACCCATGCCATGCTGGATTTCTATGTCTCGGAACGGGTCAAGGCACTCACCGACGGCCGACAACATCCCGTGAAACAGAACCCGGACAGCGTTCCCGATTTTCCGCTGGCGGTCGTGAAATGACCGAGGCGGTGTTGACCACGATGGAGGAGAACGAAACATGAGTTCAGGCAGAAAATCGGCAACGGTCGGTCTGGTGATGTTTCTGGGCCTGTTCCCCTGGTGCTTACACGCCACGGAGGGAAACGCACCCACCCCGCGCGGGGTCTGGGCGGCCACCCTGGTGCCGGTGGCGGTGCAGGGGGTGTCGGGGATCGTGGATCGCATGTTCAAGAAACTGGGGGACTGGCTGTTCGGGGATGCCTCCGCCCCCGCGGCGCCAGTCTCGTCACCCGCCCCGGATCCCGCGCCGGCGACCTCTGTCCAGTTTCCGCCAGTCGCGGACCTACCCCCCTCGCCCGCAATGGTGAGCGAACCGCCGGTCGCGTCCACACCGTCGCCTGCCGGCATGTCGGCCGTCGGCGACGCCCTGGCCGTCAAGCTGATCGAGATCGACGCGGCGGGCACCCCCATCGGCCTGATCCTCGAAAACCAGGCCAGACTCAAGACCGGCGACCGCTTCGTGGTGGAGTTCGCCACCAACCTGCCGGGGCTGGTGGCGGTGTCGAACATCAATCCCAAGGGAACGGTGACCCCCTTGGACCGTTATTACGCGGTGGGCGGCATCATCAACCGCCTGCCGCACGCCTTCCGCATGCAGGGCACCTTGGGCCGGGAAACCTTCCGGCTGGAATTCGTCCCCTGCCAGGACCCGCGACGCAAGGGGCAGCGCCATGCCACGGGGGTGGACGCCTATTACGGCCTGACCCGGGCGGAGTATGTGGAGGTTCTGCCCACGTGCGACAGCCAGGGAGAGGTTCCCATGTCCCGCGATATCGGCAAGGTGGAATTGATCCATGGCACCCAGGTAATGGTGACGCCCTACGCGGGCGGGACACCCAGGATGATTTCCCACGAAATCTTCATCGAACACGTGGCCCAGTGACCGGCCCGACGGCGGAGGCGAAATTGCGTCATGCCGTCATCACCAGCAAGGAGGAAGACGATGTTCAAAGGATTCCCAGGTATTGCCCTACCCATCCTGGCGCTGTTGGCCCTGCCCGCCCAAGCATCGAAATCGGTGGACGAAATCCTTCTGGAGGCCGAGCGCTCGCCCCTGCTGCGCGCCAAATTCCCCGCCGCGGAGGCACAGCGGCGCGGCCTGGGCAGCATCCCGCTCGACACCGGCGTGCGCCTGAATTTCGCCGCCTATCTCAACACCACGAGCCTGAAGGCCAGCAGCCGCTTCCAGCCCCTGTTCCGGCCGGAGGTGGCCACCGTCCATCTGCAGGCCCCGCCGACTTACAGCGAGACGGTCACCCAGCTCGCGGACCGGGTGCTGGTGGACCGGAAACTGACATTGAAACTAAAACCCGGCGCCTGCCGTCAGGCCAATCTGCCGGCCTTCGTCGCCGACCAGTGCTTTCTGCCCAAACGCGGCCAGCTTTCGCGGGAAACCCGAGAAGCACTCCAAAGCATCCGCGATCGCCTGCGCGCGCCACGCCGCGGCGAGGAAATCATTGAAGGCCTGCCGGCCAGGGTCGCCGCAAGGGCCGCCGCGCAGCTCAGCGACGAAGAACTGCTCGACCTGATCCTGAACTACCAGGAACGGGAAATCCGGCTGCTGAGCCACCTCCCCACCCAGCTCGCCGACCCCAGGCAGCTCGGCCAGCGCGCCCAGAATTGGGATCAACAGGACATCCAGCTGAGCACGGCCCTGCCCGCCTACACCGTCTCGGGCCGGCCCGGCGCGGCCAGTCCGAGCCTGGTCTATGCCGGACCGCGGCCCCCGGCGCATGCGGTGGCCGCTGCGCCCGGCCCGGCGCAGACACTTGCCGAATCACGCCATTTCCTGACCGGCTTCACCCTGGGCAGGGAAATCAGCGACAAGTACGAATACACCTTCGCCAAGGGAAACTGGTGGCATGATCGCTATTACCTGCGCCTGTCCTACCACGTGGGCGCGGGCATCGGCCTGCGGGCACCCTTCCAGGTGCGGGTCGAGGCCAAGGAAGAGCCCGTCGTCCAGCCGGCACAGCCCGCGATCACCCCCGCGAAGCCGACATCCATCCCCGCCGGCCTGGCCCTGGCCAACAAACCCAAGCCGGCGGCGGGCCCGACCCAGCTCTCCGTCGCCACGCATCGCCGCGTCAAGGTCTCGGTCGCGCCGGAAGACCTGACCCAAGCCTGGCAGGGGGTGGGGCTGGACAAGAGCCGGTACTTCGACGGCAGGGAGTTCGTACTGCAATTTGGCGCCGGTTGCGGCCTGAAGGCCTCGATCCCCGGCCCCAACGTCGATCTCAAGTGTCCGACGCCCCAGGTGAACGCAAGCCAGGACATCGTGCCGGTCATCGGCACGGAGAGCACATCTTTACCCTTTTTCACGGTCGTGCCTGGCGAAGTCTCGCGTCTGGGCGTCAGTTTCGGCATCAGCAACGCCTGGCTGGACCTGGGTCTCGCCAGCAAATTGAACAACGGCCGAATCAAGCTGCGCGTCAGCCCGTTCCAGGGCAGCCAAATCCAGAACCTGGCCGGTCCCGACCTGCTGTTTGACTCCCGCGCTCCCCTGAGCTTCATCCTCACCCCCCTGAGCGGTGGGACCCAAGCGGGCTTCACCCTGGACAATCCGCGTTACCGGATGAACGCGGAGTTCAGCCCCGGCGTACAAGGGCGAGTCAACCTCGATCTGGGCATCTACGAGTTCAACAAGACGGTGGGACCCTTCATCCTAGACATCCTGAGCGTGGAGCAGGAACTCGAACTCGGGCACCACGAAGACACGGTGGCCCAGCACCGATTCCAGCTCTGAAAAATCCACGTGGACCCGCGCCTGGGAACCCTCGAACGGGGAACGGAGCTGGAGCTCTACCGGCTCCTGAGACGCCTCGAACGGAACCCGGCGGAGCTCACCGACGAACTGCTGCTGGCGGTCACCCGGTTTGCCCTGGAACGCCTTTGGTGGCTGCATGCGATGTGGTCCGGCCGGGAACTCGACCGCTCCCCCTTTCCGCCCGGGGGCGAGGCAAACTGGATGGATGTCCGCGGCTGGGCGATGATGGCGCTCAACGTACTGTCCGCCATTGAGCCCTCCCTGGGCAGGTTTCCCCTGAACATCCCTGACCCCCTCATCGAGACCCACTGGCGCCGGGTCGGCGACCTGACCGCCGAAGACTTCGATCACGCGCCCGGCGCGCGAGGGGTCGTGGAGGAGGCGATCCAACGATTGTCCACGGCGGCCATCCCGATCATTTCCACGGCGGCGAAAGAGACACAAATGGCGATCCGGCAAGACGCGTGATTGGGCGTGTTGTCACCATTGCATCATGGTCCCCACCCACGCCACAGGCTTCGAAAAGGGCCGATCGACATGCATGAGGTCAATTGACCGCTTGCAATCTGGTTGGTATCGAACCGTTCCGCCGTCAATCGTGCCCTTCGGTCCGGCCACGGGCTTGGCAAAACCCCGGCTTGCTTCGAGAATGCCGCCATCCCCGGCCTGGAGAACGAGATGCAAGCCCCGCGCGATCTGGAATCCCCGCGTCCCAACCCCCGGTTGATGAACATGCTGTTCGTCCTCTACGCGGTGTCGGCGGTGGTCACCGCCGGCCTCATCGCCTACGGCGTCTGGGAGGCCTCCCAGGCCGCCCCGACCCCGGGCGGTGCCAAGCCGGTCACCGCTCTGATCGCCCGCGATCTGGCGCGCCTGCACACACAGCGTCAGATCATCGTCACCGTCGGCGGCTTCCTGGTGTTCGCGTGGTTGGGCGGTGTGCTGCTGCTGCGCATCCGTTCCAGCTACCTGGGCGTGCTGGCGCAAATCCACGCGCTGGGCGAGGAGATCGTCGATCTCAACCGCAAGGACACACTCACTGGCATCGGCAACCGCCGCCTCATGGTGGAGGAACTGTCGCGCATCACCGCCCAGGCGGACCGGGAAGGCAAGCCGTTGGCCTTCGCCTGGCTGGGCGTGGACCTGCTCAAGCAGATCAACGACGCCCAGGGAATCAAGACCGGTGACACCTGCCTGATGTCCGTGGCGGCCGGCATGCAAGCCTGCACCCGGCGTCCGCTGGACCTGGCGGTACGGCTGGGCGGCGACGAATTCCTGCTGTGCTGGTACGACACCACCCCGGAACATGCCCTGGAGATGGCCCAGTCCCTGCAGGCCAAGATCAAGGCCATGCCCCTGCGCCACGCCGACGGCGCCCCCCTGACCCTGAGCATCGGCCTGGCCCGCCGCAACCACGGCAGCGGCGCCAGTTGGGAAAGCGCCCTGCGCCAGGCGGAAGACGCCATGCGCCACGCCAAGGCCGCCGGCCGCGACCGCATCGTCGGCAGCTAGCCCGGAGGGCCGTTGGCGCGGGTTTCGGGGATAATCCCGGCCCATGATCCGCCTGCAATCCCTCACCCTCATCCGCGGCACCAAGCCCCTGTTGGAGGGGGCCGACCTCGCCCTCAACCCCGGGGAGAAGGTCGGCCTCATCGGCGCCAACGGCTCCGGCAAGTCCAGCCTGTTCGCCCTGCTGCGGGGCGAACTGCACCCTGACGCAGGCGATGCGGATTTCCCCGCCGCCTGGCGCATTGCCCACGTGGCCCAGGAAACCCCGGCCCTGGAGCGCTCCGCCCTGGACTACGCCATCGACGGCGACACCACCCTGCGGCGCCTGGAAAGCGAACTGGCGGAAGCCGAGACTGCCCATGACGGACATCGCATTGGGGAATTGCATGCAGCGTTGCACGACGCCGACGCCTACACCGTGCGCGCCCGCGCCGAGCAACTGCTCACCGGCCTGGGTTTCTCCCGGGTCCAGTTGGAGCAGCCCGTATCGAGCTTCTCCGGCGGCTGGCGCATGCGCCTGAACCTGGCCCAGGCCCTCATGTGCCCCTCGGACCTGCTGCTGCTGGACGAGCCCACCAACCACCTGGACCTGGACGCCATCCTCTGGCTGGAAGACTGGCTGAAGCGCTACCCCGGCACCCTCATCATCATCTCCCACGACCGGGACTTCCTGGACGGGGTGGTCAACGTCATCGCCCACATCGACGGCCGCAAGCTGAAGCGCTACGGCGGCAACTACTCCGCCTTCGAAAAGCAGCGCGCCATCAACCTGGCCCTGAGCCAGGCCGCCTACGAGAAGCAGAGCCGGGAGCGCGCCCACCTGCAATCCTTCATCGACCGTTTCAAGGCCAAGGCGACAAAAGCGAAACAAGCCCAGTCGCGCATGAAGATGCTGGCGAAGATGGAGGAACTGGCCCCCATCCACGCCGCCGCCGCCTTCAGCTTCGAGTTCCGCGACCCCGAACGGGCGCCCAACCCCCTGCTGGTGCTGGAAGACGTGACCGCCGGCTATGGCGACAAGACCGTGCTCTCCGACCTCAATCTCACGTTACAGGCCGGCCAGCGCATCGGCCTGCTGGGGGTCAACGGCGCCGGCAAGTCCACCCTCATCAAGACCCTGGTGGGGGACCTGCCGCCCCTGTCCGGCAGCGTCACCCAGGGCAAGGGCCTGGCCATCGGCTACTTCGCCCAGCACCAGGTGGAGATGCTGCGCCACGACCAATCGCCCCTGTGGCACCTGGCCAAGATTGCCCCCACGGTGCGTGAACAGGAGCTGCGCAACTTCCTCGGCGGCTTCAACTTCGCCGGTGACATGGCCAGCGCGTCCATCGCCCCCTTCTCCGGCGGCGAGAAGGCGCGCCTGGCCCTGGCGTTGATCGTCTGGCAGTGCCCCAACCTACTGCTCCTGGACGAGCCCACCAACCACCTGGACCTGGAGACCCGGGAGGCGTTGACCGTGGCCCTGGCCCAGTTCGAGGGCACCCTGGTCCTGGTCTCCCACGACCGCCACCTTCTGCGGGCCACCACCGAGGAATTCCTCATCGTTGCCGACGGCGGCCTGAAACCCTTCGACGGCGACCTGGACGACTATCGCGACTGGCTGTTCAAGACCAAGCTGGGAAAACCCGCCGATCCCGTAGCCCGGATGGAGCAAAGCGAAATCCGGGAACCCACCGCGGAATCGCCTCGCGGCGCGGCCGACCGCAAGGAACAAAAACGCCAGGAGGCAGAAGCCCGCCAGCGCCAGTCCGCGCAACGCAAGCCCATCGAGGGCCGCATCAAGCGTCTGGAAGAACTCATGGCCCGGCTCAACGCCCGCAAGACGGAACTCGAAACCCTGTTGGCCGACCCCGACATCTATGCCGAAGCCCGCAAGCCGGAGATGATGCAGCTGCACCGGGAGCAGGCAGAACTGCTGCAAGCGCTGGAACAGCTGGAAGGCGAGTGGCTGGAACAGCAGGAGGCCCTGGAGGCCATCGCCTAGGGCGTGTTCACACTAGAGGCCGATCAGAATGGCCCGGAAATCGTTCACGTTGGTCAGGGTGGGGCCGGTGACGATGGCATCCCCCAGCGCCCCGAAGAAACCATGGGCATCGTTGTCGTCCAGCATGCGGACGGGATCGAGCCCCAGCGCGCGGGCACGCGCCAGGCTGTCGGGCCGCAGATGGGCGCCGGCGACCTCCTCCAGGCCATCCACCCCGTCCGTATCCGCGGCCAGGGCGTGGATACCGGGCGCGCCGTCGAGGGCCAGGCCCAGGGCCAGCAGGAACTCTACGTTGCGCCCGCCGCGCCCCGAACCTCGCACCGTCACCGTGGTCTCGCCGCCGGACAGCAGCACGCAGGGCAGGGTATGGGGCCGGCTGTGCCGCGCCACCTGCAGGGCCAGTTCCCCCATGGCCCGGCCCACCTCGCGCGCCTCGCCCTCGACGGCATCGCCCAGGATGTGGACGGGGATGCCTGCGGCGCGGGCCACCTGGGCCGCAGCCTCCAGGGCCATGCGGGGCGTAGCGATGAGACATGTCTCCACCCCGGCCAGCCGCGGGTCCCCCGGCTTCACCGTCTCGCCCCGGCCGGATTCCAGCAGGTGCAACACGGCGGGCGGCGGGTCGATGCGGTAGCGGCGCAGGACGGCCAGGGCGTCGGCGCAAGTGGTGGGATCGGCCACCGTGGGGCCGGACGCGATGTCCATCGGGTCGTCACCCGGTACGTCGGAGATGAGCAGATTGACCACCGGGGCCGGATGGCAGGCCGCCGCCAAGCGTCCGCCCTTGATGGCCGACAGATGGCGGCGCACGCAATTCATCTCGCCGATGGGCGCACCGGACCGGAACAGGGCCCGGCTGACTGCCTGCTTGTCCGCCAAGGTCAGCCCCTCGGCCGGTAGGGGCAGCAGGGCCGAGCCGCCGCCGGACAGCAGGCAAAGCACCAGATCGTCCGGAGTCAGGCCCCGTACGAGTGCAAGCATGCGCCGGGAGACGTCCAGTCCGGCCGCATCGGGCACCGGGTGCCCCGCCTCCACCACCCGTATACGCCGGCAAGGCACGGCATGGCCGTAGCGGGTGACCACCAGGCCGGACAGCGGCCCCGGCCAGTGCTCCTCCACCGCACGGGCCATGGCCG
Source organism: Thiobacillus sp. UBA3361 (assembly GCA_002360535.1). Taxonomy (GTDB): domain Bacteria; phylum Pseudomonadota; class Gammaproteobacteria; order Burkholderiales; family Thiobacillaceae; genus UBA3361. The sequence goes on from DEQR01000055.1 coordinate 15,617, forward strand.
CCGAAGCCTTGCCGGCGCCGATGACCACGGTCCTGCCCAGCGGCGGTGCCGGCAGGTGGGGCGGCACGCAGCGCGCCGGCCGGGCGCTGGCGATGGCCGCGTCGAAGAGGTGGCGCAGCAAGACCTTCGGTTGGGCCGGGGGGAGGGGGTGGTCCTGGGTGTGCTGGTCGGGCATATCCATGGTGGGGCGCATGCGGCTGATCTATTTTGTATTCATAGAGGGAAGGGGCAATCCAAACAGAACAAGACCGGTCAACGGCCCGACAAATTTGGGGGCTCATGATGCCGCATGCATTGATCAGGCAGCGAGATAACATCATGCAACGCGCCGATCGCGCATTGGATGCCGCCTGGCCGGCCCGCGCCTCGCAGGAATTCGTCACTGAAACACTGGCCTGCGGAGAAGCGCTCAAGTCACTGTGCGCCCGGATGCAGGCGGAACGCCTGGATGCCGTGGAACAGTCCCGCACCCATCGACTGCTCGGTGCCCTCTATGCCGACCTGGAACCGGCCCTGGGCAAGACCATGCTCTCCAGGGCGGTCGCGGCCTACGCAGTCGCGGAAGACCTCCTCGTGGGGCAGGAGGATGAACTGGAGCGGGCCAAGCTCAACTTCAACTATGCCAATGCGCTGCGTCTCCTCGACCCGGACGACATCCGCCGGCTGGAGGAAGCCAAGCAGCGCTTCCTGGCCGCGCGCGGTTTCTTCGCCACGCACGCGCCGGAATACCTGCCCCAGGTCGATGCGGGATTGCAATCCGTGGCGGCCCTGCTCAGGATCGCGCCCCTTGCCGCGACCGTGGCCGACAATGCACGGGACATGGAAGCCCTCCACAAGGCCGTCGTCGAGGGGGCCGATGCGGGGCAGGTCGCGTCCCGGGTGCGCGAATTCATGGGGCGTGGGGGTGGCGCGGTCGGCCTGCTGGGCCGCCTGACAACCCTCATGGAGGGCCTGACCCCTGAGCAGAAACAACACCCCGTGTTTGCCCGGATCCAGACCCAGTTCGACGAGTTGCATCGACAGGTGGCTGGCGGCGAGTCCCCGGAAGGGGTGGATGGTCGGATGCTCGATGCTCTGAAGGAGCGGCTGGAGGCCGAACATGCGCAGGGCAGAGTGTCCGGAGAGCGCGCCGAAACCGCCGCCGGGCTACTCCGGCTCGTCGGGCGCCAACTCGCCACGGGCGGGGGCGAAAGCCTGCCGGGGATCCTGGAAAGTCTGCAGGGGATGCGCAAGCTGGCGGATGGCTGGATCGACAACCTGCACTATCTGAGCCACGGCCTGCCGCGGCCGCCCTCAGACTCGCGCGCGGCCGCCCTGGTGGAGCTCTGCTGGCATCTGCGCAGGTTTCTCGCCGAGGAAATGAACCGCCCCGGCAATGGAGAGGACGAAAGCAAGACCGCCATGGAACTGAGCATGCGCGCCAGTGGTGCGGATAAACGCCTCTACGAAACGGGCGCGGATGATGACCGGGCGCGTGCCGTCGAGAATGAGGAACTGCGTCCACTGGCCGTGGCGGTGCGTGAGTTCTCCGCCCGCAAGCACACCATGCTGGCGCGGCCGATCTGGCCATCGGCCAAGCCGCCCGTGGCAACCAATGAAATCTTCTATTCCGGACCGGCCGGGGCGGCAGCCCGTATTTCGGTGATCACGGAGGGCCTGGGCCTGCGGCTCCAGGCGCAGGGCACCGGCGGGAGTCCGGCGGAAGGCAGGTGGACGCAGCTGCGCAAGGCAATGCTGGCGATCATCGATCTGCGCGCCGAGCCGGGTCCGGCCCTCGCTAACGTCACCTACGAGCTGGGCCTCGCGCTGACCCTGGGCAAGCCTCTCGTCGTACTGGTCAGTCCCGGCCGGACCATGCCATTCGACGTGGATGTCGTACCCCTCGTCCTGGATGGAAGCGAGGCGGACGATGCCCTGCTGGCATCGGAAATCGATCGGTCCTGGGCCTGGCTCTATCCGAGGCCGCATACGAACCATATGCTGGCGACAGTGGACCATGTCCTGGCCAGTTTCCCGAATCCGGGCGCCGACATCTACGTCGGCCAGATGCTCAAGCTGCTATCCGAACAGCGCGCGGCAGCCGACCCGATCGCCCTCGGCCGGACCCTGGCGAAACTGGTGGATTACCAGGACGACCGCCGCTACACGCTGATTCAACCCGTCTGGCCGCCCGTTTACCCATCCGGGCAGACCGCTAGGCTGTTCCATGTGATGCCGTTCCGGCCGGACTGGGCAAACGCCGTGTCGGCCGCCGCGCGAACGGCGGTGCAGGCATGCGCTGGTAAGTACGTTCGCGGCGACGAAGCGGAAGATCCCGACGTCATCGCCTCGATCTGGACGGAAATCGCGGTGGCGAGCCATGTCCTGGTGGACCTGACCGGCTTCAATGCCAATGTGTCCCTGGAACTCGGCATCGCACACACCCTGGGAAAACGGGTATGCATGGTTTGCCAGGGAGAGCCGTACGAGCATGTCTTTCCGGCCATCGGCAAGCTGCGCATAGAACGCTACGACCCGGACAGGCTTGCCGGAACGCTCGCGGAAACGGTGCGGACTTTCCTCGCGACATGACCCGCCGCCGCCATCCATCGACTTCGGCGCGGTTACGAATACGAACCCCACTTTTATTGGGAGACAACTGATGAACATCCTCGGACGAAAAAGCCGTCTCTCGGCGCTTCTCGACGACATCAGCCGCCGCCTCTCGGCGCTGGATACCGGCGGTGAAGCCGCTGCGATGTACGGACAGATCATGCGAGCACGCCCGGACCTCGCGCAGAAACTGGGCTCGGCCATACAACAGACTACGGCCAACGAGGCCACCCGTGAACTCGTCCAGCGTGCCATCGGGGCGGGGATCGTCATGCAGATCAAGGAGATCCCCGAGCAGATCAATGCGCTGGTGGCGCGGATCAATGCCCCCTCGGTCGCGCCCGCCCTCCGTTGTGCACTGGCCAGTGTGCTGGCCTATATCGCGCAGCGACGGGACCTGATTCCCGACGATGCCCCTGGCGGCTATGGCTACGTGGACGACAGTGTCCTGCTGACCGCCACCATGCTGCAGTTGCTCGAACCCACGGCGGCGAACGCGGAAAGCATCGAAAAATGCCAGCAGAAATTGGCGGGCCTGCAAAGCGTGCTACCGGAGGCCGTGAGTTCGGCGCTCCAGGCCGCGATCCAGGGCGTGATCCTGCTGTTCCAGACGACCTCCATGCTCCCTGCCGCGGTCGCCGACACCATGACCCAGCAGATCCTGGACAACCCGGAGGGAGTGACGTCACCCCAGGCCCCTCCCGGCTGGCAAATGCCGAATGTCCTCCCGCGCGGCGCCGGCCACTGGAGTGGCGGGGCCTATTTCGAAGGGAATGACGTCATCATTCCCGGCGGTCCGTCCATGATCGACGGACAGCTGTATATCCCGGATTGATCGGGGCTCGGAAAGGGCCGCGGCAGGTCTCCGGTTGGCGTTCCGCGCCCAGGGCTGAAGCCGGCGCCGGGCACGTGCCACCCTATGGCGGCGGCCATTATGTCCTGCGCCGACGACGCCAAGACCGGCACGAGGCCGGTCCTGGCGGAGCAATCCCACGGACTGGGAACGCGGCCCCGGCTGGGTTGGGGTTAATGGTGCCCGTGCGGCCGGCGCCTGGGGTTGAACAGGGACTCCGCCTTCTCCCAGACGTTGGCGCCCACGGCCCGGCCCAGTGCCCGGCCGTTCAGGTCACCGTCCAGGAAGTGGATGCCGCCGTAGCGGCGCGAGATGCCCGCCTCGTCGGCCGCGTCGGTGAAGGTCGCCCAGGTCAGGGTGACATCATTAGCGGGGACCTGTCCGAATTCGACCCGGGACTCGCCGGCCGGGATGGTGACCGTGTGCTTGAACACGTCGCTGCCGGTGAACCGCTTGAGCACCTCGGCGGCCGCGGCGCTGAAGGTGCTGTGCCCGGACACGTATTCTGCGAAGGGCGGCGTGACCACGTTGGCGGCCTGGTAGGGCTGCCAGGTCTCGGCGAGGATCGGTTGCGTCCCCTGCCCCTCGCCGGCCCAGGCCTCGATCAGTTGGCCGCGGAACAGCTCGTGGATCGCCGTCACCGGCCGGACGTAGTCGAACTCCCGCTTGTAGCCCCAGGTGGCGATGGAGGCGTCCAGCGTGGCATTGGTCACGGCGAAGAACAGCTTGGCGTCCTCGTCGATGCCATGCCCGTCCCGGTCGGAGACCACCTCGGCGAACAAGGTCCAATGACCCGGCGGGAGTTCGGAGGAGGGTCCGTCGGCCCAGTATTCGGCGATCACCTTCTGGGTGTCGTTCAGCATGGCGCTGTAGGCAATCACCTCCTTGGCCTGCTCCTCGAAAGCCTTGGTACCCGGTTTGGCCGGTCTGGGGATCTTGAACTGGTCATATTTCTTCAGCGCGAAGCCTTTCACCGACCCCCAATGCGGGGTGATGAACTGCTGCACGTTGCCGTTGACCTCCAGGGGTTGCCAGCGGCCGATGTCGTTGACCACGTCGGGCGTATTCACGGGCACATAGCCCGAGGTGTCGGCATAGCCGTTCAGCTGGTTCGAGCCGTCCTGGTGACGGAAGTCCAGGACCGCCTGACAGGCCAGGTTGCCCACCCCGGCCGGCGTGGCGGGATTCATGGTGGTGTCCGCGGGGTTGTAGCCATGGCTGGTCATGAGGGCGTCGAAGCTGGCCTGCTCGCTGGGGAACAGGTCCACCAGGGCGCGATAGGCGGCATAGCTGACCGCCTTGTGTTTGTTGGCCTCGGTGCGCTCGCTGGGGGGACGGCGCAGTCCCTTGCCCATGCGAGTGCCGTCCGCCTCAGCGTCGTAGGCCGCCCAGGCGTCATACATGCAGGTGTGGGCCACGGCCAGGGCACGGGCGACGATGGGCGGTCCCGGATGGGTGATGCGGATGGCTTGGAGCGCCGCGTCGTTCCACTCGGTGACGATGGATGCCGCCAGGGATGGGCCGATTCCGCAGGCTGATAACGCTGCGGCAAGGCAGGTGCGGGTTATGCGATGTTTCATGTCTGTCCTCTCATTCGTATTCATTGCAAACAGTCTGGGTGAAAAGCGATTTCTGAATTGCAGCATTCGGTCTCGTCGATGCCCTCCCCTTGTGTTGATGTGATGTCGAATATCCGGCAAGGCTGTTGCCATCATCACCGCCGGACAGGCCGACAGGCGAAGCCCAAGCCGCGATCCCGGCCCGGCACCTGACCCTCATCCCGATCGGGCTCCCGGCGCGCAGGCGGCTGCTGGCGGTGAGGCATGCTGTCACGCTTCTTCCCCTTTCGACGCGAGCCGGATCGGCCGGGAACGGATCGAGAGACAGATGCAATTAACGTGCCGCGGCGCCCCATCGGCACGCATCCCCATTCCCTTTCCGGGAATGCGAGACGGATCGAGGCGGTGTCGTGGAAACACCCGCCCGCCCCGTACTCAGCGGACGGCGGCCTTCACCAGGTTTTCGATGCCGGCGATGTTCTTCTCGAAGCCGCCATCCAGGCCATGGCGCTGGATCAACCAGGACGGCCGGTTGTAGCTGACCCAGACGGCGCCCCCGGCGTCCTGCCAGACCAGGGCCTTCAGGGGCAGGTCCAGGGCGGCGGTGGGGGCGGCGTTCATCAGGGGCGTGCCGGCCTTGGGATGGCCGAAGATCAGCAGTTGCGCGGGGCGCAGGCTCAGTCCCGCACCCGCCGCCTCGCCGGCGTGGTCGATGCGGGCGAAGACCTTGAGGCCCTTGCCCTCCACCGCGGATTGCAGGCGTTCCACGGTGGCGGCGACAGCGTAGGGGCTGGCCAGGGTGACGATGCCGTTGTCCTCGGCCAACGCGGGGGTGGCGGGAAGGAGGCACAGACCGAACAAAGCGAACAGGACAGGCTTCACGGAACTCTCCTCATCTCATATTGTTGGGCGACGGCCGGTCCAGGCCTCCGCCTCACTGCCTTATACCTCAACCGACATACGGCGACATGGACGTGCGCGATAAAACCTTTTTTGGTCAGGCACTTCCGTAAGGGCTGGCCCGATGAGCACCCCTACATCGATACTGCCGGCGCTTACAATGCCGCCTCTCCATCACCCTTTGGAAACCGAGCATGAAGATCGCGGCAGCAACCCTGGCCTTCGTCCTCTCCCTGGCCGCGGCCACCCCGACCACGGCGGGGCTTTTCTTCCGACGACCTGGCCCGCTGCCTGGTCAGCGCCACCTCGTCGGACGACAAGCTCAGCCTGATCCGCTGGGTGGTCGTGCAGATCACCAAGCACCCCAACGTCAGCGATCTCTCGCGCATCACGCCCACGCAGGAAAAGTCCGCTGATATGGAAGTCGCCAGGCTGTTCGAGCGCCTGATCACGGACAACTGCCGCGACCAGTCCAAGGCCGCCTTCCGCTATGAGGGCCAGGACGCCTTCAAGGCCAGCTTCGAGGTGCTGGGCACGGTGGCCATGCAGGAACTGGTCTCCCACAAGGACGTGGACTCTGGTTTTTCGGGCTTCACCCAATACCTGAACGAAGCGGCCTTCAAGGGCATCTTCCCGGAAAAGAAATAGTCAGAACCGCTAGCCGGCGGTGATCGCCAGCGCCGCGAGCGATAAAATCCACCCCGCGAGCCACGTCCGCTTCCGGTCGGAACCCTTTTCCCGGCCGACGTTCGGCGACATCGGCAACAACCGTTCATTCACTGCACCCCCATCCCTGAGACCGGAATACCCATGGCCCAATACGTAATGTCCATGCTCCGCGTGAGCAAAGTCGTCCCCCCCAAGCGGCAGATCATCAAGGACATCTCCCTGTCCTTCTTCCCCGGCGCCAAGATCGGCCTCCTGGGCCTGAACGGCTCGGGCAAGTCAACGGTGCTGAAGATCATGGCCGGGGCGGAGAAGGAGTTCGAGGGCGAGGTGCAGTGGCAGCCGGGCATCTCCATCGGCTACCTGGCCCAAGAGCCCCAGCTGGACCCTGACAAGACCGTGCGCCAGGAAGTCGAAGCCGGCATGGGCGAGGTGATGCAGGCCCAGCAGAAGCTGGAGGAGGTGTATGCCGCCTATGCCGAGCCGGACGCGGACTTCGACAAGCTGGCCGAGGAACAGGCCCGCCTGGAGGCCATCATCGCCGCCGCCGGTTCGGACACCGAGACCCAGCTGGAAATCGCCGCCGACGCCCTGCGCCTGCCCCCTTGGGACGCAATGGTGAAGAACCTCTCCGGCGGCGAGAAGCGCCGGGTGGCCCTGTGCAAGCTGCTGCTCTCCAAGCCCGACATGCTGCTGCTGGACGAACCCACCAACCACCTGGACGCGGAGTCGGTGGAATGGCTGGAGCAATTCCTCACCCGCTTCCCCGGCACCGTGGTGGCGGTGACCCACGACCGCTACTTCCTGGACAACGCCGCCGAATGGATCCTGGAACTGGACCGGGGCCAGGGCATCCCCTGGAAGGGCAATTACTCGAGCTGGCTGGAACAGAAGGAAGCGCGTCTGGAGACGGAAAACAAGCAGATCGACGCCCACATGAAGGCCATGAAGCAGGAACTGGAGTGGGTGCGCCAGAACCCCAAGGCCCGCCAGGCCAAGTCCAAGGCACGCCTGGCCCGCTTCGAAGAGATGAACACCGTCGAATACCAGAAGCGCAACGAGACCCAGGAGATCTTCATCCCCCCCGGTGAGCGCCTGGGGGACAAGGTCATCGAGTTCAACGGCGTCAGCAAGGGCTTCGGCGACCGGCTGCTGATGGACAACCTCAGCTTCCAGATCCCGCCCGGCGCCATCGTCGGCATCATCGGCCCCAACGGCGCCGGCAAGTCCACCCTGTTCCGTATGTTGCAAGGCCGGGAACAGCCGGACGGCGGCGAGATCGTCGTCGGGCCGACGGTGAAGATCGCCTCCGTGGATCAGAGCCGGGAAGGCCTGCCCGACGACAAGACGGTATTCGACGCGGTCGCGGACGGTGCCGACATCCTCACCGTGGGCCGCTTCGAGATGCCCAGCCGGGCCTATCTCGGCCGCTTCAACTTCAAGGGCGCCGACCAGGGCAAGATCGTCGGCAACCTGTCCGGAGGCGAGCGGGGCCGGCTGCATCTGGCCAAGACCCTGATCCAGGGCGGCAACGTGCTGCTGCTGGACGAACCCTCCAACGACCTGGACGTGGAGACCCTGCGCGCACTGGAAGATGCGCTGCTGGAATTCGCCGGGTGTGTACTCGTCATTTCCCACGACCGCTGGTTCCTGGACCGCATCGCTACCCATATCCTGGCCGCCGAAGGCGATTCCCAATGGACCTTCTTCGCCGGCAACTACCAGGAATACGAGGCGGACAAGAAGAAGCGGCTCGGCGAAGAAGGGGCCAAACCCAGGCGGATACGCTACAAGCCCATAAGCCGTTGATGGCCAGCCCCAATGAGGACTCACCCCACACCTATCAGCTCCATCTCCGGCTGGCTCAGCCCGCGCGCCTGGTCATCGGCCGGCTCGGGACATTCGCTTTCCCGGCCGGCGACTACGTTTACACCGGATCCGCCCGCCACAACCTGGAGGCCCGCATCGCCCGCCACCTGCGCCGGGAGAAAACCCTGCGCTGGCAGATCGACTACCTGCTGGCGGCGCCCGGCGTCTCGGTGACCCGGGTGGTCCGTTCCGCCATCGACGAATGCACCTTGAACCAGGCCACCGCCGGCACCCTTCCCATCCCCGGTTTCGGCGCCGGCGACTGCAGGCAGGGCTGCGGCAGCCACCTGAAATACCAGGGTAGGTATCCGGGGTGGCAGGAGCATCTCCACCCTGCCGCCCCCCGCTAGCGCGCCCCGCCGCACGGTGTCATCATGCGCGCACTCCGGCTGACCCGGATGGATGGGAGAACAACGATGCCGATGGAACGGAAAATCTTGCTGGGCGTTCTGGCCCTGGTGGTCATTGCGGCCGCAGTGTGGTTCGGCAAGGATTTGCTGCCCGGCGACCCGCCCCCGCCGCCTCCCCTGCCCCCACCCCAGATCGCAGCGCCCGCCACCGCGCCCCAGGCCTCCGCCCCCGCCGTGAACCGGGAGGCCCTGATCGAGGAGGCCCTGGAGGCCACGGGCATGAACAAGGCCGTGGACCAGATCCAGGAGCAGATGACGGCCGGCATGGATGCAGGCGGGCAGGGCAAGCTCAAACCCGAGGTCCAGGCCCTGCTGCGCAAGACCCTGCTGGAATCCTTTCCGCCCGATAGCCTGCGTCAACGGCTGCGCGAACGCTTCGCGGCCGATTTCAATTTCAACGAACCTCACCTGCGCGCCCTGCTGGCCGACATCTCCGGTCCGGTGGCCCAGCGCATGATCGCCTTGGAGGCCCGGGGGGGCGATGACGAGGCCGGCCTCACCCAGTTCCTCGAAAAGCAGCGCCAGACGCCCTTACCGGAACAGCGGCAGGCCCTTTTCCGCCGGCTGGAGGCGGCGGTGGGCGCCAGCCGGCAGGCGACGGAGATCACCCTGGTAACCGCAAGGGCCATGATGCAAGGCGCCGGTGCCGCCGGCGGCACCGGCGTCGCCGACCTGGAGGGCGAACTGGCAAAGATGCGTGCCACGCTGGAGCCGCGCATGCGCGAAGGCCTGCTGCTCAGCCTGGCCTATACCTATCGGGATGCCAGCGACGAAGACCTGGCGGCCTACGCCGCCATCTACGAGAGTCCCCACGGCAAGTGGTTCATGGACAACATCTTCCAAGCCCTGCGCGAGGATTTCCAGGCCAATTCGGAGCGCTTCGGCAGCCGCCTGACGGAGCTGATCGAAGCGCAGCGGGGGCCGGCAACGGCACCCGGCATAGCCTCCGCATCCGGCAAGGCGGCAGATGGTCAGGACGAAGCTGCGCCGGCTGCCGCGCAGGTGCGTCCCCACCGCCGCTGGCATCTGGATGCGCGCGCCTGCCTGAAGTACGAGCAGAACGCGGACGTGATCCGCTGCGCGGAGAAGTATTACTGAGCCACGGGAAACCGGCGCACCGACCCGAGCGCGTAGCCAATGGGAATGGGCGATCCCGGCGACGATGGGATTTGCTCACCGCATAAGTCTTTCTTAAGCCTACTGACATAAGCTGGCTAGGCGGACAAGACTCTGCCCCGTCTCGGGAATATCCACTTTCAAGGAGAAGACAGTATGCGCACCCTCATCATCGCCGTCCTGGCCACCCTGTTCACCGCCAACACCACTCTGGCCGCCGATCCGTCCTGCGAGGCCAAGGCCGCCGAGAAGAAGCTGGCCGGGGCCGCCAAGGCCAGCTTCGTCAAGAAATGCGAGAAGGATGCCAAGGCCTCCTCAGCGGCGGCCGGTTGCGAGCTCAAGGCGACGGAGAAGAAACTGGCCGGCGCGGCCAAGAACAGCTTCATGAAGAAGTGCGAGAAGGAGGCCAAGGCAGGCGGCTGATTTTCCCGACCCCCTCGCCGCCCCTGCGCGACGGGCGGCGGGGGAAGCACGGACCCGGCGGGCGGGACAGGCAAGGCTGGGCGCAAACTGGACAGCGACGGCCATGCCGAGAATAATTATTGCGGCGCAGCAAGACATCCGGCCTGCCCATCAGCGTCTATCATGAGTCCGGCAGGTAACATAATCCGCAACCCGAACCGATAAACCGAACATGAGCGACCCCTTGTACGAACCCGGTGTCACCGACACCACCCAAGCCATCGTCCAGACGACCGCGCGCATCACCCCGGAGACCACTGAGGAGGTACGGCAGATCGTGCTGCGGGTGCCTGAGTCGTCCCTCTATTTCCTGGAAGGCCAACATGTGGGGGTGCTGGTGCCGGGCCCCCATGCCTTCGGCAACAAGGCTCACCATCGTTACTACACCATCGCCAACGCCCGCGATGGCGACGGCGGGGTCGATCTGGAATTGCTGGTGCGGCGCTGCTTCTACATCGACGTCGTGTCCGGCGAACAATATCCGGGCGTCGCCTCCAACTTTCTCTGTGACGCCAGGCCCGGCGACCCCGTCACCCTGACAGGTCCATACCGCAGCCCGTTCCGCATCCCGGCGGACAACACCTGCAACCTGCTGTTGCTCGGCACCGGCACGGGCATCGCCCCGTTCCGCGCCTTCCTGCGCCACATCTACGAGAAACAGAAGGGCTGGAAGGGCAAGGTTCGGCTCTACTACGGCGCGCGCACCGGCACCGAGCTGCTGTATATGAACGACCAGAACGATGACCTGACCCAGTATTACGACCAGAAGACCTTCCAGGCCATCCAGGCGGTGCACAACCCACTGCTGGGCGACGAAAGCGAAGCCCTCAAACGGGGCATCGAGGACAACGCCAAGGAAATCTGGAAGCTCATCCAGGACCCCAAGACCCATGTCTATCTGGCCGGCTTGGAGAACAACGCCACCGTGTTCGACGGCGTCATGGCCGGGCAGGCCGGCTCCGAGGCTAAATGGCAGGCCGTCAAGGACAGGCTGCTGGCGGAGAAGCGCTGGTCCGAACTGACCTATCACTGAGCATCCATGGACAGCACACCCCTCCGTTCCGCCTCGGGCCATGACATCACGCCTCTGACCGATGCCGAAAGGGAGGCCCTGGCCGCACGCCTGAACGCCGAGGAGCGTCAAGTGCTGCTCCATCAAGGTACCGAGCGCCCGTTTTGCGGCGGCCTGCTGCATGAACGGCGCCCCGGCCACTTCGCTTGCCGGTTGTGCGGCCTGCCCCTGTTCAAGTCCGGCGCCAAGTTCGACTCCGGCAGCGGCTGGCCCAGTTTCTATGAGCCCTATGACCCCGAACACATCCAGACCCTGCGCGATACCAGCCACGGCATGATCCGCACCGAGATCCGCTGCCAGCGCTGCAACGGCCACCTGGGCCACGTGTTCGACGACGGCCCAGCACCCACCGGGCTGCGCTACTGCCTGAACTCCGCCTCCCTGGCCTTCGTGCCCGACGCGGCGGAGGACTGATGTCCGAGCCGATCCGACTGTCCAAGCTCATGGCCGAGCGGGGCCTCTGTTCCCGCCGCGAGGCGGATGCCTACATCGAGAAGGGCTGGGTACGGGTCGATGGACAGGTGGTGGACGTGCTGGGCACGCGTGTCGATCCGGCCAGCAACGTCGAACTGCTGCCGCAGGCGCAAAGCCGGCAGCAACGCCTGGCCACCGTGCTGCTGCACAAGCCGGTGGGCTACGTGTCAAGCCAGCCCGAACCCGGTTTCCAGCCCGCCGTCACATTGATCCGCGCCGACACACGCTGGGCCGAGGACGGCGGTCCCCGCTTCCAGCCCGTAATGCTCAAGGGCCTGGCGCCAGCCGGCCGCCTTGACATCGACTCCACCGGCCTGCTGGTGCTGACCCAGGACGGCCGTGTGGCCCGCCGGCTCATCGGCGAGGATTCCGACATCGAAAAGGAATACCTGGTGCGGGTGGAAGGCCGCCTCTCGGCCGATGGCCTGGCCCTGCTGAACCATGGCCTGGCGCTGGACGACCGGCCACTCAAGCCGGCGCGGGTGGAGTGGCTCAACGAGGACCAGCTGCGCTTCATCCTCAAGGAAGGCCGAAAACGCCAGATCCGCCGCATGTGCGAGCTGGTCGGCCTGAAGGTGGTCGGCCTGAAGCGGGTGCGCATCGGCAACGTGCGCCTCGGCCGGCTGCCCATGGGCCAATGGCGCCTGCTGGGCGATGGGGAGCAATTCTGAAATGGCGGACACGACGGCAGCGTCGGCAAACGACCGGACCGTGGACCTCGCGCCCGTCCTGGATGCCCTGGCGACCGACGGCTGGTGCGTCCGACCGGATTTCCTGCCCGCCCCGCTGGTGGAGGCGCTGGCGCGGGAATGCCGGCTGCGCCACGCCACGGGCGGATTCCACAGCGCCGGCATGGGTTCCGGGGCGGCGCGGGTCGTCTCCGAATCGCGTGGCGACCAGGTGCTGTGGCTGGAGGCCCATGACCCGCATCCGGCCGTGGCCGACTATCAGGGGCAGATGGAGGCATTGCGCCTGTCGGTGAACCGCGAGTTGTTCATGGGCCTGCGGGACCTGGAGGCCCATTTCGCCCTCTACCCGCCCGGCGCTCGTTACCTGCGCCACCTGGACCGTTTCCGCGACGACGACCGGCGCGCCCTGACGGCCATCGTCTATCTGAATGACGCATGGGAGGCGGCCGACGGCGGCCAATTGCGCTTCTGGCCCGACGCGGAAGGAACCGGCCCGGCACTGGAATTTTTCCCCCTGGGCGGCACCCTGGTCACCTTCCTGTCCGACCGCTTCTGGCATGAGGTGCTGCCTGCCCGGCGCGAGCGCCTGGCCCTGACCGGCTGGTTCCGCCGGCGTTAGGGTGTGCCCGGCCTCATGGCCAGGCGATCCAGTTCCCTGCGTGAGAATCCCGCGCGCAAGCGGGCGGTCTCGTTGAACGGCGGCCGCGGCCTGGGCACATCGCTGGCCGACAGCAAGTCCCGATAGGCCTGCTCCGGCTCCAGGCCGCGCTGAGCGCACAGATGGCGGAACCAGCGGTCTCCGGCGGCCACGTGGCCGATCTCGTCGGCGAGGATGATGTCCAGGATCGCCGCCCCCGCCCGGTCGCCGAAATTGGCCAGCTTCCTGCGGATGCCCGGCGTGGCGTCGAGTCCGCGGGCTTCCATGAGCCGGGGCACCAGGGCCATGCGTGCCAGGGGATCGTGGGCGGTCTTGCGGGCCAGGTCCCACAGGCCTTCGTGGGCGGGAAAGTCGCCGTAATCGCGTCCCAGTCCTCGCAAGTGATCACGCAACAGGCGGAAGTGATACGCCTCCTCGGCCGCCACCCGCAGCCAGTCCTCGTAATAAGCCTCCGGCAAGCCGGTGAAGCGGTAGGCCGCGTCCAGGGCCAGGTTGATGGCGGTGAACTCGATGTGCGCCAGGGCATGGATGAGGGCAGCGTGGCCGTCGGGCTGGTTCAGCTCGCGGCGCGGCATGACGTCGGGCGGGGCCAGCGCCGGGCGGGCCGGGCGGCCCGCCTCCGACAGGGGATCGGGGTCGCGCCAGTCGGCGGGTCGGGTACCGCCTCTATGCCAGGCCTGCCAAAGCGCATCGGCGGCCGCCAACTTGGCCTCCACCTCTGCCTCCGCCAAGGCATTGCGGGCAGCGCGATGCACGTTCATGTCCAGCGGGACTCCAGCCGCGCCAAGACATTGGGCAGACCCCTGACTGCGGTCCAGGCCAGCAGCACACCGGCCGTGTTGGCCAGCATATCCAGGCCGCTGGCGGTGCGATAGCCGGTCAGCCCCTGCAGCCACTCCAGGCTCAGCCCCAGTCCCAGGCAGCCCAGTGCGACGGGAAGCCGGCGGGCATGCAACTGTCCGAACCAGAACATCAGCCCGAAATAGGCCAGCAGGTGTTGCGCCTTGTCGCCCAGCTGAGGGGCCACCTCGGGCGGTCTCGGCTCCAGTGAGAACCAGACGATCAACACCACCATCGCCCAACCCAGCGAGACCCAGAGGGGCCGCAGACGCAACGGCATTACAAACGCAGGGCGGCGGCCGGCCCGGACATCAACGGTACTCCACCAATTCCTGCAGGGGCAGGCGCTGCTTTTCGCCACCCGCCTGGGCACAGTAGCCCAGCGGCAGGATGAGCGCGACTTCGTAGTGCTCCGGCCGGATGCCCAGCTGTGCCCTGACCTGGGCGGGGACGAAACCACCGATGGCGCAGGAATCAACGCCGATGGCCGCCGCCGCGGTCATCATGTTGGCGGCGGCGATGTGGCACTGGGTGACGCTCCAGGCGACCACGTCGGTCGCACCGTGGAAACCCCGGTAGTTGGCCAGGGCGGAGGCATACAGCTCGCCGGGGTATTCCCGCATCAGCACCCGGCGGACATAGTCGCTGTCGGGTGCCAGGTCGGCAATCCTGGCCAGGATCACCACCACAGCGCTGGCCGTGCCCACTTGGGGCTGGTCGAAGCAGGCGGTCTGTAGCCTGCGTTTATCCTCCGTCCCGGTCAGCACCAGGAATTTCCACTGTTCCAGCCCGAACGACGAGGGCGAAAGGCGCCCGGCCTCCAGGATGTAGTCCAGGTCGTCGCGGGGTAGCGGATGATCGGCATGGAAGAGATGGCAGGCGTGTCGGCGATGGAATACTTGGAGGAGTTCTTGTCTCATGGCGGTGCCCTGTATGCAATTTTCGAGATTTTAGACCCTGCTGCGGACTAGAATCCCAACACATCAGAGATTGAGTAAAACATGTGGGAATTCAAGGTACTGGTCTTCGCCCCCGGTCATAGCCCCGCGGGGGTACGGGCGCGGGTCTCGTTCCATGGTGATGCGATGAGCGTCAAGGGACACCAGTTGTTCATGACCATCGAGGGCCGCCGTGTGCGCCTCAAGACCGGCGGTTACGACGGCCGGCAATGGCTCCTGTCATGGCCCGGCGATGGGGGCGAGGTCACCGCGGCCTTGCAGGGCGAAGCTGAGATTCGCCTGATGCAGGAGTACGCCCCCCCCAGCCTGGCCGCCCAGCTCCAGCGCGCGGTCAGATCCTCGGGCCGGCGTCAGGGCCGATTCCGGCTGCTGATCATCACCCTGATCCTGCTGCTCTTGCTGCCGCTACTGTTGTTGTGGATGTTCTGGTTGAACTCGGAGCGCATCGCCGGGTGGGTTGCCGGCCACGTCGGCATGCAGACCGAAAAACAGCTCGGCGAGTTGGCCTTCGGTCAGATGAAGCCGGGTCTGAAGCTCATCCAGTCGGGAGGGGCACAGCAGGTGGTGCGTGAAATCGGTGAACGGCTGACCGCCGGGTCGGCCTATGACTATCTGTGGTTCGTGGCCGACGACCCGCAAGTGAATGCCTTCGCTATGCCCGGCGGGTATGTGGTGGTGAACTCGGGTCTGCTGAAGGCGGCCGGCTCTGCGGAAGAGCTCGCCGGGGTGCTGGCCCACGAGGTGCAGCACGTGGAACAGCGCCATGCCCTGAAGAACCTGATCCACGCGCTCGGCTGGCGGGCGGTATTGTCCATGGCCATGGGCGACCTGTCGGGCGGTATCTGGTTGGACGCGGCAGACCAGTTGGGACGCCTGCACTATAGCCGTGACCTGGAACGGGAGGCCGACATGAAAGCCCTGCACGCACTGCACCGTGCCGGCATCTCCGCCCATGGTCTGCCCGACTTCTTCGCCCGGCTGGCGACACGGGACAGCGGCCAATTCACTCTGTTGTCCTCGCATCCCACCTCAGGCGAGAGACTGCAGGCCATACGGCAGGCAATTTCCGCCGCGGGAGGCAATGCATCTCCGAGCCTGCCCCTGGCCTACGATTGGCAACTGATACGAAACAGCCTGCCCTAGGGACGGATACGGGCAGTATCATCGCCATGCAAATGCAGTATTTGTGATGTATATCATATTGTTTTGAATGGGCAGAAATTATGGTATCCGGACTTGGCAACCGTTTCAGGCAAAGAGAATCATGGATAAGCACCCCGCGCGTCGAGGGTGGGCTGAACGCAGCACGACGGGTTCGGAAAGAACGACTCGGGATCACTTCGATATGAGCGCGGCCATGCAACATGCCAGCCCGGTGGCGGCCGTCGATCTGCCCACGCTGCGCAACCGCAGCATGATTTTTTCCGCCCTCAGCGACGAGGAGTGCCGCAGTCTGCTGGACTTGGCCAAGGTGGTGGTAGTGCCACCGCGAAAAACCGTCTGCCAGGTCGGGGAGCCTGGGGATGCCCTCTATGTGGTACTCAGTGGCCGTGCCAAGGTTTGTCTCGTATCAGAGCAGGGCAAGGAAATCATCCTCAGCTTCATCGAGCCGGGCCAGGTCTTCGGAGAAATGTCGCTGCTGGACGGCCTGCCCCGCAGCGCCATCGTTTCCACCATGGAAGAGAGCCGCCTGCTGGTACTCTCGCGCAAGGACGTGCTGCCCTATCTGGAATCCCACCCCGCGGTGACCCTCAGGCTCCTGGCCGCATTGAGCCAGCGCCTGCGTAAGGCCAACGGCCTGATCGAGGACCTGACCTTCCTCAACCTGCCGGCCCGGCTTGCCCGCCTTCTGCTCAGCCTGAGCCAGCAATACGGCGATCAGAAGGCGGACGGTACGGAGATCAAACTCAGGCTGTCCCAGGAAGAACTCGGCAATTTGGTCGGCTCGTCGCGGGAGAGCATCAACAAGCAGTTCCGCATCTGGGTGGAAACCGACGTGATGGAGTATGTCCACGGTACCATCATCCTGAAACGCCCGGACGCTTTGCAGGAGGTCATCGCCTGCGCCGAGTGAAACCGGCACCGTCCGGACCCGTTACCGGCGCCCTTGGGGACCGATCAACCATGTCATATATACGAAGAAATGGATTCATAGTATGCATAATTGGCGTCAATCGGCAGGCCTTCCGACTTGGCCGTGTCCCCTAGCCGCCCCGCGATTTATCGCCACCAACGACCAAAAACAGGTATCCCGCAACAACTCATAGGAGTGTCTCATGTCCAGTCTCGCCCCGACCCACGCTTTGCCCGCCCTGCTGTCCGCCCTGACCCTGGCCCTGTTCCAAGCCGGCTTCATCTCCGCAAACGCCGCCGAGGGGGCTTACTATGACCCCAGCAACCCCGCCAGCAGCAGCGGACGCACGTCGGGATACGAGCTGACCAACACCATCGGCTGCCCGGGCAAGGGCATCCTGGACGCCGGCTGCCAGCAGCCCAAGCCGGTCCAACCGGTCAAGAAGGCCGAACCCAAGCCGCTGCCTCCCGTGGTCGAATCGAAGCCCGCCCCCAAGCCGGCCCCCGCACCCGTGGCCGCGCCGGTGGTGAAGTCTGGGCCGATCAGTATGGATACCGGCGCCCGCCTGGCCACCGGCCCCATCATGTCCGAGCAGACCGTGACCGCCCTGGTCAAGGACAAGGACGGCAACCCGGTGCCCGACGCCCGGGTGGAATGGACCCTGGCCAACGCCCCCGGCATGGTGGGTGACATCCTGCGCGCCAGCGACGACGCCAAGCGCGCCTCCAGCGACTTCGCCATCACCGAGACCAACAGCAGGGGCGAGGCCAGCCTGACCCTCACCTCCCCGGTGGAAGGCATCACCCACATCCTGGCCTACACCCCCGACATCAAGGACGCGGCGGCCAGCAAGTCCCATGTCATCCGCCAGTGGGTAGACGCCGCCTGGCTGTTCCCGCCGGAAGAGGTCACAGCCAAGGTGGGCACCGCCCAAACCCTGACCACCAAGGTGGTCCGGCAGAGCACCGGCGAGCCCTTGGCCGGCTACGAGGTGAACTGGGAGATCGTGGAAGGTCCCAATGCCTATTTCGCCAACAGCCGCCTGCCCACCGCCACCACCCTGACCGATGCCAACGGCGTGGCCAGCGTGCAACTCATGCAGACCGAACCCCGCGGCGGCAGCAACACGGTGGAAGTGGATGTAGGACGCGCCGGCGACGCCGCCACCACCTGCTGCCCCCTGCCCACCGGCACCTTCGCCGAGGGCAAGACCCGCGCCAACTGGCTGGCCCCCGAACTGGCCCTGAAAAAGTCCTGCCCTGCCAGCGTCTATACGGGGGAAGCCGGCAAGTTCGACGTGACTGTCAGCAACCCCGGCAAGGTGGGGGCCGACAGTGTGTTGGCCAAGGTCATCATCCCCGAGGGCATGAAGGTGGTTAACACCGGCGGTGGCCAGGTGATGGGCAATGTCATGGCTTGGTCTCTGGGGGGTCTGGAAGCCGGCGCCAGCAAGACGGTGAGCTACACCGCCCAGGCCGCGCGGGTGGGCACCTACGGCTTCGGCTCCGCCGCCGCCAGCCAGGAAGGCCTGAGTGCCGACGGCAGCTGCAACGTCAACGTCATCGCCGCCGACCTGAACATCACCAAGACCTGCCCGGCCGAGGCCTTGGTGGGCGACAAGGTGGAATACACGGTCAACGTGACCAACAAGGGCAGCGGCGAAGCCACCAACGTGGTGGTCAAGGATGTGGTGCCCGGCGGCATGAAGCACGACTCCGGCCAGCCCACAGTGGAATGGAAGGTGGGCAACCTGGCCCCCGGCGCCTCGGCCAGCGAGAAGTTCACCTTCACCGCCGAGCAGATGGGCAGCCAGATCAACACCGCCAAGGTCAGCGCCGACCGGGACCTGAGTGGCGCCGCCCAATGCCTGACCGAGGTCAAGAAGCCCGGCATCGACGTGGAGAAGAGCGGTCCGGACAAGCGCTTCCTGGGCCGTCCCGCCACCTACGGCATCACCGCCGGCAACCCGGGCAACGCCGCCGCCTCCAATGTGGTGGTCACCGATGTGGTGCCCGTGGGCATGACCTTCAAGAGCGCCAGCGAGGGCGGCAGCTACGACGCCGCGACCCGCACGGTCACCTGGAAGCTGGGCAGCCTGGCAGCGGGTGCCACCGCCAAGATGGATGTCACCATGGTGGGCGACAACGCCGGCAAGCCCTGCAACGTGGCCACCATCACCGCCGACCGGGGCCTGACCGACTCGGCCCAGGCCTGTACCGAAGTGGCCGGCATCCCCGCCCTGCTGCTGGAAGTGGTGGACAGCCCCGATCCGGTGGAAGTGGGCACCAGCACCACCTACACCATCCGGGTGACCAACCAGGGCACGGCCGATGCCACCAACGTGGTGATCCAGAGCATGCTGGCCGACGGCCAGGAACTCACCTCGGCCACCGGCGCCACCGCGGCCACCGCCACCGGCAACCTGGTGCGCTACGCCCCCGTTGCCGTCCTGGCCCCCGGCCAGGTGGTCGAATACAAGGTGGATGTGAAGGCCGTCAAGGCCGCCGGCGACGTGCGCTTCCGCACCATGATGACCGCGGATCAGCTCACCGACGCCGTGCGCGAAGAGGAATCCACCCGCCTGTACTGATCGGCCACCTCCCCGTGACTGAAAGAGGGCCGCAAGGCCCTCTTTTTTTCCAAGGGGCCAACCCGCATATCCTGGGCCGGCCATGCGACTTCCCCCCCTTCATCCCGGCACGCTGATCCGCCGCTACCAGCGTTTCCTGGCCGACGCGCAGTTGGACGGCGGCGAGCGGGTCACGGCCCATTGTCCCAACACCGGTTCCATGCTGGGCCTGAATGCGCCCGGCAGCCGGGTCTGGCTGTCGGCGGCGGATAAACCGGGAAGAAAGCTGGCCTGGACCTGGGAACTGGCGGAGGCCGGCCCGGGCGTGCCGGTGGGTGTGCATACCGGCCGTGCCAACGGCCTGGTGCGGGAGGCCCTGCTGGCCGGACTGCTGCCGGAGCTGTCCGGCTTCACGGCCATCCGAGCCGAGACCAGGACGGGCGCTCACAGTCGCATCGATCTGCAACTGGTCTATAACGACCGCATTGCCTGGGTGGAGGTCAAGAACGTCACGGCCGCGGTGCGCGGTGGTTCGGGCTACTTCCCGGACGCGGTGAGCACGCGGGCGGTCAGGCACCTGGATGAACTGTCGCAACGGGTGCGGGCGGGCGACCGGGCCGTCCTGGTGTTCTGCGTGCAGCGTCATGATGTCCGGCAAGTGCGGCCGGCGGATCACATCGACCCAGCCTTCGGCCATGCCCTGCGGCAGGCGGTGGGGCATGGTGTCGAACTCTATGCCTTGGGCGCCAGGGTCAGCCCCGAGCGCATCGAACTCGAACGGCGTCTGGCCATCGGTCTCGATTAGAGGAGGAGGACATGCGGGCCACGGCGGCGGAATCCGGCACCAACGTCATCGCCACCCTGGATTGGCAAAGCGGCACGGCACGCCACAGGGACAGCCTGTTTCTGCCCCGCTCCGCCCTTCAGGCGGATAGCCAACTGGCCGCTGCCGCCGGGCAATTGGACGCCGGCCCGATACACCTGGATGCCGGCCGCTGGCTGCAACCCCGGGGTGAACCGGTGACACGCCTACCCGCCGATGCCTTCCGTCTGAAACACTTCCCCCAGCCCGGCCGCTTTTTTCCCCGGCTGGCCTTCACCGGGCTGGCGTCGGGCCCGCGGGACTTCCGCCCCTGCCGAGTCCTGGGGGTGGGCGACGGGCAGCTGAAGGTGGACGTCAATCACCCCCTGGCCGTCTACGGGGCGGAGCTGACCCTGAGGGCCTCATCGGCGGACCCGGTGCCCGGCCGTTTCCGGCAACTTCTGGAAGGCACCGGCATGCAGGCCCCGCCGGCCGACGGCCAGGCCTGTTATTTGCCCGCCGGGGCCTGCGACCGCCTGGACGAATCCGGGGATGCCGGCTTCTACGCCCAGCCCCGGCTGGTGCACCATCTGGATGCCGTCTGCCGGGCGCATATCGAGACCCTGCACGGCACCTTCCTGGCCCCGGGCATGGCGGTGCTGGACCTCATGTCCAGCTGGGTCAGCCACCTGCCCGCCGAAATCCCCGCCGGCCTGAGCCTGACCGGTCTGGGCATGAACCCCGAGGAACTGGAGGCCAATCCCCGGCTGGACCGCCGCGTCTGCCACGACCTCAACCGGCAGCCCTGGCTGCCCTTTCCCGACCGGGCCTTCGACCTGGTCCTATGCACCGCCTCGGTGGAGTACCTGGTCCATCCCCGGAGCGTGCTGGCGGACGTGGGGCGGGTGTTGCGTCCGGGCGGCCGATGCGTGATCACCTTCAGCGACCGCTGGTTCCTCCCCAAAGCCATCCGCGTCTGGGGCGAGCTGCATCCCTTCGAACGCCTCGGCCTGGTGCTGTGGCTGATGGAAGAAGCAGGATTCACCGACCTGCGCACCCGGAGCCTGCGCGGGCTGAAACGGCCGGCCGACGACAAGTACGCGGCGCAGCGGGAATACAGCGACCCCCTGTTCGCCGTTTGGGGCGGGGTCTGACCGGATCGCCCCTGTTGCGGGGTCCGCTGCCGGGCATTGTTATACTGCCGGCTGTCCGTCCTTACGCCTCTCGTCTGTGTTCCGCCCCCACATCCCGCAAAGTTTTTTTCGCCTGGCCCCGGTGCTGGCCCTGCCCCTCCTGCTCGGACTGAGCGCCTGCGCCGTCCTCCAGCCCGCTTCTCCCCCGTCGCCGCCACCAGCCTCGTCCCTGCCGCCGTCTCCGCCGCCGGTCACCTCCCCCGGCAGCACCGCGCCCGCCGTTTCAACCCCTTCACCCGCCGCGACGACAACGGCGGAACCGGCCCAGCCCTTGCCCCTGACCTGGCTCACGCCCGTGCGCTACGGCGACCTGCCGGCCTGGCGCGATGACGACCTGACCTTGGCCTGGCAGGCCTTCCAGCAATCCTGCCGCGGCCTGCGCGGCCAGGCTGCCTGGACGGCGGTCTGCCAGGCGGCGGAACAACTGGCCCTGCCCGACGCGGGCAACGCCCGCGCCTTCTTTGAACAGCATTTCACGCCTTACCAGGTGCGGCAGGCCGAAGGCGGCACCGAAGGGCTGGTCACCGGCTATTACGAGCCCCTGCTGCGGGGCAGCCGATACCCGACCCATAACTACCGTTACGCCCTATACGGCCAGCCGGACGACCTGCTGGTGGTGGACTTGGCCGGTCTCTACCCGGAGCTGAAGAATCTGCGCCTGCGCGGCCGCCTGCAGGGAAACCGGGTGGTGCCCTACTTCAGCCGCACCGAGATCGACAATGGCCAGGCCCCCCTGCGCGGCAAGGAACTGCTCTGGGTGGACGATCCTGTGGAACTGTTCTTCCTGCAGATACAGGGGTCCGGTCGGGTGCGCCTGGAAACCGGCGAGATGGTGCGCGTCGGCTACGCCGACCAGAACGGCCATCCCTACCGTTCCATCGGCAAGTGGCTGGTGGACCAGGGCGAGCTGACCCTGGACAAGGCCTCCATGCAGGGCATCAAGGACTGGGCGGTGCGCAACCCGGACAAGCTGGCGGATCTGCTGCGCACCAACCCCAGCTATGTCTTCTTCCGCGAGCTGCCCAACGGCCTCGGCGGCCCCTTGGGTGCCCTGGGCGTGCCCCTGACGGCCGGACGCAGCATCGCTGTCGATCCGCGGGCGATACCCCTCGGCGCGCCGGTCTGGCTGGCCACCACCTGGCCCTATTCCAGCGAACCCCTCGTTCGGCTGGTCATGGCCCAGGACACGGGCGGAGCCATCCGCGGCAACGTGCGCGCCGATTTCTTCTGGGGGTTCGGCGACGAGGCCGGTGCCAAGGCCGGCGCCATGAAACAACGCGGACGCATGTGGGTGCTGCTGCCCAAGGACTATCCCGTCAACGGCAACGCCGGCAACAAGCTAGGCCTCAAGTAATTCCCGGGCAGGCCGTTGATGCCCCCATGGACATCTCCACCGCGCTCGGCCTGCAACTCCAGCAATCCCGGCTCGACTTGGGCATGGCCATGCTGCGTGTCCAGCACCAGACCGAGCAGACCTTGGTGAACGTCCTGGCGGAGCAGGTCCGGGCCGTGTCCGCCGCCAACCCGGAGCATCTCGGACAGCGGATCGATGCCCGAGCCTGACCGGGCAGCAGTCCGACGCTGGTAATTTCGTACCAATTTTCCCTCTTCCCCTAAAGTTTCCACGGCGAACGCCGATAGCCGGAACGGAAAGCCCGGATATATGCGGGCCAGCCCGAGGTCGAGATTCAAGGGCAAATCCGTCGAAAGGCGGAGACGCAAAGCCAAGGACCTAAGGTCGGGACGGGACGAAAACGCTCTCCCGACTAAGGTAGCCGGGCTGCATCTCGAAGCAGACAGGAAGGCGTACATCCCCCTGTTTGCAGCAGACCTTCGATCCGACCGGGCGCTCGGACAAGTTTCTGTTGCAAGGAGGCGTGCGATGCCAACAACCGATTTCATCCGAATCAGCGGACCTCTGCCCCGAATCCCCCGGCTCGCCGAGGGCCAGCGGGGGCAAACCCTCATCGAGGTATTGGTGACCGTCGTCGTCATGTCGCTCGGCATGCTGGGCATGGCCGGCCTGCAGGTGCAGGCCCTGCAGGGCAACCAGCAGGCGCATCTGGATACGGTGGCCGCCAACCAGGTTCAGGACATGGCCGCACGTATCCGCGCCAATCCCGCCGGCGTCACCACGAACAGCTACGATGCCCTGGGCGCCAGCATCCCTACCCCCGGCAAGAACTGCTACAGCCAATCCTGCACTCCCGGGGAACTGGCCGTTTTCGACCATGCCCAGTGGAATACCGCCAACACCAACCTGCTGCCCGGCGGCATGGGGAGGGTGACTGACGGGGGTGGCAACCGGTTCTGGATCGCCGTCACCTGGACGGACAAGTCCCTTGAAGGGGAAAACGGCTGGACCACCGGCACCGATGCCGCCACCGCCTGCGGCACCCCTGCCGCCAACACGCGATGCTATTTCGTACAAGCACAAGCCTGATGCGCCAACCGCCACAACGCCAGGGCGGCCTGTCCCTGGTGGAGCTGATGGTCGCGATCACCCTGGGGCTCACCCTGATGGCCGCCCTGGGGTACATCTTCCTGGGCAGCCGCCAGAGCTTCGTGGGCAACGACGCCGGTGCCCGGATGCAGGAGAGCGGGCGCTTCGTCATGGACGTTCTGCATCGGAACATCGCGGAGGCCGGCTATGTGGAGATCTCGGCCGTCTTCACCGAATCCAAGGTGGCCTTCAACGGCACCCCCATCAACGGCGAGGACGGCGTCACCAGCATGAAGACCGGTGAGCGCCTGGCCGGAACGGATTATCTGGCCGTCAGCCTGGAAACCGATGCCGACTGCCTGGGCAACGCCATCGCCGCCGGCACGGAAGCCAGCAACGAGCTCTACATCAGCGCCACCAACGAGCTGATGTGCGACGGCAGCGGCGACGCGGCTGGCGGACAAGTGGTGGCCGAAGGCGTGGAGGACCTGCAGCTGCGCTACGGCCTCGACGAGAACGGCGACGGCTCGGTGGACATCTACAAGAACCAGCCCGCCTCCGCCGCCGAATGGTCACGGGTACTGGTGGTGCAGGCCTGTGTGCTGGTGCGCTCCACCGACAACGGGGTGGTGGATACCGCCCAGACCTACCGGAACTGTGCCGGCAACGACGTCACCGCCAGCGACCGGCGCCTGCGACGCGCCTTCACCGCCGCCTTCAGCCTGCGCAACCGGGGAACCTGATGACACGACCCTCCGGCATGCCCAATTCCCAACACCGGCAACACGGCGCCAGTCTTGTCGTGGCCTTGATCTTCCTGGCCGTGCTCACCCTGGTGGGCTATTCGGCCATGAATACCAGCATCCTGGAAGGCAGCATGGCCAGCCACCGGCAGGACCGCGAACGTGCCCTGCAGGCCGCCGAGATGGCCCTGCGCGATGCCCAGACCTATCTGATCAACAACATCAGCGGTCTGTCCGGCTTCAGCAAGACCTGTGTCAACGGGCTTTGCTACAACGGTCCCCTGGGCTACGGCACCAATCCTCCCAGCGGCATGACCAATCCGGTGTGGGCGTCCAGTGGTCTGATGGACGACAACGCCAAGACCATCACCTACGGGGAAATCACCGGCGCCACCGCCATCAGCGGCGTGGCTGCCCAACCACGCTACCTCATCGAGGGTTTCCTGAAGTGGCCGCCGGGAGAACCCGTACCCATCCCCTACTACCGCATCGTCGTGCGCGCCCAAGGCGCACGCACCAGCACCGTGGTGTGGCTGCAGGAAATCTTCCGCCTGTAACCCCACCCTCAGGAGGCAAGCCATGAGAGCACCGCACGCCATCCTCACCGCCACCTTGCTGGGAATCTGGTCCGGACTCGTGTCCATGCCCGGCCAGGCCCTGAATCTGGCCACCTCACCGATGTTTACGGGCACCTCGGTGCCGCCCCTGGTCATGCTGGACATCTCCAAGGACCAGCAGCTGTTCAAGAAGGCCTACAACGACTACTCCGACCTGGACAGCGACGGCACCCCGGAGACCACCTACAAGCACAGCATCGACTACTACGGCTACTTCGACCCCTACAAGTGCTACACCTACAGCACCACCAACAACCGCTTCGAGCCCAGCAGCGTCAGCAGCACCAAGAAGTGCAGCAGCAAATGGTCCGGCAACTTCCTCAACTGGGCCTCGATGACGCGGATGGACACGGTACGTAAGCTGCTCTACGGCGGCACCCGGTCCACCGACACCGCCACCGACACGGTCCTGGAACGGGCCTACCTGCCCACCGACGCCCACGCCTTCGCCAAGTTCTATGACGGCAGCGGTGGTGCAACGATCAGCGAAGTCACCCCATTCACCACCACGGTGACCACGCCGCCGTCCGCTACCAGTGCCACCTCAAGGTCGGTGGGATCGGGCGACAAGACCTTCACGGTCACCCTTTCCGGCGTGGAGGTTGGCGACCAGATACGTGCGAAACGGACCAGTGACAACAACGTCTGGATGATCGGCGGCGTCACCAGCACCGCCGCCGGCAGCATTACCATCAACGTACCCGACGGCGGCTATGCCGGCAGCGGCACCTACAGCGATTGGACGGTGGAAAACCTCAGCGGCACGGGCATCTCCATCTGCAACCTGACCAAGGGCAGCACCTCAGGCGACAACCGCTACTCCCAGTCCAATACCAACCCTCCCATGATGCGGGTGGCCAAGGGCAATTTCATGCTGTGGAGCGCCAATGAGCGCTGGCAGTGCTATTGGTCCGGGGAAAAATCCAACCTGCAAAGCGGCTTTACCGGCGGTTTCCGCAGTAACGGCAACCGCGCCGGCCTGTCCGGACTTAACGCCAGCGCCGAGAACCCGTCGCAAAGCACCCACGGACTTGGCAGCGGCTCGGGCACCGGCGAGTATTACGTGCGCGCCCAGGTCTGCAATTCCACCCTGCTGGGCACGGAAAAGTGCAAGGCCTACCCCAGCGGCAACTACAAACCCATCGGCCTGTTGCAGTACTACGGCGACAGCGACCTGCTCAAGTTCGGCCTGATGACCGGCTCCTACGCCAAGAACATCTCCGGCGGCGTGCTGCGCAAGAACGTCTCCAGCTTCAGCAACGAAGTCAACGCCAGCACCAACGGCAGCTTCGTGAGCGGCGCCAACGGCATCGTGCACAACATGGACAAACTGCGCATCTATGGTTACGACTACAACGACGGCTACTACGGTGGCTCGTCGGGGGACAGTTGTACCTATCAGCAGACCGGTTTCTTGCTCTCCGGCGGCTCCGAGGCCCAGGGCCAGCCCGCCAACCAGGGCAACTGCACCAGCTGGGGCAACCCCATGTCCGAGGTCTATTACGAGTCGCTGCGTTATCTGGCCGGACAAAGCGCCACCTCGGCCTACACCTACACCAGCAGCGGCAGCAAGGACGCCGCCCTGGGCCTGACCCTGGCCAGCTGGACCGACCCCATTTCGAGCGCCAACTACTGTGCGCCATTGAACGTGGTGCTGTTCAACGCCAGCGTATCGACGGACGACAACGACCTGGCCAGCACCACCCTGACACAGATCAACAGCGCTTCCACGCCAGCCACCCTGACCAACACCGTGGGCAGCGGCGAATCGGTCAACGGCAACAGCTGGTTCGTGGGCCGCAACGGCAGCGACAACAACGAGTTCTGCACGGCCAAGACCCTGAGCGGCCTGGGCAGTGCCGCCGGATTGTGTCCGGAAGGTCCCACCGGTCTGGGCTCCTATCTCATGTCCGGCCTGGCGCACCACGCGCGCGTCAACAAGATCCGCACCGACCTGAGCGTGCCAGCCGACGACGAAGAGTCACTGAAGGTCTCCACCTACGGTGTGCAGGTGGCCACCAACGTGCCCAAGATCGAAGTGACCGTGAACGGTAACAAGGTCACCATCCTGCCGGCCTACCGGCTCAATTACGGCCTGGGCGGCGGCGGTGCCCTGGTGGACTTCAAGGTCGTCTCCCAGACCGCCACCAGCGGCCGCTATTACCTGAACTGGGAAGACAGCGAGATGGGGGGCGATTACGACCAGGACATGTGGGGCATCCTCAGCTACACGGTCAGCGGCAATACCATCACCGTCACCACCGATGCGGTATCCGCCTCCACGGCCAACGGCCAGGGCTTCGGCTACATCATCAGCGGTACCACCAAGGACGGCCCGCACTTCCACTCGGGCATCTACGATTTCGATTACACCGACCCGAGCAACGTGACGGTCAGCCCCTCCGGCTACACCAACGCCAGCGGCGGCTGCGACGACTGCGTGATAGGCGATCCCGCCACCTCGGTCACTTACACGGTCAACGGCAACAGCGGCAGCAGCCTCAAGGATCCCCTGTGGTACGCGGCCAAATGGGGCGGCTTCAGTGAGGCCACCGGCGGCAACAATCTGCCCGACCAAACCTCGGAATGGGATGCCAAGCTCACCGACGGCACGCCGGGCAGCGACGGCCAGCCCGACAACTACTTCTTCGCCAGTAACCCCCTGGGCCTGGAGCAGGCCCTGGACCGCACCTTCACTTCCATCCTGCAAAAAGCGGCCGCCAGCGCGGTGGCCACCAGCTCGGTGTCCCTGAAGACCGACAGCCGGGTCTATCAAGCCACCTTCAACGCCAACGACTGGAGCGGCCAGATCTTTTCCTACACCATCAACAGCACCGGTGTCATCGCCGGCTCTGCGGAGTGGAACTCGGCCCTCAAGCTGGCTACCCAGGTGGGCAGCAGCACCGACACCCGGGCCATCATCACCTACGGCCTGCAGCACAACCGAGGCATGCCTTTCACGTGGACGGCCATCAACGGGCAGACCGACACCACCCAGCGCGACCTCCTGAATCTGAACATCGGCGGCACCTATGACGGACGCGGCGCCGACCGCGTGGGCTACCTGCGCGGCCAATCGCAGCACGAGGGCCAGGCGGCCAGCACCTTCCGCCGGCGCGCCATCAGCAAGCTGGGCGACATCGTCAACTCCAACCCCATCTATGTCGGGCCTCCTTCCGCCGGCTATTCGGATGTGGACTATCCGGGCTATGCCAGCTTCGCCACTGCCCACGCCACCCGCACGCCTGTGGTCTATGTAGGCGCCAACGACGGCATGCTGCATGCCATCAACGTCAAGGTGGGTGCCGCCAACGTGGGCAAGGAGATGCTGGCTTACGTGCCCTCGCCGGTCTATGCGAACCTGAGTGCCCTGACCGCCCAGAACTACAGCCACCGCTACTATGTCGATGGCAGCCCCATGGTGGCCGACGCCAAGGTGGGCAACGATTGGCAGACGGTGCTGGTGAGCGGACTGGCCAGTGGCGGCAAGGGCTATTTCGCACTGGACGTGACCGATCCGGACAACGACTTCAGCGAGGCCAATGCCGAAGACTTGGTGATGTGGGAATTCACCAGCAACCACGACGCCGACCTGGGCTACACCTACAACGTCCCGGCGCGCAACGCCGGCACCGGCCAGTCGCGCCAGATCGCACGCATGAACAACGGCAAGTGGGCGGTCATTGTCGGCAACGGCTACAACAGCACCGCCGGCAAGGCTGCGCTCTACATCCTGTTCCTGGATGGCGGCCATAACGGCAGCTGGACCAGCGGCACCGACTACATCAAGCTGGTGGCCGAAAGCAGCCTCGGGGATAACGGCCTTTCGACCCCCACGCCCGTGGATACCAACGGCGACGGCAAGGCGGACGTCATCTATGCCGGCGACCTGAAGGGTAACCTGTGGAAATTCGACGTCAGTAGCAGCGATCCCGGCGACTGGACGGTGGCCCTGTCCGGCAATCCCCTGTTCGTGGCCAAGGACGGCAGCAACGTGCGCCAGCCCATCGTTTCGCCGCCCGAGGTGACCCGACACAAGGAAGGCGGGATGCTGGTCTTGTTCGGCACCGGCAAGTACATGGAGAACGACGACAACAATTCCGCGGAACCCGAGTTCACCCAGGACCAGACCTACTACGGCATCTGGGACCGCAACGGCGCGAGCTTCAACGGCACCGCCGTCAGCGGGGAGACCATCGCCGGACGCTCCTGGCTGCTGGCCCAGACCATCGCCAATGAATACACCGCGGGCACCACGGTCAACGGCAAAGTCCTCGAAGTGGGCGCGCGGGTGCCCTCCAGCAACGGCATGGCCTGGTGTGCCTCGGCCGCCACCACCGCTTGCGAAAGCGGTGGTACGCCCACGGCCTACCTGGGCTGGCGCATGGACCTGCCCACGCAGGGCGAACGCGTGATGGGCACCGGCTATCTCATCAACGGCCTGATCTTCTTCAACACCTACATCCCCAGCAACACCCCCTGCGCCCATGGCGGAGACGGCTGGCTGATGGCCCTGGACTACAACTCCGGCGGGCTGCCGTCCATCCAGACCTTCGACACCAACAACAACGGCGCCATCGACGTGAACCAGGACATGGCGGTGGCCGGCATCAAGGCCGGCGCGGCCATCGGCGGCGCCACCTTCGTCAAGCTGGACCGCACCTCTAACAAAGGCGTGGCCATCCTGAACAAGATGGGCGGCGAGGCGGTAGCCCCGCTGGTGAACTTCGGCCCGGGCAGCGCCGGACGCATCACCTGGCACGAACTGGTGGACTGACGCCTCCCGACACACCACTCTGGCCCGGCCGCTCGGCCGGGCATCTCATTCGAGTTCGAAACGCACCCGGTGCTTCACCAAGGCACGCACCGGCGCGCCGTTCAGCCGGGCCGGCGTAAACGCGACGCGGCGCAGGGTATCCAGCACCAGCTCGTCGAACACCCCCGGCGGCACGCTCTCCAACACCTCCACCTCGCGTACCCGCCCCTGTTCGTCCACCCGCAGCAACACCAGCACCGAGCCTTCGATGCCCGCCTTGCGCGCTGACTCGGGGTAGGCATAGCGAATACCTTCCTTGGGCTTGGGCAGCGCATCCACCTCGCGCGCCGCATACCAGCGGGTATCGAACGGCACAGGCACCTGCGGCAGGGAGGTAATGCCCCCCTCGGCCGACCTGGATGCGGCGTGCGGCGCCTCGGTAGGCATTGCCACCGGGCTGGGCAGCGTTGGAGGCAGTACGGGCGATGGCACTTCAGCCACCGGAGCTGGCTGGCTCGGTACCGTGGTCGGCCCCGGCGGCGATGGCGGTAACGGGCTGCTCGGCTCGGCGGGAACCGGCGCAAGGGGGGGGGCCGGATGCCTTTCGGGAAGTGTGCGCGGCGGTTCCGGTTCCTGGACCGACGCGGGCGGCGCGCCGGCGACCACGGCCTCTTCCGGGATGTCCGGCAGCGGCTCGGTCTCGGCCTGAGGCCGAGGCAGATCGGCCAGGCGTGCCTGGATGACCAGGGTGCGCGGCACCGCGCTGCCGGGTGCCGGCTGGATGAGCATGATCAGGGCCAGATGCAGGCTGAGGGACAGGGCCAGCATGCGCACCAGGGGGGCCGCCGCCAGTCGTCGCCAGTCCGTTCGCATCGCTTCGCTCATGCCCCAAGTATAAGAGCGCCCGCGCGTCGCGCCGGCTGCCGGCGCGGAGAAAATCCCAAGGTGTATGCTCCGTCCATCCGCAACGAAGGGAGACCCACATGCGACAGTACACGCGCCTCCTCACCCTGCTGGCCCTGCTTGCCGGCTTTCCGGCCGATCCCGCACAAGCCGCCGAATTGCGCAAGCTGAGCCTCAAGTCGGGGGACATCGACGTGCCGGTAGAGGTGGCGGTACCCGACGGCCGGGGCCCCTTCCCGCCGGTGCTGTTCATCCACGCCAAACGCGGCTATGACGAGGCCGAGCGCAGGCATGTGATGGAGTTGGCCGCCCAGGGCTATCTGGTGGTGGCGCCCGACTGGCAGAGCGGCCGCATGATCGAGCGCTGGCCCGCGGAACACGACCCGGACACGGAGAAGGACGTGGAGGTGGCCCTGGACTATCTGCTGGCCCTACCCGAGGCCTGCCGCATCCCCGCCGGCATCGTCGCCCTGTCCCGAGGCCCTTACTACGCCATCCGCCTGGCCGCCAAACGGGGGCCGGACCTGGCCGCCATCGCCAGCTACTATGGCCACATGCAGAACCCCAACGCTCCCGAGCCGGACCAGTTGTTCCGGGTGGCGCCGGAGGTCATGCAAATCACCACCCCCATGCTGTTCCTGATCGGCGAACAGGACTTCGAGCTGCGTCGCATGAACGGCGGCCGCGCCTTTTATGCGCTTTGGGAGCGGGGCGTGCCGGTGGAATACCAGGTCTATCCCATGGCCCGGCGGGCCTTCGATTTCCGCGCCGACCAGACCCCGGAGGAAAAGATAGCCACCCGGCACGCCCGCCAGCGCGTGGACCAGTGGCTGCGTTTCTGGATGCGGCCGGATGCCGCCGGGCATTGCCGCTGAAGCCTGCCCACAGCTTGCCGGCAAACCCAGGATCAGGATGGCACGCGGCTTGCGTAATGGTATGCGACTGGATAAAGCCCCATGACCATGCTCAACCTCAAACCCACCGCCGGCTCACGCCTCCAAACCAGCAAATACCGGCTTGCCATGGAGATCCTGCGCCACAAGGATCGAGAAATCGCCTACCTGAAGCGGTGCCTGACCCATGTGGCCCTGCTCTGCGACAACCGGGAAGTCCATAACATCGTCAGGTATGTGCTCGCCCACAGCCTGACCGAGACGGCGGACGAAAGCCGCCTGCCCGAGCAGTGGCGCATACGCTCCGAGGGCTGACGCCCCGGTGTCCGCAACCCCCGGCAATTACAATCAGCCGGGGCCACCCATAAGGCCCTCCTCCCGCGCGGACATGTCCAACAGCGGCAGAAGTTCGTCCAAAGCGTCCGGGCTTCGACCGGGTACGCGCCCGTGATCGCCGCTCCGACTCCGCCACATCCGAAATCCCTCTGCCCCAGGCGGCGATCCCGCCCGTCGAAAACCGCGACAGTCCTGTCTTGTATATCGACGTCCCGAGACGCCCCGTCAGTTGTCCGCCCGGTCCAGCATCTGCTCGATGCGTGCCGCCTCCACATAACCGGGGATACGCTGGCCGTTGGCGAAGATGATGGCCGGCGTGCCGGTCACATTCAGTTCCGCCCCCAGGGCCAGGTTCTCGTCCACCGGATTGTCACAATCCGTCTTGCTCCCTTCCGGCAGCCTGCCGCGTAGCATCAGGTCATCCCAGGCCTTGGCCCGGTCCTTGGCACACCACACCAGTTTCGACTTGCGCCCCGCGTCGGCGTGCATGGGCAGGGGGTAAGGGAAGGTGTACAGGGTCACGTTGTCCAGCTTGGAAAGCTCCGGCTCCAGCTTGCGGCAATAGGGGCAATCCGGATCGGAAAACACCGCCAGCTTGCGCTTGCCGTTGCCCTTCACCACCTTGATGGCCTGTTTCAAGGGCAGCTTGCCGAAATCCACGGCGGTGAGCCTGTCCATGCGCTCGGCGGTGAGATTGCGCCGTTCCTTCACGTCGAGCAGTTCGCCCAGCAGGACATGGCCACCCTGTTCCGTGACGTACACCACCAGGGGGCCCCGCGGCCCCTTCAGGGTCACCTCGTACAGGCCGGGCACCGGCGACTTGGCCACCTCGGTGACCTTGGCGTCGGGCGCCAGGGCCTGCACGGCCTTGCGGATGCCGGCCTGCCCGGCGTCGGCCGCGCCGGCCTGGGCGGCGGCCATCCCAATGGCCATCAACAGCAATGTGATCAAACGCATCGTCTTTCCCTCTCGCATGGATGAATCTGGATGAATCGGCACCACCGCGGCCTACTGCACGGCGTGGCGCATCAGGGCCTGCTTGAGCCAGCCCTGGGTGTCGGTGAGACTCAGGCCGGTGTTGCGTAGCCAGCCAAGCCCGGCATCGTTGAACAAACCCTTCAGGCCGCCGGTGACCCACTGCATGCTGGCCACGTCCTCCTGGCGCCGCGTGGCATAGGCTCTGAGCCGGCCGATCTCGCCCGGGTTCCCGCCCGCGGCCAGCATAGCCGCCAACAGGCGTGCGTCCCGGAAGCCCAGGTTCACACCCTGCCCCGCCAGGGGATGCACGGTATGCGCCGCGTCCCCGATCAGGGTCAGCCCAGGCCGCACCCATTCCCGTGCCCGCCGGCGCTTGAGGGGGAAGGCGGCCTGCGGGGTGATCATGCGCAACCTGCCCAGGGCATGGCCGCCCGCCTCGGTCACGGCCGCAGCGAATGCCTCCGAGGGCATGGCCACCCGGCCGGCCACCAAGTCCTCGCGGCTGGACCAGACGATGGAAATACGCCGGCCGGGCAGGGGCAGATAGGCCAGCACCCCATCGTCCCGGAACCATTGCCAGGCGATGCCCCGATGCGCCTTCTCGGTCTCGAAGTTGGCCACCACGCCGGACTGGTGATAGTCATCCAGGTCGATCTCGATGCCCGCCTGACGGCGCAGCCAGGAGTTGGCCCCGTCGGCGCCGACCAGCAACGCTGCCTGCATGCGGCTGCCGTCGGCCAGCAGGAGCACATGGTCCGACTGGCCCCAGATCACCGCCTCCGGCCGGCCCTCGATGAGGCGCACCTGCGGATGTCCCGCCAGGGCCTGCCACAGGGCGTGCACCACATGGCTGTTCTCGGCGATCCAGGCCAGTTCCGGCAGGCCGGCATCCAGGGCATCGTAGGTCAGGTGGCCGCCCGCGTCGCCGAAGATGCGCATGGCATACACTGCCTGGGCGCGGAGCTCCGCCGGCCAACCGCCCAGTCCACGCAGCCAGTCCACGTTGCCGGGGCTGAATGCATAGATGCGGCTGTCCCATGTTTCGGCCAGAGGGCCCGGAGGATGCTGCTCCAGCAGGGCCACCCGGTGCGGGCCGTCGGCCAGCGCCAGGGCCAGGGCGGCGCCGGTGAGGCCGCCACCGACGATGACGATGTCGAAGTTTTCCTGCTGCTGCCCCACCGTATCCGCTCTCATAACGTCACGTCCACGCCAGCGGCAGTCACCGGCTCGTATAGCACGGCACCGCCTGTCCGGCGGCCCAAGCTGACCGCTGACAGCTGAAGGCTGACCGCTCCCCTCACCATGCCTGGGCTCCGAACATCATCTTGCGGGCGAAAGCCGCCTTAAGGGGCGGGAGGGCGTCCAGCAGGGCCAGCGCGGCACCGCGCAGGGCGCCGGGCAGCGCGGCATCGCCCAGGAAGGTATCCACCAGCAGATCGGTCATGGCCACGCCGCCGCCCACGTCCCAGCGGCGGGTGACGTGGTAGCGGTCCAGAAAGCCTTGCCCGCCCAGGTCCTCGCGGCGCGTGTCCAGCAGGAGCTGGGCCAGGTGCCAGGCGTCGCGCAGGCCCAGGTTGAAGCCCTGGCCGGCCACCGGGTGCAGTGTCTGGGCGGCGTTGCCGATGCGCACCAGACCGGGCCGGTCCGCCTGCCGGCTGGTGATCAGGCGCAGGGAGAAACCGCCTCGCGTGCCGGCGCGCAGGAACCGGCCCTGGCGGTTACCGAAATGGGCATGCAGACGCACCAGGAAATCCGCCTCGGGCAGCGCCAGGATGGCCTGCATTTCCGCGCGCGGCCCGGTCCACACCAGGGCATAGTCGTCGTGCAGAGGCAGCAGGGCCATGGGGCCCATGGGCGTGAAACGTTCGTAGGCCAGGTTTCCGTGGGGCTTTTCGGTGGCCACGGTGCAGACCACCGCGTCGCTGCCGTAGTCCTTCTCCAGACTTTGCACGGCGGGCAGGCTGCGGCCGCCGTCGGCCAGGACGATGAGCCGCGCACTCAGCTCCCGGTCGCTGCCGGCCTGCCGGTAGCTGACCAGCCCGCAACCGGCGGCGGGCCGCGCCGCCTGCACCTGCGCGCCGGTCTCCAGCCGCGCCGGACCGCCCACCAGGCCACCGGCCATGGCCTGATACAGGTCGCCGTATTCCACCGTGCAGCCCAGGGCCGGCACACCGGCCTCCGCGGCCGTGAGCAGGACCTCTCCCGGCCCGCCCCGCTGTGAAACGTGGATGCGGGTGATGGGCGTGGACCGATCCTCCAGGCTGCCCCAGACACCCAGCCGCCGCAGGATCAGTCGGGTGCCCTCCGACAGTGCGATGGCTCGCGGGTCGCTGCGCACCGGCTCGGTCCGTGCCTCCAGCAGGGTCACGGACAGGTCGCTTTCGGCCAGGGCCAGGGCCAGGGCTGCGCCCACAGGGCCGCCGCCGACAATAGCGATATCCACATGTCCCACATGTTCAGGCATTGCACCTCCGTTCCGGCCTCGTCCACGTCGGCGGCCGGCGACAACTCGCAACCGGTCGCACCGCCCGGGCCGCGGCGATTTCGCCATGCTCAGCCATGCCGCATCAATTCCTCGATCTCGGTCACCGTCTTGGGGGCCGCTTCGGTCAGTACCCGGCAGCCGGCCTCGGTGACCAGCACGTCGTCCTCGATGCGGATGCCGATGTTCCACAGGGCCTCGGGCACGTCGTCCGCCGGACGGATGTAAATGCCGGGCTCCACGGTCAGGGTCATGCCCGGCACGAAGGGCCGCCATTGCCCGTTCAGCTTGTATTCGCCCGCGTCGTGCACGTCCCGCCCGAGCCAGTGGCCGGTGCGATGCATGTAGAAGCGCTTGTAAGCCTCCCGCTCGATGAGGCCATCGACGTCCCCGGCCAGCAGTTTCAGGTCCACCATGCCCTGGGTGAGCAGCCGCAACGCGGCCTCGTGGGGGGCATTCCAGGCATTGCCGGGTCGCACCGCCCCGATGGCCGCCGCCTGGGCGGCCAGGACGAGCTGGTAGGCATCCCGCTGGGCCGGCTCGAAGCGACCGCTGACCGGGAAGGTACGGGTGATGTCGGCGGCGTAGCCCGCGAACTCGCCGGCGGCGTCGATGAGCAGCAGATCGCCGGCGTTGAGGGGCTGGTCGTTGGCCACGTAATGCAGCACGCAGGCATGCGCGCCGCCGGCCACGATGGGCGGATAGGCGGGCGCGGCACAGCCGCCGGCGCGGAACACGCGCAGCAGTTCCGCCTCGACCTCGTACTCGTGCAGACCGGGGCGACAGACGGCCATGGCTTGGCGGTGGGCGACGGCGGAGACCGCGGCGGCCCGGTCCATAAGTTCGATCTCGTAGGCGTCCTTGATGAGCCGCATCTCGTCCAGCATGGCGCGCGCATCAACGATCCGGGACGGCGCGGTCACGCCGGTGCGGGCCTTGCCGCGTACCGCGTTGAGCCAACCCATGACGCGGCCGTCCCAGGCCGGGTCGTCGCCCAGCAGGTAGTGGAGTACCGGCCGGTCGGCCAGCAGCTCGGACATTCTTTCGTCCAGCTCCGCCACCGGCCGGGCCTCGTCGAAGCCGAAGCGGGCGGCGGCCGCCTCGGGGCCGAACCGGAAACCGTCCCAGACCTCCCGTTCCTCGTTTTTCTCGCGGCAGAACAGGAACTGCCGGGGGGTGTCCCCGGCCACCAGCACCAGCACCGCCTCCGGCTCGGGGAAGGCGCTCAGGTAATGGAAATAGCTGTCGTAACGGTAGGGATGGTGGGTGTCGCGGTTGCGGACGCGCTCCGGGGCGGTGGACAGGACCATCACCCCATCGCCCATTGCCGCCAGCACACGCTGACGTCTCCGCCGGGCCGCCTCGATGGCCTGCTCCAGACTCACTGGACGACCCTCCTGTCGCTGCGCGACCCCCTCCCCAGGAGAGGAAGCGCGCTCCCTACGGACGGCCGGGCGGGAGCGCTCATGCGGCCAGTTCCCTGCCGCACAGCTCGGCATCCAGCTCGGCCAGGCGCTGCGGGGTGCCAACATCCTCCCAGCGGCCGCGGAAATGCTCGCCGGTGACCCGCCCTTCCATCATGGAGGCCTTGAGCAGCGGGGCCAGGGCGGCCTTGTCGCCGGGACGTACGGAGGCGAACAGCTCGGGCCGGTAGCAGGCGATGCCCGAGAACGTGAGGCGTGCGGCCTGGGGGGCGAGGGGTGCGGTGACTTGTCCGCCGTGCAGCACGAAATCCCCCTGGGGATGGTGGGGCGGGTTGTCCACCAGGACCAGATGGGCCAGGCGGCGGGCGTTGCCGGCCATGTTCCGCAGCACCGGCAGCAGTCGCCCGTAGTCGAATTCGGTATAGACATCGCCGTTGGTCACCAGGAAGGGTGCGCCGCCCAGCAGGTGCAGGGCCTTGGCGATGCCGCCCGCGGTCTCCAGGGGCACCCCTTCGTCGGACCAGGCGATGCTAACCCCATGGCCGCCGCCGTCGCCCAGACGCTCCTCGATCTGCCGGCCCAGGTGGGCGTGGTTGATTACCAGCTCAGCGATGCCCGCCGCCCGCAGGCGCTCGATCTGCCAGACGATGAGCGGCTTGCCGCCCGCCGGCAGGAGCGGTTTGGGGGTGTGCTCGGTGAGTGGGCGCATGCGCTCGCCGAAGCCGGCGGCGAGGATCATCGCCCTGAACGATTGCGTGGCCGGCTGAGGGGGCTGGGTCGGCATGTCAGAAGGTGTAGCCCACCTGGGCCTGGCGGTTTTCCAGACCATCCAGCAGGCGCAGGAAGGGATGCAACTCGACGTAGCGCTCGCAGGCGCGGCGCAGGTAGTGCATCACCAAAGGCATGTCCTTCAGATAGCCGTCCTTGCCGTCGCGGTGGAACAGGCGGGCGAAGATGCCCAGCACCTTGATGTGCCGCTGCACGCCCATCCATTCGAAATCGCGGTAAAAGGCGCCGAAGTCGCCGTGCACCGGCAGGCCGGCCCGGCGCGCCGCCTCCCAGTAGCGGATGCACCAGTCCAGCACCCGCTCCTCGTCCCAGGCGATGTAGGCATCCTTGTAAATGGAGACCAGGTCGTAGGTGATGGGGCCATAGACCGCATCCTGGAAATCGACGATGCCCGGATTGTCGGTCTCGGTGACCATCAGGTTGCGCGAATGCCAGTCGCGGTGCACGTACACCCTCGGCTGCGCCAGGTTGTTTTCCAGCACGGCCCGGAAGCTGTCCTCCATCACCTGCGTCCGCTCCGCGTCAAGCTCGACGTTCAGGTGCCTGGCCAGGTACCAGTCGGGGAACAGGCGCATCTCGCGCATCAGCAACTCGGCGTCGTAATCCGGCAGTTCGCCGGCCCGGCTGGCAAGCTGTATGTTCACAAGGGCGGTGTTGGCGTCCCGGTACAGGCGGTCGGCCGTGGCATCGTTCAGGGCCGTCAGATAGGTGGTGGAGCCCAGGTCGGACAGCAGCAGGAAGCCCTCATCCAGGTTCTCGGCCAGGACTTCCGGCGTATTCACCCCGGCGGCGCGGAACAGGCGATCGACATGCAGCCAGGGCCGGCAATCCTCGTGGCTGGGAGGCGCGTCCATGACCACCTGGCTGCCGGCGGCGGTGGTGACCCGGAAATAGCGGCGGAAGCTGGCGTCGGCGGAGGCGGGCGACAGATCCAGCACGGGCTCGGGCAGCACGGCCGCCACCCAGTCCCGCAAGCGTTGCAGACGTTCCACGGATATAATCGGCGCGATTCGAAGGCCATCATCTTATCACCCGCCCCGCTCATGTCGTCCCGCCGACTCCTGCTCGTGCCCTTATGCCTGGTGGCCATCGCGCACGAAGGTCTGGCGGCCCAGCCCCTACCCCTGAAGACCACCGGCGAACTCGCGCCCGAAAAGGGCAAGCCGGCCGCCCGGCAGCAGCCCATGTTCTTCGAGGCGGACCGTTTCGAGGGCTACCCGGACCGGGAGATCACCGCCGAAGGGCAGGTGAGCATGCGCCAGCTGGACCAGCGGATCGAGGCCGACTGGATTCGCTACCGGCGTGACGGCGACCGCCTGGAGGCACGCGGCAACGTGCGTTTCGACGAGCCCAACCGCAGCGTGACCGCCGACCGTCTGCAACTGCGTCTGGCCGATCACCTGGGCGAGATGGAAGGCGTTCGTTACAACTTCAAGACCAGCCAGGGCCTGCCCGCCCAAGGCATCGCGGAACGCATCGGCCTGCAAGGGCGGGACCGCTACGACCTGAAGTCGGCCACCTATTCCACCTGCCCGGCGGACAAGCAGGACTGGGTGCTGCGCACCGAGCAACTGGAGCTGGACTACATCAGCAGCGTCGGCAGCGCCCGCAAGGTGCGGGTGGAATACCTGGATACGCCCATCCTGTATGCCCCCTGGATGGACTTCTCCCTGGACGACAAGCGCAAGAGCGGTTTCCTGACCCCGGCCTACGGCGTATCCGACCTGCGCGGCGTGGAACTGATCGCGCCCTGGTACTGGAACATCGCCCCCAACCAGGACGCCACCTTCACGCCCCGCCTGATGACCCGGCGCGGATTACAGCTCGGCGCCGAATACCGCTACCTGCAACCGCACTACAACGGCGACCTGTTGGTGGAGGTGCTGCCCGAGGACCGGGTGAAGAACGCCACCCGCGCGCGGGGGGTGCTGAGACATGACCACGTGTTCAATGACCGCCTGAGCGGCAACCTGCGTCTGGAAGATGTCTCCGACGACACCTACTTTTCCGACCTATCGGCCCTGGTCGGCGACACCTCGCGGGTCAACCTTCCCCGCGAGGCCGGCCTCACCTACCGGGGCAATTGGTGGACCGCCAGCGGACGCGTGCAGACCTACCAGACCCTGCAGGACCCCAACGCCGCGGCCATCGTGCCGCCCTATCACCGGGTACCTCAGATCACCTTCAACGGCCAACGCAAGGATGAACCCTTCGCCGGCCTGAACCTGGACGTATCCGGCGAATTTGTGCGCTACGACCACGACACCAACCAGCGTGTTCAGGGCCAGCGCCTGCACCTCTACCCCAGCCTCAGCCAGACCTGGCAGAACAGCTTCGCCAACCTGACCCCCAAGCTGGGCTGGTATCTGACCCGTTACGACCTGGACGACAGCAGCCGCGCCCTGCCCGACAGTCTGGCCGCGGCACCCGCTGGCGGGTTCACCAGCCAGACCCGTAGCATGCCGGTGTTCAGCCTGGACAGCCAGGTGTTCATGGAGCGGGAATGGTCCTGGCGCGGGCGGGGTTTCCTGCAAACGCTGGAACCGCGCGCTTATTACGTCTATATCCCGAAACGGAGCCAGGCCGACATCCCGGTCTTCGACAGCGGCCTGGCCGACCTGTCCCTCTCCCAGCTCTTCTCGGAAAACCAGTACACCAGCGTCGATCGCATCAACGATGCCAACCAGCTCACCCTGGCGGTGACCAGCCGCTTCCTGGAGCCATCCAGCGGCGTGGAACGGCTGCAGGTCATCGTCGGCCAGCGCTACTACTTCGCCGACCAGCGCGTCACCCTGCCCGGCGGCGCGGTGCGGGGCGGCGACAGCACCGACCTGCTGGCCCATGTCTCCGGCCAGATCAACAGCCGGGTACGCGTCCTGGGCGGCATCCAGTTCAACACCGACGACGGCGACACGGTGAAGGCCAACCTGGGCTACGCCTACCGGGACGGCAGGGGCAAGCTGTTCAACGCCGATTACCGCTTCACCAACGACAAATACGCCGCCGGCGTCGATCAGTTGGATTTTTCCTGGCAATGGCCGCTCAAACCTCAGTGGTACGGTGTCGGCCGCGTCAACTACTCGTTCCAGGAAAGCCGTCTGGTGGAAGGTCTGCTGGGCTTCGAGTACAACCCGGGCTGCTGGTCGCTGCGCGGTGTCATACAGCGCCTGGCCACCAGCGAGGCCGAGGCGAGTAATGCCTTCTTCCTGCAACTGGAGCTGCGCGGCCTGACCAAGCTGGGCCCCAATCCCCTGGAAATCCTGAAACGGAGCATCCCTGGTTATGCAAAGAGCGATGATTTCGATCTGCCGTAAGCTGTCCGGCACCGCCGTCCTGGCCGCCCTGGTCCTGCACGCCGGTCCCGCCGCCACCGCACCCCTGCCCGTCGATCGCATCGTGGCGGTAGTCAACAACGGCGTCATCACCGAGCACGAACTACGCAGCCGACTGGACAACACCCTGCGCCAGCTGGAACGCCAGAAGACCCCCCTGCCCCCGCGCGGCCTGCTGGAAAAACAGGTGCTGGAACGCATGATCACCGAGCGCGTCCTGGTGCAGATGGCAGAGGACACCAACATTCGATTCGAGGGACCGCAACTGGACCGGGCCCTGGCGCGCATCGCCCAGCAGAACAACCTGAGCCCGGAGCAGTTTCGCGCCGCCCTGGAAAAGGAAGGCACCGACTACAACGCATTCCGCAATCAGATCCGTGAGGAGATGATGATCTCGCGCCTGCGCGAGCGCGACGTGGAGAGCCGGATCACCGTCACCGACGCGGAGATCGACAACTATCTGGCCAACCCGGCCGCCGAATCCGGCCAGCAGACCGAATACCGGCTGGCCCACATCCTCGTCCTGGCGCCGGAAGGGGCCAGCCCGGAACAGCTGGAGGCGACTCGCGCCAAGGCCGAGAAGGCCTACGCCGAATTACAGGCCGGAGCCGATTTCCGGCAGGTGTCGGCCAGCTACTCAGACACCCAGAATGCCCTGCAGGGCGGCGATCTGGGCTGGCGCAGCCTGGCCCAGCTGCCCACCCTGTTCGCCGTGGCGGTCAAGGACATTAAACGGGGCGGCTACAGCCCGGTGCTGAAGAGTGCCAACGGCTTCCACATCCTCAAGCTCGCCGACCTGCGCGGCAAGGACGTGGCCCTGGTCGTCACCCAGACTCACGCCCGCCACATCCTGGTCAAGCTCAACGAAGTGGTGACCGACAACGACGCCCGCAACCGCCTGCAACAGCTCAAGGAACGCATCGAAAACGGCGCCGACTTCGCCGAGCTGGCCAAGCTCCATTCCGACGACCTGTCGGCCAGCAAAGGGGGCGACCTGGGCTGGCTCAGCCCCGGCGACACGGTGCCCCAGTTCGAGCGGGTCATGGATGCCCTCAAGCCGGGCGAACTCTCCGAACCCATCGCCTCCCCCTTCGGCTGGCACCTCATCCAGGTACTGGAGCGGCGCGAGCAGGACGTCACCCAGGAACGCCGCCGTTTCGAGGCACGCCAGGCGATCCGCAACCGCAAGGCCGAGGAGGCCTTCGAGGATTGGATCCGCCAGGCCCGCGACCGGGCCTACGTGGAATACCGGCTCGAAGAGTGAGGCGTGAGGCGTCTCCCCCGCCCCTCGTCCTCACCGCGGGCGAACCCGCCGGTATCGGCCCTGACCTGGGCGTCTTGCTGGCCCAATCGCCAGCGCCGGAGATCCCCGTCGTTTTGCTCGCCAACCGGGACTGCCTGGCCGGGCGGGCCGAAGCGCTCGGTCTGCCCCTGACACTACCCGACTACGTTCCCGGCGGGACCGCGGCGCCCGTCAGCCTGCTCGACCTGCCCCTGAGTGTGCCGGCCGTGGCCGGCCGGCTTGATCCCCGCAACGCCGCTGGTGTCCTGGCCGGACTCGATCGCGCCGTGGCGGGCTGCCGGTCCGGCGAGTTCTCCGCCCTGGTCACCGGCCCCATGCACAAGGGGGTGATCAATGACGCCGGCATCCCCTTCACCGGTCACACCGAATATCTCGCGGAACTCACCGGCACGCCGCGCGTGGTGATGATGCTCGCCGGTCCCCTCGCCCCCCTCGACGCCCTGGCCCCGCCCCGCCCGCTGCGCGTTGCCCTGGCCACCACCCACCTGCCCTTGCGCGCGGTGGCGGACGCCATCACCCGCGCCGGCCTGGCCGACACCCTGCTGATCCTGCACCGGGCATTGGTGGCGGACTTCGGCATCCCGCGGCCGCGCATCCTGGTGGCCGGCCTCAACCCCCACGCCGGCGAAGGCGGCCACCTGGGGCGGGAAGAGATCGAGGTCATCGAACCGGTGCTGCGCGACCTGCGCGCGCGCGGCCTGGACCTGGCCGGTCCCCTGCCGGCGGATACCCTGTTCCAGCGCCGCCTATTGGAACAGGCCGACGCCGTGCTGGCCATGTACCACGACCAGGGCCTGCCGGTACTCAAGCACGCCACTTTCGGCGAGGGCGTCAACATCACCCTGGGCCTGCCCATCATCCGCACCTCCGTCGATCACGGCACGGCGCTGGAGCTGGCCGGCGGCGGCCGAGTCCATGACGGCAGCCAGCGCGCCGCCTTGTCCCAGGCCTGGGATATGGCGCGGCACAGGTCGCAAGGCACGGGGAACAGGGAACACTAGGCCATGGAACAGGGTCACCGTCCGCGCAAACAATTCGGCCAACATTTCCTGCACGATCCGGGCGTGCTGGCACGCATCGTCGCCGCCATCCGCCCCCAGGCGGGCGACCGTATGGTGGAGATCGGTCCCGGCCTGGGGGCGCTGACCCGTCCCCTGCTGGCGCACCTGGATCACCTG
Organism: Thiobacillus sp. UBA3361; assembly: GCA_002360535.1. Lineage (GTDB taxonomy): Bacteria > Pseudomonadota > Gammaproteobacteria > Burkholderiales > Thiobacillaceae > UBA3361. The sequence goes on from DEQR01000055.1 coordinate 59,551, forward strand.
CACGTGGTGGAGCTGGACCGGGACCTGGCCAGCCGGCTGCGTATGGACTTCCCGCCCGAACACCTGACGGTGCACGAGACGGACGTGTTGCGTTTCGACTTCGGCCCCCTGGGGGACGGCCTGCGGGTGGTGGGCAACCTGCCCTACAACATCTCCACCCCCATCCTGTTCCACCTGGCCGGTTACGCCGACCGCATCCGCGACATGCACTTCATGCTCCAGAAAGAAGTGGTGGACCGCATGGCCGCCCGCCCCGCCACTGCCGACTACGGGCGGCTGACGGTCATGCTCCAGGCGCGCTTCGACGTGGAAAAGCTGTTCAACGTGCCGCCCGGCTGCTTCAGCCCGCCCCCCAAGGTGGACTCCGCCGTGGTGCGGCTCATCCCCCTGCCCGGAGAGCGGCTCCTCTACCGGGACGAGAAACGCTTCGCCGAAATCGTCGCCCGTGCCTTCGGCCAGCGCCGCAAGACCCTGCGCAATACCTTGAAGGGATTGATCGACGAGGCCGCATTCCAGCAGGCGGGTATCGACCCCGGCCGGCGCGGGGAGACACTCGACATCCGCGAATTCGTCGCCCTGGCCAACGCTTGATTGGTTCCGATGCCCCTCGATCGAGCGTCGAGCGCTTCGCCACCGCCATGATGGCGCAGATCGAGATGACGGAAGTATCCTCGGGCTCTGCCGGGGGATACTTGCTTCAACAGGACCGACACCATGCCGCTTCGTTTTCCGCTCTTCCTTCTGGCCCTGGCTCTGCCGGCTGCTTCGCTTGCCGGAGAGGTGACGGTGGCCGTGGCCTCCAACTTCACCGCGCCTATGAACGCCATCGCCGCCGAGTTCGCCAGGGATACCGGCCACCAGGCCAAACCGGCCTTCGGGGCCACCGGCAAGTTCTACGCCCAGATCAGGAACGGCGCCCCATTCCAGATGCTCCTGGCCGCCGACGACGAAACGCCGGCCAGGCTGGAGCGGGAAGGCATGACCGTGCCCGGCAGCCGTTTCACCTACGCCGTCGGCACCCTGGTGCTGTGGTCCGCCAAGCCGGGTTTCGTGGATGGCAAGGGCGAGGTGCTGAAGGGCGGGCAGTTCCACAAGCTGGCCCTGGCCAACCCCAAGCTGGCGCCCTATGGCGCGGCGGCGCTGGAAACCCTGGCCGCCCTGGGCCTCAAGTCCGCGCTGGAGGCCAGGTTCGTGCTCGGCGAGAACATCGCCCAGACCTATCAGTTCGCCCTCAGCGGCAACGCCGAGTTGGGCTTTGTCGCCCTGTCCCAGGTGATGCGGGACGGCAAGATCGGCGAAGGCTCCGCCTGGATCGTGCCCGCCGGGTTGCACGCCCCCATCCGCCAGGACGCGGTCATCCTGGCCGGCGGCAAGGGCAACGCCGCCGCCGAGGCACTGGCGAAATATTTGAAAGGCGGCAAGGCCAGGGCGATCATGCGCGCCTATGGCTACGACATCTGAATCCGGGCGCTGAATGGGCTTTGCGGACGCCGACCTGGCCGCCATCTGGCTCACCCTCCGGCTGGCCACCGTCACCACCCTGCTGCTGCTGCTGATCGGCACGCCCATCGCCTGGTGGCTGGCGCGCACTCGGTCGTGGCTCAAGGCGCCGCTGGGCGCCGTGGTGGCCTTGCCGCTGGTGCTGCCGCCCACGGTGCTGGGTTTCTACCTGCTGGTGGCCATGGGTCCCCACGGGCCGGTGGGCCAGCTCACCCAGGCGCTGGGCCTGGGCCTGCTGCCTTTCACCTTCTGGGGCCTGGTGGTGGCCTCGGTGTTCTATTCCATGCCCTTCGTGGTGCAGCCCCTGCAAAACGCCTTCGAGGCCATCGGCGACCGGCCCCTGGAGGCCGCCGCCACCCTGCGGGCCTCTCCCCTGGACACCTTCTTCAGCGTGGTGCTGCCCCTGGCCCGGCCCGGTTTTCTGACCGCCTCCATCCTGGGCTTCGCCCATACGGTGGGCGAATTCGGCGTGGTGCTGATGATCGGCGGCAACATCCCCGACGAGACGCGGGTGGTGTCGGTGCAGATCTACGACCACGTGGAGGCCCTGGAATACGCCCAGGCGCATTGGCTGTCCGCGTCCATGGTGTTGTTCTCCTTCCTGGTGCTGCTGGCCCTGTATCAGTTCAACCCCACGAGGCCGCGCAAATGAGTGCCCACTTTCACCTGGTTATCCCCCCCTTTGGAAAAAGGGGGCAGGGGGGATTCGACGGCGCGGCCAGACGTGAAGCCGCGGGAATCCCCCTCACTCCCCCTTTTGCAAAGGGGGAAGCCATCCGGACCGACCGCATGGGCCATGGATAATCCGGCCATCCAGGCCCGGTTCAGGCTGGCATTCCCCGCCTTCACCCTGGACGTGGACCTGAGCCTGCCGGGCCGAGGTGTCACCGCCCTGTTCGGCCATTCCGGTTCCGGCAAGACCACCCTGCTGCGCTGCATCGCCGGCCTGGAAAAGGTGCCCGGCGGCTTTCTGAGGATGGGCGACGAGACATGGCAGGAAGGGGAGGCCTTCCTGCCCACCCATCGCCGCCCCCTGGGCTATGTGTTCCAGGAGGCCAGCCTGTTCCCCCACCTGACGGTGAAACGCAACCTGGAATATGGCCTCAAACGGGTGGCCGCGTCCGCGCGCAAGGTGTCCCTGGAGCACGCCGTGGAACTGCTGGGTATCGCCCATCTGCTGGACCGCCTGCCGGAGCGGCTGTCCGGCGGCGAGAAGCAGCGCGTCGCCATCGCCCGCGCCCTGGCGGTGAGTCCCCGCATCCTGCTCATGGACGAACCCCTGGCCGCCCTGGACCTGGCCCGCAAACGGGAAATCCTGCCCTACCTGGAACGCCTGCACGACGAACTGGATATCCCCGTCCTCTACGTCAGCCATGCCCCCGACGAGGTGGCCCACCTGGCCGACCACATCGTGGTCCTGGACCAGGGCCGTGCGGTGGCCGCCGGGCCGCTCACCGACATCCTGGCGCGCCTGGATTTGCCCATCAAGCTGGGCGAGGACACGGGCGTGGTGCTGGACGCTACGGTGGCCGAACGCGACGAACACTGGCACCTGACGCGGGTGGACTTCGACGGCGGCCACTTCTGGGCGCGCGACGCCGGCCACGCGGTTGGGCAGCGCGTGCGCGTGCGCGTGCTGGCGCGCGACGTCAGCATCGCCCTGCAACACAGCTTCAACACCAGCATCCTCAACGCCCTGCCGGCCACGGTGGAGGCCATCGCCGACGAGAGCCACCCGGCGCTGGCCTTGTTGCGCCTGCGGGTGGGCGCCTCGCCCTTGGTGGCGCGCATCACCCGCCGCTCGGTGCAGGCCCTGGAACTGACGCCAGGCAAGGTGGTGTTCGCCCAGGTCAAGGCCGTGGCCCTGGTGGGGTGACAGGGGCAAGCGGCCAGGTGCAAGACGCAAGGAAAACCCGGCCGGACGTCGTGGTGGGATGCGCCACGGCGAGGGACCTGGAGGACATGGCCGACCTGCTGGCGGAGCTGTTCGCCCTGGAGGCCGATTTCCGGCCCGACCGGGCGAAACAACTGGCCGGTCTCGAGCTGATCCTGGACACCCCGGCCCTGGGCCGCCTGTTCGTCACCCGCGCCGACGGCCGGGTCGTGGCCATGGCCAACGCCCTGGTCACCGTCAGTACCGCCGAGGGCGGCCGGGTGTTACTGCTGGAGGACGTCATCGTCGGTGCGACCCACCGGCGTGCCGGCCTGGGCGGCGGCGGAGGGCATGACCCGCGCACCCTCTTGGCCGACCGGGACAACGCCCCGGCCCTGGGGTTTTACCGCCGCCTGGGCTTCACCGGCTCGAACATGACGGTGTTGCGGAAGCGGACAGTGGCCTGAAGTCCGAGTTGCCTTGGAGTCGTAGCCGTAGGGCGCAATAACCGAAGGGCATTGCGCCTTAAGCGGATTCCTGCCGTTTCGCCGTCCCTTCAGGCTCTCCAAATTGCTTGACCTAGCTGTCTCACAGTACATGTTCGGCCTTGCGTGCCGGGGTACCATTTCACAGTCCCCAGCCTAGGACTCAATGAAAGGGAGAATCCAAATGTTCCAACTACTCGCATCTTGCATTCTCGTAGTGGCTGCCTTCTCCGCGCCCATCGCGCATGCCGCCACCACTACCGCATACAACACCTTCCTGGTGCAACCCCAGAGATTCGGGCAGGTCGCGGGATTCAGCTACTACGGCGGCGCGCAGGTGGGCGGCGCACTGTTCGGCAATACCTTCATCCCCACGGTCAGCGGCATGCTGTCGGACGTGTGGATTGCCATTGGCAGTTCCCTGGCTGACAACGGCACGGACATCGTCCATGTGTACCTCGCCACCACCGACGCCCAGAACCTGCCCGAGTTTGCCCTCGCCGAGGCCGTCGTGCAGGGCGAGCTGTCGAAGAGGGAGAGCATCGTGCACATACCGGCCGGGGATCCGGATATCTTTCTCCAGGCGGGTCAGCTTTACTGGCTGCTGCTGGCTCCCGGCGAAGGCACGCCAGAGGTGGCCTGGCTGGGCGGGCCGCCGAACGCGGTACCGGGCGCCAATTTCGGCTACTTCGACATCAATAGCCCGGACGGCTGGTACATGAATCCAGCCAATGCCAACGGTGCGATGCGCATCGACGTGTCGGCCGTTCCGGAGCCGTCCACGTCGTTGATGTTCGCCTCAGGGCTGATCGCTCTGCTGGCCTACGTCCGCCTGCGCCAGTACGCGTAAACGCTCATTCCCTACCGTACCCGGAAATCAAAAGGGCACCTCAAGGACACCCTTATTTCCCATCCACGGACGGTGTTACATCATCTCCACCACCCACTTGGTCACCTTGGCGGTGGCCAGGGCGCATTGCTGGCCGCGGGCGTCGCTAAAGGCCTGGTATTCCTCGGGCCGCCACATGTCGTAGGTGCGGCCGGTGAAGCACTGTTGCAGGTCTTCACAGGTGACGCCGCCGAATTCGTTCCGGAAGCGTTCCACCAGTTCCTTGCCCTTCTGGAAGTTGCCGATGAAGCGGCCCCGGTCGAGCTTGTCCCGGTCGCGGCCGCGCTTGGCGCTCAGGGCCATGAGGCCGCCGGTGAGGGCGCCGCAGGCACCCTGGCCGCTTAGGCCGCCGCCGCCGGACAGGCCATGGCTGGCCTTGATGGTGGCGTCGTCGATGATGCCCACCGTTTCCTGCACCGCCGCCAGCACGCATTGCGGGCAGCAGCCGTAGTCCAGTTCGTAGCGCAGGGCCTTCTCGTAGGCCTGTTCTGCGGCCTGGGTCTTTTCGTCGGGGGTCATGCTCGGGCTCGTTACATTAGAAATCGCTAATGTTGTAAGCATGGCCCGTTAACGGCCCGGTTGTCCAGGGCTTTAAGGGTGGCGAACATAAGGGCTCCGTATCCGGGAAGGCATGCCAGTCGGCTATGCTGTTGGCCGCCTGCATTTGACCCTATGGATGGCACTCCGGCCTCATACCCGGGCCACCGATGCCATGTCGGAAACCTCTCCATGCCCACCGTCCTCTCCCACCCCCTCCGCGCCCTGCGTTCCCGCGACTTCCGCATCTACTTCGGCGGCCAGTTGATCTCCACGGCGGGCACCTGGATGCAGCAGGTGACCATGGGGTGGCTGGCCTATTCGCTGTCCGGTTCTGCCCTGGTGCTGGGCCTGCTGGGGTTTGCCAGCCAGGCGCCCATCCTGCTGTTCGGGCTGCTGGGGGGCGTATGGGTGGACCGCATGGACCGGCGGCGGCTGATGCTGTGGACCCAGGCCCTGTCCCTGCTCCAGGCTCTGGCCCTGGCGGTGCTGACCTGGCAGGGGTGGATCACGGCGCCAGTGCTCCTGGGCCTGGCCTTCCTGCTGGGCTGCATCAACGCCGTGGACCTGCCGGCGCGCCAGTCCCTGGTGGTGCATCTGGTGGAGGATCGCGCCCTGTTGCCCAACGCCATCGCCCTCAATTCCATGCTGGTGAACGTGTCCCGCTTCCTGGGCCCGGCCCTGGCGGGCTTCGTCATCGCCTGGGCGGGGGAGGCGGTGTGCTTTCTGCTCAACGCCCTGTCTTACATGGCGGTGATGCTGGCCTTGCTGGCGATCCGGGCGCGGCCTGGCGGCGATGCCTCCAAGCGTCCCCTGCTGGCACTGAAGGAGGGGCTGACGTACACCTTCGGCCATGGCGACATCCGCCTGTTTTTGATGCTGGTGGCAGCGGCGAGTTTTCTGTTGACACCCTACGTGGTGATGATGCCCCTCTACGTCAAAGCCGAACTCGGCGGCGACGCCCGCACCCTGGGGCTGCTGGTGAGCAGCGCCGGGGCGGGGGCACTGCTGGCCGCATTGTTCCTGGCCACCCGGCCCTCGGTGGAGGGGCTGGTCCGCCGGGTGTCGCTGGCCGCGCCCCTGGGGGGCACGGCCCTGGCCCTGTTCGCCCTCAACACCGTCCACGGCCTGGCCTACCCGATCCTGATGGTGCTGGGCTTTTCCGTGGTGCTCATCGCCGCCGGCAGCAACACCCTGCTGCAGCACTGGGTGCGGGACGACATGCGCGGTCGGGTCATGTCGGTATTCTCCATGTCCTTCCTGGGCATCGCCCCCCTGGGCAGCCTGGCGGTGGGCAGTCTGACCCAGGGTGTAGGCGTCCGGCCGACATTGTTCCTGTGCGGTTTGCTGACCGTTTTCGCAGGCCTGGCCCACGGCGCCCGGCTGCGCCGGAGGTTGACCACGCCGGCGGGGCTTTGAGGTCCCGTGCATGACAGGGCCATGCCGGACGGGCCGCGGCGCTATGGGGCCTTGCGCTCGGTCGTCGGCACGGGAATGAACCCGGCCACCCCGTCGATGCGATCCAAACGGATGACGATGGTGCCCTGGGCCTGGCTGCGGGCGATCACATGACGATCATCGACGCTTACCACCAGGCCGGGAATGGCCTGGCCGTTGACGAAAAAGGTCAGGCCCTTGCCGCTTGCCCGGCTTTCCTCCATAGCGGTCAACAATGGGTCCTGACCGGCTTGGGCCATATTGGCGCCGGCGAGCGCGAACAGCAGGGTGGCGAGATATTGGCGCGTTTTCATGTTGGCCTCGGTCGTTGAAAGTCGAAGGGAGCGCAGCGGCCAGACATTATCACCACGCCTGTCGATCCCGCACCTCCCCGGCCATCTTTGTTGTTGAACCTGCCTTCTGGCGGGGGGCTTGTCGGCTTTGCTACATACCTCGTACAGCTAAGTTCTTGAATATTTGGGCTGGCGTCTCTGGCACGACGCTTGCGAAATGCAGGTCATGAATGCTTTTGCCCACCCATTCCCCGCCCCATCCGGCCATACCCACGGAACCTCCCGAGATGGCGACCACCGCTTCATCTTCGACAGCCCGTCGAAGATGAAGGGCGAGGCGGACAAGTTCCTCTCGGTGGCCCTGGGGATCGTGGGCAAGTACCCGGAAGTGGCCGGTTTGTGACGAACGTAGCCCGGAGGGGCGAAGCGAGTCCGGGACTGGGCGCCGGATGTCGAACGGTGAACGGTGCCATGCGCTCCGCGTATTGCACCCTACGCAGAGGAAATGATCGTGAATGAAGATGAATTGAAAGACTTGGAGAAAGAGGTCAGGAAGCTCAAGCGCATCGCCGGCGAATGGACCTCGCAATTGCACGATCTGGTGGAGGGCCGGCTGCCCGCCTTGTCGGGTGTCGAAGAGGAAGGCGAGGGCGAGCCGCCAGTAGCCTACCATCCGCGGGGCTGGTTGCGCATCGCCGAGCGCCGGTTGAACCTGGGCAGCGGCGCGCTGAAACCAGAGGCGGAGTTTCACGCCACGGTGCAAACCCCGGATGGACCGGTAACGGTAATCCGGCCTCCCTGGACACGGTGGACCCGCCCTTCGCCGAGGCCGAGGCCACGGGTGGACGTTTCGTCGCGATCACCGAGGCCCGCGGCTGCTCGCCGGTGGAACTTGAATTGCTGCGCCGCGCCTATACGGTGATATTGGGCTGATGCTGCGCGATGCGGCCCAGCCTAGACGTAGCCCGCCACGCACTGACCACAAGGAACCGACATGAGCCGTTACCAACTGGGCGACTTGGTGATCGCCACCCAGGACATCCACAACGACCCGGTCGAGGAGACCGGCGCCGACGGCAACCTGGGCGAGCCCATCGGCTGTCCGGCCGATGAACTGGGCTACGAGACCGCGGACGAGCCGGCATGAACGCCCCCGGGGGAGCAAGCGGCGCGCCGGAGGCCATCCACGCTTATCACCACCGCACCAAGCACCACTTGGACCGCTACGCCGCCGGCCCCGCCGGCCTGGATTGGGATGCCCAGCCGGAGGCCTTCCGGCGCTGGAGCGGCACCCGCTGGTATGGACTGCCACGCCAAACGACGCTGCCGGACATCCCCTGGTCCGCGCTGGACGAGGAACGTCCCGCCGCACCCTTCGACCTCTCCAGCCTGAGCGGCCTGCTGCGTCTCTCCACCGCCATCACCGCCTGGAAGCAGTATGGCGATAGCCGCTGGGCGCTGCGCGCCCATCCCTCGTCCGGCAACCTGCATCCCACCGAGACCTGGGTGATCGCCTACTGGGTCGAGGGCCTGGCCGACGGCCTGTACCACTATCAGAACCGGGACCACACCCTGGAATGGCGGGCCAGCAGCCTGACCGCCTCCGACAGTCCCGGCCTGTGGTTGGGTTTCACCTCGATTACCTGGCGCGAGGCCTGGAAGTACGGCGAGCGCGCCTTCCGCTATTGCCAGTTGGACATGGGCCACGTGCTGGCCGCCGTGGCCTGCGCCGCCACGTTGTATGGCTGGCGGCCGCGCCTGGTCGATCTGGAGCACGGCGCCCTGGCACGCTGTTTGGGGACCGGCCGGGCAGAGGACTTCACCGGCGTGGAGGCCGAGGAACCCGAGGTCATCGTCGCCATCGACGCGCCGGCTGGCGGCGAGGCTCCCTTGCCGCCCCTGGAGTGGGACGAGTGGAGCGGCGTTCCCAGCCTGCTGGACCCCAAGCCCATGTACCAGTGGCCGGTGATCGACGAGGTGGCGGTGGCAACGCGAGGCGCCTTGCCTCTCGCTCACCCCGGCGAAAGCCGGGGTCCTGAGGCCAAACCTCCGGATTCCGGCATCCGCCGGAATGACATTCCGGATTCGCCCGCATCCCAGGTCATCCTCCGACGCCGCAGCGCCCAGGCCTTCGACGGCCGCTCCTTGATGCCGCTGGCCATCTTCCGCCGCATCCTGGCCAGCCTGTTGCCCGGTGGCTCGCCGGTCTGGCGGATGTGGGACGGCGCGCCGCGCGTGCACCCCGTCATGCTGATTCACCGGGTGGATGGCATCGCACCCGGCCTCTACCTGCTGGCCCGCGCCGAAACCGCCCTGACCGGCCTGGGCGAGGCCCTGCGCTGCGAGTTCGCCTGGACCCCGGCGGACAGTGATCTGCCGCTCTACCAACTGGTTGCCGCCCAGGCCGAGCGCACCGCGCGCACGATCTCCTGCCACCAGGACATCGCTGCCATGAGCGCCTTCACCCTGATGTTCGCCGCCGAGTTCGACGCACCCATCGCGGCAAACCCCGCCGCCTACCGTCACCTGCATTGGGAGGCCGGCATGCTGGGCCATTGCGCCACCCTGGAAGCCGAGGCCGCCGGCTGGCGCGGCACCGGCATCGGCTGCTTCTTCGACGACGCAGACCACGAGGTGCTGGGCCTCACCGACAGCCGCTACCAGGTGATCTACCACTACGCTGTGGGCATGCCCCTGGAAGACAGCCGCATTACCACCCTGCCGGCCTATGCGTGACGGACCTGCCCGAAGCCGCAAACCTGGAGGCAAGGAAGGGGCTCAGGCATTGCTGGCCCTGAAGGCCACCTCCTCGACGTAGCCCGGAGGGGCGCAGCGAGTCCGGGGGCGGTTGCCAGACATCGTCCCGAACTCGGCATTCAGCCTCCTCCGGGCTACTGCAGAAGCGCTGCGGTGCTGGCTATTCCCCTGGGCGTGTGCTTGTTGGAAATGCGTCTGCGCCGGGACTGAATTCTTCCGCGAAATTTCCTGACGATTTCCGGATGCGGGCTAGCCTGAAATCAACCTCGGCATGTTCGGAGGCATAGTATGGCCAAACGCGCTTATCCCCTCGGCAAGGTTTACCGGCTGCTGGAGCCCGGCCCCGTGCTGCTGCTGGCCACTGCCGGCAAGCTCCGGCCCAACGTCATGACCCTGTCCTGGCAGATGCCCATGGAGTTCGAGCCGCCCCTGGTGGGCTGCGTGCTCGGCAACATGGACTACAGCTACGGCCTGCTGAAGGCCAGCCGGGAATGCACCCTCAACATCCCCACCGCGGAACTCATCAACCAGGTAGTCGAGGTGGGCAACTGCACGGGGCGGGACACGGACAAGTTCCATGACTTCGGCCTCACCCCCAAACCCGCCAAGCTGGTGAGCGCGCCCCTGGTGAAGGAGTGCTACGCCAGCATGGAATGCCGCATCGCCGACACCCGCATGGTGAACCGCTACGGCCTGTTCATCCTGGAAGTTGTCCACGCCTGGGTGGATACGGCGGTGAAGCAGCCCAGGACCCTGCACCACCTGGGCAATGGGGTGTTCATGGTGGCGGGGGAGGTGGTCAGGACGGCGTCGCGGATGAAGTAGCCCGAAGGAGAATCAAGGATGCCCTGGAGCACGTCATGCAGCCCGTGTGCACGTGGAGATCGGGCACCAGGCGTAAGGGGGAACTGTGCGCGTCTAGCCGGCTCGGAGTTCAGCGGGCGACGGGTATATGATGACGGGACGAACAAGAATCAGCAGACGCGTTCGGTGCGGGGCCTTCATTCGCCTCGTCACGAACGATCCGCGGGAGTAGCAGTCAGTAGCCTTGAATTTCCCAACAGGATTTTCGACACATTCTTATCGGCACATTCGTGAGAGAACCCCCATGCCATGTTTCGAATACATTGTCCGCAGCGATTTCCACGAAATGGCCGAGAACGTCGCCCGCAGTTACGGAGGCAGGGAGGGCGAACGGATGAAGGCCTACGCCAAGGTGCTGGAAGCCGAGCTCAATAAGCTGGGTGCCCAGGGTTGGGAGCTGATACAGGCGCCCGAATCCGAATCGAATCGCACCTGGATCTTCAAGCGATTGCGTGCCTGAACCCCTGCTCCGGGGCCATGCATAGAACTGCCGATAGGCAGCGCGAAAGCCGCCCGCCGCCAGCGTCCCCCATCTCCCACCGCTTCAGAACGTCAGGCCGAACTCCCCGGAGATGAGGCGCAGCCAGGTTTCCAGGCGGTCTTCCAGCAGCGGCTTCTTGTTGTCCAGATCCTGCACCAAGCCCACGAACATGCCGTCCCGCTCGGCCTTGGAGGCCATGAAGTCGTAGCCGTCCGTGGGCCAGGCACCCACCACCCTGGCGCCCCGTGCCGTGACGAAATCATAGAGCTCGCCCAGGGCGCCGCAGAAATTGCCCGCGTACTTCTCCTGGTCCCCCAGGCCATAGAGGGCCACGGTCTTGCCGGTGAAGTCCACTTCCGCCAGCTTGGGCAGGAACTCGGCCCAACTCTCATTCTGGCAATCCGCCTCCAGGCCGGGCAGGTCGCCCTCGCCCAGGGTCGGCGTACCCAGGATCAGGTAGTCGTAGCCCGCCAGCATCTCCGGCGTGGCCTTGTTGACGTTGAGGGGGTCGGCCAGATGCTCATCGTCGGGGAAGCGCTTCT
>DEQR01000056.1:0-25786 GCA_002360535.1 Thiobacillus sp. UBA3361
TGAAGTGGATGCGCAACATGGTCTCGGCAGGAAACGGCGGGCGACCGCCGCGCGAGGTCATCTTCGGCTGCGCCGCTTCCACCACCCCCACCAGTCTCGACCATGGGATCACCGCGTCCATCTCGCTCAGAAACCGCTGACGCTTGGTCGTCTTCGGGCGCCTCTCGTACCCCGTCTCGGCAAGGCTGCGCTGTTTCATCGTCCTCGGCTCAGGCTCGTTTCCTATGACCCGGATTGTCCACTATCGGGCGGGTTTCGCAGAGCATCCTAAGCGCCTGCATTCCATACATATTTCGGTTTTGGCTGGCATGATTCCATGTCATATGCTGGTCCCCAACCTTCTATGCTTGGCCAAAAGTTGCTGTCTTTGCATTGGTTCTGATATGGGAGAAATCCACAACTGGCCGGGAATCCAGAAGTGGGTAGAAAAAGAATGGAGGTTGCAACTAGAAATATGAGTCGGCGGAATATGTCTGTACACATTTGCTTTCCTCCCTGAAAGTAGTTTTCTTGCATCCGACCGGCATAGCGCTGCCAGCCAGATCGCAGATTAAAGCCCCCACATGACAGCTTGTTTGGGAATTCGAGGCGCACTGGGGTAAAAGCAACCGGGGAAATAAGTTGTCCTCCAGCTTTCTCCTAGGACTGGAAGGTTATTTACAAAATGTGCTTTACCCCTTTCATTGATCAGCCAAGCCGCCGCTAGGTCCTGGAACGGCGGCGTACCGCCAAGCCCACCACCCCCAGCCCCGCCAGCATCAGGGCATAGGTCTCGGGTTCGGGTACCGGGGCGGCGCTGACGCTGACCATGTCGAAGCGCCAGGTGCCGTTGGTGGCGTAGTTGGAACCGTCGTTGGAGGAGGAATAGGCGCCGGTGCCGGGGGCGAAGGTGGCCACCACCCGGAAGGCGAAACTGGCGTTGTCGTTTACGCCGGCAATGCCGCTGAGATCGACGCTGCGGCCGTTAAACCAGGTGTCGCCGGCATCGCCGTCGAAGGTGGCGAAGTCGGTGAAGTTGATGCCGTCCAGGCTGTACTGCAGTAGTTCGTAACGTGAGCTGGTGTTGCTGTGGCGCAGGTCGTAGGTCAGGACGATGTCCTTCAGGCCCACGGTGCTGACGTTGAACTGGACCCCGCGGCTCTTGTCGCCGCCGCCTTGCGATGCGTAGGTGGTGGTGTTCCAGCCGGAGTCGTCACTCCCGGCCGGGTCGGAAGAACCCGTGCCGGCGGAGAAGCTTGCCGTGACGCCCCCCAGGGTGGCGGCCGTGCCTCCGCCCAGGGCGGGCAGGAGGTTGCCCGTGGAGGTGTTGGCATCGGCGACGGGGGAATTGAAATCCCACAGACTGACGATATCGGCCTGGGCCGGGGCGACGAGGGTGGTGGCGATGGCCAGGGCCAGGCCGGGCATGGATTTGCGCATGATCAGACTCCTATCTTGGTGGGGCGGATGGAGCTGATTGTTGGATTCTCCTCCCTGTGCCCCGGATGTTTCGGCTTGTGTTGTGGTCCCCCGGCGGATGCCCGTCCGGTGGGTGAGAGGAGTGTGCGCGCGGGTTACCGCCTGCTCAATATCCCGTTGGTCATATGCAATTTTTCCGGGGAATATGTCCGCGGTCAGTGGTGGAGCGGATCGCGTCCGGCCTTGACTACTCCGGCTGCAGCACCGTATCCCGTGCCTCCGGCAGTGTCTGCGGATAGTCCCGGGAGGCGTGCAGCCCGCGGCTTTCGTGGCGCCGCTGGGCGCTGCTGACGATGAGGTCGGCGGTGAGCACCAGATTGCGCAGTTCGATCAGGTCGTTGCTGACCCGGAAGTGGCTGTAGTACTCGTGGATCTCCTCGGTGAGCAGGCGGATGCGGTGCCGGGCCCGTTCCAGGCGCTTGTTGGTGCGCACGATGCCCACGTAGTCCCACATGAAGCGGCGCAGTTCATGCCAGTTGTGGGCGATGACGATCTCCTCGTCCGCGTCGGTGACGCGGCTCTCGTCCCAGGCGGGCAGGGCCTGGTGGGGGGCAGCCTCGCGGCCGGCGATGTCCTCGGCGGCGGCCCGGCCATAGACCAGGCACTCCAGCAGAGAGTTGCTGGCCAGGCGATTGGCGCCGTGCAAGCCGGTGCAACTGGTCTCGCCGATGGCATACAGGTTGTCCACCGGGGTGCGGCCGCGCTGATCCACCTCCACACCCCCGCAGGTGTAGTGGGCGGCCGGTGCCACGGGTATCCATTCCCGGGTGATGTCGATGCCCAGTTCCAGGCAGCGGGCGTGGATGTTGGGGAAGTGCCCGACGATGTCCTTGGCGGGCAGGTGGGTGATGTCCAGATAGACGCAATCCAGGCCGCGCTTCTTCATCTCGAAGTCGATGGCGCGGGCGACGATGTCCCGGGGCGCCAGTTCGGCCCGGGCGTCGTGCTCGGGCATGAAGCGGCTGCCGTCGGGCAGGCGCAGCAGGGCGCCTTCGCCGCGCATCGCCTCGGTGATCAGGAAGGACTTGGCGTGGGGGTGGTACAGGCAGGTGGGGTGGAACTGCACGAACTCCATGTTGGCCACCGGGCAGCCCGCCCGCCAGGCCATGGCGATGCCGTCGCCGGTGGCCGTGTCCGGGTTGGTGGTGTACAGAAAGGCCTTGCCGGCCCCGCCCGTGGCCAGCACCGTGTGGCGGGCGGCGATGGTCTGCACGTGGCCGCCGGCGGTGTCCAGCACGTAGGCGCCCAGCACGCCGGGTGCGCCGAGGCCCAGTTTCTCGCCGGTGAGCAGGTCGATGGCGATGTGCCAGGGCAGCAGGCTGATGTTGGGGGCCGCCTTCAGGCGGGCCAGCAGGGTGTCCTGCACCGCCCGGCCGGTGGCGTCGGCCACGTGGAAGATGCGCCGCTGGCTGTGGCCGCCCTCCCGGGTCAGGTGGTAGCCCTGGTTCTCCCGATCGAAGGGCACCCCCTGCCAGATCAGCCAGTTGATGGCCGCCGGGGCGTTCTCCACCACGTGGCGCACGGTGGCCTCGTCGCACAGGCCCGCCCCGGAGACCAGGGTGTCGCTCACGTGGGCGTCGAAACTGTCGTCCTTACCATAGACGGCGGCGATGCCCCCTTGGGCCCAGTGGCTGGCGCTGTCGGCGAAGTCCTTCTTGGTCACCATCAGCACCCGCAGCCGCTCGGGCAGGGACAGGGCCAGGGTGCAGGCGGCCAGGCCGGAGCCGATGATCAGCACGTCGCAGCGGTCCATTGAAAAAACCTTGTCGTTTCTATGGGAACCAAGTCGCCCTTGGCCCGGTCAGTGGGCGTGTGGCCATATGCGTATGGTTATACTAGGCCCGCCTTGCAATGGAAAGCCCCGCCGCGCGGGGCGTTAAACAAGCACAAGCTCGGGGAAAGCGGGATGAGTGAACGGGATGCGGACCTGCTCCTGGTGGAGCGGGTCCGGTCGGGTGACAAACGGGCCTTCGATCTGCTGGTGGAGAAGTATCGGCGCAAGATCGGCCGGTTGCTGTCGCGCATGGTGCGCGACCCGGAAGAGGTCGAGGACATCGCCCAGGAGGCCTTCATCAAGGCCTATCGGGCGTTGCCCCAGTTCCGCGGTGACGCGGCCTTCTACACCTGGCTGTACCGTATCGCTGTGAACACGGCCAAGAACTACCTGGCCACCCGCAGCAAGGCAGTGAGCACCTTCAACGAGGTGCGGGGCGATGATGACGATGGCAGTGACGAACGCTTCGCGGCGCCTGACTACAACACGCCGGACGCGGAACTCTTGTCGAAGCAGATTGCCTATGCGGTCAACGAGGCCGTCGAGGCGTTGCCCGAGGAACTGCGCACCGCCATCACGCTGCGCGAGATCGAGGGCATGAGTTACGAGGACATAGCCAGTTTCATGGGGTGCCCGATCGGCACGGTGCGCTCCCGCATCTTTCGGGCGCGCGAGGCCATCGCTGCCAAGCTGCGGCCGATCCTGGACACCCCCGATGACAAAAGGTGGTAAGCATGATGGAAGCTAAAGCGCGTGACTTGTCAGTGGATCAGCAGGCCGGCGGCGAGCAGGAATGGTTGTCCGCCCTTTTCGATGACGAACTGGAGGACGAAGCCGCGCAACGGACCGTGCTCGCCCTCGGCCGGGACCCACATGCCCGAGCCCGCTGGGCGGAGTACAGTCTGATCGGTGATGCCCTGCGCGGCGAATTGCAGGTTCAGCCCCGCCTGATGGATTCCCTGGGCCGGGCACTGGAACAGGAGCCCACCGTGCTGGCACCCATGCCGCGCTCAGCCCGCGGTCGGCCGGCCCTGTGGTTGGCGGCGGCGGCGGCGGTGGGCGGTATCACCTGGACCCTCTGGGGGACGGTGCCGCTCCGTGAACAGCCCCTGCCCGTGGCTACACTCCAAGCCGTGCCGGCCATCAACCCGGACCAGGTCATGCCCTACCTGGCGGCCCATCAGGATTACGCTCAGGCGGTGGTTTCCAACCCGGAATTGAGTTTCACCCGCGTCAGCCTGAGCGGCGCGGAGGGCGGCCGATGAACTGGCTGCCGCTGTTGGCCGCCGGGTGGGTGGCCCTGGCCCAGGCCGGCGATCCACTCGCCTCCGACGAGGCGGCCAGCTGGCTGCAACGCATGGCGGATGCCTCCCGCCGCCTGAGCTATGAAGGCGAATTTTATTTTCAGCACGGGGACGTCTCGCAGACACTGCGGGTCGTAAACAATTCCGCGGCAGGCAACAAGCTGAGCCTGCTGACCTTCATGGACGGCAAGCCGCGCGAACTGCGCTGCGAACACGGCAGTTCGGTGAGCATCACCGCGGACGGCCGCGCCACGCGCATGGTCAAGCGCATCAGCAGCCGCCACTTTCCCGACCTGCTGCCCCCCGAGGCAGCGAACCTGGGCGACTGGTACACCGTCAAGCTGGGCGAGATAGACCGGGTGGCCAACCTATGGTGCCAGGAAGTCCAGTTGCAGCCCCGCGACCAGTATCGCTGGGGCTATGTGCTGTGCGCCGAAAAAAACAGTGCCCTGCCCCTGCGGGTGGTGATGGTCAACGAAGCGGGCCGGCCCCTGCTCAAGTATGCCTTCAGCAAGGTGCGCATCGGCAAGGTCGCGCCCATCCAGGGACTGCCCAAGGGTGTGATGGAAAGCCCTGACAGCCCCATGGAGGACGGCCAGGCCCCCGTGGTGGCCAGGCAACTGCCGCCGGGATATGCACAGGTGGCGGCCATGAAGCGCAAGCTGCCCAACCGTCCCCAGGAGGTGGAGCACCTGGTGTTCAGCGACGGCCTCGCCTACATCTCCCTGTTCGCCGAACAGACGACGCAGCCGGTGGAAAGCGTCAAGGGCGAAAGCCACAAGGGCATGATCAACCTGGTGACCCGCCAGGTGGGCAACTGGCGGGTCACCGTGCTGGGCGATGCACCCTGGTCGGCCGTGGAAACCGTGGCCATGGGTCTGGCGCCGTCCAAGCCATGATCGAAACTCCCGCCCGCGTCACCCGCGTCGAGGGCGCCACCGCCTGGGTGCGCACCGAGAGCCCGAGCTCCTGCGGGGCCTGTGGCGGCAAGGGCTGCGGCAATTCCCTTTATGCCCGTCTGCTGCATCCGCGGGAACCTGAGTACCCGGTCACCAATCTCATTTCCGCCCGACCCGGCCAGGCGGTCATCGTCGGAGTTCAGGACGGGGCTGTACTGAGGGCTGTCTGGCGCGGGTATCTGCTGCCTTTGGTCCTGCTGCTCCTGGGCGCGGTGCTCGGAGCGGGCTGGGGGGACGCAGGCGCGGTACTGGGCGGGTTGGTGGGACTGGCGTTGTCCGTCCCGCTGGTGCGGCAGCGCGCTGGGTGGACCCAGCCCGAGATCCTTCGCTTGGGCGAGGTCGGCTGCGCCTCGCGCTGAAAGTCCGAGAATCCGGATGTCGCCGACATCCGCTGCCATTTGTCGAAGAGGTGAACGATGAAGAGTTGGTTTACTTGGCTTGTCCTGTCCTTCGGCCTGGCCACTGCCGCGACGGCGGCCAGTCTGCCCGATTTCACGGAACTGGCGGAGAAGCAGTCCGCCGCGGTGGTCAACATCGCCACCACCCAGGAAGGGCGCAAATCCATGCGGCGTGGCCGCATGCCCGAGCCGGAGGAGATGTTCGACTTCTTCCGCCGCTTCATGCCGCCCGAGGGCGAACGCTTCATGCCGCCCAAACGCGGGCAGGGTTCCGGCTTCATCATCAGCGGCGACGGCTACATCCTGACCAATGCGCATGTGGTCGATGACGTGGACGAGGTGGTGGTGAAGCTCAACGACAAGCGGGAATTCCGCGCCAAGGTCATCGGCACCGACCCGCGTACCGACGTGGCACTGCTCAGGATCAACGCGGACAAGCTGCCGCGGGTGGTGATCGGCGACCCCGGCCGGCTGAAGGTGGGTGAATGGGTACTGGCCATCGGCGCGCCCTTCGGCTTCGAGAACTCGGTGACCGCCGGCATCGTCTCCGCCAAGGGCCGCAGCCTGCCCCAGGAAAACTACGTGCCTTTCATCCAGACCGACGTGGCGGTCAACCCCGGCAACTCCGGCGGTCCGCTGTTCAACATGAATGGTGAGGTGGTGGGCATCAATTCCCAGATCATCTCCCGCTCCGGCGGCTACATGGGCCTGTCCTTCGCCATCCCCATCGATGTGGCCATGGACGTGGCCGAGCAGCTCAAAGGCGGCGGCAAAGTGAACCGGGGCCGGCTGGGCGTGCTGATCCAGGAGGTCAGCGCCGACCTGGCCGAGTCTTTCGGCCTGAAGTCCCCGCAGGGCGCCCTGGTCTCCGAAGTGGAGCCGGGCAGTCCGGCGGACAAGGGCGGCCTGCAGCCGTCCGACATCATCCTCAAGTTCAACGGCCGCGACGTGCAGTCCTCCATCGACCTGCCGCGCATGGTGGGCGCCACCAAGCCGGG
Organism: Thiobacillus sp. UBA3361; assembly: GCA_002360535.1. GTDB lineage: Bacteria > Pseudomonadota > Gammaproteobacteria > Burkholderiales > Thiobacillaceae > UBA3361. Next base: position 6,892 of record DEQR01000056.1, read on the forward strand.
CACCAAGACCACGGTTACCGTCTGGCGCAAGGGCGTCAGCAGGGAACTGGATGTGGTCGTGGGCGAGATGGCGGACGAGAAGGTGGCCCAGGCCGCCGACGAGCGCAAGGCCAACCGGGCGGGATTGGTGGTCAGCGAACTGAAGAAAGAGCAGCTCCGGGAGTTGAAGATCGATGCCGGCGTGCTGGTGGAGGATGTTTCCGGCGCCGCGGCGCGGGCCGGCATACGTCCCGGCGACGTGGTGGTGGCGGTCAACAACCATGGCGTGTCCAGCGCAGCGGACCTCGATCGCCTGTTGAACGACACCAAACGCAAGACCGCGGCGGTCCTGGTCAAGCGTGGCGAGGGCTCCCTGTACATCCCCCTGCGCCTGGACTGAGCGGGTCCGGCTTCCGTGCCCTGAGGGCCGTGCGGGGCACGGCCCTTTGTTTTGGTGGTGCGCTCACGGATTACAATGTCCGTGACCGAACAGCCAGGTGAATTCATGCTGCCCACTCCCGATGCCCTGATCCTCCAGTTCGACAAGGCCCTGCGCACGCTCTTCGTCCCCGCCGCCAGCCGGCGCCCATACCCCGATCAGGGGGTGCCGGAGGCGAACATGAGCGATGCGGAAAAACGCCACGCGGCGGGCCTGATGCGCGTCAATCACAGCGGCGAGGTCTGCGCCCAGGCCCTTTACCAGGGCCAGGCCCTCACCGCGCGCAACCCCGAGGCTGCCAAGGCCCTGATCCAGGCCTCCGATGAAGAGACCGAACACCTGGCTTGGTGCGAACGGCGCCTGAACGAACTGGGCAGCCGCAAGAGCCTGTTCAACCCCCTGTGGTACACGGGTTCGTTCGCCATCGGGGTGCTGGCCGGCGCCCTGGGTGACCGCTGGAATCTGGGTTTCCTGGCCGAGACGGAGCGCCAGGTGGAGGGGCACCTCGACAGCCATCTGAGCACCCTGCCGGAAAACGATGCCAAGAGCCGGGCCATCGTCGAGCAGATGAAGGCGGACGAGATCAAGCATGCGGAAACCGCCATCGCCCACGGCGGCGCGGAACTGCCCCTGCCTGTGAAAATGGCGATGCAGCTGACCTCCAAGGTGCTGACGCGCACGGCCTACTGGTTTTGACGATGGCGGCCTGCTTTGCCGATCGTCTGGCGCGCCTGCCCCCGGCCGATCATCTGGTGGCCATCGTGCTGCGGGGACCGGACGACGCGGCCGAGTGCATCGACAACCGCCCCGGCAGCCAGGGATCGCTGCGGGTCTATGCCTATCTGGCGGATAAGCACGGCGCGATCACACCGGCCGCCGCCAGCGAGGGGCTGGAGTTGTATGCGGAGCATGTGGCCGATGCCCGTGCCCATCCGGGCAAACATCCCAATATCGACCGGCTGCTTCGTGCCGCCGGCTCGGGTCTCACCTACCGGGTGGAGTTACGGCCGGCCGAAGCCGCTTAGACCTCGATGATCTCCAGGTCGTGGGTCACCTCCGCGACCTTGCCGAGCATGATGCTGGCCGAGCAGTACTTCTCGGCAGACAGCTTGATGGCCCGCTCCACCGTTTCGGGCTTCAGACCGCGGCCCTTGACCACGAAATGCATGTGGATCCTGGTGAACACCTTGGGGTGCTCCGTAGCCCGCTCCGCCTCGATCTGCACCTCGCAGTCGGTCACGTCCTGGCGGCTTTTCTGTAGGATCATGATCACGTCGATGGAGGTGCAGCCGCCGGTGCCGATGAGCAGCATCTCCATGGGCCGGATGCCCAGATCGCGTCCGCCCACGTCCGGCGCGCCGTCCATGATCACCGCGTGCCCACTGCCGGATTCGCCCATGAAGGTGATGCCCTCGATCCATTTCACGCGCGCTTTCATCACTGCACTCCTTGCTCAGAACAGGTTGCGGATACGGTACCAGATCAAACCGATGCCTTCATGGAAGGCCAGGTAGCTTTCCAGCATGGCCTTGCCGTTGGGGACGAAGTCGGTGATGCCGAGGGGCGCGTCCCCGCTCGTAGGATAGTCGGTGCCGGCCGCCACGACGGACAGGCCTTCCCGCTCGAACTGGGGAACGGCCCGTTTCAGGTGCCAGGCATGGCTGACCAGGTAGATGCGCCGGATGCCGTCCTGCTTCAGCATCCCGGCCGAAAAACGTGCGTTCTCAAGGGTATTGATGGAGCGTTCTTCCGCCCAGCGCACGGGAATACCGTATTCGGTTTCCAGGGCGGCGCGCATCACGGCCGCCTCGGTCAGCATGTCGTCGCGTACCCGTCCGCCGGTCACCAGCACGGGTTTGCCCAGGCGCCGGGCCAGCCAGGCGCCGTAGCGCAGGCGTTCGAGGGTGAAGCTGCCCAGGGTGTCGCCGCCGTATTCCGGTTCCTTGTCCTTCATGCCGCCGCCCAGGATGACGATGGCATCCGCCTCGTCGCCTCTGGGTTGGACCGGATCGGTGCTGACCAACCTTAGGAGATGGCCGGAAACGAAAGGGGTTGACAGCAGCAGCAGGCCGACCAGGCTGGTTGCCAGGAGCCAGCGGCCGGCCGGCCGCCGACGGCGCTGCATGCGCAGGCCGAGGAATCCCAGCAGCAGCAGGTTCAGGGGAGGCAGCAGGGCGGCGGAGGCGAGATGGGTGAGCAGCCACTCCAAGTTCATGGCGCGCCATTATCCGACCTTGCACGGAAGATACAAAGCAGGTTTGACACACATCGGCAACATCCCATAAAATCCGCCGCTTTCCGATTCAACCCCCCGGTTCAGGACCGAACATGAAAACCTTTTCCGCCAAGCCGCATGAAGTCGAGCACGGCTGGTACGTGGTGGATGCCACGGACAAAGTGCTGGGCCGCCTGGCTTCCGAGATCGCCCGCCGTCTGCGTGGCAAGCACAAGGCCATCTACACTCCGCACGTGGATACCGGCGATTACATCGTCGTGGTGAACGCCGAGAAGATGCGCGTCACCGGCAACAAGGAACTGGACAAGAAGTATTACCGCCACTCCACCTATCCGGGCGGCATCTACGAGACCACCTTCGGCAAGATGCAGGGCAAGTTCCCTGGCCGCGCCCTGGAGATCGCTGTCAAGGGCATGCTGCCCAAGGGTCCCCTGGGTTACGCCATGATCAAGAAGCTGAAGGTCTATGCCGGCGGCCAGCATCCGCACACTGCGCAGCAGCCCAAGGCCCTGGAAATTTGAGGTCAATGAAATGATCGGCAACTACTACTACGGCACCGGCCGACGCAAGAGCTCCGTGGCCCGCGTTTTCATGAAGTCCGGCAAGGGCAACATCGTCGTCAACGGCAAACCCCTGGACGAATACTTCGCCCGCGAAACCGGCCGCATGATCGTGCGCCAGCCCCTGGTGCTGACCGAGCGCGCCGACAGCGTGGACATCATGGTCAACGTGCACGGCGGCGGCGAATCCGGCCAGGCCGGCGCGGTGCGCCACGGCATCACCCGCGCCCTGATCGAGTACGACGCGGGCCTCAAGCCCACCCTCAAGTCCGCGGGTCTGGTGACCCGCGACGCCCGCGAGGTGGAGCGCAAGAAGGTCGGTCTGCACAAGGCGCGCCGGCGCAAGCAGTTCTCCAAGCGCTGATCGGCGCTGCACGACACACGAAAAGGCCGCCCACGGGCGGCCTTTTTTGTCGGTGGGTTTTACAGTCTCTCTCTCTCTCTCTCTCTCTCGCAACGCCTTGTTTGTCAAGGAAATATTCTGTTGGTATGGGTATTGCTGATGGGGTGGCATGGTGCCCGGAAGGGGTTCGGGCACGGAGAGATGAAATTGGGAGTCATCATGAAGAAGTCTTTGACCCTGCTGGCCCTGGCCGCCGGCCTGAGCCTGAGCCTCACCGCCCAGGCGGCGCTCCTGGGGCGCGACCTGGACGGCAACGCCGCCACCTACGAGGCCTACTACGACGACCAGCTCAAGATCACCTGGCTGGCGGACGCCAACTACGCCAAGACCCAGTACACCAACAGCGGTGGGGCAACAGGCGATGCGGATGGGTGGATGAATTGGGCCGCTGCCAACGCCTGGGCGGCCGGGCTCAACTACTACGGCGTCACCGGCTGGCGGCTGCCCACCGTGGCGCCCGTCGGCGCCGCCTTCGACTACAACTTCAGCAGCGACGGCAGCACCGATTGGGGCTACGGCAACACCAGCCCCCACTCGGAGCTGGCCTATATGTATTACATGAACCTGGGCAACCTGGGTTACTGCCTGCCTGACGGTGGCGATGGCGACCCCTCTACCTGCGACGGCGCGCCGCAGGCGGGCTGGGGCCTGGTGGACGGCCCGGCGCTGGATGACGAGACCCTGTTCGGCGGCACCATCCAGCCCGACGTGTACTGGTCCGGCACGGAGTACGCGCCCAATACTGACTTCGCGTGGAGCTTCCGCATGACCGACGGCCGCCAGCTCGCGTTCCACAAGAGCGGCGAGCTCTACGCCTGGGCTGTTCGCCCCGGCGATGTCGCCGCCGCGAACGACGTGCCGGAGCCGGCGAGCCTGGGGCTGCTGGTCCTCGGCCTGGCGGGGCTGGGCTGGGCGCGGCGGCGTGGGTGATTGGGTGCTTCGGGCCCTTTGACCCTTTACCCCCCTCCCCCGTTGGGGGAGGGGCTGGGGGAGAGGGCAGGGGGGGTGCGGGGGGCGTAGTCCCCCGCGGGCTTCGGGTCTGTGGCGTCGGTCATTCCGGGCGTCACCCCCTCTCCCCAAGCCTCTCCCCCAGTGAGAGGGGGCGATGTCGGAAATTCTTGCACATGGCGCGCTACGAGCACCTGCCCATCTACAAGGCCGCGCTGGACGCGGCGGTGCACTTCGAACAGGTGGTGGCGTGCTTCTCCCGCTACCACAAGTACAGCCTGGGCACCGAACTGCGGCACGCCAGCCGGGCGGTGGTGGAGCAGGTCATCCGCGCCAACTCGGCGCGCGAGCGGATGCCGGAGCTGATCCGGCTGCGCGACGGCCTGGAGCGGGTCTTGGTGCTGCTGCGCCTGGCCAAGGAGGTCAAGGCGTTCAGGAGCTTTCAGGCCTACCAGCACGCGGCGGAGCTGGTGGTCAAGGTTTGCAGGCAGAACGAGGGGTGGATCAGGAGTGTGGAGCAGGGCTCGCCCATGAGGTCGTCCCGGCGCAAGCCGGAAACCGGGGGCGGGGACGGTTTGAGCAAGGGGGCCTGAATCGCCGCGCCCGCATGGGCGGCGAGCGTGCCGAGTAACATCATTGTGCGCCCGTCCCGCCTGGCGGGTTCAAGGTGGTTTTAGCCAGGCATGACGATACAGGGCGGGGTACCCGCGCGGGATCCCCAACCGGTGGGGCCGCCACTGCTGGGTTGTCGCCGGCGGCCAAAAGTGGACGGGTCATGCGCAGCCCGACGTGTACTGGTCCGGCACGGAGTACGCGCCCAATACTGACAACGCGTGGAACTTCAACATGAACGACGGCAACCAGAACGCGAACCACAAGAACAACGAGAACTACGCCTGGGCTGTTCGCCCCGGAGAATGATGCCCCTTGCTGTTCTCTTTCGAGAATCTGCACCGGCGGTACCTCGCCTGCCGGCGCAACAAGCGCAACACCGTCAACGCCCTGCGCTTCGAGGTCCGGCAGGAAGAAAACCTGCTCGACCTGCGGGCGGCGCTGGAAGACCGCACTTACCACCCCGGCCGTTCTGTCTGCTTTGTCTGCAAGCGGCCGAAGCTCCGGGAGATCTTCGCCGCCGACTTCCGCGACCGGGTGGTGCACCACGTGCTGGTGTACGAGCTGGAGAAGGTATGGGAGCGGATCTTTATCCACGATGCCTACGCCTGCCGCAGGGGCAAGGGGGTACATGCCGGGGTGAAGCGTCTGCGCACCTTCATGGGCCAGGTGACGGCCAACGGCAGCCGGCCGGCCTGGTACTTGCAGCTCGACATCCGCAACTTCTTCATGAGCATCGACAAGCAGGTGCTGTTCGACCTGCTGGCGGCGAAGATCCGGGACCCGGAGGTGCTGTGGCTCACCCGCGTGCTGGTGTTCCACGACTGCACCCGGGACTACGTGATGAAGGGCGACCCCGCCCTGTTCGAGCGGTTGCCGGCGCACAAGACCCTGTTCGGCCGCGGCCCGGGCAAGGGCTTGCCCATCGGCAACCTGAACAGCCAGTTCTTCGCCAACGTCTATCTCAACGGCCTGGACCAGTTCGTCAAGCATGATCTGAAGTGTCGGCACTACCTGCGCTATTGCGACGACTTGGTGCTGCTGGCCACGGACCGGGCGCAGTTGGTCGAGTGGCGGGGGCGGATCGAGGCCTACCTGCGCGAGCGGCTGCGGCTGGAGCTGAACCCCAATAGGGCGCGGCTGCGCCCCGTCTCGGACGGGGTGGATTTCCTGGGCTACATCGTGCGCCGCGACTACCAGCTGGTGCGGCGGCGGGTGGTGGGACACCTCGGGGAGCGGCTGCGGCGCTTCGAGCGGCAACTGGTGCTGGATGGGCCGGGCTACCGGCGCTACCGGTTCGACACAGGGATGGTGGACGAGTTGAACGCGGTGCTGGCCTCCTACCTGGGCCACTTCCGGCTGGCGGACAGTTACCGTCTGCGGGAGGGGTTGTGGCGCCGCTTTCCCTTCCTTGGCGAATACTTCGACGTGGACCCGGCCAGCGGTCGGCTCGACCGCAAGGACCGGGCGCCAGCGGGGTTGCGCGGGGTGGCCCGGCAATACCGGCACTTCCGCCGGGTCTTCCGGGGCAACGTGCTGTTCTTCCAGGTGGGCCGGTTCATGGAGTTCTACCAGCCGGGGGACTTGCCGATCGCCCAGGTGCTGGGCCTGGCGCCCATGTCCGCGAACCGGCGCGGGGCGAGGGATGGGTTCCCGGTGAGCCAGGCGGGCAGGCATCTGTTGAGGCTGCTTGCGGCGGGCCGTTCGGTCGTCCTGATCGGGGAGACCGGGCGCCTTCTGGACGGGGTGAAGGAGCGGGTGCCACGCTACAGGTTCGAGTGCGCTGCCCAACCCTGTAAAATCCACGGGGATTACAAAAGGAGCAGTCACATGATCAAGGCAGGCATCGTCGGCGGGACCGGTTACACGGGCGTGGAACTACTGCGCCTGCTGGCCCAGCACCCGGAAGTGGAAGTCAGCGCCATCACGTCCCGCAAGGAGGCGGGCATGCCGGTGGCGGACATGTTCCCCAGCCTGCGCGGGCGCGTCGGCCTGGCCTTCTCCACCCCCGAGGACGCGCCGCTCAAATCCTGCGACGTGGTGTTTTTCGCCACCCCCAACGGCGTGGCCATGCAGCAGACCCGCGAACTGCTGGATGCCGGCGTCAAGGTCATCGACCTGGCGGCCGACTTCCGCATCCAGGACATCGGCGTGTGGTCCAAGTGGTACGGCATGGAACACGCCTGCCCGGACCTGGTGGCCGAGGCGGTCTATGGCCTGCCGGAGATCAACCGCGAGAAGATCAAGACTGCCCGTCTCATCGCCAACCCCGGCTGCTACCCCACCGCCGTGCAATTGGGCTTCCTGCCCCTGATCGAGGCCGGCGCCATCGATACCGGTTGGCTGGTGGCGGACTGCAAGTCCGGCGTCTCCGGCGCCGGACGCAAGGCGGAGGTGCACACCCTGTTCGCCGAGGCCACCGACAACTTCAAGGCCTACGCCGTGCCCGGCCACCGCCACCAACCCGAGATCCGCCAGGGCCTGGCGCGCATGGCCGGCCACGACGTCAACCTGACCTTCGTACCTCACCTGACCCCCCTGGTGCGTGGCATCCACGCCACCCTGTATGCCCGGCTGACGAAAGACATCGACCTTCAGAACCTGTACGAGACCCGCTACGCCAACGAGTATTTCGTCGATGTGCTGCCGGCCAAGGGCCACCCGGAAACCCGTTCCGTGCGCGCCTCCAACCTGTGCCGGATGGCCGTGCATCGGCCCCAGGGCGGGGAGGCTGGCAACAACGTCGTGGTCGTGCTGTCGGTTATCGACAACCTGGTCAAAGGCGCCTCCGGACAGGCGGTGCAGAACATGAACCTGTTGTTTGGCTTGCAGGAAAACCTGGGCCTGACCCAGGTGCCGGTTTCGCCTTGAAAAAACAAATCCATGGGGCCGGCACGGTTGACGTAGCCACCTGCCGCCCCAATAATCTTTTGACTTGAACCCTTCTCAGGAGTACCCCATGAACGCCGTCACCGAAATGAACCCCCTGGTCTTCACCGACAACGCCGCCAACAAGGTCAAGGCGCTGATCGAGGAAGAAGGCAACGCCGATCTGAAGCTGCGAGTCTTCGTCAACGGCGGCGGCTGTTCGGGCTTCCAGTACGGTTTCACCTTTGACGAGGTGCAGAACGAGGACGACACCATCATGGAGAAGAACGGTGTCACCCTGCTGATCGACCCCATGAGCCTGCAATACATGATGGGCGCGGAGATCGACTACACCGAGGGCCTGGAAGGCGCCCAGTTCGTCATCCGCAACCCCAACGCCGTATCGACCTGCGGCTGCGGTTCCTCCTTCTCGGTCTGATCCTCCGTCAGCCGATAAAGGCGGCGCGAGCCGCCTTTTTCATTTACTACCCCGATGCCAGACAAGCCGCCCCGCGTCGTCGCCTGCCCCACTTGCGGAAAACCGGTGGAATGGTTGCCTGAGAACCGCTACCGGCCGTTCTGCTGCGAGCGCTGCAAACTGATCGACATGGGCGAATGGGCAGCCGAACGCTACCGGGTTACGGTCGAGGAGGTCCCCGCGGACGAACCACAGGATGGCCGTCCGACTTGAGCCCGGACTGGCTTTGGGCTAGCCTGCCGCTTAGGTCACCCTGGCGCACCCGAGAACATGAAGCTCGTCATCCTCGACCGCGACGGCGTCATCAATTTCGACTCCGAGCAGTTCATCAAGAACCCCGATGAATGGAAGCCCATACCGGGCAGCCTGGAGGCCATCGCCAGCCTCAACCAGGCGGGCTTCAGGGTGGTGGTGGCCTCCAACCAGTCCGGTGTCGGTCGGGGCCTGTTCGACATGGCCACCCTCAACGCCATCCACGCCAAGATGCACAAAATGCTCAGCCAAGTGGGCGGGCGCATCGACGCGGTGTTCTTCTGCCCGCACGCGGCCGACTCCAGTTGTGATTGCCGCAAGCCCAAGCCAGGCCTGATGCTGGACATTGCCCGCCGCTACCACCAGGACCTGCGCGGTGTGCCGGCCATCGGCGATTCCCTGCGCGACCTGGAGGCCGCCGCCCAGGTGGGCGCGCAGACCATTCTGGTGCGTACCGGCAAGGGTGCTAAGACTCTGGATGCTGGTGGCTTGCCTGAGGATACGCGCGTGTTCTCTGACCTGGCCGAGGCCGTCCAGGCCCTGTTGGCCGAAGCGGCCTGACCTCAACGATCGGAACGCCCGCCATGAAGAAAGTCGTCATCGCCTCCAACAACGCCGGCAAACTGCGGGAGATCGAGCGCATCCTGGCGCCCCTGGACATCCAGGCCGTGCCCCAGTCGCATTACAACGTGCCGGAGTGCGAGGAGCCGCACGTGACCTTCATCGAAAATTGCCTCACCAAAGCGCGGCACGCCTCGCAGCACACCGGCCTGCCGGCCCTGGCCGACGATTCCGGCATCTGCGTGGATGCCCTGAACGGCGCGCCGGGCGTGTATTCGGCCCGCTACGCCGGCGAACCGAAATCGGACCAGCGCAACAACGACAAGCTGATTGCCGCGCTCAAGGGCGAACCCAACCGCAAGGCGCACTATTACTGTGTGATGGTCTATGTGCGTTATCCCGACGACCCCCAGCCGATCATCGCCGAGGGGGCCTGGCACGGGGAGATCATCGACACGCCGCGGGGCGACGGCGGCTTCGGCTACGATCCCTATTTCCTGGTGCCGGAACTCGGCCAGACCGGCGCGGAACTGCCCATGGAGCAGAAGAACGCCATCAGTCACCGGGGCCAGGCACTGCGGATGCTGGCGCAACGCTTGCAAGCCCTCTGACCGGGCCGCTCAAGCCGGGTCGAAGTTGCTGTCCAGCAGTTCCAGCTTGGCCAGCAATTCGCCGACGCGCTTCTCGTCCGGTTTCAGGCGCCGCGCGGTGTCGATGCAGTCGCGGGCTTCCAGTTCCAGGGCCAGGTCGTGCCCACGGCGTTCAATGGCGACGATCAACAGGTAGGCCTGGTTGAGCAGCAGGCGCGGGTTGTAGGGCAGACGCTTGCGTGCCTGGCGCATCATCTGCAGGGCCTCTTCCAGCTTGCCCTCGCGGGACAACTGCACCCCCTTGTTCATGATTTCGGTGGCGGCGCGGGTGGCGGCCTGCACCACTTGCCGGCCTTCCTCTTCCAGGCCCGCCTGGGTGAAGACCGCCTGTGCCCGTTCCAGATATTCCGGATGGTCGTGGTTGTTGCCCACCACGCTGCTCATCAGCGCCGCAGCGGTGTTCTTGTCGCCCACCTCGATGAGCGGGCCGGCCAGCACGAAGGCGATATCGGGGGGGATCAGGTGGCTCTGCTCGCGCAGGTTCGCGGCCAGTCCTGCGGCGATGGCTTGGGCGACCTGGGGTTCTTTGGCGCACAGCCGCACCGGGATCTCCATCGCCTTGGCCAACAGGCGGGCGGTGTCGTTGTCCTTCATGTCACTGGCCAGATCTTCCAGAATCTTCAGGGCCTGGCCGGTGTCCTTGCGCTCCACATAGACCTGGGTCAGACCCAGGTAGGGATCGGGGCTCTTGCGGATGACGTGTTCATAGAGACCGATGGCCTTTTTCAGGGCCGACTCGGCGGTGTCCAGGTCCTGGCGCTTGAAGGCCACCTGTCCCAGGCGGGTCTGCCGCACCGGCGAGTGGGGCGAGATGCTCACGGCCCGCTGCAGCACGTCCTGGGCGGCCTCCCACTCGCCTTGCTGTTCCAGTATGCGGGCCAGCCAGTCGTGCCCTTCCAGATAGGTGGGATGCCCGTCGGAGAGCTGTTGCAGCAGTTTCCGGGCGGCGTCCGGATTGCCCTCCTGGACGTGTATCTTGGCCAGCCCCAACATGGCCCAGGGTATCTCGCGTTCGGTCAGGATCTGCTCGAAGATGCCCTGGGCGCGAGCGGTCTGGCCGGTGAGCATGGACAGTTCTGCCAGGATGCGCTGCAGTTCGCGCGCGTGCGGCCGGTCATAGACCAGCCGCGCGTCCGCCAGGCGCATGGCCTTGAGGTACTCGTGGTCACGGATGGCCTGTTCGATGGCCGCCAGGGCCTGCTTCTTGAGGATCTGCCGGCCCAGGCGGGTGATCAGGGTCGATTCGGTGATGGGCTTGATCAGATAGTCGTCCGGCTTGGCCTCGGCGATGCCGGTGACCATCTCCGGGGTTTTCTCCGAGCTGACGATCAGCCACACGGCCGCCGGACCCAGCAGCTCGCGGGCACGTGCCTCCTCCAGCACCTGGAGGCCGTTGATACCGGCGCCCAGATACAGGTCGCACAGCACCACGTCGTAGCTGGACTTGTCCAGGGCAGCCAGGGCGGTCAGGCCGTTGGCGGCGAAATCGATGCGTTGCGCCCCGGCGCGGGTCAGCATGTTGCGCAGGATGCTGCGCATGCCTTCGTAATCGTCCACCACGAGGTAGCTGCGTTTGGAGAAATCCGGGCCGCCGGCGGTGTACACGGTTCCCGTCTCCTACGGCAGGCACAGTACGAAGGCGCTGCCGCCCAGCCGGCTGCGGTTGTCCAGGCGGGCGTGTCCGCGCCGGCCCTGGTTTTCGTGCAGGCGCGCCACCACCCCGGAAAAGTACAGGCCCAACCCGGTGCTGCCGGTCTCGCGGCAGTCACCGCGGCCGATGGCGTCGGCCCTGGCCAGCAATTCCGGCGGGTAGCCGGGGCCGTCGTCCTCGACGCGGATTTCGAGCATCCCGTCGCGCACCGCGCAGGATAGGTCGATACGCCGCTGGCTGTAGATCAGGGCGTTGTGCAGGGCCTGCAGCACGGTGTTGAAGACCAGTTCGCGGTCGAACCACCAGAACAGCTCCTCAGCGCATGTCAGGTGCAGGGCGATGTCGCGCTGCTCCGCCAGGCTGGCGACCCGTTCCGCCAGCTCGCGGCAGAACTCGCCGGTCTGGTGTTCCGCTGGATCGAAGGGGTAGGCCTCGCGGTCGAGCCGGTACAGGGTCATCAACTGCAGCAGGTTGTCGTCGATGCGCTGCGCCTGGTACAGGGCCTTGGCGGTATCCCGGCGCAGCGGGCTGCGGTCCGCCGCCGACTGGCGCAGGGCGGTTTCCAGAAAGGACGCCATGACGTTGAGGGAATTCTTCATGTCATGGATGGACGACACCAGAAAGCTGGCGATGTCCGGGCGCGGTGGGACGTCCGTCATGGGCGCGGGGTTTCTCCGTAGGTTTCTTTTATTATCGGGATTCCCCCGGCAAGCTTGAGCCCGAAGTGCCATCCACCCATCCCGTGATCTTCGCCGCCGGCCGGCTGGCCGCCCCGCCGCCCCTGGCCCTCTACGTGCACATCCCCTGGTGCGTGCGCAAATGCCCCTATTGCGATTTCAACTCCCATGCCGCGCGGGAAGCGATCCCCGAGGACGCCTATCTGGACGCCCTGGAACTGGACCTGGTGGCGTCCCTACCGCTGATCTGGGAACGGGAGGTGATCTCGGTGTTTATCGGCGGCGGCACCCCCAGCCTGTTCGGCGCCCCGGCCATCGACCGCCTGCTGACCCGGTTGCGCACCCTGACCCGCCTGTCACCCCTGGCGGAGATCACCCTGGAGGCCAATCCGGGCACCTTCGAGGTGGCCCGCTTCCGGGGCTACCGGGAGGCGGGGGTGAACCGGCTGTCCCTGGGCATCCAGAGCTTCGACCCGCGGCACCTGCGCGCCCTGGGGCGCATCCACGACGACCGGGAGGCGCGCGCGGCGGTGGAGGCGGCCCTGGCCATCTTCGACAACGTCAACCTGGACCTGATGTACGCCCTGCCGGAACAGACCCTGGCCGAGGCCCGGCGCGACCTGGAGACGGCCATCGGCTACGGCCCCGCCCACCTGTCCGCCTACCACCTGACCCTGGAGCCCAACACCCCCTTCGCCGCCGCCCCGCCGCCCCTGCCGGACGACGAACTGGCCGCCGACATGCAGCAGATGGCGGAGGCGACACTGGCGGCGGCCGGCTACCGGCACTACGAGACCTCCGCCTTCTCCCGACCGGGCCGCCAATGCCTGCACAACCTGAACTACTGGCTGTTCGGCGACTACCTGGGCATCGGTGCCGGTGCCCATTCCAAGCTCAGTTCACCGGAACGCATCCTGCGCCAGTCCCGCGTGAGGCATCCCCGCGATTACCTGCGCCATGCCGGCACCGATGCCGCCCTGTCCGAGGAGCGTGAGGTGGGACGGGACGACCGGGTGTTCGAGTTCATGATGAACGCCCTGCGTCTGGTGGAGGGCTACGACACACGCCTGTTGGGCGAGCGCACCGGCCTGCCGCCCGGCGCTGCCGAAGCGGGCCTGGCCCGCGCCGAGGAGATGGGCCTGATCGAGCGCGACCCGCGACGGGTGCGTCCCACCGAACGCGGACGGCGCTTCCTCAACGACCTGCTGCAACTGTTCCTCAGCGACTAAAATCGGATCGGATCAGAGCCGGACAAGGAGAGCGCCATGCAGGAACAACTGGACACCCTGGGCCAGGTGCAGAGCACCGCCATCGAGCTGGCCATGCAGTTCGGCCCCAGGCTGCTGGTGGCGCTGCTGATACTGGCCGCCGGCTATTTCGTCGCCCGCTGGGTGGGGCGCGTCGCCGAAAAGATGCTGCTGCGACTGGAACTGGAGCCGCCGGTGCGCGAGTTGCTGGTGCGCATCCTCGGCCTGCTGGTGCTGGCCATGTTCCTGGTGCTCGCCCTGCAAAACCTGGGCGTGGAACTGCTGCCCCTGATCGCCGGCCTGGGTGTGGCCGGCGCCGGCATCGCCCTGGCCATGCAGGGGGTGCTGGCCAACATCGTCGCCGGGCTGACCATCATCTTCACCCGTCCCTACCGGGTGGGTGAGTACATCTCCATCGCCGAGGAGGAGGGCGAGGTGCGGGCCATCAACCTGTTCACCACCACCCTGGGCCATTATGACCAGTCCCACGTGGTGATCCCCAACCGCAAGATCGTCGGTGAGATCCTCCATAACTACGGCCTGGTGCGGCAGCTCAACGTGGTGGTGGGGGTGGCCTACGACACCGACATGGAACGGGCCCTGGCCATCGTCGATGGGGTGCTGGCGGCCGAGCCCAGGGTCCTGCGCGAGCCGCCGCCCTTGGTGCAGGTGTCGGCCCTGTCCGATTCCTCGGTGAACATCGCCGTGCGCCCCTGGGTGGGGGTGGCGGACTATCCACTGGCGGTGAGTGCGGTCAACCGGGCGGTGCTGGAGGCCTTCCGCCGGGGTGGCGTGGCCATCCCCTTCCCGCAGCGGGAAGTGCGCCTGTTGGGCCAGCCGCCAGTCACGGCGATGTGATGGCATCGACAGGCATCATTACCAACTGGCGATGGCGGAGGGGGCCACCAGAGGACCTCCTTCAGCACATCCGCAGTGCATATGCTTGCCTGGCCGCGATCAGTCGGTCGAGGCCTGACTTCTGGATGGTGAGATGGCTGCTGTTGACCGTGGCGCTGCTATTGGTCCAACAGGCTATTGCTCATGAAATGATCTGTGCTGGCCGCCAGATATCGATCAAGGCCGCGAGTCATATGGACAGGAAAGAGGTCTGTCGGGCCGTTGCGGATGCTCAGACTTTCCTTGCAAGTGCCGGACTGGGTCTGCCCGGTAAGGTGATGATCCATGTCGTTGATCGACTGGAGGGCCAGCATGGGGAGGGACAAGAAATTGCCCTCTACGATGGCCGTGACTGCAGCATTCATATCCTGTCATACGCGGCTGCCCGATCCGTGACCCGGCAGGATTCCATGGGGGGCTTGGGGATCATGGATTTGGACTTGTGGCGTAGCTACGTGGTGCATGAATTGACCCATGCGGCTATCCATGCATCCTGTGAGCGGGTTTGCCCGGATCGGGCGGCCCATGAATACATCGCCGCCGTTGCCCAGATGAGCGCTATGCCCGTGTCCCTGCGCGAAGCCATCATGAGACGGTATGGCCAGCTGGCGGGATTCGCCGGTCGGGATGAGATCAGCGAAATCTATTACGCGCTCAGTCCGTCGAAATTCATGGTGAAGTCGTACCGGCATTACCTGATGCCCGGCAACGGCAGTTCATTCATCCGGGCGCTGTTGGAGCCTGCTTCTGCGGTACGGGTCCCCGCCAGTAAATAACAGGAGGCGGTACCCGTCAGAATGGGATAACCGCCGGGTTACGGTCCAAGCAATCAAGCCGCCGGCAGGGCGAAGCTGAACGCCGCGCCCGGCCCCGCCGAATCCTCCAGCCGGATGTTGCTGCCGTGCAGGCTGAGGATGCGCTTGACGATCAGCAGCCCCAGGCCGCCCGAGGCACGGCCGCGGCCGTCGCTGATGGGGGAGGGGCGCTCGAACAGCAGGGCGCGCTTGTCCGCCGGGATGCCGCTGCCGGTGTCCTTCACCAGGATGCGCACCGTGCCGGCATCCACGCTGGCCTCCACGACGACCCGGCCCTGGGGCGGGGTGTGACGCAGGGCGTTGTCGATGAGGTTGGTGAGTACCCGCTCGATCAGGCCGATGTCGGCCCTCACCGGCGGCAGCCGGGCATCGATGCTGCTGGTCAGTGTCACCTCCCGCCGGCTGGCGGGCAGCTCGAACTTCTGCAACACGTCCTGCACCAGTTCGGGCAGGGCGAACACCTCTTCCTGGGGCTTGACCACCTCGCATTCCAGCTTGGCCAGTTCGAACAGCTCCTGGGCCAGCTTGCTCACCTTGCGGCTGTGGCGCACGGCGATGTCCAGGTAGCGCTCCCGGTCCCTGTCCGAGAGGCTGTTGGCCTTGAGTTGCAGGGTCTCCAGGTAGCCTTGCAGGGAGGTCAGCGGGGTGCGCAGGTCATGGGAGATGTTGGCCACCATCTCCCGGCGCAGGCTGTCCTGGCGGCGCAGTTCCTGGAATTGGGCGGTGATCCGCCCCGCCATCTGGCGGAAGGCCCGGGACAGGGCGCCGATCTCGTCCGGGCTGGTCTCGGCCCCGGCGGGGGCCCCTTCCGGCAGTTGGAAGTCGCCGGCCTCCAGGGCCGCCACCTCGCCGGTCAACCGACGCAGGCGGCGGGTGATGAGGGCGAAGGCGGCCAGGCCGGCCAGCAGGGTCAGCAGCATCAGGCCGCCAGTGAGCCAGGCCGCCGTGGTGTAGGCGCGGCTGGCCCACACGTCGGCGGCCAGTTGGTCGTAGGCCTCGCCGGCCAGCACCACGTACAGGTAGCCCACGGTGGTGCCGTCCTGGGTCAGGGGGGCGGTGCTGAACACCTTGCGCACGCCGTCGCCGCGCGGGTCGTCCCCCAGGATGGGCAGGCGTCCGCCGTCCAGGAAATCCTGGATAGGGGCCAGGTCCACCCATTCCCGTTTCACGTGGTCGTTGGGGGCCACGTGGGCATCCACATGGCCGTCCTTGCGCAGCAGATAGACCTCGATGCCGGGGTTGACCACCATGAGCATGTGGAACAGGTCGTCCACCGCCGGGCGGTTCCATTTCAGCTCGCGCACCAAGTCGGTGTGGCCGGCGATGTGGCCGGCCAGGTCCTTGGACAGGCGTTGCAGCACCTCCTGCTGGTGGCGGGCGGTCATGTCCATATAGACCCAGGCGGTGAAGCCGCCGCACACCAGGGTCAGGGCGGCGAACACCAGGGCCAGGCGGCCGTAGAGGGTGCGGATCATGCCGTGGCCTCTTCGGTCCCGTTGGGTGTGAACTTGTAGCCCACCCCCCACACGGTGCGGATCAGGACGGGATGGGCGGGGTCCCGTTCGATCTTGTTGCGCAGGCGGTTGATGTGGGTGTTCACGGTGTGCTCGTAGCCCTCGTGGCTGTAGCCCCACACCTGGTTGAGCAGGTCCAGCCGGCTGAATACCCGGCCCGGTTGGCGGGCGAAGAAGAACAGAAGGTCGAACTCGCGCGCGGTCAGGTCGAGGGGCTGGTCGTCCACGCGTACTTCCCGTGCTACCGGGTCGATGGCCAGCCCGCCCAGCTCCACCACCCCCGCGTCCTGGCGCGCGGCCTTGCCCAGGGCATCGACGCGCCGGAACAGGGCCTTGACCCGGGCGATGAGTTCCAGGACCGAGAAG
This sequence comes from Thiobacillus sp. UBA3361, assembly GCA_002360535.1. Lineage (GTDB taxonomy): Bacteria > Pseudomonadota > Gammaproteobacteria > Burkholderiales > Thiobacillaceae > UBA3361. The sequence goes on from DEQR01000056.1 coordinate 24,045, forward strand.
GGCTTGGTCACGTAGTCGTCGGCGCCCAGTTCCAGGCCCAGCACCCGGTGGGTCTCGGCGGACTTGGCGCTGATGATGATGATGGGCGTGTACTGCGGCATGGTGCGCGCCTGGCGACATACCTCCAGGCCGTCGATGTCTGGCAGCATGATGTCCAGGATCAGGGCGTCGTAGGCGGCGCCGGGCGACGGTCCGGCCTTGATGCGCGCCAGGCCGGCCTCGCCGTCCGCTGCCCAGTCCACGGCGTAGCCTTCGTCGGCCAGGTTCAGGCGCACCAGTTCGGCGATGTCGGCATCGTCCTCCACCACCAGGATGTGTCGTATGGTTTCGCCCATGGATCCGGTCCTGCTCGTCTGATGTTTGATCATGGCCTGAATCGCCGGGAGCAGGGGTCAATTTTTGTTTAACTTTGCACGCTCGGGCGCCGGTCTGGGAACGGCATGCGAAACGCCACGCGGCGGGACCGGTGCGGCCTATTCCTTGCCGCGTCCGGGAGCCGGGGCCGGTTTCTGGGCGGCGTAGTAGGCCCCCAGGTCGGCCAAGTCCTGGGCGGTCAGGCCCTGGGTTAACACCGCCATCATGGGATGCTGGGCCCGCGCGCCGGCCCTGTAGCGCTTGATTCTGGACATGAACCTGGTCTCCGGCTGCCCCGCCAGGCGGGGCACGCCGGCCTGGGTAGCGTTGCCGTCCAGGCCGTGGCAGGTGGCGCAGAACATGGCCTTGTCGGCGCCGGCCTTGGCGTCGCCGCCGGCGGCGGCACTGATGCTGCAGGCGGACCCCAGGACGAGCAGGAGGGCCTGGGCGAAGGTCAAAGGAGAGTGGTGGCGAGTAGAGGACTGGTGCAGGGGTTTCATGTGGGGGCTCCCGGCTGCGACGCCCCATTCCCTCTCATCGATGTTGGCTCGGCTCCGTGGGGCATGGGGTCGCTTTCAGGATAGCCCGAGGCGGGCCGCAACGCCTGGGGATCGTCCGGTCTGCCCGATGGCCTACTTGCGTCCGCCCAACAGGGAGCCCAGCACGCCGCGGATGATGGCCCGCCCCACCTGGCTGCCCACGGAGCGGGCCGCGCTCTTGGCCAGGGCCTCCACCACCCCCTCCCGGCGCCGTCCGCCGGCGCCCACCGCCCCCCCCAGCAGGTCGCCCAGCACGCCGCCGAGGCCACTACCCCCGCCGCCGGCGGGGGCCTGGGCCTCCGCCCGGGCCTGTTCTTTGGCCTGGGCTTCTGCCTGGGCCTGGGCGGCGGCCTGTTCGGCGCGGGCCTTGAGGTGTTCGTAGGCGGACTCCCGGTCCACCGCCTTTTCATAGACCCCCGCCACCAGGGAGGTCTGCATGAGCTGCCGGCGCTGGGCCTCGTCGATGGGGCCGATGCGGCCCTCGGGGGGCAGGATGAAGGCCCGCTGCACGATCCCCGGCCGGCCCTTCTCGTCCAGGCAGGACACCAGGGCCTCGCCCACGCCCAACTCGGTGATGGCCTTCTCCTCGTCCAGGGTGTCGTTGTCCCGCATGGTCTGGGCAGCGGCGCGTACCGCCTTCTGGTCGCGGGCGGAGAAGGCGCGCAGGGCATGCTGCACCCGGTTGCCCAGCTGGGAGAGCACCTTGTCGGGTACGTCCGCCGGGTTCTGGGTGACGAAATACACCCCCACCCCCTTGGAGCGGATCAGGCGCACCACCTGCTCGATCTTATCGACGAGGGCGTCCGGCGCGTCATCGAACAGCAGGTGGGCCTCGTCGAAGAAGAACAC
>DEQR01000056.1:25883-40844 GCA_002360535.1 Thiobacillus sp. UBA3361
AGAACACCAGCTTGGGCTTGTCCAGGTCGCCGGCCTCGGGCAGGTTCTCGAACAACTCGGAGAGCAGCCACAGCAGCAGGGTGGCATAGACCTTGGGCGAGAGCATGAGCTTGTCGGCGGACAGGATGTTGATCACCCCCTTGCCCCGGTCGGTCTGCATCAGGTCGGCGATGTTGAGCATGGGCTCGCCGAAGATCTTCTCGCCGCCCTGGCTTTCCAGGGTGAGCAGGCCGCGTTGAATGGCGCCGACGCTGGCGGCGGAGATGTTGCCGTACTCGGTGGTGAACTGCTTGGCGTTCTCCCCCACGAACTGGAGCATGGCGCGCAGGTCCTTCAGGTCCAGCAGCAGCAGGCCGGCGTCGTCCGCCACCTTGAACACCAGGTTGAGCACGCCCGCCTGGGTCTCGTTCAGCTCCAGCATGCGGGCCAGCAACAGGGGACCCATGTCGGACACGGTGGCCCGCACCGGGTGGCCCATGGCGCCGTCGCCGTCGGCCAGGGCGTCCCAGAAGGTGACCGGATGGCCCTGGAAGCGGTGCTCCGCCAGGCCCAGCTTCTCGATGCGTTCGTTCACCTTGGGGTTGTCGCCGCCGGGCTGGGAGATGCCCGACAGGTCGCCCTTCACGTCGGACATGAAGCAGGGCACGCCGATGTTGGAGAAGTGCTCCGCCAGGGTCTGCAGAGTCACCGTCTTGCCGGTGCCGGTGGCCCCGGTGATCAGCCCGTGTCGGTTGGCCATCTGGGGCAGCAGGCAGACTTCGGCGGCGTCGTTCTTGGCGATGGGCAGGGGGGCGCTCATGGTGTCTCCTCTTTTTCGGGTGGGGGAATTCTAGACCCAAGCCGGGCGGGACTGTGTGCCACGGCGGTTTGGGGCTGCTAGGATGCGGCAGCTCCCCATGAGGCGAAACATGTTCGGCACCCCCGTCTATACCCCCACCGCCCGCTTCCTGCACTGGCTGATGGCCTTCCTGATCCTGGGCATGCTGGCCCTGGGCCTATTCATGACCGGCCTGGACCTGTCGCCCGCCAAGCTCAGACTGTATTCCTGGCACAAATGGATCGGCGTCACCCTGTTCCTGCTGGCCCTGGCCCGCATCCTCTGGCGCGCCACGCACCCGGCACCGCCCCTGCCCGGTAGCGTGCCTGCATGGGAAGGTCTTGCCGCGTATGCCGTGCATGGTTTGTTCTACCTGCTCATGCTGGCCACCCCGCTGTCCGGCTGGCTGATGAGTTCCGCCAAGGGCTTCCAGACCGTGTGGTGGGGCGTGCTGCCCCTGCCGGACCTGCTGGGCAAGGACGAGGCCCTGGGCAGACTGTTGGAAACGGTGCATCAATCCCTCAACTGGGGGCTGATCGTCCTCCTGATCGTGCATGTATTCGCCGCCCTCAAGCACCAGTACGTGGACCGGGACGGGCTGATGGAACGCATGCTGCCCCGGATGCGCTGATGGCCGGCATCCGGGAGGTACTGGACTTCTGGTTCGGCCCGGCGCCCGACATGGCCGGCCGGGGCGCCCTCTGGTTCGGCAAGGACGCGGCCACGGACGATTGGATCAGGGACCGGTTCCAGGCCACCCTGGAGCAGGCGCGGCGGGGCGAACTGGCGGACTGGGCGGACAGCCCGGAGGGCGCCCTGGCCCTGATGGTGGTGCTGGACCAGTTCTCCCGCAACATCCATCGCGACACCCCCCTGGCCTTCGCCGCCGACGACCTGGCCCGGCACCATGCCCGGCAGGCCCTGGAGCGGGGCCACGACAAACGGCTGGAGCCGGTGCGGCGGGTGTTCCTCTATCTGCCCTTCGAGCACAGCGAGGACATTGCCGACCAGCGCCTGTCGGTGAAGCTGTTCGCCGGCCTGGACGGCGACCCGGCGGTGGGGGACGTGTATGAATACGCCCTGCGCCACTACTCCGTGATCCAGCGCTTCGGCCGTTTCCCGCACCGCAACGCGATCCTGGGGCGGGAGAGCACGGTGGAGGAGGTGGAATTCCTGACCCGGCCGGGCAGCCGGTTCTGAATGCGGGGATACGCTATCGGTTTGGGGAGCGGTTAACCAGACCCAGAAGGTTGACCGACGGCATCGAACCTGGAAGAACCGTTCGCGGCATCGGAATTGCCGTCATTCGAGCGGCGGCAATGCTCTGAAACCTGCCCTACGGGCTATGCCTGCCACTCGGTCAAAGGAGACATTCAAGACACTGACGACATCCAAGCGTGGCCCAAATATTCTCCCTCAATGACACATAAGTTATTCTTATCTCCAGAAGTCGCGCTCCCAGAGTAGAGGGCATATATTTGCCGCGCCAATAGTGTTAACGGCTTCACTTCCCACGCAGTCATACACACAATTTTTATTAAGCCCAGACGTCCATTCGTGTTTCAAGAGGCAAGATATAGTAGGTCTATTATCCCTTGATTGTTTGGACTGCGCGACAGCTGCATCTTGTGTAGCGCGTTGTTTGGCGAAATACTCTAAGACACGATCTAGTCTGTCCATGATATCTTCACTTTTCTGTTCCGTGCCAACATCATTGGATATGCCGCTTGCTCCCGCAAGTTTGATTCTTGTTGTTTGCTTACCCTTCGTGTAATTTACTTCATACAAACCTGTTGAATCGGAGTACACGCCATTCCCATCTGGTACACCATTACGGAATTCGCCCTCATACCAGGTGTTATTTAGTCTGTTTGATATTCTCCCTCTTCCTTCCGGTAACATCGAGACTATTTCGCCCTCGTAGACATCTCCGTTTGTGTAATTAATTATACCTGTCGAATCTGGCACACCGCTTACTGTGTTTATCGTTAACTTGTTGCCATTTTTAAATGTGTAAGTACCCAGACCGTCTGGCATCCCATTTCTTAGTTCACCCTTATATGCCCAAATACTATTTGCAGGCTCAAAAATGACTGCCCCCATAGGCTTGCCATTAACAAACTCCCCTGATATGGAGCCTTTTGTGCTGGCAAGTTTACCTATACCGTGTGGTTTGTAATTATGTAATGGCCCTGTATATTTAATACTCTCGTCAGGAGATACATATCTCGCATCCCCTGTAAGCTTACCATCTTGAAATTCACCAGAATATGTTCCTCTTGGTGTTATTAACTTGCCTGCGCCATTAAATTGGCCGTCCTTGAACTGTCCCTGATAAGTTATTCTTTTGTCATTCGGAGGAATAATGGTTGCCTCTCCGTAACCATTGGCAAGACCGCCTTCAAAAACTACATGAGATATGCCCTTGGTGCCATCAAGTTTGATGCTTTCAATTGATATATTGCCCTGCCACTTGCCTTCACTCAAGCTTCCCTTATAAATCTCGATCGTTCCCTCACCGTCTGTTGTGCGCAAGACTCCATCGCCGTCGATGTAGCCTAAGCGACATACTCCATCCCACTTTGCCTCAACAAGTTTTTGCGAAGAGGGGTTGGATAAGTTGTGGTAATATATATATTTACATCCTTTGTTTGTCTTTATTTCTACTTCTACTAATGTGCGCGCAAGGACACTCTGTGACGATAACAGCAATGCGATTATAAATGCTCGTATGACGTAAGCATTTTTATGAAATATAAAATATGGAAGTGTATTTTGGGTGCCCATAATTAGCAGTCTGGATCAAATTCATCATCGAGCTTTCTGGGTGTACAACCGCCGCATGACGAAACGGAAGCCCACTCAACAATATAATCAGGCCAACCATAGAGTTGGCCGGTATCAAAGACAAGGGAGCGAACCCAGGAGACAAATTGATCGAAGTATGGTGCGTTCGAGCTGCTACGGTGGCCTTGAGTTTGATGGCAAACTGGGAGTAGGTAGTCGGGGAGTTTTCTGGCTCGACTGCCGAAGTAGTAATAATCTCTCGACAATAAAACATTCTCTCCGCTGAGATCGGTTGCTACGTTGTCTGGTCCGTGAACGCCTGCCCTTTGAATGGGAGCACCGCCAGAAAAGTCGTAGATGCAGTCGCCAAGGCGATCTTGGAGCGCAGCACTTTGAATATTTGGAATGCGGTGAGGCCAGCGGACTCTAGCGTTAAGGTCGTATTCTCGCAAAGATAAAACTTCCTCGACACGCATGGCATAGACTAAGTGGCCGCTTAGGTCTCCACTTGGTGCGTTCTTTGAGCCAAGGCCCGCAAGCCAATCATCTGGCCTTGCCACTCGACGAATACCCGGTTTGCATATAGCAAGCGAACACATTCCGTGGAATGGATTTGGGGCGGCTCCGTCATCGATGGGAATCGTGTAGGTAAATAGTCGTGGCATAAGACTGCTAGCGCCAAAGCCCAGGCGGGGATAAAAGCGCCAACCTAATAGACGTCACATGGAGCGCCTGGTTGGATTGCTTATTCATGCTGACCGCTGGCGCGCGACACTTCTTTGTTGATGTCATTACACGTCAGAGCGAGACTCGCCTTCATCTCTTCAAGTGTCTTGAAGAAATCCGCGAAGTCATTTGCATTCATAGTCCTATGAACGCGAAGGACTTGCTCGACCTTGTTCCGATGCTGACGAATGGTGGCACCGAGAAGCATCGCTGGGGTTACAAGAGGGCTCGGCAAGCTGTGAAGAGGAATGTTCGCGATCGCCTGATCAAGACGCTCAAGCTGAAAGATATCAAAATATTTACCGCCTTCGGCTATGTCATAGACGGCCTCGCTGGAATTGATTTCTCTATTCAGGTAATCCATTGCCTTCAGGCAGTTGGTTGCCAATACGGACAGCGTTTTGCTTACTTCCTCTCGTGCAGAGCGTTGCTCGGCAGAATGTACCGCCAGCGCACTCTTATGCTGTTTGCTGGCTTGCCATATCGCGATACCTACGGAACCAAGGATGGCGGCAATTGAACCCACTGCTTGAACCCACGCTGCCAATTCGCTGCTTGTCAGGTCTGTGACAAGGCACAGAGTAGTCATGTGATGTTCTTTCCTGGAGCAACCAAACAGTTTTTCAAGAGCCCCATGGGTCCGGATATTGATTAATATAGAGATGGGTCAAGAGGACACTAACCACTTGATACGCCATAACTTTATCTCACCCCTATCACTATATTGATGTATGAAAAGGCGGGTGCAGTGCCAGCATAGGCTAAGCCAGTGGCCTTATCCACCCCAGGGTCTTGGACGGCTCCTCCTTACCCGCTGCCGCCGGACATCAACCTTGCCGAGCGACGGCTCCGCCGTAGACACCTGCCGTTGAAACCAACGACCCCTTCAGCGTCTCCTTCGAGGCGCTTGCAGCCGGTCTTCAGAGTCAGCATGGCCGACCGCCTTGGCCGCTGTTCAGAAAACTCGTCAAGCCCCCATCAGCGCCACCCCCTTGGGCAGCCAGCGGTCCAGGTGGCGCCGCACCGCCTCCGGGTGCTCCTCCAGCAGTAACGAAGCCGCGTCCCGCGCTTGTTCCAGCAGGTCGGCATCCGCCTCCAGGTCGGCGAAGCGCAGCAGGGGGAGGCCCGATTGGCGAGCGCCGAGGAATTCGCCGGGGCCGCGCAGGCGCAGGTCTTCCCGGGCGATGGCGAAGCCGTCCTGGGTCTCGCGGATTACCGCCAGGCGCTGCCGAGCGGTGTCCGACACCGGCCGGCTGTAGAGCAGCATGCAGGCCGATTCCCGGCGGCCGCGGCCGACCCGGCCGCGCAACTGGTGCAGCTGGGCCAGGCCCATGCGCTCGGCGTGCTCGATGACCATCAGGCCGGCGTTGGGCACGTCCACCCCCACCTCGATGACCGTGGTGGCCACCAGCAGGTGCAGCTCGCCGGCCTTGAAGGCGGCCATCACGGCGGCCTTTTCGTCGGCCTTCAGGCGGCCGTGCACCAGGCCCACCCGCAGTTCCGGCAGGGCGGCGGTCAGTTCGGCGTGGGCGTCCTGGGCGGCCTTCAGCTGGAGCTTCTCCGACTCTTCCACCAGGGGGCAGACCCAGTAGGCCTGGGCGCCGTCGAGGCAGTAGTCGCGCAGGCGGGCGATGACCTCGCCGCGGCGGGCGTCGGACAGCACTCGGGTGGTGACCGGGGTGCGCCCCGGCGGCAGTTCGTCGATGACCGACACGTCCAGGTCGGCGTAATAGCTCATGGCCAGGCTGCGGGGGATGGGCGTGGCGGACATCATGAGGAGGTGGGGGACCGGGAGCCGGGGGCCGGGGGCCGGGGCGCTTCCCTTCTCCCGCAGGGCCAGGCGCTGTTCCACGCCGAAACGGTGCTGCTCATCCACCACCGCCAGGGCCAGGTCGTGGAAGCGCACCTCGTCCTGGAACAGGGCGTGGGTGCCCACCGCCACCCTGGCCGTGCCGTCGGCGATGGCCGCCAGGGCGGCCTGGCGGGCCTTGCCCTTGACGGCGGCGGCCAGCCAGGCGACCTCCACGCCCAGAGGCGTGAGCCATTCGCGGAATTTCAGATGGAGCTGCTCGGCCAGGATTTCGGTGGGGGCCATGACCGCCGCCTGGTGTCCCGCCCCCGCCGCGGTGAGGGCGGCCAGGGCGGCCACCACAGTCTTGCCGCTGCCCACGTCGCCCTGGAGCAGACGGTGCATGGGGTGGCCGCCGGCCAGGTCGCGGCGGATCTCCTCCAGGCAGCGCTGCTGCGCAGCGGTGAGGGGGAAGGGCAGGGCGGCCAGCAGGCGTGGGCCGAGCCCGGCCTTGTCGTTGAGGGGCAGGGCCCGATGCCGGCGGCGTGCGTGGGCGGCCTGGCGCAGGGAGAGCTGCTGGGCCAGCAGTTCGTCGAACTTCAGCCGCCGCCAGGCCGTGTGGGTGCGGGCCTCCAGGGCGGCCGGGTCGGCCTCTGGCGGCGGATGGTGCAGGGTGAGGAGGGCCTCCCGGAAGGGGACGAGGCCGAAACGACGGCGAACGGCCTCCGGCAGGCTGTCGTCCAGGTCCGCCTGGCGCAGCTGCCCGGTGATGGCCTTGTGCAGGGCGTACTGGGACAGGCCTGCGACCGTGGGATAGACCGGCGTGAGATGGTCGGACAGGGGCGTGTCTGCCCGGACGATGCGGTAGCGGGGGTGGACCATCTCGGCGCCGAAGAAGCCGGGCCGGACCTCACCGTAGAGCCGCACGCGGGTGCCCGGCTGCAGTTGCGCGAGCTGGCTGGGGTAGTAGTGGAGGAGGCGGAAGTGGAGGCGTTGTGGGGCATCGTTGTCCTCCTCCACCTGCACCACCAGTTGGCGGCGCGGGCGGGGCTGGACCTCGGCGTGTACGACCAAACCCTCCACCAGCACGGCCTCGCCGGGCATCGCCTGCGCCAGGGGCGTCAGATGGGTCTCGTCTTCGTAGCGCAGGGGCAGGTGCAGGATCAGGGCCTGCGGGTCGGGCAGGCCAAGCCGGCGGGCGATGTCCGCGCCGGGGTCGGCCGGCGCCCTGCGCGGGCTGGGCATCGGCGCTCAGTGGATACCGGCGAGGTTCCCCTGGCCGGGGGCGTGGCTGGCCACGGCCTGCTGCAGGTTGGCGAGCATGACCAGGATGTCGTCCTTCAGCGCCAGCAGCCCGCGCAGCCTGGACCGCGCCGCGCCGAGGTCGCCCGCGCGGCGCAGGCGGACGATCTCGGGGCCGAGTTCGTGCACGGCCATGTGCACCTTTTCCAGGTCCAGGAACTCGGGCAGGTGTCCGTAGCGCTGCCGGCCGTGGCCGTAGTACCAGTGGCCGAAGCGGCAGCTGTGGTGGTCCTGCAGTTCGGCCTCGCTTAGGCTGAGGGAAACGGCGCCTTCCACGAACAGGGCCAGTTGCCGCACCCACTTGAGGTGGTCGTACTGGGCCACCAGCAGCGGAAAGTCGGCCATTTCCCAATGCGTGTCGGCCCACAGCGCCCAGGCCGGTTCGGGGCGGAACGCCCTCACCCAGGCGGGGATGCGTTCCGCCGGCATGGGCCGGGCGATGCCGTAGCCCTGGGCCAGGTCGCAGCCCAGGCGCAGCAGCAGCACGCCCTGCTCGGCGTTCTCCACGCCCTCCGCCACCACCACGCGCCGGAAGGCGGTGGCCAGGCCGATGACGCCTTCCACCAGGGTCAGGTCGTCCGGGTCCTCCAGCACGTCGCGCACGAAGCTCTGGTCGATCTTCAGCACGTCGGCGGGGATGTCGCGCAGGTAGGCCAGCGAGGCGTAACCGGTGCCGAAGTCGTCCAGGGCGAAGCGCACCCCCAGGGCCTGGCAGGCCTCGATGATGGTGCGCACGTTGCCGGTGTTTTCCAGCGCGGCGGATTCCAGGATCTCCAGTTCGATGGTGCCCGGCGGCAGGCCCGGGACCTCGCTCAGGCAGCCGCGCAGGCAATCGAGGAAGTCCGGGTGCTGCAGCTGGCGCGCCGCCAGGTTGACGCTGATGGACAGGTTCAGGCCCTGCGTATGCCAGGCCTGGGCCTGGGCCAGTGCCTGGCGGATGACCCATTCGCCGATGTCGATGATCAGGTCGTGGTGTTCCACCTGCGGCAGGAATTCGCCCGGCGGCAGCAGGCCGCGCTCCGGGTGCTGCCAGCGCACCAGGGCCTCGGCGCCGATGACCTCGCCGGTGCGCAGGTTGACCTTGGGCTGGTAGTACAGCACCAGTTCGCCACGCATCAGGCCCTCGGCCAGACGGTCCAGGAGCTGCCGCCGGGTGTGCGCCTGCTGGTCGCGTTCGGCGTCGAATAGATGGTAGCGGTTGCGGCCGGCCTCCTTGGCCTGGTACATGGCCTGATCGGCGTGGCGCAGCAGGGTGTCGGGGTCGGCGCTGTCGAAGGGATAGACGGTCACCCCCAGGCTGGCCGAGAGCCGGTGCGGCTGGCCGTCGATCTCGCAGGGGGCCGAGGCCAGTTTAAGGACACGCCCCAGCACCAGTTCCAGTTCTTCCATGTTGGGCAGGCCGGTGATCATCAGCGCGAACTCGTCGCCGCCCAGGCGCGCCACCGTGTCGGCGGAGCGCGCCACCTGGCGCAGGCGCTGGGAGATCATGACCAGCAGCCGGTCGCCTACTGCATGGCCATGGCGGTCGTTGATCTGCTTGAAGCCGTCCAGGTCGAGGAAGATCACCGCCAGCAGCTGGTTCTGCCGCACGGCCTGGCCGGCGGCCTCGCGCAGCCGTTCGGCCAGCAGGTTGCGGTTGGGCAGTTCGGTGAGGGCGTCGAAGTGGGCCAGCCGCTCCATCTGCTGCTGGGTGGTGTGCAGCTTCTGGATGTCGGTGAACACCCCCATGTAATGGCTGATCTGGCCGGACGGCTCGCGCACGGCCGTGATGGTGAGCAGCTCCAGATAGACTTCCCCGTTCTTGCGCCGGTCCCAGATCTCGCCCTGCCAGTAGCCCTCCTCCCGCAGCGCCTGCCACATGGCCTGGTAGAAGGTGGCATCGTGGCGGCCGGATTTGAGCAGGGCGGGGGTGTTGCCGACGGCCTCGTCCCGCGTGTAGCCGGTCACCTGGACGAAGGCGCGGTTGACTTCCAGGATGCGCGTCTCGGCATCGGTGATCATGATGCCGTCGCGGGTGATGTCCAGGGCGTACTTGGCCAGCAGGGGATCGGCCGCTTCCCTTTCGGATGACATGTGCTCGTCCGCTCCTTTTCTGTCTCGTGCCACGTTCGGGCGGGGGTCTTGCCGGAGCCGGGGCGTCAGCCCAGGACCATGATGGCATCCGCCTCCACCAGCGCGCCGCGCGGCAGGCTGGCGACGCCCACCGCCGCGCGGGCAGGATAGGGCTGCGCGAAGTATTGGGCCATGATTTCGTTCACACGCCCGAAGTGGGCCAGGTCGGTGAGGAAGACGTTCAGCTTTACCACGTCGCCCAGGCTGCCGCCGGCGGCCTGGGCCACCGCGCGCAGGTTTTCGAACACCCGATGGATCTGCGCCTCGATGCCATCGACCAATTGCATGCTGGCCGGGTCGAGGCCGATCTGGCCGGACAGATAGACGGTATTGCCGGCCCGCACGGCCTGGGAATAGGTGCCGATGGCGGCCGGGGCCTGGTCGGTGGCGATGATGGTCTTTGTCATGGTGCCTCGTCTGCGATAAGGGATGGGTGAGACCGATGGGATGGGTGAGACCGATCAGGTCACGCTGGTCCCGCGTCCGTCATGGCGGCCGCGCATGCGGGTGATGCGCACCACCTCGGGCAGGCCGCGCAGGGCGCGCATCATGCGCGCCAGGTGCAGGCGGTTCTGCACCTGCACGGTGAAATAGAGGTTGGTGAAGGCGCCGGCCTCCTCTTCCATGTGCACGTCGTCGATGTTGGAGCCCTCGTTGGAGATGGTGGTGGCTACGGTGGCCAGCACGCCGCGCTTGTTGGCCACCGTCACACGGATGTTCACGTCGAACACCCGGTCCAGCTCCGGGTCCCATTCCACGTCCACCCATTTGTCCGGGTCCTCCCGGTAATGGCGCACCTGGGCGCAGTCGTGGGTGTGGATGATGAGGCCCTGCTCCTTGCGGATCTGGCCGATGATGGGGTCGCCGGGGATGGGCCGGCAGCACTTGCCCAGGCGCACCGCCACCCCCTCGGCGCCGCGGATCAGCATGGGGCCGGCGGCGCGGCCCAGGTCCGTGTCCGCGTCGCGGGCCGCCAGCTGGCGGGCCACCACATAGGCCAGCCGCTTGCCCAGGCCGATCTCCACCAGGGTGTCTTCCCTGTTCTTGCCGGTGACCTTGGAGAGTTGTTCCCACTGGCTGTCGTTGACCTCGCCCAGCCCCGTGCCCAGGGCGCGCAGCGCCTGGCTGAGCAGTTGCCGCCCCAGGGCGCCGGATTCGTGCCGGTGGGTGCTCTTCAGGGCGTTGCGGATGTGGGCGCGGGCCTTGCCGGTGGCGGCGAAGTGGATCCAGGCCGGGTTGGGGCGGGCCGATTCGGAGGTGATGATCTCCAGACGGTCGCCGTTCTTCAGGGGCGTCGAGAGGGGCATGTAGTCGCCGTTGATCTTGGCCGCGACGCAGTGGTTGCCGATGTCCGTGTGCACGCTGTAGGCGAAGTCCACCGCCGTGGCGCCGCGCGGCATGGCCATGATCTGGCCCTTGGGGGTGAACACATAGACCTCGTCGGGGAACAGATCGACCTTGATATGTTCCAGAAATTCCACCGAGTCGCGGCTGTCGGCCTGGATGTCCAGCAGGCTTTGCAGCCACTGGTGGGTCTTCTTCTGCGCCTCGGAAAACTCCGCCTCGCCGGTCTTGTACAGCCAGTGGGAGGCCACCCCCGCCTCGGCCAGGCGGTGCATCTCCTGGGTGCGGATCTGCACTTCCACCGGCGCGCCGAAGGGGCCGAACAGGGTGGTGTGCAGCGACTGGTAGCCGTTCGCCTTGGGGATGGCGATGTAGTCCTTGAACTTGCCGGGGATGGGCTTGTAGAGGCTGTGCAGCGCCCCCAGGGCCAGGTAGGCGTTGCGCGCGTCCTCGACGATGACCCGCAGGCCGTAGATGTCGAACACCTCCGTGAAGGCCAGGGACTTCTCCTGCATCTTGCGGTAGATGCTGTACAGGTGCTTCTCGCGGCCATAGACGACGGCCTCGATTTTGCAGTCCTTGAGCTTGGCGTCGATGGCCGATCTGAGTTTTTCCAGGATTTCCTGGCGGTTCAGGCTGGCCGCGTTGATGGCCTTGTCCAGTACCCGATAGCGGGTCGGGTGCAGGTACTTGAACGCCAGGTCCTCCAGTTCTCGGTAGAAGTTGTTCAGCCCCAGCCGGTTGGCGATCGGCGCGTAGATCTCCAGGGTTTCCTGGGCGATGCGCTGGCGCTGGTCCTCGCGCATGGCTTCCAGGGTACGCATGTTGTGCAGCCGGTCGGCCAGCTTGATCAGGATGACACGCACGTCCTGGGCCATGGCCAGGAGCATCTTGCGGAAGTTCTCCGCCTGGGCCTGGGCCTTGTCCTCGAACTGCAGTTTGTCCAGCTTGGTGACCCCATCGACCAGGTTGGCCACCGAGCTGCCAAAGCGTTTTTCCACGTCCTCCCGGCTGATGCCGCAGTCCTCCACCACGTCGTGCAGCAGGGCGGCGGCCAGGGTTTGCACGTCCATGCGCCAGTCGGCCAGGATCTCCGCTACCGCCAGGGGATGGGTAATGTAGGGTTCGCCGTCCTTGCGGAACTGGCCGGCATGAGCCTGGGCCGAGAAGGCATAGGCATCGGCGAACAGCTCGGCGTCGGGGGGCTTCAGGTAGGTGACGGGGGCGGGGGAGGGAAAGTGCGGGCCGGGCAGGGCGGGGGACATGTCCGACGAGGCTTCCACGCTGTGCGCGTCCGAATCCGCGGGGCGGTCAGCGCCCACCCTGGCCCCTGGCCTCCCGGCCTAGGGGTGAGTAGAGGGTCGAGGACCTCCCCCGCCGCTGGGGGAGGGATCGGTGGAGAAGGGAAGCGGACCGGGGATGGGCGGGCAACTCAAATGGTCTTCTTGTTGAGCACTTCCAGCCCGGTCAGGCCCGCGGCGATTTCGCGCAGGGCGATCACCGCCGCCTTGTCTCGATCGACGTCCACCTTGGGGGTGGCGCCGATGGAGATCTGGCGGGCGCGGTAGGCGGCGGCCAGGGTCATTTCGAAACGGTTGGGGATGCGGCTGATGCAGTCATCCACGGTGATGCGGGCCATGGCGTCGTTCCTCGTGTAAGCAAATTGCAATGGTGTCGATTGTAACGGCTCGGGCTCAGTCGGTGGTGCCTTCCAGTTCCCGCAGCAGGGCGGCCTGGCGATGCATCTGGCTGTCGATGCCCAGGCGTTGTGCGCGCAGGACGGCAAGCAGGTCGGCCAGGGCCTCCTCGAAACGGTCGTTGACCACCAGGAAGTCGTATTCCAGTGCATGGGAGATGTCCTCCTGGGCCGCCGCCAGGCGCCGGGCGATCACCTCGGCGTCGTCCTGGCCGCGTCCCTCCAGGCGCTGGCGGAGGGCGTCCAGGGACGGCGGCAGGATGAAGATGCCGCGCGCCGCGGGGAACAGCCGCCGCACCTGGGCCGCGCCCTGCCAGTCGATCTCCAGCAGGATGTCGTGGCCGGCGTGCGTCTGCGCCTCGATCCAGCGCTGCGAGGTGCCGTACCAGTTGCCATAGACCTCGGCGCTCTCCAGGAACTCGCCCGCCTCCAGCATGGCCTGGAAGGCACCCCGATCGACGAAATGGTATTCCCGCCCGTTCTGTTCGCCGGGCCGCGGCGCACGGGTAGTGTGGGAGATGGACAGGCGCACGTGGGGATCGTGCTCCAGCAGGGCGTTCACCAGGCTGGACTTGCCGGCGCCCGAGGGCGCGGAGACGACGAACAGATTGCCGATCATGGTGCTCTCCTGAGGGGGCGTGGCATACGGATCAGTCTTCCAGGGCCTTGTCCACCACCTCGCGGGTGTTGGCGGACAGGCCACCCAGCCCGGCCAGGCGTTCAAGCTGAGAGCGGGCATGGGCCTGACGGCCGGCGTCGTAATGGCGCCAGCGGTCGAAGGCGCGCGCCAGGCGGGCGGCCACCTGGGGGTTGAGGGGGTCAAGGGCGGCGATGACGTCCGTCAGCAGGGCGTAGCCCGAGCTGTCCGCGGCATGGAAATGGCGCGGGTTGCCGGCGGCGAAGCCGCGCACCAGGGCATAGACCTTGTTGGGCACCCTCAGGTCGAAGGCCGGGTGCGCCAGCAGGGCGCGCACACGCGCCACCGTGCCGTCCGTGCGGCGCGTGCCCTGGATGGCCAGCCACTTGTCCACCACCAGGGGCTCGTGGCACCACTCGGCGATGAAGCGTTCCAGGGCCGAGTCGCCGCGCGGGCCGGGTCGGTTGGCCAGGGCGAGGAGGGCCGCCATCCGGTCGGTCATGTTGTCGGCCCGCTCGAAGCGGTCCTGGATACTGTCCAGGATGGGTGCCTCGTCCAGGCAGGCGAGCAGGTCCAGGCAGGCATTGGCCAGGGCGCGCCGGCCCACCGCGTCCGGGGCCGGCCGGTAAGGGCCGGGCACCGGCATGGCCCGGAAGGTGGCCAGCAAGTCCTCCCGCAACGCCGTCGCCAGATGGTGGCGCAGGCCCTCGCGGGCGGTGAAGACGGCCTCCGGGTCGGGATAGGCAAGGCCTTCGGCCAACAGGGTTTCGGAGGGCAGGTCCAGGATCTCGGCCACCAGGGCGGGGTCCGCCCGGCCGGAGCGGGCCTCGTCCAGCAGCCGGGCCAGGGCCTGGGCATAGGCGGCCGGCGTCCAGGCCTCCGCCGGCTGCCCGGATGCGATGCCTGTCAGCAGGATGTCCTGGGCCAGGCGCTGGCCGGCTTCCCAGCGGTTGAAGGGGTCGGGGTCATGGGCCAGCAGGTGCAGCAGGTCGTCCAGGCTGAAGCCGCAATCCAGGATCACCGGCGCGGAGAAGTCCCGCAGCAGGGAAGGCACAGGCGGCGCGGCGATGTTGTCGAAGGTGAAGGATTGCGCCGCCCGGTCCAGCAGCAGCACCCGCGTGCCCACCAAGTCTGTGCCGTCCGGGCCGAGCAGGCCGGTGGCCACGGGGATGGGCAGGGGCGCGCGGAGTCCGTTGCCACCCTCCCGGGCCTCGTAGGCGGTGGGCGGATTGTCCTGGGCCAGATGCAGGGTGTAGCGCCGCGCCGCCGCGTCGTACTCGCCCCGGGCCGTGACCCTCGGTGTGCCGGCCTGGGCGTACCAGCCCTCGAAGCCCGCCAGGGGGGCGTCGTTGGCGTCGCCCGTGTTCGCATCCCGCATGGCGGCCAGGAAGTCGTCGCAGGTGACCGCCCGGCCGTCGTGGCGCTGGAAGTAGAGACGCATGCCGGCCTGGAAGCCCGCTTCGCCCAGCAGGGTGTGATACAGGCGCACCACCTCGGCGCCCTTGCGATAGACGGTGGCGGTATAGAAGTTGTCGATGGCCTGGTAGGCGGCCGGCCGCACCGGGTGGGCCATGGGCCCGGCGTCCTCGGGGAACTGGCCGGTGCGCAGCACGCGCACCTCCTGGATGCGGGTGACCGCCGCCGAGTGCAGGTCGGCACCGAACTGCTGGTCGCGGAAGACGGTCAGGCCCTCCTTCAGGGAGAGCTGGAACCAGTCCCGGCAGGTGACCCGGTTGCCGGTCCAGTTGTGG
>DEQR01000056.1:41011-60508 GCA_002360535.1 Thiobacillus sp. UBA3361
TGTTGAAGATGTTGAGGCCCTTGTTCTCCATGGCCCCCATGTTGAAGTCGCCTACCGCGACGATGCGGTAGCCGTCCAGGTCCAGTTCCAGACCGTAGCGCCGCTCGTCCCAGGCCATGGCCTTCTTGAGGGCCGCCATGGCGTGGCCGCACTGGTCCAGTTTGCCGGGCTCGACGTAGATTTCCAGGTCCACCCGGCGCCCGGAGGCGGTGGTGAACTCGTCGGCCAGGCTGTCCAGGCGCCCCGCCACCAGGGCGAAGAGGTAGCTGGGCTTGGGGAAGGGGTCGCGCCAGCGCCGCCAGTGGCGGCCACCCTCCAGTTCGCCCGCGGCCTCGGGGTTGCCGTTGGAGAGCAGCACCGGGAACCGTTCCCGGTCGGCGGACACGGTCACTGTGAATCGGGCCATCACGTCCGGCCGGTCAGGGTAGTAGGTGATGCGCCGGAAGCCCTCTGCCTCGCACTGGGTGAAATAGCCGGTGCCGGATCGGTACAGGCCGGACAGGTGGGTGTTGCGGTCCGGATGGATGCGCACCCGCGATTCCAGCACGCAGGCGGCCGGCAGGCCGGGCAGGGTGAGGCCGGCCGCGTCCCGCCGGAACTCGGACTCGGCCAGGGGGTGGCCCTCCAGACGGATGTCCAGGAGTTCCAGGTCCTCCCCGTCCAGACGCAGGGGCGCGCCGGCGGTGGCCAGGGGGTTGCGGCGCAGGGCCAGGCGGGCCGTGACCAGGGTGTGGTCGTCGTGGATATCGAAGTTCAGGGCCACCTCGTCCACCAGAAAGGCGGGCGGGGCATAGTCCTGCAAACGGACCGTGGTAGGGGGGGCTTCGTTCATGGGCGGCTCTCGTGGGGGGCTGGGCGCCCTGTGCGGCTTGTCGGGTTCCCCTGGCCCTCTATTCCAGGTTCTGCACCTGCTCGCGCATCTGCTCGATGAGCACCTTCAATTCCACCGAGACGCGGGTCAGGTCGATGGCCGCGGCCTTGGAGGCCAGGGTGTTGGCCTCCCGGTTCAGTTCCTGCATCAGGAAGTCCAGGCGCTTGCCGGCCGCGCCGCCGGCGGCCAGCACCCGTTCCACCTCGGTGAGGTGGCTGTCCAGGCGGTCCAGTTCCTCGTCCACGTCGATGCGTTGCGCGAACAAGGCCACTTCCTGGTGCAGGCGGTCCGTGTCGTGGCTGGCCAGCAGGTCTTCCATGCGGCGGGTGAGCTTGTCGCGGAAGGCGGCCACGATGTCGCCGGTGCGCGGGGCGATGTCGGCCAGGTGGCCGCGCATGGCCCCGACCCGTTCCAGCAGGATGTCCTTGAGTTTCTCCCCCTCGCGGGCGCGGGCGGCGTTGAGCCCCTGCAGGGCCTGGCTGGCGAGATGCAGGATGGCCGCGTCCAGCGCCTCTTGGTCCGGGGCGTTGTCGCCCAGCATGCCCGGCCAGCGCAGCACCTCGGCCACCGACAACGGACGCGTGTCCGGCAGGGTCAGGCGCACGCCTTCGGCGAGGCCGGCCAACTGCTCCAGCAGGGTGGCGTTGAGGCTGCCGGACAGAGCCAGGTCGTCGCGGGCCGTGTAGTTGATGCGGCACTCCAGCTTGCCGCGCTTCACCCGCTCGGCGATGCGTTCGCGCAGCTGCGGCTCCAGATGGCGGAAATCCTCGGCCATGCGGAAGGAGAGGTCCAGGAAGCGGGAATTGACCGCGCGCAGTTCCAGGGACAGGTGGCCGAAGGCGAGTTCGGTGGTTTCGACCGCGTAGCCGGTCATGCTGTGCAAGGGCGCCATTTTCTGGGATATGCTTGGGCATCCACCGTTACGGAATCTGACCGGCATCTTAACCGGTCGCCCATGGCCGCTCAAATCACCGAACCTCTGCCCCAGGGTTACAAGCTGGGTGAGTACATCATCGATCGCAAGATCGGGGGGGGCGGCTTTTCACTCGTTTATCTGGCCTTCGACGCGGAGGGCCAGCCGGTGGCGGTCAAGGAATACCTGCCCGGCGGCGTGGTGCAGCGCGGCAACGGGGGCACGGTGCGGCCCATCTCCGACGACAAGGAGAATTCCTTCCGCTACGGCATGAAATGCTTCTTCGAGGAGGGGCGGGCGCTGGCCAACATCCGCCATCCCAACGTGGTGCGGGTGGTGAACTTCTTTCGCGCCAACGACACCGTCTATATGGTTATGAAGTACGAGCGGGGCAAGACCCTGCAGAAGCACATCTCCAAGCTGAAGGACGAGCCCATGCGGGAGAGCTTCATCCGCCACGTGTTCGTGCAGCTGCTCAACGGCCTGCGGGAGGTGCACACCCACAAGATCCTGCACCTGGACATCAAGCCCTCCAACCTCTACATCCGCCTGGATGGCTCGCCCCTGCTGATCGACTTCGGCGCCGCCCGGCAGGCGCTCAATTACGAGCCCCAGCACGTCTCGCCCATGTACACGCCGGGCTTCGCGGCGCCGGAGATGTACAACGCCCGCGACCGTCTGGGGCCTTGGACCGACCTCTACAGCGTCGGCGCCAGCATGTATGCCTGCCTGGCCAAGTCGCCGCCCCAGCCGGCCGACGACCGGATCAAGAAGGACCGTCTGGTGCCGGCCGTCAAGGCCTTCGCGGGACACTATACGGTGCATTTCCTGGAACTGATCGACGACATGCTGCTGCTCAACTACACCCTGCGGCCCCAGAGCGTGTTCACGGTGCAGAAACGGCTCATCGAGATCAACCGGCATGTGGCCGCCAAGCCGCGGCCCAACCTGCTGCATCTGATCCGGGAGAAGCTGAGCGGATGAGATACGTCATCTATCAGGCCAGCCGCCGCGGCGGCCGCCCCTACAACGAGGACCGGGTCGCCTATGCCTATACCAGCGAGGCGCTGATGATGGCGGTGGCCGACGGCCTGGGCGGCCACAGCCAGGGCCAGGTGGCGGCGCAGATGCTGGTCAATACCATGACCAACCTGTTCAAGGAGCGCGCCAAACCCAGGTTGTCCGACCTGCCGGCCTTCCTGCTGGACGGCATCTATGCGGCCCACGACGCCATCAACGAATATGCCCTGCGCAACAAGATGAAAGACCCGCCGCGCACCACCTGCGTGGTGGGCGTGCTGCAGCGGGGCGTGGCCTGCTGGGCGCACGTGGGCGACTCGCGCCTGTATCACTTCAGCAACCGCAGGTTCGTGTCGCGCACCCATGACCATTCCGCCGTGCAGCAGCTGGTGGACGAGGGGCTGTTGGACGAGGAGCAGATGTCCATCCATCCGGACCGCAATAAGCTGTACAACAGCGTGGGCGGCTACAGTCTGCCGGACATCGAACTGTCCGACCTGGTCACCCTGCGTGAAGGCGATGTGCTGCTGCTGTGTTCCGACGGGGTCTGGTCCGAACTGTCGGTGGAGGAAATCGGCGCAACCCTGCGCGCCTACCCCCTGGAACGGGCCACCAAGCACATGCTCGACCATGCCGAATTTCGCGGCGGGGAATGGGCCGACAACCTGTCCATGGTGAGCCTTCGCTACGGAGAGGAACGCTACGACACCACCCTGGTGATGAGCGACGACCTGGGGCTGGACGGCTTCACCACCCAGTTGAAGCAACTGAGCACCAAGAAGCAGGAAACGCTGGAAACCGATGAGATCGATGCCGCGGTGGCCGAAATCCGTGCTGCCCTGGCCAAATATGAACAAGAAGGCGAAAAAGACAGCCCATGACCTTTGACCGAGAGACAGGCCCGGCGCGCCCTTCCGGCCGCCGGGCGGACCAGTTGCGCCGGGTGGCCGTGAGCCGCCGCTACACCAAACACGCCGAAGGCTCGGTGCTCATCGAGTGCGGCGACACCAAGGTGATCTGCACCGCCAGCGTGCTGGAGAAGGTGCCGCCCCACGTAAAGGGTAGCGGCGCCGGCTGGCTGACGGCGGAATACGGCATGCTGCCGCGCGCCACCCACACCCGCGGCGACCGCGAGGCGGCGCGCGGCAAGCAAAGCGGCCGTACCCAGGAGATCCAGCGCCTCATCGGCCGCAGCCTGCGCGCGGCGGTCGATCTGGCCCAGCTGGGCGAGCGCACCCTCCATGTGGATTGCGACGTCATCCAGGCCGACGGCGGCACCCGCACCGCCAGCATCACCGGCGCCTTCGTGGCGGTGCACGATGCGGTGGAGTGGCTGGTGCGCGAGGGCAGGCTGCCCGCCAGCGTGATCCGCGACCATGTGGCCGCCATCTCGGTCGGCATCTACAAGGGCGGGCCGGTTCTCGACCTGGATTACATCGAGGACGTGGATTGCGACACCGACATGAACGTGGTCATGCTGGGCGACGGCGGCATCATCGAGGTGCAGGGCACGGCCGAGGGCGAGACCTTCAGCCGGGCGGAACTGAACCGCCTGCTGGACCTGGCGGAACAGGGCATCCGCGAGTTGGTGGCGGCCCAGAAGCAGGCCCTGGCCGACTGAGGGGCGCCGTCCCGGCTGTCGCTGTCCGTCATGGTTTTTCTGCGCTCCCTGTTGTTCAACCTGATCCAGTGGACCTCCGTCCTGCCCGCCAGCCTGTTGTCCATCCTGGCCTGGCCCCTGCCACCCAAGGCGAGGCTGAGCTTCATCGCCCTCTGGGCGCGTTTCGTGATGGGGCTGGCCCGCTGGGTGCTGGGCATCCGCTATCGGGTGGAGGGGCTGGAGCACCTGCTCCCCGGCCCCTGCGTCATCCTCTCCAAGCACCAGTCAGCTTGGGAGACTATCGCCTTCCAGGCCATCTTCCCACCGGTGGTGTTCGTGTTGAAAAAGGAGTTGCTGCGGTTGCCGTTCTTCGGCTGGGGCCTGGCCATGACCTTTCCGATCGCCATCAACCGTGACGCGGGCCGGGAAGCCCTGCGCGTCATCGAGGCCGAGGGGCGCGACCGACTGGCCAAGGGCCTGTGGGTGGTGATCTTCCCCGAGGGTACCCGCACCCCCCACGGCCAGCGCAAAAAGTATCAGGCCGGCGGGGCCATGCTGGCGGTGAAGGCGGGTGTGCCCATACTGCCGGTGGCACACAATGCCGGCCGGCTGTGGGGCAAGTCGGCGTTCACCAAGTATCCCGGCGAGATCACCGTGGCCATCGGGCCGCCGATCGAGACCGCGGGGCGCAAGGCCGGCGAGGTCAATGCCGCCGCCGAGGCCTGGATCGAAGCCAGGATGGAAGGCCTTTAACCCGAGTCAGACATGTCCGAAATCCTGATCCTCTACTACAGCCTGCATGGTTCCGTGCAGCAACTGGCGCGCCATGTGGCCCATGGCGTCGAATCCGTGCCTGGCATGGCGGCGCGCCTGCGCACCGTGCCCAAGGTGGCCGCCGAGACCGAGGGTGTGGCCAAGCCCGTGCCCGATGCGGGCGCGCCCTATGCCACCCATCGGGATTTGGAGGCGTGCGCCGGCCTGGCCCTGGGCTCTCCCACCCGCTTCGGCAACATGGCGGCGGCGATGAAATATTTCTGGGACGGCACCTCCGGGCTGTGGCTGCGTGCCGCCCTGGCCGGCAAGCCGGCCAGCGTGTTCACATCTACCGCCAGTCTGCACGGCGGCCAGGAAACCACCTTGCTGTCCATGATGCTTCCGCTGCTGCACCACGGCATGCTGATCGTCGGCCTGCCCTATTCCAACCCCGAGCTCAACGCCACCCGCGCCGGCGGCACGCCATACGGGCCGAGCCATTTCGCCGGCATGGACGGCAAGGAGCCGGTGACCGACGAGGAACGCAGGCTGGCCTTCGCCCAGGGGCGCCGGCTGGCCGAGGTCGCCCGCAAACTCTCGGACTGAGGCGCACATGAGCGAAAACGGACGCGAGGCACGGCAATTCGTGCGCGGCATGCAACAGGGGGTGTTGTCCACCCTATCCCGGCGGCTGGAGGGCTTCCCGTTCGGCTCGGTGGCGCCGTTCATGCTGGATCACGCCGGCCGGCCGGTGATCCTGATCTCCACCCTGGCCGAGCACACCAAGAACATCGACGCCGACCCGCGCGTCTCGCTGATCGTGCAGCCCTTCGCCGACGACATGCAGAACACCGGCCGGGCAACCGTGCTGGGGCGGGCGGAACGCTTGCCCGACAAGGACACACTGGGGCCGCGCTACTTGCGCTACTTCCCGCAGGCGCAGGGCTATTTCGCCATGCACGATTTCAGCTTCTACCGCATCGAGCCGGTACGCATCCGCTGGATCGGGGGTTTCGGCAAGATCCATTGGGTGGAGCCGCCGACCTATCTGTTGGACGAGTTCCCGCTGGCCGCCCAGGAAGACGCCATCCTGGCGCACATGAACGCCGACCATCGCGACAGCCTAAGCGATTACTGCCGGCATGGGCATGGCGTCGAGGCCGGGGATGAGGAAATGATCGGCATCGACCCGGACGGCTTCGATGTGCGAGCCGATGGCCGCATCCTGCGGTTCGATTTCCCCGACCTGGTGACCGATGCCCAGGGGGCGAGGACGGCCCTGGTCGAACTGACCCGCCGATGCCGTTCGTGAGCGGTGCGGGTCCGCGCCGGGTCGCCGCTGTCAGCCTGATCGCCCTGATCTTTCTCTGCCTGGCCTGGGAACTATGGCTGGCGCCCCTGCGGCCGGGGGGGTCTTGGCTGGTATTGAAGGTGCTGCCGCTGCTCGCGCCGCTATTCGGCATCCTGCACGGCCGTCCCTATACCTACCGCTGGGTCAGCCTGCTGGTCTGGCTCTATGTCATGGAGGCCTTGGTGCGGATGACCAGTGAGGGCCCGCCGGCATCCTGGCTGGCGGGGTTGGAACTGCTCCTGGCGCTCATGCTTTTCAGTGCCGTGGTGTTGCACATCCGCAACGGTTCGCCTCCCCAAGTTTAGGCGGTTTTGACGCATATCAAGGGAATCGTCCCGTTCGGACGGCTATCCTGCATTGACGATATAAGTATCCACTAATAGACTCGGCCCAGTTATTCAAGGAGTTGCCCCATGACCAGCACCCATAACATCCATTTCAAGTTCCTGCCCATGTCGGTGCGGGTTTTGTTCACCATGGTCCTGCTGACCTTCGGCACGGCATACATGATGGCCATGATCCAGGTCTGGGAATCCCATGCGGGTAAGGACGGCGATCCGATGATCTCCGGCAAGGACCTGATGATCGCCTACAGTGGCAACCCGGAAGGCACCAAGCTGGAAACCGCCCTGCGCGGGCCCATGGCCGACATGCTGCCGGCCGAGAAGAAGAAGGTCGTGTTCGACTGGCTGCATGCCGGCGCCAAGGCTGAAGAGATCGAAACCGTGATCAAGCCGATCATGGACGAGCACTGCATCGCCTGCCACAGCCCCGAGGCCAACCCCCACCTGCCCAACCTGACGACCGTCGAGGGCATCCAGGGCGTCGCCGCCCAGGACAAGGGCATGACTATCCCCACCCTGGTGCGGGTGTCCCACATCCACCTGTTCTCCATCACCTTCATCTTCTTTATCACCGGTTTCATCTTCACCCACGCCTACGTGCGGCCGGTGTGGCTGAAGTGCGTGCTGATCGCCGCCCCCTTCGCGGTGCTGATTTCCGACGTCGCGTCCTGGTACCTGACCAAGGTGTGGACCGGTTTCGCCTGGATCGTGATCGTCAGCGGCGCGATCATGGGCATGAGCTTCGGTGCCATGTGGCTGATCTCCATGTGGCAGCTGTGGTTCGGCAAGCCGCCCGCCGAAGTGGTGGATCTGGAAGGCCGTCTGCCGAAGATGCGCTGACCAGGCGGTTGGGTGTGAAAACGGGCGGCCCGCGGGCCGCCCGTTTTGTTTCGCATAGAAGTCGTCAAACCTGGGGATGCGCCCGTTCTTTGCCCGCGAACAGTTTGTTCATGGCGTGCAGGTAGGCCTTGGCCGAGGCGATGACGATGTCCGTGTCCGCCCCCTGGCCGTTGACGATGCGCCCGCCCTTGTTGACCCGCACGGTCACTTCCCCCTGGGCGTCGGTGCCCGAGGTGATGTTGTTAACCGAATAGAGCAACAGGTCGGAGTTCGACTGGATCAGCAGGTCCATGGCCTTGAACGAGGCATCCACCGGACCGCCGCCCAGGGCGTCGGCGCGCCTCTCCTGGCCGTGGTCGGACAGCACCACGTAGGCATGAGGCGTCTCCCCGGTTTCCGAACAGACCTTCAGCGACACCAGCTTGAAGCGGTCCGGCGTCTGCACGGTGGCCTCATCGGAGACCAGGGCGTGGAGGTCCTCGTCGAAGATTTCGTGCTTCTTGTCGGCCAGGTCCTTGAAGCGGGCGAAGGCAGCGTTGATGGCTTCTTCCGAGTCCAGCTCGATGCCCAGTTCCTTCAGCCGCGCCTTGAAGGCGTTGCGGCCGGAGTGCTTGCCCAGCACCATCTTGTTGGCCGACCAGCCCACGTCCTCGGCGCGCATGATTTCGTAGGTCTCGCGGTGCTTGAGCACGCCGTCCTGGTGAATGCCGGATTCATGGGCGAAAGCGTTGGCGCCCACCACCGCCTTGTTGGGCTGAACCGCGAAGCCGGTGATGCCGGCCACCAGGCGCGAGGCGGGCACGATCTGGGTGGTATCCAGGCGGGTGTCGCAGCCGAACTGGTCTTGGCGGGTGCGCACCGCCATGACGATCTCCTCCAGGCTGGCGTTACCGGCCCGTTCGCCCAGGCCGTTGATGGTGCATTCCACCTGGCGGGCGCCGTTCAGGACCGCCGACAGGGAGTTCGCCACCGCCAATCCGAGGTCGTTATGGCAGTGCACGGAGAAGATGGCCTTGTCCGAGTTGGGGATGCGCTCGCGCAAGGTGCGGATCAACTCGCCGAATTGCCAGGGCAGGTTGTAGCCCACCGTATCGGGGATGTTGAGAGTGCGGGCGCCGGCGTCGATGACCGCTTCCAGCACCCGGCACAGGAAGTCTGGCTCCGAGCGGCCGGCATCCTCGGGCGAGAACTCGACGTTGTCGGTCCATTGCCGTGCCCATTGCACGGCCTTGACCGCCTGTTCGACCACCTGGTCCGGGGTCATGCGCAGCTTGCGCTCCATGTGGATGGGACTGGTGGCGATGAAGGTGTGGATGCGTCCCGAGTTGGCACCCTTGAGGGCCTCGCCGGCGCGGTTGATGTCCTTCTCCAGGGCGCGGGCCAGGCCGCACACGGTGCTGTCCTTGATGACATCGGCCACCGCCTTGACAGCCTCGAAGTCGCCGTTGCTGGCGGCCGGGAAGCCGGCCTCGATGACATCCACCCGCATGCGTTCCAGTTGCTTGGCGATGCGGATCTTCTCTTCCCGTGTCATGGACGCGCCGGGGCTCTGCTCGCCATCGCGCAAGGTGGTGTCGAAAATGATCAATTGGTCTTTCATGGCGTGCTCCGTACGCTCATCCGCCCAAGCCGGGGCGGTCGGAAAACCGATGGGGGTGCTGCGAGAGGGGAGAGAGATCAGTGCCCGCGCAGGGGCAGCAGCAGCCGGGTGGCGTACCGCACGAGAGAATGAGGACGATGTTTGTTGCGCTGTTGCATGGCACCGAATATACGGGAACTGCTTTTGCCGGAGCAACCGCTTTTTTCAGCGGTGCAAGAGCACTTCCAGCACGAACTTGACGCCCACGTAGGCCAGCACCAGGGTCACGAAACCCGTCAGCGTCCAGATGATGGCGGTGCGGCCGCGCCAGCCGTACTTCCAGCGTCCGGCCAACAGGGCGCCGTAGATCAGCCAGGAGGCGATGCCGAAAACCGTCTTGTGGGTGAGCGGGAAGGCGCGGCCGAAGATGTCCTCTGAGAACAGGATGCCGGTGGCCAGGGTCAGGGTGAGCAGGGCGAAGCCGACCTCGATCATTCTGAACAACAGCTTTTCCAGGGTCAGCAAGGGCGGGAGGCCGGAAACCAGCTTGGGCGGCACCGCCTTGTGCAGGTGCTTTTCCGCCAGGGCAATGAGTCCCGCGTGCAGGGCGGCGATGGTGAACAGGCTGTAGGCGGCGAAGGCCATGGCCAGATGGACGCGGAACAGGGGCAGATTGCTGTGCGCGACCGGCACGGAGTCATCCATCAGGCCGTGCAGGGCCACGGTCAGGCCGGCAAACGACATCACGAAGCCCTGCAGGCCACCCAAGGGGTAGCGCCAGGCGGCGCCGCTGTAGGCCAGCACGGTGACGGCGGCGACGGCCGATATCGACGAAGCGAAACCCAGGCGCACACTGTCCGGCCCCAACATGTCCTGGCCGAGCAGATAGAGATGCAGGGCCAGTGGGATGAGCGGCAGCAAGCGGGTTAGCGGCGTCGGCTTGCAGCAGGCGGCGGTGCCGGGCCAGAAGACAGCCGCCAGGGCGAAGTAGGCCACGGCATCGAGGGCGAACATCCAGGGAGCGGGCATCGGCGGACGTTGGGTATTTGCTAGACTTGCCGAGTTTAGCCCATCCGTCATGGACCAGCATGTTCGATAACCTCACCCAGCGTCTCGGCAAAGTCGTCAAAAACCTACGCGGCCAGGGCCGCCTGACCGAGGAAAACATCCAGGACGCCCTGCGCGAGGTGCGCGTCGCTCTGCTGGAAGCGGACGTGGCCCTGCCGGTGGTCAAGGACTTCATCGCCAAGGTGCGCGAGAAGGCCCTGGGTACCGAGGTGCTGCAATCCCTGACCCCGGGCCAGATGCTGATCGGCGTGGTGCACAAGGAGTTGGCCGCCCTGATGGGCGAGCACGCCGTGCCCCTGTCCTTTGCCAGCCAGCCGCCCGCCGTGATCCTAATGGCCGGCCTGCAGGGCGCCGGCAAGACCACCACCTGCGGCAAGCTGGTGCGCGTCATCCGCCAGCAGGGCAAGAAAAAGATCCTCACCGTGAGCTGCGACGTCTATCGCCCGGCGGCCATCGAGCAGTTGAAGACGGTGACCGCCCAGGCCGAAGCGGACTTCTTCCCCTCCGAGCCGAACCAGAAACCCGAGGACATCGCCCGCGCCGCGCTGGACTACGCCAAGCGCCACTTCCATGACGTGCTGATCGTCGATACTGCCGGCCGCCTGCACATCGACGAGGCGATGATGGCCGAGATCAAGGCCCTGCACGCGGCATTACAACCGGTCGAGACCCTGTTCGTGGTCGATGCCATGCAGGGCCAGGATGCGGTGAACACCGCGCGCGCCTTCAACGATGCCCTACCGCTGACCGGGGTGGTGCTCACCAAACTGGACGGCGACGCGCGCGGCGGCGCGGCCCTGTCGGTGCGGCACATCACCGGCAAGCCGATCAAGTTCGCCGGTGTCGGCGAGAAGCTCGGCGGCATCGAGGTCTTCCACCCGGAACGGATGGCCTCGCGCATTCTGGGCATGGGCGACGTGCTGTCGCTGATCGAGGAGGCGCAACAGGCCGTCGATCACCAGGAGGCCCTAAAGACCGTCCAGAAGCTGAAGAGCGGCAAGGGTTTCGACCTGGAGGACTTCAAGTCGCAGATCCAGCAGATGAAGAAGCTGGGCGGCTTGTCCAGCCTGGTGGACAAGTTGCCCGGCGCGGGTGGCAAGATGGGCGCCGATGACTTGGCCCAGGGGGAGAAACAGATGCGCCGCGTGGAAGGCATCATCAACTCCATGACCCCAGAGGAGCGGCGCAAGCCGGAACTGCTCAAGGCCTCGCGCAAGCGGCGCATCGCCACCGGCGCCGGGGTCAGCGTGCAGGAGGTCAATCGCCTGCTCACCCAGTTCGAGCAGGCGCGCAAGATGATGAAATCCCTGGGCAAGGGCGGCCTGTCCAAG
This sequence comes from Thiobacillus sp. UBA3361, assembly GCA_002360535.1. Lineage (GTDB taxonomy): Bacteria > Pseudomonadota > Gammaproteobacteria > Burkholderiales > Thiobacillaceae > UBA3361. Next base: position 52,682 of record DEQR01000056.1, read on the forward strand.
ATGATGCGCGGCATGAAAGGCATGCTGCCCGGCATGTGAGCGTTTCGCACGAGCTTTTGAAACGAAAACAACCACTTGAATTGGAAAGCGGGCTCCCATACAATGCCACGTTTTTCCGGGCGGGTTCGTCCGGGCCCGTGTACTGAATCAGGAAACGATCCATGGTAACCATCCGTCTCGCCCGTGGCGGCGCCAAGAAGCGCCCCTTCTACAACATCGTGGTGGCCGATTCCCGCAATCGCCGCGACGGCCGTTTCATCGAACGCATCGGTTTCTACAACCCCGTCGCCACCGGCAACGAGGAAGCCCTGCGCGTCGACGGCGAGCGTCTGGCCTACTGGCAGGGCGTCGGCGCCCAGGTCAGCGACCGGGTGGCCAACCTGGTGCGCGGTGCCAAGCAAGCCGCCTGAGGATTTGGTGGTCATGGGGCGGATCGCCGCCCCGTACGCGGTGAAGGGCTGGGTCAAGATTCAGCCTTATACCGAATACCTCGACAGCCTGTTGGATTACCCGGTCTGGCACCTCGGCAAGGCCGGCAAGTGGCGCGAGTACGGGGTGCTTGAAGCGCGGGTCCATGGCGCGACGCTGATCGCCAGTCTGGACGGTGTTGCCGATCGGGAGCAAGCCCAGGCCCTGGCGGGCATGGAACTCGCGGTCCCCCGGGAGGAGATGCCCGCGGCAGAGGATGGCGAGTATTACTGGGACGACCTGATCGGTATGCGGGTCGTCAACCTGGCCGGCGAGGACTTGGGCCGGGTGGAAGGTTTGCTGGAGACTGGTGCCCATGACGTGATGCGGGTGCTGGGAGAGCGGGAACGGTTGATCCCGTTCACCGCGCCGATCGTCCGGGCGGTGGATGTCGAGGCCGGACGCATCGAAGTGGATTGGGGCAGCGATTACTGAATGTCGCCCGCGTACCATGTGGTGACGTTGTTTCCAGGCATGTTCGCCGCACTGACCGAACATGGCGTCAGCGGCCGGGCGATCCGGAGCGGATTGTGCGGATTGCGGTTCTGGGACCCCCGTGACTTCACGCTGGATGGTTACCGCACCGTCGATGACAGGCCGTTTGGCGGCGGTCCCGGCATGGTGATGCTGGCCGAGCCGCTGGACCTGGCCCTGACCGCGGCCAAGACGGCGCTAAGGCGCAAAGGGGTCGAGCGGCCGAGGTTGATAAGCCTGTCCCCCCAGGGACGGCGCCTGGACCAGTCCCTGGTTGAGGACCTGGGCCGCGCGGAAGGATTGGTGTTGTTGGCAGGGCGCTACGAGGGTATCGACGAGCGCCTCTTCCAACGGCATCCGATGGAGGAGGTCTCCATCGGCGATTATGTGTTGTCCGGCGGCGAACTGCCGGCGATGGTGCTCCTGGATGCCCTGATCCGGCGCCTGCCGGGGGCACTGGGGCATGCGGGATCGGCGAACGAGGATTCCTTCGCCGATGGGTTGTTGGATTGCCCGCACTACACCCGCCCGGAGCAGTATCTGGGTCTGGGGGTGCCACCAGAGCTGATGACCGGCAACCACGCGGGCGTGGCTCGCTGGCGGCGCAAGCAGGCGCTGGGGCGGACCTGGCAACGGCGGCCGGACTTGTTGGACAGGCGGCGACTGAGCCGTGAGGACGAGGATTTGCTCGACGCGTTTCGTGAAGAGACTCGCCGGGATGCAGTGGGTTCGGAGGAATCCGGGCCGGATTGAGAAATCGGCGGCATGTTTCCCATGGGGAAACCTCTTCCGCCAACCAATGATTGAAAGGCAAGAGCATGAATCTGATCGCGCAACTCGAACAGGAAGAAATGGCCCGCGTTTCCGAGGGCAAAGCCATTCCCGAATTCGCCCCCGGTGACACCGTGGTGGTGCAGGTGAAGGTCAAGGAAGGCAACCGCGAGCGTTTGCAGGCCTATGAAGGCGTGGTCATCGCCAAGCGCAACCGCGGTCTCAACTCCAGCTTCATCGTGCGCAAGATTTCCGCCGGCGAGGGCGTCGAACGGACCTTCCAGACCTTCTCTCCGCTGGTTGCCGCCATCGAGGTCAAGCGCCGTGGCGATGTGCGCCGCGCCAAGCTTTACTATCTGCGCGACCGTTCCGGCAAGTCCGCGCGCATCAAGGAAAAGCTGCCCCAGTCTAGCAAGGCCAAGGCTGCCGAATAAGCGGGTTTGACGTCGCCACGAAAAAAGCCACCCCTGCGGGGGTGGCTTTTTTCATTATGCGTATCCGGCCCCGGCTCAGGTCTCGGACGTAGTGTCCGCCCCGTCGTGCGCCTTTTCAGCCGGCTCTGGGCCGGGAGGGGTGCTGGCGCCCACCTTGTCACCCTGCCATCGGCGCCGGACGAACAGGACGTAGCCGGACAGGCTGTAGGCCAGGAACAGCAGCCAGAGCACGATGGGCGGATCGACGGAAACCAGGATGAAGGCCATGGCCATCAGCAACACCATGGTGAAGGGCACGCTGCGCCTCAGGTTGATGTCCTTGCCGCTGTAGAAGGGCAGGTTGCTGACCATGGACAGGCCGGCGAACACGGTCAGGGGCCAGGCCAGCCAGGCGAGGTTCGCGCCGTGGAAATCGTTGTCCACCGAGACCCAGATGAAACCCGCCACCAGGGCGGCGGCGGAGGGGCTGGGCAGGCCCTGGAACCAGCGCTTGTCCTGCACCTCCAACTGGGTGTTGAAACGGGCCAGGCGCAGGGCGGCACCCACGCAGTAGATGAAGGCGGCGATCCAGCCCAGCTTGCCCATGCCCTTGAGGGCAAAGCTGTACATGACCAGGGCCGGGGCGATGCCGAAGGAGACCATGTCCGACAGGGAGTCGTATTCCGCCCCGAAGGCGCTCTGGGTGTGGGTGAGGCGCGCGATCCGGCCGTCCAGGCCATCCAGGATCATGGCGATGAAGATGGCCACCGCCGCGTGCTCGAAGCGGCCGTTCATGCCCTGCACGATGGCGTAGAAACCGGCGAACAGGGCGCCGGTGGTGAACAGGTTGGGCAGCAGGTAGATGCCGCGCCGGGTCAGTTGGCCGGATTTGCCCGGCGCGCCGTGGTCCGGCATCAGCGGGGAAATTCCGCCAGCACGTCGCTGCCGGCCTTGACCTTGTCGCCCAGGCAGACACGAGGACGGGCGTCGGTGGGCAGATAGACATCCAGACGCGAGCCGAAACGGATGAAGCCGTAGCGCTGGCCGCGCTTGAGGGTGTCGCCTTCCCCTACATAGCAGAGGATACGCCGCGCCACCAGGCCGGCCACCTGCACGCAGGTCACGTCCTGCCCGTCGGCGGTGCGGAACCACAGGGCGTTGCGCTCGTTCTCGGTGGAGGCCTTGTCCAGGGCGGCGTTGACGAAGGCGCCGGGGTTGTACCAGCGGCCCTTGACCTCACCGTCCACCGGGCTGCGGTTGGAGTGGACGTTGAACACGTTCATGAACACGCTGATCTTCAGTGCCTTGCGGTTGAGCCAGGGATCGTCCGTCTGTTCGACGGCGACGACGCGGCCGTCGGCAGGCGAGAGGACGATGCCTTCGCCGATGGGCACCTGGCGGGGCGGGTCGCGGAAGAATTGCAACACGAACAGGGCCAGCAGCCACAAGGGGCTGGCCCAGGCCCAGCCGGCCAGCCAGGTGACCAGGATGGCCAGCGCGAGGCTGCCCGCCAGGAAGGGCCAGCCTTCCCGGGCGATCGGGGGGTGGGGGTAGTCGGCCCGGCAGTTGGCGCCGGGGCTTACGCCGATGCACATGGGGAGCGCGAGGGGTCAGGCGTGGGGCGAGAGGCGTGGCGTGGACGAACGCCTCACGCCTATCGCCTCTCGCCTCACGGTTTCAGTTCCGGCTGCGATCCACCAGCTTGTTGGCCTTGATCCAGGGCATCATGTCGCGCAGCTTCTCGCCGACGACCTCGATGGGATGCTCGGCGGTCAGGCGGCGGCGGGCGGTCATCTCGGGATAGCCGGTGCGGCCTTCGAGGATGAAGCGCTTGGCGTAGTTGCCGTTCTGGATGTTTTCCAGGGCTTGGCGCATGGCGTAGCGGGATTCCTCGTTGATGACCTCGGGGCCGGTCACGTACTCGCCGTACTCCGCGTTGTTGGAGATGGAGTAGTTCATGTTGGCGATGCCGCCTTCGTACATCAGATCGACGATCAGCTTCAGTTCGTGCAGGCATTCGAAGTAGGCCATCTCGGGGGCGTAGCCGGCCTCGGTCAGGGTTTCGAAGCCCATCTTCACCAGTTCCACGGCGCCACCGCACAGCACGGCCTGTTCGCCGAACAGGTCGGTCTCGGTCTCTTCCCGGAAGGTGGTTTCAATGACGCCGGCGCGGGCGCCGCCGTTGGCCGCCGCGTAGGACAGGGCGATGTCCTTGGCCTTGCCGCTTGCGTCCTGATAGATGGCGATCAGGGAGGGCACGCCGCCGCCCTGCACGTAGGTGGAGCGCACCGTGTGGCCGGGCCCCTTGGGGGCGATCATGATCACGTCCAGGTCGGCGCGGGGGGCGATCTGGCCGTAATGGATATTGAAGCCGTGGGCAAAGGCCAGGGTGGCGCCCTTCTTGATGTTGGGCTCGATCTCGTTGCGGTACAGGTCGGGCTGTTGCTCGTCGGGCACCAGGATCATCACCATATCGGCTTCCTTCACCGCGGTGGCCACTTCCTTGACGGTTAGACCGGCTTTTTTGGCCTTGTCCCAGGAGGCGCCGCCCTTGCGCAGGCCGACGGTGACCTTGACCCCGGAGTCCTTCAGGTTGTTGGCGTGGGCATGGCCCTGGGAGCCGTAGCCGACGATGGCGACCTTCTTCTTCTTGATCAGGGAGAGATCGGCGTCTTTTTCGTAGTAAACCTTCATGGTGGTCCTTTCGTTGGTGGCGATCAGCGTTCAGCCGTCAGCTCTCAGCGCTATCAGGGGTTTGGCTGACCGCTGACCGCTGCAAGCCGACCGCTCAGATTTTCAAGACCCGGTCGCCCCGGCCGATGCCCGAGGCACCGGTGCGCACGGTTTCCAGGATGACCGAGGGCTCCAGGGCCTCCAGGAAGGCATCTACCTTGGCCACGGTGCCGGTCAGTTCGATGGTGTAGGTCTTGTCGGCCACGTCGATGATGTGCCCGCGGAAGATGTCGGCCATGCGCTTGATTTCCTCGCGCATCTCGCCGGTGGCGCGAACCTTGACCAGCATCAGCTCGCGCTCGATGTGGCTGCCGTCGGTCAAGTCCTGCACCTTGACGATATCCACCAGCTTGTTGAGCTGCTTGGTGATCTGTTCGATGACGTCATCGGAGCCGCGGGTGACGATGGTCATGCGCGACATGGTGGCGTCCTCGGTGGGGGCGACGGTCAGCGATTCGATGTTGTAGCCGCGCGCCGAAAACAGCCCCGCCACCCGCGACAGGGCGCCGGCCTCGTTTTCCATGAGCAGAGAGATGATGTGACGCATTCAGGGATCAGGTATCAGAGGTCAGGGATCAGACCAGGATCATCTCGGAGAGACCCTTGCCGGCGGGGATCATGGGATAGACGTTTTCGCGCGGATCGGTGAGGAAGTTCAGGAACACCAGCCGGTCCTTGTATTTGCCGAAGGCGTCGCGCAAGGCGGGTTCCACGTCCTCGGGTTTTTCGATGATCATGCCCACGTGGCCGTAGGCCTCGGCCAGTTTGACAAAATCCGGCAGGGAGCCTACGTAGGACTCGGCGTAGCGCTCTTCGTAGAAGAACTCCTGCCACTGGCGCACCATGCCCAGGTAACCGTTGTTGAGCAAGACGATCTTGATGGGCAGCTTGTGTTCGGTGCAGGTGGACAGTTCCTGGATGTTCATCTGGATGCTGCCTTCGCCGGTGACGCAGGCGACCATGGCATCAGGATGGGCGAACTGCACGCCCATGGCCGCCGGCAGACCGAAGCCCATGGTGCCCAGGCCGCCGGAATTGATCCAGCGGCGCGGCTGGTCGAACTGGTAATACTGCGCGGCCCACATCTGGTGCTGGCCCACGTCGGAGGTGACGTAAGCCTTGCCCTCGGTTACTTCGTAGAGTTTCTCGATCACGTATTGGGGCTTGATCACGCCCTCGCCCCGGTCGTACTTCAGGCAATCCTGGGCACGCCAGAGCTCGATCTGCGCCCACCAGGCCTTCAATGCCGCTTGATCCGGGCGTTCGCCGCTGGCGTGCACGTGTTTGATGATCTCGTCCAGCACATGGGACACGTCGCCGACGATGGGCACGTCCACCTTCACCCGCTTGGAGATGGAGGAAGGATCCACGTCGATGTGGATGATGCGGTGGTATTCCTTGGCGAAGTGCTTGGGGTTGCCGATCACCCGGTCGTCGAAGCGCGCGCCCACCGCTAGGAGCACGTCGCAGTGCTGCATGGCCATATTGGCCTCGTAGGTGCCGTGCATGCCCAGCATGCCCAGGAACAGCGGGTCGGGGGACGGATAGCCGCCCAGCCCCATCAGGGTGCTGGTGATGGGATAGCCCAAGCCGCGGGTCATCTCGGTGACCTGGGGCGCCGCGTTGCCCAGCACCACGCCGCCGCCCGTGTAGATCACCGGGCGCTTGGCCTCCAGCAGCATCTGCGCGGCTTTCTTGATCTGCCCCGCGTGTCCCTTGCTGGTGGGGTTGTAGGACCGCATGCTGACCTGCTCGGGATAGTCGAACTCGTGGCTGTGCTGGGTCACGTCCTTGGGGATATCCACCACCACCGGGCCGGGCCGGCCGCTGGCCGCGATGTAGAAGGCCTTCTTGATGGTGCAGGCCAGGTCCTTGATGTCCTTGACCAGGAAGTTGTGTTTCACGCAGGGGCGGGTGATGCCGACGGTGTCCACCTCCTGGAAGGCATCCATGCCGATGGCCGCCGTGGGCACCTGGCCGGTGAGCACCACCATGGGGATGGAATCCATGTAGGCGGTGGCGATGCCGGTGACTGCATTGGTGGCGCCCGGGCCCGAGGTCACCAGGGCCACGCCCACCCGGCCCGTGCTCCGCGCATAGGCATCGGCGGCGTGCAGGGCGGCCTGTTCGTGGCGCACCAGCACGTGGGTGAAGCTGTCCTGTTTGTAGATTTCGTCGTAGATATTGAGCACCGCCCCGCCCGGGTAGCCGAATACATATTCGACGCCCTCGGCCTGCAGGCAGCGGACCACGATTTCTGCGCCGGTCAGTTGCGTGTCGCTCATGGTTTGCACTGATTTACTGATCTTTTCGAGAACCGTGAACACTAATCGCTGCGAGGGGCTTGGTCAAGCTCGGAGACCAGATGATTCGGGGGGTTGGAGCGATCCAACCCCCCGCGATCTGGTGGGCCCCCTGGGAGTCGAACCCAGCACCAACGGATTATGAGTCCGCTGCTCTAACCAGGCATGAGCTAGAGGCCCAGGGCGCTTGACTTATTGTTGATCCAGGAAGCTGCGCAAGCGCTCCGAACGGGACGGGTGGCGCAGCTTGCGCAGGGCCTTGGCCTCGATCTGGCGGATGCGTTCGCGGGTGACGTCGAACTGCTTGCCGACTTCTTCCAGGGTGTGGTCCGTGTTCATCTCGATGCCGAAACGCATGCGCAACACCTTGGCCTCGCGGGGCGTCAAACTGTCGAGGATTTCCTGGGTGACGAATTGCAGGCTGGAATACAGCGCGGCATCGACAGGCGCCAGGGTGGATTGATCCTCGATGAAGTCGCCCAGGTGGCTGTCCTCGTCGTCGCCGATAGGCGTCTCCATGGAGATGGGCTCCTTGGATATCTTCATGATCTTGCGGATCTTGTCCTCGGGCATCTCCATCTTTTCCGCCAGGGTGGCCGGATCGGGTTCCTGCCCGGTTTCCTGGAGGATTTGCCGGCTGATCCGGTTCATCTTGTTGATGGTCT
>DEQR01000050.1:0-38260 GCA_002360535.1 Thiobacillus sp. UBA3361
GGTAATTCGGAGGTATAGGGTATCCCTTGCCATGAGCCCAAGTGACGAAAGTGGTCATGTCAATGTCACTGTTTTCGGTATTTTCAAGGTCCAGTTTCAAGACCTTCAGCGAACCCGCCGCTATGCCGCTCTTGGCTAGCTCAAGCAAGTTCGCGAATTTGGAGGTGAAACGACCGAGCAGTTCATCACGCGTGCCCGGTGGGTGCCGAAATTCAAGCGATTCGGGCGATAGGTCACAGAGTAAAGCTACAGCCTGCCAAAGCCGTGCATGTCTTTTCGTATTCCATATACCCCAATCTGGCTTCGGAGTGCCCCACAGAGTTTGATTTTCCCGTTCTAGGTCAGCTCGAAGATCGTCCGACATAGTGCTATGCGGCTGTGTGAAGAGGGATGATCTGTGCCCCCTCTTTCAGGTTGTCAAGGTAGTCTGACCATTCCTGCATCATTTTTCGGCGCTCGGCTAGATGAGCTGTACGGTTGTATGCCCTGCCATTGGGGTCCTTCACTGAATGGGCCAACTGATGTTCGATGATGTCGGGCCGGTAGCCCAGAACCTCATCCAGGATGGTCCGAGCCATGGCCCGGAAGCCGTGCCCCGTCATTTCCTCTTTGGGAATACCCATGCGTCTGAATGCGGCTAGGATGGCATTGTCACTCATTGGACGGCCATTGGTACGGGCACCAGGAAATAGGTAGCGCCCTCCCCCGGTCAATGCTTGCAGATCGGTGAGGATTTCCACGGCCTGCTTTGACAAGGGGACAATGTGCGGGGTATTGGTCTTGGTCACGATGTAACGCCACTCGGCTGCATCCAGGTCAACATCGGCCCATTCCGCCTTGCGCAACTCGCCGGGCCTGACAAAAACTAAAGGGGCCAGGCGCAGGGCATAGCGCACGATCAGTGAGCCGCTATAGCAATCCATTGCCCTCAGCAACTCGGCAACCTGCTGCGGATCGGTTACCGCTGCGAAATGGTTTGCCTTGACAGGGGGTAGCGCCCCTTGCAGGTCAGCAGAAATGTCCCTCTGGGCACGGCCAGTGGCAATGGCGTATCGGAAGACCTGGCCACAGTTGCTCAATGCCCGATGGGCTGTCTCCAAGGCCCCCCGCTGCTCTATCCGTCGCACGGTCTCCAGAAGCCTAGGGGGTGATATCTCAGCGATGGGCTTATCCCCGAGCCATGGGAAGATGTCTCGCTCGAAACGCCTGATGGTTCGGTCGCCATGGCTTTCGCTCCAAGTCGGGGAGAACTTGGCATACCACTCCCGCGCGATCACCTCAAAGCTGTTGGTGGCACGGTCTTTCTTCGCAGCCTTCAGCGCCTTGCGATTCTCACCGGGGTCAACATCGACAGCCAGCAGCTTTCGAGCCTCATCCCGACGTGCACGGGCATCCTTCAGGGTAACATCTGGATAGACCCCCATGGATAGTGTCTTGCGCTTACCGTCAAAGCGGTAATCGAGGCGCCACCACCTTGAACCGTTGGGGTTTAGGAGCAGATATAAGCCACCCCCGTCTGAGAGTTTGACTGACTTCTCAGTGGGCTTGGCGTTACGTATCGCAGTGTCGGTAAGTGCCATGACGGTAACTCCCTTTGAAGGCAGATCACTTACCGTCTATGTTACCGTCAGCTACCACCGGATTTCAATGAACGTCTTTGAACAATTTAGGACAAGAAAAAGGCCTTAACCCTTGTTTTGCTTGAGAGTTAAGGCCTTCATTGAACGTCATTGAATAATTAAATGGTGGAGGCGGCGGGGATCGAACCCGCGTCCGCAAGCCCTCTACAGCAAGTTCTACATACTTAGTCCGGTCATTTGGTTTTAACCCTTCTCACGCCGGCCGAACAGGCTTGAGTCTGGCGAGCCACCTATTTTTAACGCTGAACCAAGCGGCCCGGAGCAGCGCGATCCCGTGTAAATGACTCCTCAGCTGGTTGCCCAGCCCGGCCCACGGGCCTGCCGGTGAGGAGTCCGGCCATTAAGCGGCCAGAGCGTAGGTTTCGTCGTTGGCGACTATTGCGTTCCAGTTGGATTTACGAGGTGGCTGGGCCTCGGTATGCCCTCGTCTGCTTTGCAACCCACGTCGAAGCCAGGTCGCCCCCAGAGAAGTGATGTATCAGAGGTGTCCTGCGATAAAAAGTTCAACCGCCGGACGAATTCAGGCTACGCGCGCCGCTACAGGTAGTCAAGGATTTGGCCGGGATGGCGGATGAGGCCGCTGCCGCCCCATTCCTCCGGCGTGTCGTCCTCGGCCAGATAGCCGTACAGGGCGATCAAGGCGGGCATGCCGGCGGCAGTGGCGGCGCGGATGTCGCGCTCGGCATCCCCTACGTAGAGGCATTCCTCCGGCCGGCTGGCGGTCTTTCCGCAGGCGTGCAGCAGGGGGGCGGGATGGGGCTTGGAGTGGGCGCAGGTGTCGCCGGAGACGACGATGGCGGCCCGCGTCATGAGCCCCAGATGGGCCAGCAGGGGCTCGGTGTAGCGGGCCGGCTTGTTGGTGACCACGCCCCAGGCGAGGCCGGCGGCCTCGAGCCCGCCCAGTAGTTCACCAATGCCCGGAAAGATGCCCGAGCGCTCCGTCAGCCGGGTTTCGTAGAGGGCCAGGAATTCCCCGCGCAGGGTTTCGAAGCCGGCGTCCTCGGGGGTGAGGCCGAAGCCCACCCGGAGCAGTCCCCGTGTGCCGTGGGAGGCCTGGGGACGGGTCAATGGGTCCGGCAGGGGCGCCATGCCCCGCCGCGCGCGCATCTCGTTGAGGGTGGCTGCCAGGTCCGGGGCGGTGTCCACCAGGGTGCCATCCAGGTCGAACAGGATGGTCTTGTAGGCGCCGCGAGGCATGCCTCATGGACGCCGGCAGGCCAGCAGGTAGTTGACGTCCGTGTCCCGGCCCAGCTTGTAGGTCTTGTCCAGGGGATTGTAGGTCATGCCCTTGATCTGCACCGTGTCCAGGCCGGCGGCGCGGGTCATGGCGGCCAGCTCGGAGGGCTTCAGGAAGCGAGCCCATTCGTGGGTGCCCTTGGGCAGCATGTTGAGCAGGTACTCGGCGCCGACGATGGCCATGAAATAACTCTTGGCGTTGCGGTTGAGGGTGGACAGGAAGACCCAGCCGCCGGGCTTGACCAGCCGGGCGCAGGCCTCCACCACCGAGGCGGGCTCGGGCACGTGTTCCAGCATCTCCATGCAGGTGACCACGTCGAACTCGCCCGGCCGCTGGTCAGCGTAGGCCTCGGCGGCGATCAACTGATAGTCCACCTTCTGGCCGGATTCCAGCAGGTGTAGCTTGGCCACCCGCAGGGCCTTGTCCGACAGATCGATGCCGGATACCCGCGCCCCCCGCCCGGCCATGGATTCGGCCAGGATGCCGCCGCCGCAGCCCACGTCCAGGACGTTCCGGCCGGCCAGACCGGCCAGGCCGTCGATCCAGTCCAGGCGCAACGGGTTGATGTCATGCAGGGGCTTGAATTCGGAGTTGGGGTCCCACCAGCGGTGGGCCAGGGCGCTGAATTTGTCCAGTTCGGCTTGATCGGCGTTGCTCATGTCGGGTGTCGCAGGGGTTATCCGGAATCGCCGTCATTTTCCCCCGCGGGCCGGATCGGCGCCAGCGGTTCCGCCGGCACGCGGGTCTGGAGGTGGGCCTCGTAATGGCTGCGGAACACCCCTTCCAGCTCGTCGATCACCTCCCCAGCCGAGCGGCCGTGCACCAGGTGCTGGGTCATGAGGGCCGAGGTGTCGTGCAGGAGCTTGCCCCGGTCCAGCATGGGGTAGGTGGCGGTCAGCCGCTTGATGGCCTTGACCACGTTTTCCCGGGCGGGACGGGGGATGTCCAGAGGGGTGTCGATGTTTTCAGAGTCGGCGGAGCCCCGGTCCCTGGCCAGCAAGAATTCGGCGTAGTCCAGCAGACCCGCGCGGCGGGTTTCGGGCAGTGCCCGGAACAGGCGCAACAGGCGCCGTTCGTCCGCGGTCATAGGGCGATCTGGGTCTGGTTGCGGATCAGGGGGCTGGAGGAGAGAAAATCCAGGAAGGATTGCAGCAGCTTGCTGCGGAATTTTTCCTGGGGATAGACGAGGGAGAGTTGGCGCCGCAGGGGCGGGTCGAGGGGCACGGCGGTCAGTTCGCCCAGGCGGATTTCCTTGGCCACGGTGGTGCTGGAGACGATGGCCACCCCCAGGCCGGCGGCCACGGCCCCCTTGACGGCTTCCCTGCTGCCCAGTTCCATGACCAGGTTCATTTCGTCCAGGTTGACGCCGTTCATCTTGAAGAAGTCGTCGATGCATTCCCTCGTGCCGGAACCCGTTTCCCGGCTGATGTAGGGCTCGGAGGCCACCTCGGCCGGCGTGACCGAGGAGCGCTTGGCCAGCCCGCAGAAGGGCGCGCAGATCATCACCAGTTCGTCCTCGCAGCACACCTGGGTGACCAGGTTGGGGTGGTGGGAGGAGGATTCGATGAGGCCGATGTCCAGAGTATGGTCGGCCACCTTGTTCTCGATGATCTCCGAATTGGCCACCGTCAGCCGTGCCTGGGTCTCCGGGTGCTTCTGCTTGAACTCGCCCAGCAGGCGGGGAAGCATGTATTCGGCGATGGTGGTGGAGGCGCCGATGCAAATGGGACCGCTGACCTGGCCGGTCAACTCGGAGATGCGCGCTTCCATCTCCGTGGTCAGGTTCAGGATGCGTTCGGCGAAATCCAGCGCCAGTTCGCCCGCCGGAGTGAGGGATATCTTGCCGTGGGAGCGCTCGAACAGCCGGGTGTTGAAATGCTCCTCCAGCTGCTTGACCTGGAAGGTGACGGCCGGCTGGGTCATGAACAAGAGCTCAGCCGCCTTGGTGAAGGAAAGCTGTTTGGCTACGGTGTGAAAAACCTGCAGGCGACGATCGGCCATGGAGACAACCCGGTGGTGAGAACTGGCTGGTAATCAATTTTTTTTATTGAAGCATAATTTGCTTATAGAGGCCATCCCACCTTTGGGCTGTAAGGCCCGGCGGGCATGGACGCGGTAAGCATTTCGGATGGCATGCCCGCGAGAGCGCGTGATATAACTCCGCAATGCATTGCCCGCATATGAACAATATTTTCTTCCCGCCCCTGCACTAGCCCTCACCTCCCGCATGGACCGCGGCTTTTACATCATCATGGCGGCGCAATTCTTTTCCGCGCTGGCCGACAACGCTCTGTTGCTCGCCGCCATTGCCGCCCTGCGGGAAATCCAGGCCCCCGCCGCCCTGGAACCCATGCTCAAGCTGTTCTTCACCATTTCCTACGTGGTGCTGGCGGCCTTCGTGGGGGCCTTCGCCGACTCCATGCCCAAGGGGCGGGTCATGTTCATCAGCAACCTGATCAAGGTGGGCGGCTGCCTGATGATGATCCTGGGCGTGCACCCCCTGTATGCCTACGCCATGGTGGGCCTGGGGGCGGCGGCCTACTCGCCGGCCAAGTACGGCATCCTCACCGAGTACCTGCCCCACAGCAAGCTGGTGGTGGCCAACAGCTGGATCGAGGGACTGACCGTGGCGGCCATCATCCTGGGTACCATGGTGGGCGGCTGGCTGATCAGCCCGACCGTGAACCAGACCTTCCTGGCGATAGACGATCTGTTTTTCGACGGCGTCAGCGGCAGCCTGCTGAACTACAGCATGGCCACCATCGCCGTCCTGTACGGCATCGCCGCCCTGTTCAACCTGTGGGTACCCAACACGGGGGTCGATCACCGCGTGTCGCACAAGAACCCCATTTTCCTGATTCGCGACTTCGCCCATTGCGTGGTGCTGCTGTGGCGAGACAAGCTGGGACAGATCACCCTGGCGGTGACCACCCTGTTCTGGGGGGCCGGCGCCACCCTGCAATTCATCATGCTGCGCTGGGCCGAAGAAGCCCTGCACATCCCCTTGCACCAGGCCACCTACCTGCAGGTGATCTTCGCCGTGGGCATCGCCGTGGGTGCGGTGCTGGCGGGCAGGCTGGTGCCCATCAGCCAATCCGTCAAGGTCATCGGTGTGGGGATCATCATGGGCCTGGCGGCGCTGCTCATGGTGTTCATCCACAACCTGGTGCCGGCCGCCCTGCTGATGATCGCCGTGGGCGCCATGGCCGGCTTCTTCGTGGTGCCCATGAATGCCCTACTGCAGCACCGCGGCCACATCCTGATGGGCGCGGGCCATTCCATCGCCGTGCAGAACTTCAACGAGAACCTCTCCATCCTGGTCATGCTCGGGCTGTATGCGGTGCTGGTGTGGGCGGACCTGTCGGTGCACGCGGTGATCGTGCTGTTCGGCCTATTCATGGTGGCGTCCATGTATATGGTCCGGCGCTGGCACCAGGCCAACATGCGCGACCACAGGGAGGAATTGGAGAGCCTGCTGGCCATCGCCTCCACCCTGCACCACGTGGCCCCCGCCGGCCACGCCCGCACCACCGCCGGCGACCTGCGCGAGGTGATTCCCCCGCCCGGCAAGATGATCGGCTCGGTCACCAAGCTGGCCCTCAGGCCACTGCGCGCCGCCCGAGACCATACGCCCCTGATCCGCGGCCTGCGCCGACGCAAGAAGCACTAGCCGGGCGCGGCACTCGCCGCCCCGAAGACAGACCGGCGGGAGAGGACTACAGCCGGATCGGCCGGTTGGGCAGTTCGTTCACATCCCTATCGGCGCGCGAGTACAGCCGAACCAGGTGCGCGTCGATGTCGGCAATGCCTCGGAGCACCCCGGCCTCGAATGCGCCAGCCCTGAAATCCGACTCCATGCGCTGACAGATGGTCTGCCATTCGGCCTGATCCACCCGCGCCGCTACCCCCCGATCGGCGACGATCTCCACGTCCCGGTCGGCCAGCAGCAGGTAGATCAGCACTCCGTTGTTGGCCTCGGTATCCCACAACCGCTGTTCGGCGAACACCTCCAGGGCGCGCTCGCGCGCCAATCGGCCGCGCAGCAGCGAGGCCATATCCAAGGTGGTTTCCACCGCGAAGCAGATCTCGCCGTGATGACCCCGCTCCGACTCGGCGATGGCCGCCTCGATGCGCGCCATGCAGGCCTCTGGAAAGCGCCGGTGCGACCACCAGCCGGGCAGGAACAGATGTTTCAGAAAACGTGCGATCGCCACCATCCTAGCCCTCACCACCGTCCCGAGGCGCCGCCGCCACCGAACCCGCCCCCGCCTCCGCCGAAACCCCCTCCCCCGCCAAAGCCGCCGCCGCCACCGAACCCGCCCCCGCCGCGATAGATGCCGCCGCGGGCGCTGCCCATGAGGGTGACTAAGAATGTGATGAGGGCAATGATCAGGGCCACGCCGAGGCTGCCCAGCAAGAGCCAGCCACCGGCGAAGGACACCGCCCCCGCCACGCTGGCACCCGGCAGGCGCCCCAGCAGGGCGCGCAGGACGCCGCCCACCACGAAGATGGACAGCATGGCCAGAGGCAGGGCCTCCTCCATCCCGACCAGGGACAGGCCGGCCCCTTTCCGGATCGGTTCCGGCAGCGGTTCGCCGGAAACCAGCTTGATCAGGGCATCGGCGCCGGCGCCGATGCCGGCGGAGAAGTCCCCGGCCCGGAAGCGGGGCAGGATCACCTCCTCGACGACCCGCTTGGCCACGGCGTCGGGGATCACCCCTTCCAGGCCGTAGCCGACCTCGATACGCAAGGTCCGGTCGTCCTTGGCCACCAGCAGCAGCACGCCGTCATCGACACCCTTGCGGCCCAGTCTCCAGTTCTCGGCCACGCGGATGGCGAATTGCTCGATGCTCTCCGGCGCGGTGGTGGGCACCAGCAGGATTGCGATCTGGCTGCCCTTGGCGGCCTCCAATGCGGCCAGTTTGCCCTCAAGGGCCTGCCGCTCGGCTGCGGAAAGGGTCTGGGTGAGGTCGTTGACGCGGGCCGTCAGGGGTGGGACGGGGATCTCCGCGTGGGCCGGCAGCAAGCCCAGGGCAATCAGGCTGCCCAGGAGCAGGACCAGCGCGGCGCGGAACAAGCCGGCCAAACTCAAAGCGGGCACGGCGACGGTCATGGCTGGGGGGTATCCGGGCCCACCCCGCTTCCGAGGACGGAGGTACGGGGCCGGCACAAGGTCAATAGCCTGTCGGGGCGGGGGCCGCCGTGTCGCCGAAGTCCACCTTGGGCGGGGCGGCGATGGCCTTCTCGTTTTCCACCGCGAAGTTGGCCTTGGGCTTCATACCGAACACCATGGCGGTGAGGTTGTTGGGGAAGGTGCGCACCGTGGTGTTGTAGCCCTGCACGCTCTTGATGTACCGGTTGCGCGCCACGGTGATGCGGTTCTCGGTGCCCTCCAACTGCGCCTGCAGGTCGCGGAAGGAGGCATCGGCCTTCAGATTGGGATAGTTTTCCGCCACCACCAACAGCCGGCTCAGTGCCCCGCTCAGTTCCACCTGGGCGGCCTGGAATTTTTCCAGGGCGGCCGGATCGTTGACCAGGTCCGGCGTGGCCTGTATCCGGCCCACCTTGGCGCGCGCCTCGGTGACCTGGACCAGGATGTCCCGTTCGTGGGCGGCATAGCCCTTGACCGTGTTGACCAGGTTGGGCACCAGGTCGGCACGCCGCTGGTACTGGTTGAGCACCTCAGACCAGCCGGCGGTGACGGCCTCGTCCTGGGCCTGCATGGTGTTGTAGCCGCAGCCCGACAGGCTGACGGCAGAAACGGACAGAAATAAGGCAATCAAAAGCTTACGCACGATTTCTCCTCCTTGTTGGCAAGCATCTGTTCAAGGTGCGGCTGGAGCCGCGGATTGCAAGCGGCCCATGGTCGCGCGGGCCAGGAGCAGGTCCTCCCATGCCTTGGCCTTGTCCGCCGGATTGCGCAGCAGGTAGGCCGGGTGGTAGGTGATCAGCAGGGGCACGCCACGGTATTCATGCACCTGGCCGCGCAGACGGCCGATGGCGGTGTCGGTGAGCAGCAGGCTCTGGGCGGCGAAGCGGCCCATGGCAACGATCAGCCGCGGCCGGATCAGGTCGATCTGCCGCTCCAGGTAGGGCAGGCAGGCTGCGACCTCCTCGGGCTTGGGGTCGCGGTTGCGCGGCGGGCGGGACTTGAGCACGTTGGCGATATAGACGTTCTCGCCCCGCTTCAACCCGATGGCCGCCAGCATGGCGTCGAGCAGCTTGCCCGCCTGGCCCACGAAGGGCTCGCCCATCCGGTCCTCGTCGGCGCCGGGGGCCTCGCCGATGATCAGCCAGTCGGCATGGATGTCGCCCACCCCCACCACGCCCTGGGTGCGGCCGCGGTGCAGCTCGCAGCGGGTGCAGGCGCGGATGGCCTGCTCCAGGGCGGGCCAGTCGAGGTTGGCGATATCTCCGGCGGGCGTGGCGCCCTCGGCACAGCCGATGATTGTCTCCGCTTCGCGGGGTTCCGGCTCCACGCCACGCGCTAAGGATCGCGTGGAACGCGGGCGCCAGCCCGGCCAGAGCCCCAGTACCTTCAGCCGCTCCTCGCGGGGCAGGCTCATAGGGGCAGGCGCATGACCAGGGCATCCTCGTGCCCCTGGTCGGCCGGGTAGTAGCCGCGCCGCAGGGCCAGCCGCTGGAAACCCAGGCCTTCGTACAATCTGATGGCGGGCGTGTTGGAGGGGCGCACTTCCAGATAGACCCATTCGGCGCCCAGTTGCCGGGCGTTTTCGAGCAGGACCTCCATGAGCTGCCGGCCGTAGCCCAGGCCCTGACTGGGCGGCGAGACGCAGCAGTTGAGGATGTGCGCCTCCCCCACCGCCACGGTCAGCACGAAATAGCCGGTCAGAACGCCATCCAGCTCCGCCACCCAGCAGCTGTAGCCGGAATCGAGGCAGTCACGGAAATTGCCCAGCGTCCAGGGATAGGGATAGGCCGCCCGTTCGATGCGGATCACCGCGTCCAGGTCCGCCGGCCCCATCGGCCGCAGAGCCAGGGGTTCGGGCCGCGCGGGGGGCTTCAGGACGGCGCTCATGCCGACATCCCCGTTCCGTGCGTGTTCCCGCCGGGCCGAGTGCCCATCGTCCGCTCGCGGATGGTCAGGGCGACCTTGTCGCGCACATAGACGGGCTCCGCCGCCTCGGGCGGCACCGCCATGCCGGCCCGGAAACGGGGCGCCGCCAGGCGGGCGATGCTCCGGGCATGAGGAATGAGTCCGGGCCGGATGTCCGTCAACAGGTCCGCGTAGCGCCGGGCGAGGATTTCCGGGTAGGCCGCAAAGGCGCCCCCGCAGCCCACGTAGCCCGATGCCGTGGGCAATGGGGCGACGGCGGGCGGGCACACCATGGCCTCGGTCTCGGCCTGCCAGCCGCTGGGGTCGCGGCGCCAGACGGCGGCGTAAATCTCATTCATGCGCGCATCCAGACAGGTCACCACCTGTTCGGCGTCTGCTTCCTCGGCCATTGCCTCCAGGGTGGAAACCCCCAACAGGGGCAGACTCGCGCCCAGGGCCAGCCCCTGGGCCACGCCGCAGGCGATGCGCACGCCGGTGAAGGAACCCGGTCCGCGGCCGAAGGCGATGCCGTCCAGTTCCCCGAGGGTCAGCCCCGCCTCCGCCAACAGACTGGACACCATGGGCAGCAGCAGGCGCGAATGGGCCTGCCCGGCATGCACGGCCGCGTCGATTACCCGGCCGTCCATCCACAGGGCGGCGGAGCACCATTCGGTGGAGGTGTCGAAGGCGAGAAGATGCAAGGCAGGCGACTCGAAATGCTATGGAGGGATTTTAACTTGAAAGTCGCGCAGCGACTTCTCGACGCTCCCCTCGCCCGCTTGCGGGAGAGAGGTTGGGGGTGAGGGGAACGGGTATGGCTTTCATGCTTCGGGGCGTCTTGCAAAGCCATGCCCGTTAGCGCGAGGAAGCCGTCGCATTGGCGTCTGTCTCGTCCACGGCCAACACCTCGATCAGGACCCGCTTCCAGGGGTCGCGGCCGGATTGCAGATGCAGCACCCGCCCTTCCACCCTCAGGCCCCGGTCCATCAGCCTGGCCAGGTCCAGGTTGTCGTTGCGCGGCAGGTAACCGATCACCGCACCCCGCCAGGTGACCAGGATGGCCTTGGCGTCGTGGGGGTTGTCCGGCTCGCGCATCAGGCCGAGTCGGTCGCCGACGGCCATGAGGGGGAATAGGGCGCGGCCGGCGTGGTATTGAAAGCCGGCCAGGGGCGAGCTCTGGATGACGGTTTGCCCCTCCACCCCCGCCGCGGCGGGCAGGGCCAGCGCCAGCAGCAGCCATGCAGGACGGGTGGTGCGTCTCATGCCGGTGCCGCGGCGGTGGCGAAAAAGGCCACCGCCTCCTCCTGCCGCCGGCTGCGGGCCATGGGCGGCAGGGCCTGCCAGATGCGCCGGCCGTAGGGTTTGTCCACCAGCCGGGTGTCGCAGATCATCAGCACGCCCCGGTCCGTCTCGCGGCGGATCAGGCGGCCCGCCCCCTGCTTCAGGCTGATCACCGCATGCGGCAACTGGTAGTCGAAGAAGGGATTCTTGCCGGCCCGCCGGATGGCCTCCAGGCGGGCCGCCAGCACCGGGTCGTCGGGGGGCTGGAAAGGCAGCCGGTCGATGACCACCAGCGACAGGGCCTCGCCGGCCACGTCCACCCCCTCCCAGAAACTCTGGCTGCCCAGCAGGACCGCGTTGCCCCGCTCGCGGAATTCGGTGAGCAACTCGCTGCGGCTCTTGGTCCCCTGCAACAGCAGGGGCCAGGCCAGGCCCGCGCCCGCCAGGCGGCTTTCCAGCAGGGCGTGGGCCTCGCGCATGGCGCGCAGGCTGGTGAACAGCAGGAAGGCGCGCCCGCCGCTCGCCCTGAGCACCGGCCAGGCGGCGTCCACCACCGCCTGCGTGTAGTCGGGGGCGTTCGGATCGGGCATGCGCGCCGGCACGTACAGCAACGCCTGGCGGGGGTAGTCGAAGGGGCTGTCCCAGACGCCGGTCTCGGCCTCCGCCAGACCCATCTGCCGCAGGTAATGGCTGAAATCGCCCCGCACAGACAGGGTGGCGGAGGTGAACACCCAGGCGCGCGCGTCGTTATCCAACTGGCGGGCGAAGAGTTCGCCCACGTCCAGGGGGGTGGCATGCAGCAGCAGCGAATGGGTGGTGGCCTCGCACCAGCGTACCCTTCCGTCCCCTGCATCCCCTTCCGTCTCCGGCTCGGGTGCGAGCCAGCCGTCGATGCGCTGACGGGATTCCAGGCAGCGGTCCAGGCATTGGGCCAGACCTTCGGAGCGCTCGGCCTGCGCCTTCAGCTGCCCTTCCAGCTGGCCGATCCGATCCCGGAGGGCGTCCATGGCCGACATGAAGTCCCGCCGCTCGGCGACCCGTCCGGCCGGCAGCCTGACCTGACCCATGCCCAGGCTCAGGCGCAGGTCGCGGGCCGCCTTGTCCACCTCGCCGGCGGCCCTGGGCAGGTCGGCATTGTCGGCGGCGGCAACCGCCGCCTCCTGGCGCACGTCGCGGGCCAAATCGACCAGCATGCCGGTGCTCACCGTGTCGCTGAAAAACAGGCTGGCGGTATCCGGCAGTTGGTGCGCCTCGTCGAAAATCACCGCGTTGGCGGCCGGCAGCAACTCGCCAGCGCCCTCGTCCTTGAGCCACACGTCGGCGAAGAACAGGTGGTGGTTGACCACCACTACGTCCGCCTCCAGGGCCTGCTTGCGCGCCTTGAGAACGAAGCAGGCGTCGTGGTGGGGGCATTCGCCGCCCAGGCAGTTGTCGCGCGTGGAGGTGGCGTGGATCCAGGCCGGGGCGTCGTCGGGCACGTCCCGCAGGGCCATGCGGTCACCGCTGTCGGTGACGCCGGCGAAGTGAGCGATGGTCCGCAGATGGGCGGCTTCCTCGCGGCTGTGCAGGCGCGCGTCGGCCAGCGCGCGCTCCAGGTGGTAGGGACAGACATAGTTTGCGCGGCCCTTGAGCAGGGACAGGCTGACCGGCAGGCCCAGGGCCTGGCGCACCGCCGGCAGGTCACGGTGGAAGAGCTGGTCCTGCAGGGTTTTGGTGCCCGTTGACAGGATAACCTTGCCGCCCGACAGCAGTGCCGGTACCAGGTAGGCCAGGGTCTTGCCGGTGCCGGTGCCGGCCTCGGCCACCAGGCGGCCGCGGTTTTCCAGGGCATCCCAGATGCGCAGGCTCATCTCAAGTTGCTGGGCTCGCGGTCGATATTGGGAAATCACCCGCGCCAACGGACCGTCCGCCGAAAAAAGTTGTGCCATGTCCTGCATGGCGGGCGAGTTTATTACATGCGGCCTAGAGGACGGATCGGGTAAGGAGACTGTCATGTGGCGATTCTGCGTCCTGCTGCTATTCATGGGGATGAGTGTGTCGGCCTCCGCCACGCCGGTCACCCTCCCCCTGGACAATGGCCTGACGGCGCGCGCCAATTTCGCGCCGGGCCGGCCGGGCAAGCCCGCCGTGCTGCTCCTGCACGGCTACTTGCAGACCCATGATTTCCCCACCATCCACAGGATGTTCGAGGCGTTGGCAGGCGAAGGCTACACGGTGCTGGCGCCCAACCTGACCCTGAATGTCACGCACCGCAGGCAGAGCCTGGCCTGTGAGGCGATCCACACCCATACCATTCAGGGCGACAGCCGAGAGATCTCTGCCTGGCTGCATTGGCTGGGTGCGCGTCACAGAGGGCCGGTGGCGCTGATCGGCCACAGCATGGGCAGCGTCGGCCTGCTCGCCTACCTCGAGGCGTATCCCAGGGGAAGGGTAGGCAAGTTCATCGGCATCAGTATCGTGGAAGGCCGCTTGAAGCACGACGAATCCGGGCGCCAGGACAAGCTGGCCGAGATGCGCGACCGCATGGCCCAAAACAACCGGCAGCCGGTGACCGAACAGTTTTCCTTCTGCCAGAAGTTAACCGCCACGCCCGAAAGCCTGGCCTCCTATATGCAATGGTCTCCGGAGCACATTCTGAAGGCAGCCCATAAACTGGCCGTGCCCATCGTGTTCATCATGGGTAGCCGCGACGACCGGCTGGGCCCCGGCTGGACCGACCGGTTGCTGAAGACCCCGGCGCGGGTGCACGTGGTGCAGGGTGCCAACCATTTCATGGACGGGGAACACGAGTTCGAACTGCTGGACCTGGTCCTCAAGGAACTCGCCGACCTATGAGGCGGCTCTTCGAAGAAGTCAGCATCTCCACCCTGAGCGCGGCGTTCATCGTCGTCGTGGCCCTGCTGGTGGCAGGTATGGGGGCGCACATGTGGGTCGAGCTGCAAAACGCCTCGGCCAGCATACGCGCGCGGGAGGCGGCAGCCGGCCGGAAAGAGATATCACAGGCGACTCACGCCCTTGCCCAGCGGATGCGGGACATCAGCGCCAACCTGGCCGGCTGGGACGAAACCCGGCAGCAATTGGTGTTCGACGAGTATTACACCCTCTGGCGCGATGTCCGGCTGAAGGATGCCCGCATCGTACCCTCCGGCGTGGTCGCCGCGGCCCTTTACCACAAGGGAGGTGACATCCTGATCCCGGACCGCGAGGGGCGCATGCCCGCGCGGTTGCCGGCCGCGCCGCCCATCCTGGTCCATGCGCGGGAATCCGGCCACGACTATCTGTACAGTTACTTTCCCGTCCATGCGGATCCGGACCGCGCCGTGCTGCTGGGCTACGGCGCCATCAAGTTCGATTTTCTCGCCGAGATGCGCACCGTGCAGTCCTTCCGCTACACGGATATCAGCACTCTGAGCGTGGCCGTTCCCGGCACCGGGCTGGTCCCTCTGGAGAACCTGGCGGCAAGGCTGAAATTTTCCATCAAGGCCAATCCGGACGTGGAGGCCCTGCACAAGCTGTTCCTGCATGCCTACGGCCGGCAGTTGCTGGCCACCCTGCTGGTCCTGGCGGTAGCTGCCTGGTTTACGCATCGCGTCCTGGTGCGCCCCCTGCGGTTGATGTCGGAGGAAATCAAGGCCTTGCAGTCCGCGGGCGGGACGCTGCCGTCGGCCGAACGGTTGACGGGGCCCGTGTCGGTTTTGGAGCTGGCCGACGTGCGCCGCGCCTTCAACGATCACCAGCGGCGGCTCGCGGAAATGCACCGCAATCTGGAACAGAGCAACCAGGACTTCTACGACCAGGCCAGGCGCGATGCCCTGTCCGGGGCCTTCAACCGGCGTGCCTTCGAAGAAGACTGGCTGGAATTGGGCCAGGTCGGGCACTGCCGGGGCTGCAATCTGCTCCTGTTCGACTGCGATCATTTCAAGGCCATCAACGATACCTACGGCCACCCGGTGGGCGATGCGGTCATCGTTGCCATCGCCGCGTGCCTGCGCCAGGCCCTGCGCGCCGGCGACCGGCTGTACCGCATCGGCGGCGACGAGTTCGCCACCATGCTGCGCGACACCCCCCTGCGCATGGCGGAGGCCATTGCCGAGCGCTGCCTGGAGCACATCCTGGTGCATGATTTCCAGCAGTACGGCGTGGCCGAGCCGGTGACCATAAGCATCGGCCTGGCCCATGCCGACAGCGAGGAAGGCCTATCGGAGCTGCAAAAGCAGGCCGACCTGGCCATGTACACGGCCAAGCGGCCCGGAAATCGCAAGATCGTGGTCTATGACGAGAGCATCGGCCAGGTGTCCGCACTGGTGGCCAACCGCGAGGTGAGCCTGGTGTTCCAGGCCATCCGCCTGCCCCAACTGCTGGAATTCCGCTACCAGCCCATCATGCGCCTGCCCGACCCGGTGGCCGAGTACGTGGAGGCCTTGGCGCGCATCCGCCTGGATGGCGAGCTGATCGGGCCGGCCGCCATCTTCCCCATCGTCCAGGCGCGCCGGCTGGATTCGGAATTCGACCTGGCGGTCATCGCCGCCATTCGCCGCGATCTGGACCTGGACCTGCCGGCCCTGGCACGGGGTGTGTCGATCAACATCTCGGCGCCCGGCCTGCTCAACACCAAGGTCATCCAGGCCCTGGAGGCGCTCAAGGCGGCCTACCCGGCGCGCAAGGTAGTGATCGAGATCACCGAAACCGCCCTGATCACCCAGATGGGCCCCGCCGTGCAGCACATCGAACGGCTGCGGCTGGCCGGCTGTCTGGTGGCCCTGGACGATTTCGGCAGCGGCTATTCCAGCCTGCGCTATCTGGCGGCCATGCCGGTCGATCTGGTGAAGTTCGATATCAGTCTGGTGCATCAGCTGCGGCAGGAGGGCGAACGTCCGCGCAAGGTGGTCGAGGATATCGCCCGCATGGTCCTGAACGCGGGCTACGAACTGGTGGCCGAGGGCATCGAGACGCGGGAGCTCCTGGACAAGGTGACCGAGATGGGCTTTTCCCACGCCCAGGGCTTCTATTTCAGCGACTCGCACGGCCAGCCGCCCGCAGGCTGAAGCGCCCGGGGGCATAATGGGGTCCCGCAAGCGGATCCCCCATCCTGGGCCATGCATACCCTGTCTCCCCTCATCGCCGGGCTGCGCGAGCAGCTGGATGCCCAACTCATCGAGACCCACATCTCCTGGGTGCTGATTGCCGGCGGTTACGCCTACAAGATCAAGAAACCCGTCGATCTGGGCTTCCTCGATTTCAGCACCCCCGAACGGCGCCGTTTCTGCTGCGAAGAAGAAGTGCGCCTCAACCGGCGGCTGGCACCGGACACCTACCTTTCGGTGGAGCCGGTCACCGTTCAGGGCATCGGCGGCCCCGGCGAGCCCCTGGACTGGGCGGTGAAGATGCGCGCCTTCGACGCCGACGCCACCCTAGACCGGGCGGCCATGCCCTCCGCCGCGCAGATCGACGCCATCGCCGACCGGGTGGCCCTCTTCCACGCCCAAGCCGAGACTGCCCCGGCCGACAGCGGTTTCGGCAGTCCCGAGGCCGTGTTCAGGCCCATCGAGCAGAATTTCCTGCAGATCCGGGCACTCGATCCGCCCGCAGCCGCCCTGCCCCGCCTGGACAGGCTGGAGGCCTGGAGCCGGGCACGGCAGCAGGCCCTTTTGGGGCACCTGGCGTCCCGCAAGGCCGATGGATGGATCCGCGAATGCCACGGCGACCTGCACCTGGGCAACATCGCCTGGGTCGATGATGCGCCCCTGATCTTCGATTGCATCGAGTTCAACCCCGCCCTGCGCTTCATCGACGTGGTCAGCGAGGTGGCCTTCCTGTGCATGGACCTGGAGAGCCGCGGCCGCGGCGATCTGGCCTGGCGCTTCCTGAACCGCTGGCTGGAGGGCAGCGGCGACTACGCGGGCCTGGCGGCGTTTTCCCACTACCAGGTCTATCGCGCCATGGTGCGCGCCAAGGTCAACTTCATCCGTGCCGCCCAGGAGGACGCCGCCGATGCCCCGGCGGAGCGCGCCGAGGCGCTGCGCTACCTGGAACTGGCGGAGACCCTCGCCCGTCCCGGGCAGGCGGCCCTGTTGCTCATGCACGGCGTCTCCGGATCGGGCAAGACCTGGCTGGCGCAGATGCTGCTGGAGGCACTGGGGGCGGTACGCCTGCGTTCGGACGTGGAGCGCAAGCGCCTGTTCGGCCTTGCGCCCCTGGAGGACAGCCGCGCCGTGGCGGGCGGCATCTACACGCCGGAGGCCGGCCGGCGCACCTTCGCTCATCTGTGCGAGACGGCCGGCCGGCTGTTGGACATGGGCCTGCCGGTGATCGTGGATGCCACCTTCCTGCTCCGCTTGCACCGGCAACCCTTCCACGACCTGGCCGCGGAAAAGGGGGTGCCCCTGCGCATCGTCTCCCTTCAGGCGGACGAGGCCTTGCTCAGGGCGCGCGTCACGGCGCGCGGGCGGCGCCGAGACGACGCCTCGGAGGCGGACCTGGCGGTGCTGGAGATGCAACTCGGCACGCGCGAGTCCCTGACCGAGGAAGAGGCGGACCTGGCCGTCACCTTCGGCGCCGAATCCGCCGACGGCTGGCCGGCGCGGATCGAGGCCCTGAAGAATGTGCTATTCCCCACCCGGCCCGATGCTCACTAAGATGGAGCGCACCTCCGTCGCATCGGTCACCCCATGCTGCCACGGCAATTCCTCCTCTCCCGCCGCCTGACCTACACGGTCGGCGTCGGCTTCGCCCTCTCCCTGCTGCTCATGGGCGCCCTGTCCTGGGTCGGCCTGCGCGCGCTGCACGACGTGAACGACCGCTTGGAGCGCATCGTCCACGAAAACAGCGTCAAGACCCGGCTGGCCAACGAAATGCGCGACATCCTGCGCGACCGGGCCATCTCCATGTTCTCCATCATGGTGATGAGCGACCCCTTCGTGAAGGACGAGGAGACCATGCGCTTCTACAGCCGCGGGGCGGACTACCAGCGTACCCGCCTGCAACTGGAGCCCATGCTCACCCGCCCCGAGGAGCGGGCGGTGGTCAAGCGCATCGACGCCCTGACCCGCACCAACCAGCCCCTCATGGTGCAGACCGTGGAACTGGGTGGCGAAGGCTACACCTTCCTGGCCTTCGACCTGCTGCAGCGCGAGGGCATCCCCCTGCAGAAGCAGCTGGTGGCCGAACTGGACAACCTGATCACCATCCAGCGCGACATGACCCGCCTCGCCACCGAGGAGGCGCAAAGCAACTATCGCCAGACTCGCGCCCTGATGCTGCTGCTGGGCATGGCCGCGGCCGGCGTGGGTGCCCTGGTGGCCATGGTGGTGCTGCGCCGGTCCGCGCGACTGGCCGCCGACAGTGAGCGGGAGCGGGCCAAGTTCAAGACCCTGTTCGATACCAACACCGACGGCATCGTCATTCTCAGCGACAAGGGCTTCACCGACTGCAACCCCGCCACCCTGAACATGTTCGGGGTGCCCAGCGTGCAGGAATTCACGCGCCACCGGCCCGAGGAACTGGGCGAGGAACTCCAGGCGGACGGGGTGCATGCCCATGTGCTGGCCGAGAAACACATCCGTGAGGCGGTGGAGAAGGGCCACACCTCGTTCCAGTGGCTGGGGCGGCGCGCCAACGGCAAGCTGTTTCCGGCCGAGATCGCCCTCCATGCCATGCGCCTGGACGGCAAGCCCTACATCCAGGCCATCGTGCGCGACATCACGCCACAGAAGGAGGCCGAGGCCGCCCTGCGCCATGCCCACGACACGGCCGTGGCCGCCGCGGAGATGAAGTCCCAGTTCGTGGCCAACGTCAGCCACGAAATCCGCACGCCCATGAACGGCATCATCGGCATGACCCGACTGCTGCTGGACAGCCCGCTGAACCCCCGTCAGAAGGAATACGCCCGGTCGGTGGCGGAATCGGCCGATTCCCTGCTGCGCATCATCAACGACCTGCTGGACTTCTCCAAGATCGAGGCCGGGCGCCTGGAACTGGAAGAATGCATCCATGACCCGGCGGGCGTGCTGCGCGATGTGCTCGACCTAAACCGCCCGCGTGCCGCCGGCAAGGGCGTCAGCCTGCATCTGGACATACAGGACCCCCTGCCCGCCTGGATCGTCGGCGACCCCCTGCGGCTGCGGCAGATCCTGCTCAACTTGGTGGACAACGCCATCAAGTTCACCGAGCGGGGCGAGATCCGGGTAGGCGTCGTAAAACTGGACGCGCTGCCCGGCAACGGCCGGCTGCGCTACCGCTTCGAGGTGCGCGACACGGGCATCGGCATTCCCCAGGCCGCCCAGGGGCGCATCTTCCAGGCCTTCTCCCAGGCCGATGGTTCCACCAGCCGGCGTTTCGGCGGATCCGGCCTGGGGCTGGCCATCTGCAAGCAACTGGCCGGACTGATGGGCGGCGAGCTGAGTCTCTACAGCGTGCCCGGCGAAGGCAGCAGCTTCCGCCTGGACCTGCCCGTCAAGGTTTCCGACTCACCCCCCCTGGACGAGGACAAACCCCGCGCCGAGATCGGCTTCAGCAAGGCCCGGGTGCTGGTGGCCGAGGACAACCCGGTGAACCAGAAGCTGGTGCGCTTCATGCTGGAGGACTTGGGCATGGAAGTGCTGATGGCCGAGGACGGCAAGACCGCCTACGAGATGCTGGCGGACATGCCGGTGGACCTGGTGTTCATGGATTGCCAGATGCCGGTCTGGGATGGTCTCATGGCCTCGCGCGCGATCCGCGAGCGGGAAGCCAGGGAAGGCCGTGCCCACCTGCCCATCGTCGCCCTGACCGCCAACGCCATGGCCGGTTTTGCCGATGATTGCCGCGAAGCGGGCATGGACGACTACCTGACCAAGCCCCTGCGCGCGGAAGACCTGGCCGTCACCCTGGCGCAATGGCTGCCGCACAAACATCTGGCACCGGCCGAAATGCCGGCGCCCACCGCCTTGGCCGGTCAGCCCGAAACCTTCGATCTGAACAAACTGCTAAAGGTTTGCCGCCGCGATCCGATGCAGGTGCAGGAAATGTTGGAGCTTTTCATGCACAGCACCGAAGACCTCCTCGCCGCCCTGGCGCAGGCCGCGCAACAGCGGGACAGCACGCAGACCGCCCGCCAGGCGCATCAGATCAAGGGCGCGGCCGCCTATATCGGCGCCGAGGCGATCACCGACTTGGCCGCCGACATCGAAAGCGGCGCCAAGGGGGACGACTGGGAGGGTGTGCAAAGCTCGACGGAGGAGCTGGAAAGCGCCTTCATCCGCCTGCGTCTGGAGGTGGAGGCGCGCAAGAACGCCATCGCCACGGGTTAGAATCCGCGCCCAGCCATCCACCCCCCATACAACACCAACCGGGAAGCAGCACCATGCTCGACATTCAACTCCTCCGCAAAGACCTCGCCTCCGTCGCCCGGCGTCTCGCCGCCCGCGGGGTGCAACTGGACACTGGACGCATCGCCGCGCTGGAGGCGGAGCGCAAGGACATCCAGACCCGCACCCAGGACCTGCAGGCCTTGCGCAACAGCCTGTCCAAGCAGATCGGCATGCTCAAGGGCAAGGGCGAGGACACCGCCCCGGTGATGGCCCAGGTGGCCGGCCTGGGTGACGAGCTGAAGGCCATGGAGAGCCGCTTGCAGGGCATCCAGGACGAATACTCCGCGATGCTGCTGGGCGTGCCCAACCTGCCCCACGAGAGCGTGCCGGAGGGCCGCGACGAACAGGCCAACGCGGAAGTGCGCCGGGTCGGCGTGCCGCGCGGCTTCCCCTATACCCCCAAGGACCACGTGGACGTGGGCGAGGGCCTGGACCTGCTGGATTTTCCCACCGCCGCCAAGATCGCCGGCAGCCGTTTCGTGCTGATGCGCGGGGCATTGGCGCGGCTGCACCGCGCACTGACCCAGTTCATGCTCGACGTGCACACCCAGGAGCACGGCTACGAGGAGGTCTATGTCCCCTACCTGGTGAACCCTGACTCCCTGCGCGGCACCGGCCAGCTGCCCAAGTTCGAGGAGGACCTGTTCCAGGTGCCCCGCTCGGACGGCACCAAGCTCTATCTCATCCCCACCGCCGAGGTGCCGGTGACCAACATCGTGCGGGACGAGATCATCCCCGGCGAGAACCTGCCCATCAAACTGGTGGCCCACACCCCCTGCTTCCGCTCCGAGGCCGGCTCCTACGGCAAGGACACCCGGGGCATGATCCGCCAGCACCAGTTCGACAAGGTGGAACTGGTGCAATTCGTGCACCCGGAGGATTCGTACAACGCCCTGGAGGAGCTGACCGGCCATGCCGAGTCGATCCTGAAACGGCTGGATCTGCCCTACCGGGTGGTGAGTCTGTGCACCGGCGACCTGGGCTTTTCATCGGCCAAGACTTATGACCTGGAGGTGTGGCTGCCCGGCCAGAACACCTACCGGGAGATCTCCTCCTGCTCCAACTTCGAGGCCTTCCAGGCCCGCCGCCTGCAGGCCCGCTTCCGCAACGAAGCCGGCAAGACCGAACTGCTGCACACCCTGAACGGTTCCGGCCTGGCGGTGGGTCGCACCCTGGTGGCGGTGATGGAGAACTACCAGCGGACGGATGGGGGCATCGATATCCCCGCCGTGCTGCAGCCCTACATGGGCGGGGCCAGAATGATAGAAACGGAGGACTGACCGTGCGGCCTCAGGGCGCGATGATCGTCTCCCCTCCCGATCCGCCCGGCACGCCGGGTCCGACGGAAGCGAATCCATACACATAGGGCGGTTCCAGGCGGCGCAGCATGTCGTAGAAGAGGCGCACGTTCTCCACGAAATGACGCGCCTCGCCGCCGCGGGCGTAACCGTAGCGCAGCTTGGCTGCATAGCGGCCGCGGGCGATAAGCGGCAGCACGTCGCGCATGTCGCTCCAGGCATCCGGATTCCTGCCCAGGGATTGGGCCAGGCGCCGGGCATCCTCCAGGTGCCCCTGGCCGAGGTTGTAGGCGGCCAGGGCCAGCCAGGTGCGATCCGGGTCGGTGATCCGCTCCGGGATGTCCGACAACAGTAGCTTCACGTACCTTGCTCCGCCCTCGATGCTCTGGCGTGGGTCGAGCCGGTCCTCGACCCCCATGCGATCGGCGGTCTCCGCGGTCAGCATCATGATGCCCCGCACCCCGGTGGGCGACACCGCACGCGGGTCCCACTGCGACTCCTGGTAGGCGATGGCCGCCAGCAGCCGCCAATCCAGGCCGGTCTCTACCTGGGCCTGGTAGAACAGCCCGCGCAGGTCGTTGAGGCGCTCGGTGCGGCGCTCCATGA
Organism: Thiobacillus sp. UBA3361; assembly: GCA_002360535.1. GTDB lineage: Bacteria > Pseudomonadota > Gammaproteobacteria > Burkholderiales > Thiobacillaceae > UBA3361. Next base: position 22,467 of record DEQR01000050.1, read on the forward strand.
AATGGAACAGGTCCACGTCACCCATGGGTTCCTGCCAGCCGAAATAGCGCGATTGCAGCCTTTGCAACTCGCCGGAGGCGACCATCTCCGTGAAAAAGGCCTGCAATTCGTCGCGCAGGCCCATGGGCGCACGCCAGGGCATCGCCCAGGCGATCAGGCGGGGCTGGCCCAGGTCGAGGGCCTTCACCAGCCCGGTCAGATACGCCTTGGCCAGGTTCAGCGTCACCTCGTCCGCCACGGCGCAGTCCGTCAGGCCGGTGGACACCCGCTCCAGTAGCTCTTCCTCTGAGGAGACCCGCATGGGTACCCAGTGCAGGCTGGCATGATGGCCTTGCAGCCGGCGCAGGGTCTCCAGGTGGCTGCTGTCGTCCACCACCTCGACCCGCAGATGCGCCAAGTCGCCCAGGCCCTGCGGACGGGGAATACCGTCGCGGCAGACCATCCATTCCTTTTCTTCCGCATAGGAGGGGCCGTAGCGGATATGCCGCTGCCGTTCGGGAGTCACCGCCAGCCAGCCGGCGGCCAGATGTACTCGGCGTTCCTCCAGCGCCGACCGCAGGGCATCCAGGTCCTCCGCCACCTCCAGACGCAGCTTCCAACCCCGCGAATCGGCAAAGCGTTTGGCCAGCTCATACTCGAAGCCGGCGGGTTGGCCTTCGCGGTCGAGGTAGTAGGTGTTGGGACTGTTGCGAGTGATGACCACCAGTTCCCCCGACTTGTGGGGTGGCTCGATGGCCGGGCCGCACCCCGCCATGGACAACATCAGCCACAGCAGGGCCAGCCAGCGGAAAGGCGCCGTCCGATCGTTACCCGACCCGGACCGGCCAAGTCGCGGTAGAATGCCGGCCTTTCGCGTCTTCGGCCTGCACCGCAACCAGGCCCGAAGGCGTGTCGAGAGGAGAGATGCCGGAGTGGTCGAACGGGCTTGACTCGAAATCAAGTGTACGGTTTTCCGTACCGTGGGTTCGAATCCCACTCTCTCCGCCAACCCCCCCATCAGGCTTCGTATCCGGCCAGTATTCCCCAGGCGGCTCGGGTCCATCGTGGCTTGGTTGTCCTGAACGGGCATCTTGTCATAGGCACCGCTTCTAGGTCGTCCGAGAAGAATACCACCGGCGGCGGGAGGCGATGGCAACATCGGCCACTGTCCCAGGACACGCCCAACCGGGCGCGCAGCGTCAGGTAAGCCAGAACACCAGGGTCAGCAGAGCGGAGAGCAGCAGGCTGCTGGTGATGGGGAACTGGAAGACCCGTCCCTTGCGTTCGATGCGGACATCTCCGGGCAACCGCCCCAGACCCATCCTGGCGAGCCAGGGCCACAACAGGCCGCTGACCAGCAGCACCAGGCCCAAGGTGACGAGCCACTTGATCACCTTCAGCGTTCCGGCTTGCTGTCCGCCATGCGCCGCCGGTAGGGCTTGGTGCCATGGCCGGGGTCGCCCACCTTGCCGCCGCTGCGGGCCCGGCCGGTGCCGCGCGGCACCTTCAGCTCGGCCCATTCCAGCAGCTTCGTCACCTCCGCCTCGGAAAGTTCCATCTGCATGCCGCGCTTCAGCTTGGGCGGCATGGGAATGGGTCCGAAGCGCACGCGGATGAGGCGGCTGACGGTGAGCCCCAGGGCCTCGAAGATGCGCCGCACCTCGCGGTTGCGGCCTTCCCGGATCACCAGGTGGTACCAGCGGTTGACGCTGTCCGTGTCGGCGCTGGCCGGGGCGATGGTCTCCACGTTGGCCAGACCGTCCTCGAGTTCCACACCGTGGACCAGGGCGTCCATCTGCTCCCGGGTCAGCTCACCCAGCACGCGCACTGCGTATTCCCGCTCCACCTCGTAGCGCGGGTGGGCCAGGCGGTTGGCCAGCTCGCCACTGGTGGTGAACACCATCAGGCCCTCGGTGTTGAAGTCCAGCCGGCCGACGGAGATCCAGCGGGCACCCTTGAGCCGGGGCAGGCGGTTGAACACCGACGGCCGGCCCTGGGGATCGTCCTTGGAGACGATCTCGCCCTCCTGCTTGTGGTAGATCATGACCCGCGGCATCTGGGCCTTCCAGGGCAGGCGTACAGGCCGGCCGTCCAGGCGCACGGTGTCGGTGGAAGTGACCCGGTCGCCCACCTGGGCCGGCTTGCCGTTGATGGTGAGCCGGCCGCTGGCGATCAGTTCCTCCATGTCACGGCGCGAGCCCAGGCCGGCGGCGGCCAGCATCTTGTGCAGTTTTTCGCCCGGCACGGCGTTGGCTGGGGCTTCCGGCTGGGCAGCGCGGGCGGGGTGACGCAGGGGTGAGGCGGGTCTGGAGGGTCTAGGCATGCTGTTCCTGGGGAGCGGCGGGGGGCGGAGGCGCGGCCGCGTCATCCTTCGCGGCTTCGGGGGTTGGGGCCATATCCAGCAAGGTTTCGCGCGCCACCTCGGGCAGGGGTGGGAGTTCGGACAGGGCGCGCAGGTTCAGGTCGCTGAGGAAGTGCCGGGTGGTGGCGTACAGGGCCGGCCGGCCGGGCACGTCCCGGTGGCCCACGGTCTCGATCCAGCCTCGCTCCTCCAGATTGCGGATGATCAGGGTGTTCACCGCCACGCCGCGAATCTCCTCGATGTCGCCCCGGGTGACCGGCTGCCGGTAGGCGATGATGGCCAGGGTTTCCAGGGTGGCGCGGGAGTATTTGGGCGGTTTTTCCGGGTTGAGGCGGTCGAAGTAGGGCTGGATGTCGGGCCGGGTCTGAAAACGCCAGCCATCGGCCACGGCCACCAGTTCCACTCCCCTGCCCTGCCAGTCGCTGCGCAGTTCCTCCAGGGCGCGGCGCAGGAACTCCGGGCTCAGATCGTCGGCGAACACCCGCTTCAGGTCGTTCAGGGTCAGGGCGGTGCCGCTGGCCAGCAGCACCGCCTCCAGCACCCGCTTGACGTCATCCAGGTTGTCGATCTTCGCTTCCAACATGGGCCAATTGTGCATGAATGGGGGCGAAGGGGGCATTCTGGACGATGTCCAGCAGGCGCTCCCGGGTCAGTTCCAGGATGGCCAGGAAGGTGACCACCAGTTCCGGCCGGCCGGCGGCCGGGTCGAAAAGCTCGGCGAACAGGGCATGGCCCCGGTCCTGGAGCAGGCGCAGGATGCGGCTCATGTGCTCGCGCACCGACAGCTCCTGCTTGCCGATGCGGTGGTGTTTGTTCATGCGCGCGCGCTTCAAGATGTCGCCCCAGGCCCGCAGCAGGTCGTCGGGTGCGACCTGGGGGAGGCGTTTCACTGCCAGCCTTTCCAGGGCCACGCTCACCGGCTGGAAGTCGCGTCCCAGCTGGGGCAGGCCGTCCAGGTTCTGGCCCGCCTGGCGCATGCGCTCGAATTCCAGCAGGCGGCGCACCAGCTCGGCACGGGGATCGTGCTCCTCGCCCTCCTCCGGCTTCTCCGGCCTGGGCAGGAGCATGCGGGACTTGATCTCGATGAGCATGGCGGCCATGACCAAGTACTCGGCGGCCAGTTCCAGTCGGTGCCGGCGCATGGCCTCCACGTAGTCCACGTACTGGCGGGTCAGGTCTGCCATGGGGATGTCCAGTACGTCGAGGTTGTTGCGCCGGATGAGCCACAGCAGCAGGTCTAGGGGCCCTTCGAAGGCCTCAAGGATCACCTCCAGGGCGTCGGGGGGAATGTACAGGTCCTGGGGCAGGTCCAGCCAGGGTTGGCCGAGCACTCTGGCCAAAGGCTGGGCCAGGGGGGATGCAGTCTCCCCCAGGCCGGCCGCTCCGGGCAAAGTCGCATCGGGCAGAGTCGCTGCGCTCAAGACGGGAATACCAGCTTTGCAACGTCCCGGTAGTGCTTGACGAAGTGCACCTCCAGGCCGGCCTTCACGTAGTCCGGCTGACGCTGGAAATCGGGCCGGTTTGCGGCGGGCAGGATCAGTTCGTGGATGCCCACCCGCTTGGCGGCGATGACCTTCTCCCGGATACCCCCTACCGCCAGTACCTGGCCGGTGAGGGTCAGCTCGCCGGTCATGGCCAGGGGGCGGTCCAGCTTCTCGTTGCGCGCCAGGCTCAATAAGGCCGTGGCCATGGTGATGCCGGCCGACGGCCCGTCCTTGGGCGTGGCGCCCTCGGGCACGTGCAGGTGCACGAACGCGGCGTCGAAGAACTTGAGGTCGCCCCGGTAGGGCTTCAGGTGGCTGGAGATGTAGCTGTAGGCGATCTCGGCCGATTCCTTCATCACCTCGCCCAGCTTGCCGGTGAGCTTGAAGCCCCGGTTGAGGGTGTGCACCTTGGTGGCCTCGATGGTGAGCGTCGCCCCGCCCAGGGCGGTCCAGGCCAGGCCGGTGACCACGCCGACCCCGGTGCTGGGCTTCTCCGGGGTGTAGGGCGGCTCGGGGATGAAGTCTTCCAGGTTGGCGGTGTTGACCGTGATTTTGTCCGCCTCGCCCCGCACCAGCTTGACCACCGCCTTGCGGATCACCTTGCCCAGGTTCATCTCCAGCTGGCGCACGCCGGCCTCGCGGGCGTAGCCCTCGATGATGCGGCGGATGGCGGCGGTGTTGATGCTTACCTGGCCGCGCTTGAGGCCGCTCTTCTTGAGCTGCTTGGGCCACAGGTGGTGGCGGGCGATGGCCACCTTCTCTTCCATCAGGTAGCCGGAGAGCCGAATCACCTCCATGCGGTCCAGCAGCGGCGCGGGGATGGTGTCCAGCTGGTTGGCGGTGCAGATGAACAGGGTCTTCGAGAGGTCGAAGCGCACGTCCAGGTAGTGGTCCAGAAATTCGCCGTTCTGCTCCGGATCGAGGACTTCCAGCAGCGCCGAGGCCGGATCGCCGTGGTAACTGGCGCCGATCTTGTCCACCTCGTCGAGCATGATGATGGGGTTTTGCGACTCCACTTCCTTGATGGCCTGGATGAACTTGCCCGGCAGGGCGCCGATGTAGGTGCGCCGGTGGCCCTTGATCTCCGCCTCGTCCCGCATCCCGCCGACCGAGAAGCGGTAGAACTTGCGCCCCAATGCCCGTGCCACCGACTTGCCGACGGAGGTCTTGCCCACCCCCGGCGGCCCCACCAGCAGCAGGATGGAGCCCGCCACCTCGCCCTTCATGGCGCCCACGGCCAGGAATTCGACGATGCGTTCCTTCACGTCGTCCAGCCCGTCATGGTCCTGGTCCAGGATCCTGCGGGCGCGGGTCAGGTCCAGCTTGTCCTTGGTGTACTTGCCCCAGGGCAGACTGGTGAGCCAATCCAGGTAGTTGCGGGTGACGGTGTACTCGGGCGAGCCGTGCTCCAAGCCGGAGAGCTTGGTCATCTCCTCGCCGATCTTCTTCTCCGCGTGGGGCGGCAGCTTCAGTTTCTTCACCCGGCCCTGGTAAAGCTCCAGGTCGGCGGTGCGGTCGTCCTTGGCGATGCCCAGTTCCTTCTGGATGGCCTTCAGCTGCTCCCGCAGGAAAAATTCCCGCTGCTGCTGGGTCATCTTCTCCTCGACCCGTTCCCGGATCTGGGTCTGGAGCTTGGCCACCTCCAGTTCCTTCTTGATCAGCACCAGCACCTTTTCCATGCGCCGTCGCAGGTTGAAGGACTCCAGCACCTCCTGGAGCTTGTCCTTGGGGGCGGTGGTCAGACTGGCGGCGAAATCCGTCAGCAGGGAGGGCTCGTTGGGGGAGAATCTGTTGAGAAAGAACTTCAACTCTTCGCTGTAAAGCGGGTTGAGAGGGAGCAATTCCTTGATGGCGTTGATGATGGCCAGGGCATAGGCCTTGACCTCTTCGCCGGTGGTTGCCTGGCGGGTTTCGGCCGGATATTCGACCCGGGCGAAGTAAGGCGGCTTGCCGGAGATCCATTCCTTGACCCTGAATCGGGTCACCCCCTCGGCGATGAACTGGATCTTGCCGTCGGCCCGAATGGGGTGATGCATGCGCACCAGGGTGCCGACGCCGTAGAAATCCTCCGGCGCGGCGTCGTCGGACACGTCGCCGTGCACCAGCATCAGCCCCACCAGATGGTGGCCGGTGTTGCCGATCTGCTTCACCGTCTCCATCCACGGCCCCTCGTTCATCACCAGGGGCAGGGTCTGGGCCGGGAAGAACGGCTTCTCCGTCAGGGGCAGGATGTGCAGGCTGGCCGGCAGGGTCTGGGCCGGCAGGTTGGGCGTGCCGGGCGAGGCCTCTTCTCCAGGCTGGACGATCTCGCCTTCGATGGGTTGGTTGTCTTCGGTCATGGTTCGTTCAGTATGAATCGCATGACCTGTTAGTCAGGTCGATTGTCAGGGTTTCAAGGTTCGGGAGATCAGGAGTAATGCAACCCCATGGACTCGCGCACTTCGGCCATGGTCTGGCGCGCCAGCTCGCGGGCCTTGTCGCAGCCTTGCTCGATGACGCGCCGCACCCGGGCCGGGTCGGCGGCGTAGGCCCGGGCCCGCTCCTGCATGGGCGCCAGCTCGGCCTGCATGGCGTCGATGACCGGCTGCTTGCACTCCAGGCAGCCGATGCCGGCGGTGGTGCAACCCTGGCGCACCCAGGTCTTCACCTCGTCGCCGGAATAGACCTGGTGCAGCTGCCACACCGGGCAGTTGTCCGGGTTACCCGGGTCAGTGCGCCGCACCCGGGCGGGGTCGGTGGGCATGGTGCGCACCTTCTTGCCCACCGCCTCCGGGTCTTCCCCCAGGGCGATGGTGTTGTTGTAGGACTTGGACATCTTCTGACCGTCCAGGCCCGGCATCTTGGAGGCGGCGGTGAGCAGCGCGCCGGGCTCGGTGAGGATTTGCTTGCCGGTGCCTTCCAGGAAGCCCATCAGCCGCTCCCGGTCGGCCTGGCCCAGGCTGCCGGCCTCGGCCAGCAGCGCGCGGGCGGCGGCCAGAGCCTCGCTGTCGCCGGCCTGCTGGTAGGCGGTGCGCATGGCCTCGTACTGCTTGCCGGCCTTGCCGCCCAGCTTCTTGATGGCGGCGCGGGCCTTGTCCTCGTAGCCCGGCTCCTTGCCGTACAGGTTGTTGAAGCGGCGGGCGATCTCCCGGGCGAATTCGATGTGCGGCACCTGGTCCTCGCCCACCGGCACCCGGTTGGCCCGGTAGATGAGGATGTCCGCCGCCTGGAGCAAGGGGTAGCCCAGGAAGCCGTAGGTGGATAGATCCTTGTCGGTGAGCTTTTCCTGCTGGTCCTTGTAGGTGGGCACCCGTTCCAGCCAGCCCAGGGGGGTCATCATGGACAAGAGCAGGTGCAGCTCCGCGTGCTCCATCACCCTGGACTGGATGAACAGGGTGGCCTTGTCCGGATCGACGCCCGCGGCCAGCCAGTCGATGACCATTTGCCATGTGGCCGCTTCGATGCCCAGCGGGTTGTCGTAGTGGGTGGTCAGGGCGTGCCAGTCGGCCACGAAGAACAGGCATTCGTATTGGCGTTGAAGGGCGATCCAGTTCTTCAGGACGCCGTGGTAGTGGCCCAGGTGCAGGCTGCCGGTGGGGCGCATGCCGGAAAGTACGCGGTCGGGGTGCATGTCGGGAATCGGGTATCAGGGATCGGGTAACAGTCAGTTGAGCACGATCTGGATCAGGGCCAGCAGCTCCACCGGATGGATGAAGAACACCAGGGCGGCCAGGTTGATCAGGCCCAGGATCAGGGGCCACATGAAGATGCCCAGCACGCCCAGGAACATCAGGGCGATGAGGATGAACAGGCCGTAGGGCTCCACCCGAGCCAGCTTGTAGGCCCAGCGGTGGGGCAGCAGGCTGACGGCGATGCGGCCACCGTCCAGGGGCGGCAGGGGGAGCAGGTTCAGGGCCATCAGCACAGCGTTGATGAACACCCCGGCGGCGCCCATCAGGGCCAGGGGGATGCGCAGGGGGTCCGGCAGGGTGAAGGACAGCTTGATCATGCCGGTCCAGAACAAGGCCATGAGCAGGTTGGCCCCCGGCCCCGCGGCGGCCACCCAGAACATGTCCTTCTTGGGATTGCGCAGGTTGCCGAAGTTCACCGGCACCGGCTTGGCCCAGCCGAACAGGATGCCGCCGCCCCCCGCCAGCTTCGAGAGCAGCAGGATGGCCAGGGGCACCAGGATGGTGCCCACCGGGTCGATGTGCTTCAGCGGGTTGGCGGTGATGCGCCCGGCCGCCTCCGCCGTGCGGTCGCCGAACTTACGCGCCGCGTAGCCGTGGGCCGCCTCGTGCAGGGTGATGGCGAAGATCACCGGCAGGGCGAAGACGATGATCTTCTGGATGAGGGACAGTTCCAACGTGGTTCCTATTCGAGGCCCAGGGCCTTCACATCGCCCCGGCCGCGGCGCACCAGTTCCGGCTCGCCGCCGGACAGGTCGACCACGGTGGTGGGCTCCAGGCCGCAATGGCCGCATTCGATGATCACGTCGACCAGCTTGTCCAGCCGCTCGACGATCTCGTCCGGATCGTTGAGCGGATGTTCCTCGCCCTGGAAGGACAGGGTCATGGACAGGATGGGCTCTTCCAGTTCTGTGAGCAATGCCGCCACCACCGGGTGGTCCGGCACGCGCAGGCCGATGGTGCCGCGCTTGGGCTGTTGCAGGCGGCGCGGTACCTCGCGGGTGGCTTCCAGGATGAAGGTGTAGCTGCCCGGCGTGGCGGCCTTCAGGAAGCGGTACTGGCGGTTATCGACGCGGGCGTAGTGGGCGATCTCGGACAGGTCTCGGCACACCAGGGTGAACAGGTGCTTGTCATCCACGCCGCGGATGGCGCGGATGCGCTCCATGCCAGCCTTGTTGCCGATCATGCAGCCGAAGGCGTAGCAGGAGTCGGTGGGATAGGTCATCACCCCGCCACCCCGCAGGATCTTCACCGCTTCGCGCAGAAGCCGCGGCTGGGGATTGTCGGGGTGGACGGAAAAGACCTGGGCCATGGGCGCCGTCCGCCTACCAGTTGTGCCAGACCGGCCGGCAATCGGCCGGCAGCTCCAGGCGTCGGCCCAGTTCCCGCCCGCCCTCGCCGGGGGCATGGAAATCCGACCCCACCGAGGCGAGCAGGCCGTATTCGCGGGCGTAGGCGGCGAATAGCGGGACCTGGTCGGGTGTGTGGCTGCCGGTGGCCACCTCGATGGCTTCGCCGCCCAAGTCGCGGAACTCCGCCATGAGCAGGCGCAGCTTCTCCTTGCCCATGCTGTAGCGCCCCGGATGGGCCAGCACGGCCAGCCCGCCGGCGGCATGGATCCACTCCACCGCCTGTTGCAGGCTGGCCCATTCGTGGTGCACGAAGCCGGGCTTGCCCTTGACCAGATACTTCTTGAAGACCGTCTTCACGTCCTTCACGTGGCCCTCTTCCACCAGGAAGCGGGCGAAGTGGGTGCGGCCGATCAGGCCCTTGTTACTCGCGAACCGGTAGGCCCCTTCCAGGGCACCGTCGATACCGGCGCCTGCCAGGGCTTCGGCCATGAGCAGGGCGCGATCCGCCCGCCCCTGGCGGTTGGCGGCCAGACCGCCGAGCAGGCCGGGATGGCGGGTATCCACGCGCAGACCGACGATATGCACCGTCTGCCCCCCCCAGGTGATGGAGATCTCCACACCGTTGACCAGTTCGATGCCCAGTTCCCTTGCCCGTTCCGCTGCAGCGGCCAGTCCGGACGTCTCGTCGTGGTCGGTCAGAGCGAGCACGTCCACGCCCTGCTCATGGGCACGGGCGACCAGCAGTTCCGGCGGGAGGACGCCATCCGAAGCGGTGGAATGGCAGTGGAGATCGAAAACGGGCATCAAAACGCGCTTGAGGGATGGGCCGGCATCATAGCAAAATGCGTGCCCAGCGGCCATTTGGCCGGTCCCCGCGGCACCCCGCCCCGACCATGAAAATTCTCTTCGACCTGTTCCCCATCATCCTGTTCTTCGCCGCCTACCAGTTCGGCGAAGCCAACCCGGAGTCGGCCCAATCCCTCCTCTCGGCCCTGGGCATGCACCTGCACGCCGGCAGCAAACCCGGCGTTTTCCTGGCCACGGTGGTGGCCATCATCGCCACCTTCCTGCAAATCGGGTGGGTCTGGCTGAAACACCGCAAGGTGGACAACATGCTGTGGGTCTCGCTGGCGCTGATCGTGGTGTTCGGCGGCGCCACCCTGTTTCTCCAGGACGAGACCTTCATCAAGTGGAAGCCCACCGTGCTCTACTGGATGTTCGCCCTGGCCCTGGGTCTGGCCCCGGTGCTGTTCGAGCGCAACCTGATCCGCATGATGATGGAGAAACAGGTCAGCCTGCCCGAGCCGGTGTGGCTGCGCCTGAACATGGCCTGGGCGCTGTTCTTCGCCTTCATGGGCGTGGCCAACCTGTTCGTGGCCTTCAACTATTCCACCGACGCCTGGGTCAACTTCAAGATGTTCGGTACCCTGGGCCTGATGCTGGTGTTCGTCATCGTCCAGAGCGTCTATCTGGGCAAGCACATCAAGGAGACGGAATGAGCCTGTTCTATGTCATCCAGGGCACGGACGTGCCTGACAGCCTGGACCGCCGCCTATCCACCCGCCCCGCCCACCTGGCCCGCCTGCAGGCCCTGCGGGACGAAGGCCGGCTGCTGCTGGCCGGTCCCTTTCCGGCCATCGACAGCGCCGATCCCGGCCCGGCCGGCTTCAGCGGCAGCCTGATCGTGGCCGCCTTCGAGAGTCTGGATGATGCACGGGCATGGGCCGATGCGGACCCATACGTGGCGGCCGGTGTCTATGCCGGCGTCACTGTCAAACCCTTCAAACGGGTCTTCTGAGGATGGACAACACCATCGGCCTGATGCGCCAGCGCCTGGCGGCCCTGGAACCCCAGGATCTGCACATCGAGGATGAAAGCGCCGCCCACGCCGGCCACGCCGGTGCCCGCTCGGGCGGCGGTCATTATCGCCTCACCATCGTCTCTCCCCGATTCGCCGGAATGAACTCCCTGGCCCGGCATCGCTCTATCTACGCGGCCTTGGGCGACCTGATGCAGGGATCCATCCATGCCCTCAGCATCACCGCCCTGAGCCCAGACGAACTCTGATTACAAAGGAACCCCCCATGCACAATATCCATGTCCTCGCCGGCCTCCTGATCAGCCTGGGAGGACTGACCAGCCTCGCCATGGCCGCGGAACCGGCCGCCGCCCCTGCCACGCCCGTGCCCACCGCGGTCCAGCCGGACGCGGATTTCAAGTCCATCGCCACTGTGAACGGGGTCTCCATCCCGGCCATTCACGCCGAGTTCCTGCGCCGTGAAAGGGCGAACCGGGGCCAGCCCGCCGAAACCCTGGGCGACGCGGCCATCCGCGAGGCACTGATCGCCTCCGAACTGCTGGCCCAGGAAACCCTGAAACATGAACTGGACAAGTCCGTCGCCGCCCTGCTCGCGTTCCAGCGGCGCGACATCCTGGGGCGCGCCGCCCTGGAGGTGTTCGTGCGCCAGCACCCCATCCCAGAGACGACCCTGCGCGAGGAATACGACAAGGCCAAGGCCGCCGCCGGCAGCACCGAATACCGGGCGAGGCACATCCTGGTGGACGACGAAAAGACCGCCAGGAACCTGATCGCCCAACTCAAGGCCAAGAAGAAGGTCAAATTCGAAGACTTGGCCAAAAAGCAATCCAAGGATACTTCCGCAGACAACGGCGGCGATCTGGGCTGGGTATTGCCGGCCAACCTGGTGCCTGAGTTCTCCCAGGCCATGGTGGGCCTGAAAAAGGGGCAGCTGACCGATGCGCCAGTGCGGACCCAGTTCGGCTGGCATGTCATTCGCCTGGATGACACCCGGGAGCTGGCCTTCCCCGCCTACGAGGACCTGAAACCGCGCATCGCCCAGAAACTGCAACAGGCGCAGATTCGCAAGTGGGTTCAGGAACTGGTGGCCACCGCCAAGGTGGAGTGAGGACTCCTGCCCGCCCGCGGACGGGGTTCAATCGGGAAAACGGGCGCGGGGATTGAAGCCGGAGAGTTCCGCCAGCCGTTGATAGAGGGCGCGCTCCGCCTCGCCCACCTCGGCCGGCATGACGATCTGCAATTGCACGTAGAAGTCCCCCGCCCCCTGCTGCGCGGGCATGCCCCGCCCGGCCAGGCGCAGCTTCTGGCCGGAACGCGCTCCCGCCGGCACCCTCAGGCGTACCTTGCCGCTCGGGGTGGGCACGTCGATGCTGGCCCCCAGGGCAGCCTCCCAGGGGGCGATGGGCGTATCCAGAAAGATATCCTTTCCTTCCAGGCGGTACAGGGTGTGCGGCGCGATGTTCACCCGCAGGAAGAGATCCCCCGCCCGGCCATGGCTGCCCGCCACCCCCTTGCCCGGCACCCGCAGGCGGCGGCCCGGCAGCGTCCCCGGTGGGATGTGTACCTTCACGGTATGCGTGCCGACATCGCCGCCCACGCGCACGCTGCGCGCGACACCATGATAGGCCTCCTCCAGGGTGATGTTGAGATCGCTTTCCACGTCCCGTCCGCGGGCGAAGCTGCGGAAGCTGTCTTGTCCTGCCTGCCCGCGGGCTTGTGCACCGAACAGCTGGGAAAACAGATCGCCGAAATCCATGCCGCCCAGGTCGGACGGGTCGAAGCCCCCCTGGCCGAAACGCTGCCCCCAGCCGGGCGGCGGACGGAAATCCTGGCCCGGTTGGTAATAGCCCAACTGGTCATAAGCGGCACGTTTGTCCGGATCGCTCAGGACATCGTGGGCCTCGTTGACGTCCTTGAACTTCTCCTCCGCCCCCGGCTCCTTGGATACATCGGGGTGGTATTTGCGCGCCAGGCGGCGATAGGCTTTTCTGATCTCCTCGGCGCCCGCCCGTCGATCCACGCCCAGAATCTTGTAATAGTCTTTGTATTTCATGAAAATTCTTGAAAGCGACCGTTTCCTGTTCTATCAGACAAAGAACCGCAGTTGCGGCTTGTAACCCGCGAGTTTGTCTCTATGCTTGTGATACGATGTTGATTCTTAAAGAAGTCGCCCGACCCCAATAACATCGACCCTCCCAAACGCACATCATGAATGATAAAGAACGCCATAACCTTCAGGATCAATTCCTCAATACCCTGCGCAAGGAACACCTGACCTGCGCCGTTTTCCTGGTCAATGGCATCAAGCTGGTGGGGCGCATCGAGTCCTTCGATCAGTATATGGTCCTGCTGCGTGGCAGTGACCAGGCGGTGCAGGCCATCTTCAAACATGCCATTTCCACCGTTTCCCCCATGAAACCCCTCGGCGCCGGTGAGCACCGCGAGCCCAGGGAATCACGCGAACGCCGGGAGCCGCGGGAATACCGGGAGCGTCCGCCGCGGCGTGTCCCGGAAGACCACTGACCGGCATACTGACGAGAAGGCGGCCATTGGCCGCCTTTTTTGTTGCTACTGCCCGAAGAATTCCTTCACCTTGTCCATGAAAGACTTGGCTCGGGGGTGATGTTTGCCTTCCTGACAACAGCTTTCGAATTCCCGCAGCAATTCCTTCTGTCGCTCGGTCAGGCTGACCGGCGTCTCCACCACCACGTGCGCCAGCAGATCTCCGGGGGTGCTGCTGCGTACGCCGCGTATGCCCTTGCCGCGCAGCCGGAAAACCTTGCCCGACTGGGTCTCGGCGGGGATCTTGATGCTTGCATGGCCGTCCAGGGTGGGGATATCGATTTCGCCTCCCAAGGCGGCGGTGGCGAAGGAGATGGGCAGCTCGCAATGCAGGTCATCGTGGTCACGGGAGAACACATCGTGCTGCTTCAGGTGGATCAGCACGTACAGATCGCCGGGCGGCCCACCGTTGATGCCGGCCTCCCCTTCCCCAGTCAGACGGATACGGTCGCCCTCGTCCACCCCGGCGGGGATGCGCACCGACAGGGTCTTGTGCTTCTTCACTCTGCCCTCGCCGTGACAGTGGGTGCAGGGATCGCCGATCACCTTGCCGGCACCGTGGCATCTGGGGCAGGTCTGCTGGATGGAGAAGAAGCCTTGCTGCATGCGCACCTGCCCGTGGCCGCCGCAGGTGGGGCACGCGGTGGGTTCGGTACCCGGCTTGGCGCCGGTGCCGTGGCAGTGTTCGCAGACGGACAGCACCGGCACCTTGATCTTGGTCTCGGTGCCCCGCGCCGCCTCTTCCAGGCTAATCTCCAGGTTGTAGCGCAGGTCGGCGCCGCGATAGACATGGGCACGCCCACCCCGGCCGCCAGCAGCACCGCCGAAGATGTCGCCGAAGATGTCCGAGAAGGCGTCGGCGAAGTCGCGGAATCCCGCGCCACCTGCGCCGGCGGCGCCCATGGACGGATCGACGCCGGCGTGGCCGTACTGGTCATAGGCCGCCCGTTTCTGGGCGTCGGTGAGGATCTCGTAGGCCTCCTTGGCCTCCTTGAACTTCTCCTCCACCTCGTGGTTCCCCGGGTTGCGGTCCGGGTGGTACTTCATGGCCAGCTTGCGGAAGGCCTTCTTGATTTCATCCTCGGAGGCGCCTTTGTGGACGCCGAGGACTTCGTAGTAATCCCGCTTGGACATGCCTGCTTCCGTAGGTGGGTAAGCGAAAGGCCGGGCTGAGAGGCTAGGCCCCTTGCACCCGGCCGGTCATCGCGGCGCGTGGCGGCCGGAATAACCTCACTTGTCCTTCACTTCCTCGAACTCGGCATCCACCACATCGTCCGCTTTACCGCCCGCCCCGCCGGCGGAAGACCCGCCCGGCTCACCGCCACCGGCGGCGCCGGCCGCGGCCTGTTCCTTTGCGTACATCTGCTCGGCCAGTTTGTGGCTGGCCTCGGCCAGGGCCTGGGTCTTGGTCTCGATGTCTTCCTTATCGCCGCCGCGGATGGATTCCTCGGCAGCCTTGATGGCGGCCTCGATCTTGTCCTTCTCGTCGGCGGTGACCTTGTCGCCGTAGTCCTTCAGGGCCTTCTTCACCGAGTGGATCATGGCGTCGGCCTGGTTGCGGGCGTTGGCCAACTCGAAGGCCTTGTGGTCCTCGGCGGCGTGCGCCTCGGCGTCCTTGACCATCTGCTGAATCTCGGACTCGCTCAGGCCGGAATTGGCCTTGATGGTGATCTTGGCCTCCTTGCCGGTGCCCTTGTCCTTGGCGCTGACGTGCAGGATGCCGTTGGCGTCGATGTCGAAGGTGACCTCGATCTGCGGCATGCCCCGCGGCGCGGGCGGAATGTCGGACAGATTGAACTGGCCCAGGCTCTTGTTGCCACCGGCCATCTCGCGCTCGCCCTGCAGCACGTGGATGGTCACCGCCGTCTGGTTGTCGTCGGCGGTGGAGAACACCTGGTTGGCCCGGGTGGGGATGGTGGTGTTCTTGGGGATCAGCTTGGTCATCACGCCGCCCAGGGTCTCGATGCCCAGGGACAGCGGGCTGACGTCCAGCAGCAGCACGTCCTTCACCTCGCCCTGCAAGACGCCGCCCTGGATGGAGGCGCCGATGGCCACGGCCTCGTCCGGGTTCACGTCCCTGCGCGGCTCCTTGCCAAAGAACTCCTTCACCTTGTCCTGCACCTTTGGCATGCGGGTCATGCCGCCCACCAGGATCACGTCGGAAATGTCGGACACTTTCACGCCGGCGTCCTTGATGGCGATCTTGCAGGGTTCGATGGTGCGCTCGATCAGGTCATCGACCAGGCTCTCGAACTTGGCCCGGGTGATCTTCATCACCAGGTGCTTGGGACCGGAGGCGTCCGCCGTGATGTAGGGCAGGTTGATCTCGGTCTGGGTGGTGGAGCTGAGCTCGATCTTGGCCTTCTCGGCGGATTCCTTCAGGCGCTGCAGGGCCAGTACGTCCTTTTTCAGATCGACGCCCTGCTCCTTCTTGAACTCCTCGATGATGTAGTCGATGAGGCGCTGGTCGAAGTCTTCGCCGCCCAGGAAGGTGTCGCCGTTGGTCGATAACACCTCGAACTGGTGCTCACCCTCCACGTTGGCGATCTCGATGATGGAGATGTCGAA
>DEQR01000050.1:38436-60095 GCA_002360535.1 Thiobacillus sp. UBA3361
AGTAGGCCGGCACGGTGATCACGGCCTCGGTGACCGACTCGCCCAGGTAATCCTCGGCGGTCTTCTTCATCTTCTTCAGCACCTCGGCGCTGATCTGGGGCGGCGCCTTCTTGTCGCCGCGCACTTCCACCCAGGCGTCGCCGTTGTCGGCCTTCATGATCTTGTAAGGCATCAGGCCGATGTCCTTCTGTACCTCTTTCTCTTCGAAACGGCGGCCGATGAGACGCTTGATGGCGTACAGGGTGTTGGTCGGATTGGTGACCGCCTGGCGCTTGGCGGGGGCACCGGCCAGGATTTCACCCTCTTCCGTATAGGCGATGATGGACGGCGTGGTGCGCGCGCCCTCGGAATTCTCGATGACCTTGGGCTTGCCCCCTTCCATGACGGCGACGCAGGAATTGGTGGTGCCCAGGTCAATGCCAATGATCTTGCCCATGCTGTGCTTCCCTTCGTGAATGTTTCAACCTGATTGCGATATGGGTTTGTTGTGTCGGACTTCAAGCCTGGCCGGCGGGGCTCATTTCCCCTTGAACACCATGACCATGGCCGGGCGCAGCACCCGGTCGTTGAGCAGGTAGCCCTTCTGCAGCACATTGGCCACCGTGTTGGCCTCGCCGTCACCCTCGACCATGCTGATCGCCTGCTGTGAATTTGGATCAAATTTCTCACCTAGCGGATTGACTTCCTTGATGTTGCTGTTGGTGAACACGGTCACCAACTGTTTCAGGGTCAAGTCCACACCGCTGCGGATGCTCTCCAGGCTGGCTTCCTCGCCGACGGCCAGGGCGGCCTCCAGGCTGTCTTTCACGGCCAGCAGGTCGGCGGCGAATTTCTCCACCGCGAACTTGCGCGCCTTTTCCACGTCCTCGACGGCGCGGCGGCGGACGTTCTCGGTCTCCGCCTTGGCACGCAGCCAGGCGTCATGGTGCTCGGCGGCCTTCAGCTCGGCCTGGCGCAATAGCTCCTCGGCGCCGGGCATCAAGTCCGGTGGGTTCCGTTCAGCGGCGCCGGCGGGCTGCGGAGCGGTGTTGATCAAGGAATCGGGGGCCTCTCCCATGGGGGCCTGTTGGGATAACTCTTCGGACATGCAATGACACTCCCTTGCGATAACCCGGCTTTAACTGGGGTTTCGCCCGGAGATTTCAAGTATGGAATGCACTCAGACCCACACGCCGGTCTTGCGCGCCCAAGCTTGCCGGTATGAGCGGTGGCAGGTTCAGGCGGAAGTGGTCTGTTCTGTCGCCGCCGAGACGAGGGCGGCCAGCGCCTCGAGTATCCGGCTCTTGAAGGTCATCAGCGCGGGCAATCCGGCGACCGCCTCCTCACGGCGGCCAAGGTGTTTCAGCTGGCAGAGTTCGGCGGCGGCCTCGTGCACCTGCTGGTGGATTTCTTCCAGGGACAGGAATTCGGGATAGTCGCCATAGCGCAGCTGGCCGCTGCCGTAGTACCAGCGTCCGAAGGCACAGCTGAGATGGTCATCGCACAGCGGCTGGCCGAGGGTAGGCCCTTCACCCCGCACGTAGGCGGCAACCGCATCCAGCCAGGCGCGATGGTTGTGCTCTGCCAGCATGAGGGGGATGTCTTCGCGGCCGAAGCCATAGCTCAGGCCTGTATGCCAGAGCGGATCGGGCTTGAAGCCGGCGACCCATTCCGGCACCCGCTCGGCCGGCATGGGACGGGCGATGCCGTAACCCTGGGCCAAGTCGCAGCCCAGGCGCAGCAGGACCATGCCGTGCTGGCTGGTTTCCACGCCTTCCGCCACCACCTGGCGGCGGAAGGCCTGGGTCAGGCCCACCACCCCCTCGACGATGGCATAGTCCTCTTCGTCCTCCAGCATGTCGCGCACGAAGGACTGATCGACCTTGAGGGTATCCACCGGCAGGCGGCGGAAATAGGTCAGCGAGGCATAACCGGTGCCGAAGTCGTCCAGGGCGATGCGCACGCCCAGCTTATGGCAGTCCTCGATGACCCGCGATACCCGGTCGGTATCGTCCAGGGCGACGCTTTCCAGGATTTCCAGCTCCACTTGGTGCGTCGCCAGGCGGGGGTGGGCGGCCAGATGCTCGCGCAGGCGGCCGAGAAAGCCGCGCTGCTGAAGGTGCCGCGCCGAGATGTTGATGCTCACGCTGAGTTCCAGCCCCTGGGCGCGCCACTGCTCCGCCTGGCGCAAGGCGGTCTCCAACACCCAATCGCCCATCTCCATGGACAGGTCGCTCTCTTCGACGATGCCCAGGAATTCGGCCGGCGGCAGCAGACCCATTTCGGGATGCTGCCAGCGGATCAGCGCCTCCATGCCCAGCACCTCGCCGCGGCGCATGTCCACCTTGGGCTGGTAATAGAGGACGAATTCCCCCGCCTGCAATCCCCGGCGGATGCGCGACAGGGCCTCGCGGTTGGCGATGGTGCGCCGGTCCTGCACCGGATCGAACAGGTGGTAGCGGTTGCGCCCCGCCAGCTTGGCCGCATACATGGCCTGGTCGGCATGGCGGATCAGGGTATCGGCGTCGGATTCGTCGTGGGGGTAAAGGGTGACGCCGATGCTCGCGGACAGGTGCACGTCCTGCCCGGCCATGGCATAGGGTGTGGACAGGATGGCCAGGATGCGGGTCAGGGTGTGCATGACCTCGGCCTGGGACTGCTGCTCGCGCAGTAGGATGACAAATTCGTCCCCGCCCAGGCGCGCCACCGTGTCGCTGGCCCGCAGACAGTTTTTCAGGCGCTGAGACACCTCCAGCAGGAGCCGGTCGCCTGCGGCATGGCCCAGGCTGTCGTTGATCAGCTTGAAGCCGTCCAGATCCAGGTAGCACACCGCCAGCGGCTTGCCATTGCGGCGGGACTGCGGCATGGCCTGTTCAAGGCGGTCGGAAAGGAGTACCCGGTTGGGCAGCTGGGTGAGCGCGTCGTAATGGGCCATGCGCTCCAGCTGTTTCTGGTGCTCCTTGATCAGGGTGATGTCGGAGAACAGGCCCAGGTAGTTGACCACCTCGCCGTCGGACGAGCGCACCGCGCTGATGGTGAGCAGTTCCGCGAACAGCTCCCCATTCTTGCGCCGGTTCCAGACCTCGCCCTGCCAATGACCACTGGCCAGCAATTCGCCCCACATCCGCCGGTAGAACTCCGGCGGGTGGTGACCCGAACCGAGCATGCGCGGCGTATTGCCCAGCACCTCCTCGCGGTTGTAGCCGGTCAGTTCGCAGAAGGTCTTGTTCACCTCGACGATCCGCTGCTGAGGGTCGGTTATCAGGATGCCCTCGTGGGCATGTTCGAAGACGCTGGCGGCGAGCTGCAACCGCTCGTCGGCGCGCTTGCGTTCGGTGATGTCCTGAACGGTGCCCACAGCGCGCAGCGGGCGGCCGTCCCAGTCCCGATGGATGTGTGCCCTGACGTGCAGCCAGCAGACGGCGCCCCCGCGCAGGATGCGGATATCCAGATCGAGTGGCGCGCCCGCCAGGGCAGCCTCCCAGGCGGCCTGCGCACGTTCCCGGTCATCCGGGTGGAGGCAGGCCAGGAAGTCCTCGGGCGTGGCGGGTGTGTCGGTGGGCAGGCCCAGCAGGTGATAGGCCTGCCGCGACAAGACGTGCTGACGGCTGGCCAAATCCAGGCTCCAGGAGCCCAGTCCCGCCACGGCCTGCAACTCGTCCAGGCTGATGGCCATGGTCTCCCGCTCGTCCAGGAGCCGATCCAGATCCTCCAACTCCAGGGGACGCAGCAGATCGTGCTCGCTGAGCGTGCCCCGGTACAGGCCATCCGTATCCACCACGGCCAGATGGCGGATGTCCAGGGAACGCATCGAGTGTGCCGCTTCCAGGGCCGGGGCGGTCTGACCGATAGTACGCACGGGGGCTGTCATCACCGCCCCCAGCGGCATCTCCGACTCCCCGGCACCGCCACCGAACAGCCTGGCCACGTCGCGCAGGGTCAGGATGCCCAGCGGCCGGCCGCCGTCCAGGACCATGACGCAGGTGGCCCCGGCCTCGCGCATGCGCGTCAGGGCAAGGTCCAGGGTGTCGCCAACCCCGAGACTGGGCACACCGCGATCCATCAGCGCCTCGACGGTGTTCAGGCGGCGCAGGACCTCCAGGTTCAGGTGGTGCCGGAAATCCGATTCGCTGACCGTGCCCAGCAGGCGTCCATCGTCGTCCACCACCATCAGGTGCCGCACCCGGTGGCGCGAGGCATAGAGATAGGCATCGTTGAAGCGCATGTCGTGCGGCGCCCTGAGCACCGGGCTGGACATGACGGTGGACACCGGCCGGTCGCCGCCCAGACGCGAGTGGGCGGCCAGCAGGATGTCCCGTTCGGTCACCATGCCCAGGGGTACGCCGTCGAGCATGACCAGCAGCGAGGAACCGCGCTGCTCCGCCATCAGGGCAGCGGCCTGTGCCAGGGCACAGCCGGGCTCACAGACGGAAAGCCGCGGATCGACGATCTCCGCCAGGGTCAGAGCAGGCATCTGACAGGGATAGTATTCATACTAAAGTTATATCGGCCGCCTATCCGGATACTTAAACCGCACGTGCGGCGCGATGAGCCCGCCGATCGGTCCGAGGATATCGCGGCTGCGGCCGATATCCGTCCAGACCATCCGGATCAGTCCAACGCCTGCTCAACGCCATCGACCGCGGCAACCTGGGCATCAGCCACCGCGGAAAAACCCAGCTCATCGATCACGGACGTCTGTGCGAAGGGATCGCATTAGACCTGGCTCCCTCGTCATGGCTGAGACGGGCGACGATGAGCTTGTAGCGGACGGGCGAGAACATCCGTTTTCGGATCACCGACGAGGGAGACGGCTTCGTCTTGCGGCCGATGCACCTGAAGGCTGCTGTCCACCATCCAATAAAAAGAGCCCCTCGCGGGGCTCGTGCTGCGGGGGCTTGGCACCCTTCAGGCGCGCTCGTCCAGCCACTTTCCGATGGCCGGCGGCACGGTCTTCTGCGCCTTGCCGCTGACGTAGATGCCGATGTGGCCGCCGGGGAAGGACAGCTCGGTGTAGTCCCTGCTGCCCACCTGGCCGCGCAGGGCGCGAGAGGCGTCGGGCGGCACCAGGTGGTCCTGTTCGGCGTAGATGTTGAGCACCGGCATGGTCACGTTCTTCAGGCTCACCGGTGCGCCGATCTCCAGGCCGCCCTTGAGCAGCTTGTTTCCCTGGTAGAAGTCCTTGATGAACTGGCGGAAGGTCTCGCCGGCCTGGTCGGGACTGTCGAAGATCCACTTCTCCATGCGCAGGAAGTTCTTCAGGGCGTCGGGGTCGTCCAAGGTATCCAGCAGGCCCAGGTACTTCTGGCCCATCAGCTGATAAGGCTTGAGGTTCAGGAAGGTCCAGTTGAGCATCTCGCCGGGCACGTTGCCCAGGGTATCCACCAGCATATCGATATCCACCTGCTGCACCCAGTGGGAGAGCATGTTGTCCGGGGTCTGAAAATCCACCGGGGTGACCATGGTGACCAGGTTCTTCACCTTGTCCGGGTGCAAGGCCGCGTAGCACAGGGACATGGTGCCGCCCTGGCAGATGCCCAGGATGTTGATCTTGTCCACCTTGTGGCGCTGGCACATGACATCGACGCAGCGGTCGATGTAGCCGTTGATATAGTCGTCCAGGGTCAGGTAGCGGTCGGCCCGGTCGGGGTAGCCCCAGTCGATCAGATAGACGTCCTGGCCGGCGTCCATGAGACCTTTCACCGTCGATCTGTTTTCCTGGATGTCGGTCATGTAAGGCCGGTTCACCAGGGCATACACGATCAGCAGCGGCGTGCGGCCCGGAATCTTGTCCTTGGGCGGATCGAAACGGTAAAGGGTGAGCTTGTCTTCGCTATAGACGGGGGTCTTGGGGCTGACGCCGCTGGAGATCTCGCCCACCTCGCTGAGATTGCGCACGCCGTGCGCCAGTTTCTGGCTGTAGCCCATCAGCTCCTGCATGACGGCATCGGGACGCATGTCGAAGTTCATCATTTGCGGCCTCCTCCGGCCTTGTTGGCGGTGGTCTTCGTTCCCGCCGCCTTGGCGGCGGATTTGACCGGGGCACGGGCGGACATGCTCTTGCCGGACGGTTTGGCGGCGGATTTGGCCGGTGCCGGTCTGGCCATCGCCGCCTTGGCCGGTGCCTCGGGTTCGGGCTGGATGGCACGCTGGCGCATGGCTTCCAGTTGTGCGTGGATGTCCTGGATCTCCTTGCGCAGGCGGAGGTTCTCGCGCCGCAGTTCCTGCTGCCGGCACTGCAGGGTGCTGATCTCCGCGTGGGTCGGCATGTGCAAGGCCTCCAGGCCCTGATCGACCATGCGCGCCATCTGGTGCTTGACGGCGATCAGGGTGTTGACCAGGCGGCCATACAACTCCTGATAGTCGCGGGTCATGACGAACCGCGCGTAAGCAGCCTCGGAGACTTCCACCCACTGGTCATAGACCTCGCGCAGGCTGGTGAAAGTCTTGCCTTCCTTGGCGTTGTCCCGGATGGCCGCCTGGAAATCCTGGGTGGTCTGCACGGCCAAGGTGCCGAAGGCCATCTGGTATGCCTGCAAGGCGTTGCCGTAATCCATCATCAGCTGCGCCAGGCGCTGGTATTGCTCCTGGGATTCGCGCGTATAGCCGACGGCGGGTATCGACAGGAACCGGTTGACCTGCCCGCGCAGGCCGGCCTGCGCGCCTTCGGGATGGAAGGCCTGGGTGAAATCGCCGGGCATGGGCATCAGGCTGGCGGACAGGCGGTTCCAGGTATCCAGGGGCAGGTCCCAAAAGGTCATCAGGCCCTTCATGCGGTCGTCGGGGTGCATGCCACCGTGCATCCAGTCGGTCCAGGTCTGCTGCATGTTCTCGAACCAGCCGTTGATGACGTCCATGCCCTTCTCGGCGCCGCCGCTGTCGGCGACGTAGCGTTCGGCCATGCTGAAGTAACCGCGCGACAGGTCCATGAGCTTGTCGAACACGTCGCGGCCGGCCGGCGGCGTCATCGGCGCCACCGCCCGCCACCATTGGTCGATGCCTTCGGCCCAGGGATTCCTGGGCGCGGCGGGGGCCTGCATGCCACGCTGGGTCAGATCGGCCCAGGATTTCCAATAACTCTGTTGCGCCGACAGCCAGTCATCCATCCAGTTCTTGCTTGAATCTCCCACCATGCACCTCGCTCAGGCCGGTCAATAAGAATTACGCCGCGCATCTTTGTGCGACGCAGCATTTTTTGTCAATACACGTGTATTATTGCAAAGCAACATTAGAATGCCAGGCGAGGGGGAAACCATGGAGTCCGTTCCGGGAGATGCTGGGCCTGAGTGGACGCCTCAACCAGGAGACCGTTTCATGCAAGAAGAAGTCGTCATCGTCGCCGCCGGCCGCACGGCGGTGGGCAGTTTCGGCGGCGCCCTAGCGGGCATCCCCGCCAGCGAGTTGGGCGCCAGGGTAATCAAGGCACTGTTGGAGCGTTCAGGCCTGAAACCCGATCAGATCGACGAAGTGATCATGGGCCAGGTGCTGACCGCCGGCGCCGGACAAAACCCGGCCCGCCAGGCCGTGTTGGCCGCCGGTCTGCCCGATGCGGTATCGGCGCTGACCATCAACAAGGTATGCGGTTCCGGCCTGAAAGCGGTGCATCTCGCGGCGCAGGCGGTGAAGACCGGTGACTCCGACATCGTCATCGCCGGCGGCCAGGAGAATATGAGCCTGTCGCCCCACGTCCTGCCCCGCTCGCGAAACGGTCAGCGCATGGGCAACTGGGAGCTGATCGACACCATGATCCAGGACGGCCTGTGGTGCGCCTTCAACGACTGCCACATGGGCATCACCGCCGAGAACGTCGCCGCCAAGTACGAATTCAGCCGCTCCGAGCAGGATATCTTCGCGGCCAACAGCCAGCAGCGCACCGAGGCCGCTCAGCAGAACGGCCATTTCGACGCAGAGATCATTCCCGTCGAGATTCCCCAGCGCAAGGGCGACCCCATTGTCTTTGCCCGCGACGAGTTCCCGCGCGCAGGCACCACCGCCGAATCCCTGGCCAAGCTGAAACCCGCCTTCAAGAAGGACGGCACGGTCACCGCCGGCAATGCTTCCGGTATCAACGACGGCGCCGCCGGGGTACTGGTGATGTCCGCCGCCAGGGCCAGGTTATTGGGCCTGACGCCGATGGCACGCATCGTCTCCTTCGGCAGTGCCGGTGTCGATCCGGCCATCATGGGCACCGGCCCCATCCCGGCGGTGCGCAAGTGCCTGGACAAGGCGGGTTGGTCGGCCAAGGACCTGGACATGATCGAGGCCAACGAGGCCTTCGCCGCCCAGGCCATGTCGGTGAACAAGGAACTGGGCTTCGACCCGGTAAACGTGAACGTCAGCGGCGGCGCCATCTCCATCGGTCATCCCATCGGCGCCTCAGGCGCCCGCATCCTGGTCACCCTGCTCTACGGCATGCAGCGCACCGGCGCCAACAAGGGCCTGGCGACGCTGTGCATCGGCGGTGGCCAGGGCGTGGCCATGGCGGTTGAACGTATCTGACGGAAAGGAACACGACATGAAAGCACTCGAAGGCAAGGTCGCCCTGGTCACCGGCGGCACAGGCGGCATCGGCACCGCCATCTGCATCAAACTGGCGGACGCCGGCGCCAAGGTCGTCAGCACGTACAACCATGAGGAACAGGCCCGCGAATGGCAGTCCCGCCACGCGGCCATGGGCCATGAGTTCGTGATCACCCGATGCGACGTCTCCAGCTACGACGATTGCGTGGCCATGGCCGATCGCGTCAAGGCCGACCACGGCGGCGTCGATATCCTGGTAAACAACGCCGGCATCACCAAGGACGGCACCTTCCGCAAAATGACTCCCGACCAATGGAACGCGGTGATCGACGTAAACCTGAGCTCGGTGTTCAACGTCACCCGACAGTTCGTGGACGCCATGACCGACAAGGGCTGGGGCCGGGTGATCAACATCTCGTCGATCAACGGCCAGAAGGGCCAGTTCGGCCAGACCAACTATGCCGCCGCCAAGGCCGGCATGCACGGCTTCACCATGTCCCTGGCCCAGGAGACGGCCCGGAAAGGGGTGACGGTGAACTCCATCTCCCCCGGCTACATCGCCACCGAGATGGTCATGGCGGTGCCCGAGGACGTGCGCGCCAAGATCATCGCCGGCATCCCCATGGGCCGCCTGGGCAAGCCCGAGGAGATCGCTGCCCTGGTCGCCTTCCTGGCTTCCGATGACGCCGCCTTCATCACCGGCGCCAACATCGCGGCCAACGGTGGGCAACATATGATGTAAGCTCTGCGGGGACAGGCTTATTCGCCCTGTCCCCCGCAACAACCATAACGATCCGATGTCCGAACCGCGCCTGATCAAGAAATACCCTAACCGCCGTCTTTACGACACGGAGGAAAGCCGCTATGTAACGCTGGCGGAGGTCAAGGACCTGGTCATGCGCGGCATCGACTTTAAGGTGGTCGATTCGCAGAGCGAAGAGGAGATCACCCGCGCCATCCTGCTGCAGATCATCATGGAGCAGGAATCCGGCGGTCACCCCCTGTTCACCGCCGACATGCTGGCACGCTTCATCCGCTTCTACGGTGACACTGCCCAGGCCACCTTTACCGCCTTCCTCGAACAGGGGCTCAATTTTTTCATTCAGCAGCAGCGCGCCATGACCGAACACATGGGCGACATCTGGCGCACCAATCCCATGGAATTCTGGATCCGGGTCGGCCAACAGAACATGAATCTCTGGCGTGAAATGGAAGAGTCCTACCGGCGCACCTCGGGTATTGCCGGCCAGGACAAGAACGACAAGAAGCCCTGACCCCTGCCCGACCGCCTCCGGATCGGGAAACCATTAAGCAATCTTTCTTCTGATACACCGTTTCAGGTGTTGACAGACCCACTCGGCCTAAGTATGCTGCACCGCAATATTGTGCAGTGCACAATAACCATGAGTAGCCTTTCCATCCACCATCAGGAGCCTGATATGCAGAAAGAAATGATCGAGATGTTCGGCAAGAACAGCGAAACCGCCATGGAAGCCGCCAAGAAACTGGGCGAGTTGAACCTGCGCACCATGGACCGTCTGCTGGCCCAGCAAACCGAGTTGGCCAACATCTACATGGACATCACCGCCCGCAGCCTGGATCTGTTCGGCAAGGCCAAAGGCATACAGGACTTGGTGAACGGCCAGGCTGAACTGAGCCGTGAGTGCGGCGAGCGCTGCATGTCCATCATGCGCAAGGGCCTGTCCCTGGCGAACGAATCCGGTGCCGAGTACGGTACGCTGGTCAAGGAGGGCGTGATGACCGCCCAGGAGCAGATCAGCAACGCCGCGAACACCCTGAAGGCCGCTGCCTGAGCGGCGCAGGACGACCCGTCTCCTCCAACGGCGGAACCCACGAGGCCATCCGCCCATTTCCGGCGCCACGACAACCTCGTGGCGTCTTTTTTTATGGCTGGGGTTCCGCGCTGAGCAGGGTGTCCAGTCGCAGCCAGCCAGATCGGCCATCTTCGGTACGATATCCCAGCCATTCCGCGCCGTCGCGGGTCACCACATCGGTGGGCAGGACCACGCCCTCCTCCACCCCATCTCCGATCCGGTATCGCAAAAGCAGCCTCTGTCGCCGCAGGACGGAGAACTCCAGGCGCTCGTGAAAAGCACAGGCGACGGGAACGTAGTCCGTGTCCCGCTCGCTGCTCATCGTACCCGCAGGTTCTCGCCCATCCAGGGCCGCATGGCCGTGCCCATGGCGGTGCCAAGGCGGCGGGCGAGCCGGTCGGCCAGGTTCTCGTGCGGGGTGTAATCCAGGATTTCTTCTGCCTTCAGCACCTCGCGCGCCACGTAATCCAGGCTGCCCAGACCGTCGGCCAGCCCCAGTTCGATACTCTTGGCCCCGCTCCAGACCAGACCGGAAAAAAGTTCGGGACCTTCCTTCAAGCGCTTGCCGCGCCCGTCCCGAACCACCTGGATGAATTGCTGGTGCACCTCGTTCAGCATCGCCCTGGCATGGCCCAATTGCTGCGCATCCACGGGCGAGAACGGGTCCAGGAAGCCCTTGTTCTCGCCAGCGGTGAGCAGACGGCGTTCGATGCCCAGCTTCTCCATGCTGCCGGTGAATCCGAAACCGTCCATGAGGACGCCGATCGAGCCGACGATGGAGGCCTTATCCACAAATATCTTGTCCGCCGCCGCGGCGATGTAGTAACCGCCCGAGGCGCAGATGTCGTCCACCACCGCGTAGAGCGGTATCTTGGGGTTCTTGCCGCGCAGGCGGCGGATCTCGTCGTAGATCTGCCCGGCCTGGACCGGCGACCCACCGGGACTGTTGATGCGCAGGACCACGCCCTTGACGTGTTTGGCCTCGAAGGCACTGTTCAGTGCGCCGATGAGGTCGTCGGCAATCACGCCGTCCTCGCCGCCGATCTCCCCCTGGATTTCGATAAGCGCCGTGTGCGGCGAGGTGGATACGAAATCCCCGTCATCCCGGCTGAAGATCAGGATCAGCAGCAGAAACAGCCAGACAAACCCCAGGGATTTGAAAACCAGGCTCCAGATCCGTGCCCGACGCTGTTCCCTGAGATGGGCGGCCAACAGGTGGCCGAGTGCCTCCCGTTCCCAGTTGTGTTGCTCATCCGCCATTTCACATGTCCTTCAGATAGATGCCGCCGTCCCGCTCCTCTAGGGACACGGGCGTCAGCCCCCGGCCGCCGCAACGCCCCCCCCGGCAATGGCCATTGTGCGGGTCATACAGGGCGCCGTGGGTAGAGCAAATCAAGTATAGCTGCGACGGATCGAAGAATTCCCCCTCGTTCCAGTCCAATTCCACTGGGATGTGGCCGCAGCGGTTCTGGTAGCCGCACACCTCGCCCCGAAAGCGGACGGCGAAGGCGGGTACCGGCTCCCCGTCCTGTTCCAGGGTGAACCGCACCCCCCTGCCCGCTTCCGCCAGGTCCGAGGCGGCGCAGATCAGGCGTTGTCCAGCAGCCATTGGGCCAGCTCGGTGAAACTGTCGCATACCCGCAAGGCGCCGAAATCCTCCAGATGCTCGGCCGGGTGTGCGCCGAAGCCGGCGGCCAAGGAGGCCACGCCAGCGCTGCGAGCCATTTCCAGGTCGTGGCTGGTATCGCCGATCATCAGCGCCTGCTCCTTGTCCACCCTCAGTTCGTCGAGCAGTTCCAGGATCATCGCCGGATGGGGCTTGGAGTGGGTCTCGTCGGCGGTGCGCGAGGCATGGAAATAGCGTCCCAGCCCGGTGTGCTCGAACGCACGCCGCAGTCCGTGGCGCGCCTTGCCGGTGGCCACCGCGAGTTGGTGGCCACGGCCATGCAGTTCGCCGAGCAGGGCCTCGGCGCCGTCGAACAGGGGTATCTCGGCATCCTGCCCTAGGTAGCAGGCGCGGTAGCGGTCCGCCATCCTGGGGATGTCCGTCTCGGGCATGTCCGGGAATAGGGTGTAGAGGGCCTGGGTCAGTCCCAGGCCGATGATATGGCTGGCGGCCTGGCGGCTGGGCACCGGGTAGCCCAGGTCGGCGCTTGCTTGCTGAATGCAGCCGACAATACTCGAGGCTGAATCCATCAATGTGCCGTCCCAGTCGAAGATGAGAAGTTGATAACGTTTGGGCATGCTTGCGGGGTGTCGGATCATACTTTGGTCAGCCGGGACAGGAATCCGGCCAAATCTTCGGGGAGGGGGGCCTCTACGCGTAATTCCTGTCCAGTCAGCGGATGCCTGAATTCCAAGCTGGCCGCATGCAGGAACATGCGTTTCAGACCTTGCTTTTTCAAGGCCCGGTTCAATTCGAAATCGCCGTATTTGTCATCTCCGGCGATGGGGTATTTCAGGGCCGCCAAATGCACCCGGATCTGATGCGTCCGGCCGGTCTTCAGTTCGGCACGCAGCAGACTGAAGCCCGGATGGTGGCGCAGCAGTCGGAAGATGGTGTGCGCCGCCTGGCCGTCCTCCCGCACCGAGACGCGGCGTTCTCCGGCTTCGTTCACCTGTTTGTGCAGGGGCAGCTTCACGTGCCTCACCGGGTCCTGCCAATGGCCGACGGCAAGGGCCTGGTAACACTTTTTGACCTCCCCCTGGCGCAGCTTGCGATGCATCTCGGTCAACACCGGCCGCTTGAGCGCCAGCACCAGCACCCCCGAAGTCTCCTTGTCCAGGCGGTGGACCAGTTCCAGGAAGCGCTGTTCGGGCAGTTCCAGGCGCAGTTGCTCGATGATGCCCAGGCTGACCCCGCTGCCCCCGTGCACCGCCTGGCCGGCGGGTTTATCCAGGATCAGCAGGCTGTCGTCGCGGTACAGCACACGCTGCAGCAGGGGCCTGCTGAACCGGGCGGGAGCGCCGCCAACCGCCGGATTCGGGGCCGGGCTCGCTACCCGCACCGGCGGAATGCGTACCATGTCCCCTTCTTCAAGCCGAAGTTCGGGTGCCGCCCGGCGGCGGTTCACCCGTACCTCGCCCTCGCGCAACATGCGGTAAATGCGGCTCTTGGGCACCCCCTTCAGACGCTTGAATAGAAAATTGTCCAGGCGCTGGCCGGCTAGGGTGTCGTCGATGGCCAACATTGTTACGACTTCTTTGCGCCCCGCTTCCTTTTCCACTTATACTCCCACTCGCCTTTTTGGGCCTGCAATCTCCGGATTATATGGAGGGACGATGAAGATTCCGTCCACCGGGTTCCAGGGCACCGGTTAAGACCGCTCACCGGGCGGTTCCGTTGTTGCCGTCATCCCCAAGGCCGGGGCGTCGTCGAAGAAACGACATGTCCAACCGGCCGACAGATGGGATGCACCGATGCCTCGGCGGTTCCGAAAAAGTAGCGATGGTAACGTATCGAACACGCGCACCGCACCCGAAATGCTGCCCGGGCGGCGAGGTCTCAGCGGCTCTGTTGTAGCCGTTCAATCCCTCCGTCCGGAACAACGATAAACCTCCAAACCATGCACGAGACACCAGAAGACACGCCCAAGGACGCCGTCTAACCGCCTGCCTCGCCTTGCTGCCGCCATCAGGCGGCGGGGTTTATACCCGGGTGCGCGGCGCGCACATGGGTGAATACATGAAGCGCATGCTTTTCAACGCGACGCAGGCGGAGGAACTCCGCGTCGCCATTGTCGAAGGTCAGAAACTCATTGACCTGGACATTGAATCCGCCACCAAGGAACAACGCAAAGGCAACATCTACAAGGCCGTCATTACGCGCGTCGAAAACAGTCTCGAAGCCTGCTTCGTGGACTACGGCGCCGAGCGGCATGGCTTCCTCCCCTTCAAGGAAATCGCCCGCTCCTCGGTGGGCAGCGGCGAAGCCGGTCGCGGACGCATCCAGGACCACCTCAAGGAGGGCATGGAACTCGTCGTCCAGGTGGAAAAGGACGAGCGCGGCAACAAGGGCGCGGCCCTGACCAACTTCATCAGTCTGGCCGGCCGCTACTTGGTGCTGATGCCCAACAACCCGCGCGGCGGCGGCGTTTCCCGGCGGATCGAAGGCGAGGAGCGCAACGAGTTGCGCGATCTGCTCGCCAGTCTGGAAGTACCCGCCGGCATGAGCCTGATCGGCCGCACCGCCGGCATCGGCCGCACCCAGGAAGAATTGCAGTGGGACCTGAACTACCTGCTGCAACTGTGGACCGCCATCGACGGCGCCGCCAAGGCCCAGAAGGGCGCCTTCCTGATCTACGCCGAATCCAGCCTGGTGATCCGCGCCATCCGCGACTACCTCACCCCGGACATCGGCGAACTGCTGGTGGATACCCCGTCCATCTACGAGCAAGCGCGGCAGTTCATGGCCCACGTGATGCCCGGCAACGTGAACAAGGTGAAGCTGTACGCCGACAGCGTGCCCCTGTTCTCGCGCTTCCAGATCGAGCACCAGATCGAGACCGCGTACTCGCGCGAGGTGCCCCTGCCCTCCGGCGGCGCCATCGTCATCGACCACGCCGAGGCCCTGGTGGCCATCGACGTCAACTCGGCCCAGGCCACCAAGGGTGCCGACATCGAGCAGACCGCCTTCAACACAAACCTGGAGGCCGCCGACGAGGTAGCCCGCCAGTTGCGCCTGCGCGACCTGGGTGGCCTGGTGGTGATCGATTTCATCGACATGGAGAGCGGCAAGAACCAGCGCGAGGTCGAGGACCGCCTCCGCGACGCCCTGCACCATGACCGGGCACGGGTCCAGGTGGGCAAGATCTCCCGCTTCGGCCTGCTGGAATTGTCACGGCAACGCTTGCAGCCCAGCCTGGGTGAGACCAGCTACGTCACCTGCCCGCGCTGCGCCGGCACCGGCCACGTGCGCAGCACCGAATCCTTCGCCCTGCACCTGCTGCGCATGATCCAGGAAGAAGCGATGAAGGAAAACACCGGCGCAATCCACATCCAGGCCCCGGTCGAGGTTTCCACCTACCTGCTCAACGAGAAGCGCACCGACATCCTCAACATCGAGGCGCGCCACAAGGTGGAGGTGGTGCTGATCCCCAACATCCACTTCGATACGCCGCGCTACACCATGGTGCGTCTGCGCCACGACCAACTCAACCAGGTGGAGACCCTGGCCCTGAGCTACCAAATGGTGGAAAAACCTGCCGAGGACCTAGAGCTGCTCCACGGCACCACGGCCGTCAAGGCCGAGAGACCGCAGCCCCTGGTACGCGACATTACCCCCTCCCAGCCCGCTCCCATGCCGGTGGCACGCCAGGCCGAGCCCGTGCCGGTGGTGGCCAAGTCCGGACTGTTCGGGCGCATCATGGGCTGGCTGCGCGGTCTGAACGAGCCAGTGGAAGAAGTCCCCGCTCTGACCGAAAAGGCTGCCGAGCCGAAGCGCGAGCCGCGTGAGGCCCGGCGCCGCCAGGAAACACGGGAGGGCCGTGACAGCCGACGCGTGAGGGGTGAGCGCGGAGAGCGCGGTGAACGTACGGAGCGCGGTGAACGTACGGAACGCGGTGAACGTGCTGAGCGCGGAGAACGCCAGGCGGCCCGCCCGGAGCGCCAGGAACGGACGGAGCGTACGGAACGCGGCGAGCGCCAGGCCAAGCCCGAGCGCAAGCGCCGGGAGCGGCCGCAGGCCCAGGAAGCCGGGTTGCAACCGCAGGAGACGGCTGCCGAATTGGCTGCCGCGCCCGCTGCCGAGGCCGCCGGTGAGGAACGCGAGGATCGCAGCCGCGGCAGAAGCCGCCGCGGCGGACGCGGGCGGCGCGGCGAAGGACGTCCAGAAAGTGTAGCCGCCGAGGCACTGGATCAAGAAGGCATGCCGGTCGAAACCATCGGAGAAGCCTCCGGCGAGACAGCCGTCGAAATGACACCGTTGGAACCCGCTGTGGAAGCCGCCGAGCCCCAGCCCGCATTCCCTGTCGCCGAGCCCCTTTCCGTGCCCGCCGCCGAGGTGGCGCCGGCGGAAGCCGTGACGGCCGCCGAACCCGAACCCGCGCCGCCGGCGAAGCCCAAGCCGAGGACGGTGGAATTGCCGCCGCCGGACTTGACCGCCGCCGGGCTGGAACTGGTGCAAACCAAAGCGGCGTCCGCGTCCGAACCCGCTCAAGAGGAGTCAGCCCCGGAATCGCAGCGCCCACGCCGTCGCCGCTCACGGGCCAAGCCTGTCCAAGAGGCTGGTGAACCGTTGATGATGGTGGAAACCCACGCCACCATCGTCGAACAGGCCGGCCTGCCGCCGGAAGCCGATCAGGCCGAGGCGGAGCATCAACGCCGCCAGCGGGGGGACAAATCGGAATCCCCCGCAAAGAAGCCCACCGCTGAACCGCTGGTGTTGATCGAAACCAAGGCCCCGTCCGCAGCGGGAACGACGCAGCCCTGAGGTCCTACATCGCGGGCGGGGTCCGACCGGGCCCCGCCCGTTTTTTTCGGGTCGGCTTCAGACGTCCGACCGGGACTGGATTTCCCGCAGCAAACCGCGGGCCGCGTCCTCCACCATATCCAGTACCCGCTCGAAGCCTTGCGATCCGCCGTAATAGGGATCCGGCACTTCCTGTCCCGCAAAGCGCTCGCTGAACGACAGGAACAGGCGCACCTTGCCGCGATGTTCAGGGGGGCAGATGCGTAACAGATTGTCGAGGTTGTCCCTGTCCATGGCCAGGATGTGGTCGAACTCTGCGAAATCCCGGCGCGTCACCTGCCTACCGACGAGGCCGGACAGATCGTAGCCACGGCCGGCCGCGGCATGCCGGGCACGGGGATCGGGGGATTTGCCCACGTGGTAGTCATGGGTGCCGGCACTGTCGATGAGCACCCTGTCTTCCACGCCGGCCTCGCGGACAAGCTTCCGGAACACCCCCTCGGCGGTGGGGGAACGGCAGATGTTGCCCATGCAGACCATGAGCACTGCGTGGCGGCGGTTGGCTGTCATGCTTTCGGAGAATGCTGGGATATGGAATTCGGCCCGATCTTATCAAGGCAGCAGCAGGCGGAACACGGCCCCGTCCTCGTTGGTCAGCCGCAACTCCCCCTCCCGTCCCCGGTCCGCATGGGCCTGGGCCACCAGCCGGGCGAACTGGAGGCCCAGGCCGGTGCCCTGCGACCGATAGGGCTGATCATTGCGGACGCACTCCAGGATGTGTTCCGGATAGCCATCCGAATCGTCCTTCACCGCCAGGCACAGGGCGCCATCGTCCAGGCTGGCCTCAAGCAGGATGCGGTCGCGGGCGTACTGGATGGAGTTGTGGATGGCATTGACCAGGGCCATCTCCACCAGATTGCGGTCGAAAAACCAAATCAAGGGCACGTCGTCGGCGATCCTCACCGTCACCTTCAGGCGGTCGCGCACCAGGGCCTGGGCCTCGTCGCGCAGTTCGCCCAGGACGTCCGCCGGAGAATAGGCGTCCACCATGGGGCTGAGCTGTCCGTTGACCGCCTTGTAGAGCAGCAGCGCCTGCTGCAGGCGTTCCGCCACCCGCTGGCAGAGCAGCCGGGTCTCATTCAGGGGCGCGTCGTGTTCCGGGTCGCCGGTGGGGTGTACCCCGTCCAGGGTGATGGACATGAGACCCAGGGTGTTCTTCACCTCATGCATCAGCGAGGCATACAAACCCGAGATATCCAACATCATTTCTTCTTGCTCCCATGGATGCCGAAGCGCCCCTCCACCTGCTTGAGGTGGCTGCGCAGTCCGGTGATGCGGGTGTGTCCGGGCGATTGCCTGCCGGCCTCCTCGATCAGGCGGCGGGCCTCGGCGAACAGGTCATGGTCCATACCCTCCTGGTCGATGCGTTTCAGGATGACCCAGGCTGTGTTCATGATCACCCTCGGGTTGAAAGGCGCCTCCCGGCTGGCAGCCAGCATGCATTCTACGGCCGCGGCGTAGTCGCTCTTGTGGGCCAGCATCACCCCTTCGTTGTTGAGCCTGCGCACCTCGGCGGTGGCTTCCTTCAGCACCTGATCCCCCGCCTCGCCGCGCCCCGTGGCTTCATAGAGCTGCCGCGCCTTGGCCATCAGGGCGTCACTGTCGTGGGCGTTGCGGGCCACCTCCCGGACGATGGCGTCACCCTCCTCCAGCCGTCCGTTGGCCATGCACACCCCGGCCAGATCCAGCATGGATTGTTCGTCGGCGCGCGCACCCACGTTGCGCAGCCGGACCGCTTCGTCCAACGCGCGCCCGGCCTCCGCGGCGCGTCCCGATTTGGTATGCACCAGGCCTTGCACCACCGCGCTGACGAGCTGCCCCTCCGGAGAGGAATGCAAGGCCATCTTGCCCTTCTTCAGGGTGTCTAGGGCACCGTTCATGTCGCCCTGCTCCACCTGCACCCGACAGAGATTCCCGTAATCCGCCGGGGTGACGAAGATGGAGTGGCGGCCCTTGTCCAGGGCGGCGCTGAAAGCGGCCCGTGCCTTGTCCAGGTCGCCGTTGGCGAATGCGACTTCACCCAGCCTTTGTTGCCGGCGCACGGTCTTGCCGGAGATGGCCGCGCCTTTCTCCAGCGCCGCCTGCGCCTCGCGGGCGTCGTTGCGGGCCAGTTTGACCTCGGCCATCAGGTCGTAGGCGGACACCAGCTCGGGCGAGTCTTCCAACACGTCGTGCAGCAGTTCTTCGGCCGCCTCGTCCTTCTTCTGCATGTGCAGGGTGCGTGCCAGGCCGAGCCGAGCCCAGGGAATGGCGCGCATCTGGATGACCTGTTTGTACAGCGCCTCCGCCTCCTCGAAGCGACCCATGGCGTTGAGCAGTTCCCCCTTGAAACGCAGGGTGTCCACGATGTATTTGGGTTTTTCCTTGATGAGCAGATCGCAGCATTCCAGCGCCTTTTCCAGCTCGCCGCCGGCGAAATACCGATAGATGTCGGCGAAGGCCAGCTTGCGGCGCAGGATCCCGTCCAAGCGATGACGCAGGATTTCGGCGTTGAACGGTTTGATGAGGTAATCATCGGGGGCCAGTTCGGCGGTGGCCGCCACCTTTTCATAGACCGACTCGGCGGTCACCATGATGAAGGCCGTGTCCAGGGTGATCAGCCCGCGGTGGCGCAGCTCCTCGAGCACTTGCTGGCCGTCGCGGCCATCGCCCAGGTTGAAATCGCACAGGATCAGGTCGTACTCGTTGTGCTGGACCTTGAACAAGACCTCGGTGGCGTTGGCCGACATGTCGATCTTGGTCAGACCGAAATTGGACAGGGCGATGCGCATGGCGCTGCGCATGCCCGGGTAATCATCCACCACCAGGGCGCGCATGGCGCTGTAGTCGATGTCGGTTTCCGCTTTGCCGAAGGCGATCAATGACATGTACGGCGACCCGCAAATTCGTTGAACAAACGATTCTCCTATCGCCGGCGGTGGGATACGCGCCGCGCCGGCGGCGCGGCAGGCTCGGGCGGCCCGCAGTATTCCGGCCCTTCGTCCACCCCGAACATCAACTTCTTCATGGCGTGCATCTGGTCTCGCAATTGCGCGGCCTTCTCGAAATCCAGGTCCTTGGCGGCGGCCAGCATGTCCTTCTCCAGGCGCTTGATCTCACGGGTCAGCGTCTTTTCGTCCAGGGCTTCGTAGCGCGCCTTTTCCTGGGCCGCGTGCAGGGCCTGCTCGGCCTCTTCCATGTCGTAAACGCCGTCGATGATGTCCTTGATCTTCTTGACCACCCCTTGCGGGACGATGCCGTGCGCGGCGTTGTGGGCCGTCTGCTTGCGGCGGCGGCGCTCGGTTTCGTCCATCGCCCGGCGCATGGAGTCGGTGACCGTGTCCGCGTAGAGGATGGCGGTGCCGTGCAGGTGGCGCGCGGCGCGGCCGATGGTCTGGATCAGGGACCGCTCGGAGCGCAGGAAGCCCTCCTTGTCGGCGTCCAGGATGGCGACCAGCGACACCTCGGGGATGTCCAGGCCCTCGCGCAACAGGTTGATGCCGATCAGCACGTCGAATACGCCCAGTCGCAAGTCACGGATGATCTCCACGCGTTCCACGGTGTCGATATCGGAATGCAGGTAGCGAACCTTGATGCCGTGATCGGCGAAATATTCGGCCAATTGCTCGGCCATGCGCTTGGTCAGGGTGGTCACCATCACGCGCTCGTTGACCTTCACGCGCAGGTTGATCTCGCTCATCAGGTCGTCCACCTGGGTGGTCACCGGGCGGACGATGAGCTGCGGATCGACCAGGCCGGTTGGCCGCACCACCTGCTCGACCACCTGTTGCTGGTGCTTCACCTCATAGGGCCCGGGCGTGGCGGAGACGAAAACGGTCTGGCGCATCATCCGCTCGAACTCGTCGAAGCGCAGCGGTCGGTTGTCCAGGGCGCTGGGCAGGCGGAAGCCGTAGTTGACCAGGTTCTCCTTGCGCGCCCGGTCGCCCTTGTACATGCCGCCCACCTGGGGCACGGTGACGTGGGATTCGTCGATGAACATCACCGTGTCCTCGGGCAAGTAGTCGATGAGGGTGGGCGGCGGATCACCCGGCCGGCGGCCGGAAAGGTGCCGGGAGTAGTTCTCGATGCCCTTGCAGAAGCCCAGCTCGCTAAGCATCTCCAGGTCGAAACGGGTGCGCTGCTCGATACGCTGGGCCTCCACCAGCTTGAACTCCTTGTTGAAGAACTCCAGCCGCTCGGCCAATTCCACCTTGATCTTTTCGATGGCCCGCAGGGTCGTCTCCCGCGGCGTCACGTAGTGGCTGGAGGGAAACACGGTGAAGCGCGTCGCCTTGGACAGGATCTGCCCGGTCAGGGGGTCGAACAGGGAGAGGCCATCGATCTCGTCGTCGAACAGGCTCACCCGCACGGCGGTTTCCGCGTGCTCGGCGGGGAAGATGTCGATCACGTCGCCGCGCACCCGGAACACCCCGCGCTTGAACTCGAAGTCGTTGCGGTCGTACTGCATCTCGGTGAGCCGCCGGATCACGTCCCGCTGAGGGATGCGCTCGCCCACCTTCAGGTGCAGGATCATGTCGTGGTAGTCGGACGGGTCGCCGATGCCGTAGATGGCAGACACGGTGGCGACGATGACCACGTCCCGCCGCTCCAGGATTGCCTTGGTGGCGGACAGGCGCATCTGCTCGATGTGCTCGTTGATGCTGGAGTCCTTCTCGATGAACAGGTCCCGCGACGGCACGTAGGCCTCGGGCTGGTAGTAGTCGTAGTCCGAGACGAAGTACTCTACGGCGTTCTCCGGGACGAACTCGCGCATCTCGTCGTAGAGGGTCGCGGCGAGCGTCTTGTTGTGCGCGATGACGAGCGCCGGCCGCCCGATGCTGGCTATGACGTTTTCGATCGTGAACTACTTGCACGAA
>DEQR01000063.1 GCA_002360535.1 Thiobacillus sp. UBA3361
TCAAGGGCTTCGGGCGCCAGAAAGGCCATACCGAGCTGTACCGGGGCGCCGAGTACGTGGTGGACTTCCTGCCCAAGGTCAAGGTCGAGGTGGCCATCCGCGCCGACCTGCTGGACCAGGTGGTGGAAGCCATCATGAAGGCCGCCCAGACCGGCAAGATCGGCGACGGCAAGGTATTCGTTTGGGACCTGGAACAGGTCGTGCGCATCCGCACCGGCGAAGCCGGCGATGCCGCGGTTTGAGGAGAAACATCATGAAGCGACTGATCGCAAGCTGGATGTTGGCCGGCATACTGGGCCTGTCGGGCCTGGCGCTGGCTGAAGAGAGCGTACCGCCGCCCGAGGCGGCCGCCCCCGTCATGGAGGCCGCGCCGATGGCCGAGGCCATGCCCGAGGCCACCCCGCCCGCCGCGGAGCCCACCCCTGCCGAAGCGGCGCCAGCCGAGGAAGCGCCCAAACTGGATACCGGCAACACCGCCTGGATGCTCACCTCCACCGCTCTGGTGCTGTTCATGACCATCCCCGGTCTGGCCCTGTTCTACGGTGGAATGGTGCGCAAGAAGAACGTCCTGGGCACCATGATGCAGAGCTTCGCCATCACGGCGATGATCTCGGTGCTGTGGATGATCGTCGGCTACAGCCTGTCCTTCAGCACCGCCGGCATGGAGAAAGGGGTCACCAACCTGGGCTCCTTCATCGGCGGCCTGGACAAGGCCTTCCTGTTGGGCATGGGCAAGGACAGTCTCACGGGCACCATCCCCGAGTCCGTGTTCATGGTCTTCCAGATGACCTTCGCCATCATCACCCCGGCCCTGATCGCCGGTGCCTACGCCGACCGCATGAAGTTCTCCTCCATGCTGGTGTTCACCGCCCTGTGGTCGCTGCTGGTCTATGCGCCGATGACCCACATGGTCTGGGCCGGCGACGGCGGCTTCTTCTGGGACATGGGCGTGCTGGACTTCGCCGGCGGCACCGTGGTGCACATCAACGCCGGTATCGCCGGCCTGGTGGCGGCCTACGTGCTCGGCCCGCGCATCGGTTACGGCCGTGACGCCCTGATGCCCCACAACCTGACCCTGACCCTGATCGGTGCGGCCATGCTATGGGTGGGCTGGTTCGGCTTCAACGCCGGTTCCGCCGTGGCTGCCGACGGCCGCGCGGGCATGGCCATGGCCGTGACCCAGATCGCCACCGCCGCCGCCGCGTTGTCCTGGATGTTCGCGGAATGGATCGGCAAGGGCAAACCCAGCGCCCTGGGCATCGCTTCCGGCGCGGTCGCCGGCCTGGTGGCCATCACCCCGGCCTCCGGTTTCGTCGATCCCACCGGTGCGCTGATCATCGGTCTGATCGCCGGCGTGGCCTGCTTCTGGGGCGCCACTTCCCTGAAGCGCATGCTCAAGTACGACGACTCCCTGGACGCCTTCGGCGTGCACGGCGTGGGCGGCATCGTCGGCGCCCTTCTGACCGGCTTCTTCGCGGTGGAAGCCATCGGCGGCACCGCCGGCAGCATGGGCCAGTTCATGGTGCAGCTCAAGGGCACGGTGATCACCATCGTCTTCACCGCCGTGATGACCTTCATCATCCTGAAGATCGTCGATATGGTGATGGGGCTGCGGGTGACCGAAGAGCAGGAACGTGAGGGCTTGGACATCGCCCTGCACGGCGAGCGGGTGGAATAAGCCCGACCGGTTCCATTCCACCGACTCTGGTGATTGGGGCGCCCACGGGCGCCCTTTTTTTCTTTGTGGCAGGCCTGGCATATAGTCCGGGCATGAAGCTGCACATCCTGGCCGTGGGCGAGCGCCAGCCCGACTGGGCGGAGGCCGCCTGCCATGAATACCTGAAGCGCATGCCCCGCGAGGCGCGGGTGGAGATCATTCCGGTCAAGCCGGAGAAACGCACCGGCCTGCCCACGGACACCGTCAAGGCCCATGAAGCAGCCCGCCTGCTGGAACGCTGCCCCAAGGGCGCACGCCTGGTGGCTTTGGACGAAAACGGCCGGCAGGCCACGACCCGCGAACTGGCAGCACTGATGCGCGATTGGCAGGCGGAGGGGCGCGACGTCGCCCTGTTGATCGGCGGCGCGGACGGCCTGGACGCGGCCCTGCTGGAGCGGGCCGAAATGAAGCTGGCGCTGTCCCGCCTGACCCTGCCGCACGCCCTGGCCAGGGTCTTGCTGGCCGAGCAGCTCTACCGCGCGGCAAGCCTGCTGGCGGGGCATCCCTACCATCGGGAGTGAAGCCGCCGCGGCGCCTGGGGGACGGGTGCTACATCGATCCGACAGCCCCTGCCCGTGCCAAACCGGGGGGAACAGCCGCCGCACCGGCCTGCGGGGCCGGGGCGGGGGAAGAGACCTCGCCGGCCACGGTCGCGCGCAGCCTGCCCAGGAGGCTGAGCACCTGGGCCGCGCCCTGCTGTTGCTCGTAGCGATTGTCCACCGCTTCGGACAGGGCGCGGAAATACTCCGCGCGGATGCCGATCAGGTCCTGCAGGGACCTCCTGCCGGCGGCGAACTGCAAATCGTAGGCGCTCACCACCCGGCCGCCGGTCTCCACCCGCTCGGCCAGCTGCGGCGCAATGCGGCGTGCCTCGTCCCAGGCGGACCACACCTGGCCCAGCGAGGTGCGCGCTGCCAGCAGCACAGAATCGGCGGTGGCCTGGGCGGCCGCATGGCGCGCCACGGCCTCACGCCTGCGGCTGTAGGTCGCCCCGCCGAGGGGCACTTCATAGTTGAACATGAGCTGGGCATTGTCGCGGGTATCGCTCACCGGCAACGGGTCGATGTCCGATTGCAGACGCTTGCGCAGGTCCATGCTCAGGGTGGGATAGACGGCGCCGCCGGCCACGCCCGCCTCTTCTGCCCGCGCCTGGGCGCGGCCCAGGACGGCGCGGACGCGCGGGTTGCCGGCCACCACCTCCTGCATCATTGCCTCGCGCTTGATGAGGGTAGCCGTGCGCATCAGGTCGGGCGCCTCCAGTCCGTCCGGCGCATGACCGGCCAGCAGCTCATAGCGTGCCTCAGCGCCGGACAACTGCCCCCGCAGTTGGGCCAGCTGCCACTGCGCCTCGATCACGCTCATGCGTGCCTGGTCCAGGTCCGCGGCGGACACCTTGCCGGCGGCGGCACGCTTGGCCACGTCCTCCGCCAGCCGCTGGCTGTCGCGCAGGTAGGCCTGGGCCAGCTCCATGCGCTGGCGCAGACGCAGGACCTCCAGATAGGCGAAGGTCATTTCCAGGGCCACGCCTTCTTGGGCATCGGCCAGTTCGTCGCCGGCCGCCAGGTTGTCCGCTTCGGCCATGCGCAGGGCATGCCGGTCGGC
Organism: Thiobacillus sp. UBA3361; assembly: GCA_002360535.1. Taxonomy (GTDB): domain Bacteria; phylum Pseudomonadota; class Gammaproteobacteria; order Burkholderiales; family Thiobacillaceae; genus UBA3361. The sequence continues at coordinate 3,320 of DEQR01000063.1, forward strand.
GAGGCCGCGAAACAGATTCCAGCGCAGGAAAACGTCGGTGCGCCGGGTGCTGCGATCGCGGGCGCCCACGCCCAGGTCTCGGTCCCTGGCCTCCGCAGCCACCGACTCCAGGCCCACATTGGGATAGAACGCGGAACGCGCCTGCTGGATGCGCTCGCCGGCGGCCAGGAGCAGGGACCGGCCGGAATGGACGTCCGGATGCCGCTGCAGCACCCCCTCCACGGCCTGTCGCAGGGTTTCCGCAGAGGCGGGCGGCAAGACGAGGGCACCGGCCAGAACGAGGGCGGCCGCCAGGAACCGCGCGGGGCGAAAAGCCAGGTCCGGACACTTGCTCTGCATCTCAGCGCTCCCGCAGGGCCTTGTCGAAGGTCTTCACCACCGGCTTGAGGAGGTATTCCATCAGGGTGCGCTTACCGGTATGGATGCTGGCGTCGGCGGCCATGCCGGAGGAGATGGTCAGGCGCTCCTCGGGCTCGCCCAGGTAGTTGCGGTCGGTCTCCAGGAAGACCTCGAAATAGAACTGTTCCTTGCGCTCGTCCTGCACGGCGTCGGCACCCACCCGCAGCACTTTCCCGGACAGTGAGCCGAAGATGGACGAATCGTAGGCGGTGATGCGCACGATGGCCGGCTGGCCGGGGCGTATGAAGGCGATGTCCGAGGGTTTGACGCGGGCGGATATCAGCAGGGTGTCCTGCACCGGCACCAGTTCCATGATGGTTTCGCCGGCCTTGGCCACGCCGCCCACGGTGCTGATGAGCAGGCGGTTGACCACCCCGTCCATGGGCGAACGCATTTCCCGGCGCGCCACCCGGTCCCGGCTGGCGTTCAACTGCTCGCCCATGGCCGCCACCTTGGCCTCCAGATCGCTGCGTTCGCGGCTGGCCTCGGCCAGGAAACTGGACTGGACCTGGGCGGCACGCGACTGGCCTTCCTGGATGGCGGCCTGAAGGCGTGGCACGGTGGTGCGCGCGGCGTCCAGATCACCCTGGATGCGGGTCACCTCCTGTTGGGTGCGCAACAGATCGGCCCGTGCTCCGGCGCCCTGGGCTTGCAGCTTTTCCTCCATGGCCAGGGTCTCCCTGGCCGTCGCCAGCAGGCTGGTGAGGGAAGCGATGCGGCTCTTCGCCTCGGCCAGTTCCTCGCGGCGCTGGACGATCTGGCGCCGGGCGGTCTCCAGGGCGTCGTCGCGTTCCCGCACGCGGCTCATCCACAGTTTGCGCTGTTCGGCCACCAGGTCCGGGGCCTGTTCCACGATCTCCCCGGGGAAGGCGGGGCTGCGCCCGGACAGTTCGGCATCCAGCCGGGCGATGGCGGCGCGCATGGCCCAGAGGTTCTGGCGGTGTTCGCCCAGTTCGGCGTCGTATTGCAGATTCTCCACATAGGCGAGCAGGTCGCCCCGCTTGACCGCCTGCCCCTCGCGCACGGCGATCTGGCGCAGGATGCCGCCCTCCAGGCTTTGTATCTGCTGTACCCGGCTGGAGGGGATGACCTGACCGACCGCGTGCACGGAAATGTCCAGCTTGGCGAAGCTCATCCAGACCAGGGTGAGCAGTATGAAGCCGGTCAGGGCGCCTACCAGGATGTGGGCCGCGCGGCGCGGTCCCCGATCCAGATCGGGATGCAGGGAACGCGTGCTCATGCCGCCGCCTCCGCTGACGATTTGCCAATCACCACAGCCTTTCCTGTCGGCGGCCGGCGGCATTCGCGGCCGGTCGCATCCCGCAAGCGGGAACCCTGCTCCCTGCTCATGCCGCCGCCTCCATCACCTGGGTATGGGCGCCGGCGGACAGACGTCTGAGGACTTCATCCCGGGGGCCGTCCATCACCAGCCGGCCCTGGTCCATCACCACCAGCCGGTCCACCAGGGGCAACATGGCGGTGCGGTGGGTCACCAGCAGCAGGGTGGCTTCCCTCAGGTTGCGCAGGTTCTGAATCAGAAGATGTTCCGTGGCCGGATCCATCATGCTGCTGGGCTCGTCCAGCAGCAGCAGGCGCGGCCGCTGCACCAGGGCGCGGGCGATGGCCACCGCCTGGCGCTGGCCGCCGGACAGGCGCTCGCCCCGCTCGCCCACCTGGGTGGCCAAGCCGTTGGGCATCTGGGTCAGGGTCTCCTCCAGGCAGGCCATGCGCACGGCCTCCAGCAAGCGCGCGTCGTCCACATTACTGGCGCCGAGCAGGATGTTTTCCTTGATGTCGCCGTGGAACAGGGTCACGTCCTGGGGCACATAACCGATCTGCCGGCGCAGGCTAAGGGGGTCCATCTGCCCCACCGACACCCCATCCACCAGCACCGCGCCCTGGTCAGGCGCATAGATGTTGAGCAGCAGGCGCAGCAGGGTGCTCTTGCCGGAACCGATACGGCCGATGAAACCCACCTTCTCGCCGGGGGCGATACGCAGGTTCAGACCCTTGAGCAGCGGCGGCGTGTCGGGGTAGGCGAAATGCACGTCGCGCAGTTCCACCGCGCCGCGCAATCCCGGCACATGCAGGTCGCCGGCGCCGCCGTCGGTAGGCGACTCCATCACCTTGTCCAGGGCATGCAGGGCCACCTTGGTCTGCTCCCAGCGGATCAGCAGGCCGGCGAGCTGGGCCACGGGGGCGATGGCACGGGAGGAGATCATGGACACGGCGATCAACTGGCCCAGGGTCATTTCGTTGGACGCCACCTGGATGGCGCCGAACATGATGATGAGGACGGTATTCAGGCCGATGAGCATGGCCACGGTGTTGTTGCCGAAGGTGCTGATCTCCCGCGTCTTCAGGTTGTTGTCGGCGATCTGCAGGGTCAGCCCTTCCCACTTGCGCCGCGCCCAGGCCTCCGCCCCCAGGCCCTTCACCGTGTCCAGGCCGTTCATCACCTCGAACAGGTGGGCGGTGCGGGCGGCGCTTTCCTTCATGTTCTCGTTGATAGCGCGGCCGAGAGGCGCGCGCAGCGACCAGGCCACAACCAATGCCAGGGGGATGATGACCAGCGGCACCAGGGCCAGCCAGCCGCCGATCAGGGCGATGACCACCAGGAAGAAAAGCATGAAGGGCAGGTCACCCATCAGCGTCAGGGTGGTGGAGGTGAAGAAGTCGCGCACCGTCTCGAAGTCGCGCACCACGTTGGCCAGCACGCCGCCCGAGGCGGGCCGGCTGGCAGCCCGCAGGCGCAGACTGTGCGCGAAGATGTGACTGGACAGGGCCACGTCGGCCTTGCGCGCGGCGGATTCCAGCAGATAGCTGCGGAGCAGCTTGTTGAGCAGGTCGAACAGGGTCACCGCCACCGCCGCCGTGGTCAGCACCCACAGGCTGTCCAGGGCGTTGTTCGGCACCACCCGGTCGTAAACCGCCATGGTGTAGAAGGGCACGACGATGGCCAGCAGGTTGATGACCACGGTGGCCAGCAGGGCCCACTGGTAGATACCGCGGTTGGCCTTGAACACGTCCCAGAACCAGCGCCGGGGCTGGGGCAGGTGGTAGAGCAGGCTACGGGCGTCGAAGTGGAATACCGGGCGCAGGAAATACCAAGTGCCCGGATGGTCGGCGCGCAGGCGCTCCAGGTCCAGCCAGTGGCTGCCCTCCACGCCGGGCAGGGCGCATTCGAAACGGTTGCCCTCGCGGTGCAGGACCGCCACGGCGTCACCCGCTTCGGACACCACCAGTGCCGGCAGCATGGAGGCCTTGATCCGTTCCGGGCTTACCTGCGCGGGCGTCACGGCCAGGCCGGCATGGCTGGCGCATTCGGCCAGTTCGGCCTCGGTCACCCGCCCTTGGGGCAGGGGCACCCCGCCGGTCAGCTGCTGGGCATCCAGTCCGCGGCCGTAGTAGCGGGCCAGAAACAGGAGCCGATCCAGGACGGCATCGGCCGGCGGACTGGCGCCGGGGATTTCCGGGGGGGAAGTTGCTTCGGGCATTGGCAGATATTCTGTTCGCTGGCGGACGGATCAACCGGTTTCGCGACGCCGGCCGGGCGGCATCCACGCCACCCTTTTACGGCAATCGAGCCGGGCTGCTTGAGCAAAAGAACGGGGGGCATCTCTGCCCCCCGCTCCGCACCCCGCCGCCCCGACGCCGGGACGGCCAGGCAAGGACTCAGGCGTAAGCCGCGGCCTGGTCGTACAGCTCGGCCATCTGCCGCATGGCATCGAGCGCGCCGGTGTCCACGGCCTCGGTGGCGGCCGGGGTGCCGACCGCCGCCTCGATGCCGCCGCCCAGACCGGCCAGCAGGCCGTCCAGGCTGCCGGCATCGCCCATCAGCTCGGCCAGGCTCGGCAACTCCACGCCGGCGGCGGCGGCATCGGCGGCATCGACGTTGAAGTACACGTCGGTCATGTCCACCGTGCTGCCGTCGGCCAGGGTCGCGCTGCTGCGCTCCAGATGCAGGTTGCCGTTGGCATCGACGAAGGGCACATCCACGTGGGCCACCTTCAGGCTGGCCACGCCGGCCTCGTTCAGGCTCAACAGCTCGCCTGCATCGGTCTGGTGGTTGCCGTTGGCATCCTGCCAGACCTTCAGCGCGGCGAAGTTGGCGTCGCGGGCATCGACCAGGCCGTCACCGTTGCTGTCGAAGCCGGCCAGCTTGGCGAAGCCGTCACCCTTGCCCAGGCCGCCGAACAACTCGGCGATGCTGTCGATCCGGCCGTTACCGTTGCCGTCCACCGCCAGGAAGCCATCCCCGCCGGACAGCCAGCCGGAGCGGATGGGCTGGCCGTTGCCGAACAGGTCGAAGGCACCCTGGGCGGCGTCGCGCGCCACGGTCCGCACGCCGTCGCCGTTCAGGTCGATGACGATGGGGGTGATGCCAGCGTCACGGGTCATGTCGCTCTGACCGGCGGCCAGGCTGAAGTAGGCGGTAGTGGCCACGTCCGTGGTGCTGTAGGCATCGGCGTCGATGGCGTCGTTGCCGCCCACGTCCTTGGCGGACCAGTACCAGCTGGACATGTCGATGCCCTTGTACACCGTGGCGCTCTTGTCGAACACCAGGCGGTAGGTGCCGGCATCCAGGTTGCCGAACTGGTAGTAGCCGTTGGCGTCGGTGGTGGTGGTGGCGATGGTGCTGCCGCCGCTGTTCTGCAGCATCACCTTCACGCCGCCGATGCCGGGCTCGCTGGCGTCCTGGATGTCATCGTGGTCCTTGTCTTCCCACACCCGGTCACCCACCTTGGCCTTCACCGGATCGGCGCAGGTGGTGGCGCAGGCCTCGATGGTCTGGACCTTGAAGTAGTCGTTGGACTCGTTGGTCTTGGCAGCGATGACCACCACGTTCCCACTGTAACTGTTGGCGTTCAGGTCCGCCCAGCGGGCGCTGCTGCCACCGGTGTTCACCTCGGTGAAGCCCATGCCGGAGAGTACGGCATCGCTCAGGGTGATGTGGTTGGTGAAGGCGTTGCTGACGTCGCCGATCCACACCGACATGTCGCTGTCGTTATAGACGTAACCCAGGTAAGCCTTGTCGATGACCACGTTGGTGGAGAACTCGAACAGCAGGTAGTTCTTCTCACCGTTGTTGTCCACCGTGTGTCTGCTGCCAGAGCCCGAGCCTTCGGAGTTGTCAGTGACCCCCAGGCCGCCGCTGTAGCTGCCCAGGTAAACCTTGTCCCAGGTGCCGTAGGAATCGCGGCTGAAGGCGCTGACGTTCACCGACACACCGTTGTCCGTGAAGGTACGGATGTTGCCGTTGGTGCCGTCGGTGGACGTGTTGCCGCTGAAGTCGAAGCTCACCGGCGTGCAGACGCAGGTGCTGACGATACCCGCGTCCCAGCTCAGGTCGTTCTCGCCGGCGCTCAGGGTGGTGTTGGCCATCACGCCCCAGCTCAGCGGGTTGTTGCCCACGGGCGCGACATCGGAGTCCTTGCCATCGTCGGCACCCTGGTTGGGGGTGGTGAAGCCATAACCGACGGGCAGAGTGCTTTCGACGATATCGATCTGGTAGTCACCCGGATTCAGGTTGTCGAACAGGTAGTAACCGTTGGCATCGGTGCTGGTGGTGGCCAGCACCGCGCCACCATGGCCGTTGATGTAGTTGGCTTCGCGCAGTTCGACAGTGACGCCAGCCACGCCATTCTCGCCCGTGTCCTGGATGCCGTTCTTGTTGGTGTCGTACCAGATCCAGTCGCCGATGGAGGCCTTCAGCACCGGGGCCTGGACGTCGTAGTGGCTCATGTCGGAGTCGCTCAGACCGCCCGGCACGGTGACCGTGGCCTTGTTGGCATACACCCCACCGGACTCCACCGCCTGGAACACCAGCTGCTCGATCTTGAAGTAGTCCATGCTGTGGCCGTCGTCGCGGGCGGCAAGGATCAGCACGTTGCCCTGGACGTTGCCAGCGTTGAAGTCGGCCCAACGGGTGCTGCTGGAGCTGGTGTCGTTGAACTCCTTCAGGCTCATGCCGTTGAGTACGGCATTGTTAATGGTAGTGATGGGCGCGGCCGACGAGCCGACGTACACGGTCATGTCGCTGTCGCCCACCACATAGCCCAGGAAGGCCTTATCGACCACCACGTCCTGGGAGAACTGGAAGACGATGTAATTGTCGCGGCCGTTGTTGTCCACCGTGTGGGTGTCACCGCTGCCGCTCTCGCTGCTGTCGGTGACGCCCAGGCCGCCGCCGTAGGCCCCCAGCCAGGCCTTCTGCCAGGTGTCGGTGCCCTTGTCGCGGCTCCAGGCGTTGGCGTTGACGGTGACGCCGCCGGCCGTGTAGGTGCGGGTGTTGCCGTCAGTGCCGTCGGTGGCGCTGCTGCCGGAGAAGTCTATGGTGGTGGCGGCGCCCAGACCGCCCAGGGACTGGACGGTGCCGCTGGCCTTGTACAGCCAGGACTCACCCGCCTCCAGGACGTTGTCGCCGTCATCGCCGGACAGGTAGGTGATCTTGCCGTTGGCGATCGACATGTCGTCGGCGGCGTTGGCGGGGGTGCCGTTGTCATCGACTATGGCGATGTCGGCCTTGGCGAAGTTGGTGTTGCCGGTGTTGGTGACCTTGTAGGTCCAGGTCACCGTCGAGCCCGCGGTCAGGATCGGCACGCCCGCGCCGTTCGCCGCATCCTCGTTGTCGTAATCAGGCGCGACGGGGTTCGAGTTGGTCGGGCCGTTGGTGGTCTTCTCGATGTCGATGCCGGGCTTCAGCAGGATCAAGCCGGCGTCCACGCTGTTGTCGGTCTCGCCGCTCTCCAGGTTGTAGCAGCCCGTCAGGCCGCCCACGCCAGCGTCGCTGTCGCCGTCGTCGGCGCCGACGTTGGCCGTGGTCAGGGTGGTGCCGGCGGGGGTGATGAACTTGACGATGTAGTCGCCCGGCTTCAGGCCGGTGAAGGCGTAGTTGCCGTCCGCATCGGTGAACTCGGTGTCGAGCACCGGCCCGGACGGCTGGCCGTTGACGCACGCGTACAGTTCAACCTTGACGTTGGATATGCCCGCTTCGCCCGCGTCCTGCTGGCCGTTGGCGTTGGCATCCAGCCACACACGGTCGCCCAGCGCGGCAGGCTTGTAGAAGCCGGCGTCCACCGTGTCCTCGTTCTCGCCGGGGCTCAGGGTGTAGCAGCCGCTCAGACCGCCCACGTTGTCGCTGTCCGAGCCGTCGGCACCGACGTTGGCCAGCGTCTGCGTGAAGCCGTTGGGGGTGACGAACTCGACGATGTAGTCACCCGGCTGCAGGTTGGTGAAGCTGTAGTTGCCCTGGGCGTCGGTGGTGGTCTGATCGACGAACACGCCGGGGGCATTGTTGACGCAGGTGTAGAGCCTGACGATGGCGTTCGGAATGCCGTTCTCGCCTCCGTCCTGCTGGCCGTTGGCGTTCTTGTCTTCCCACACCCGGTCGCCCAGGCTGGCCAGCGGCACCAGGCCGGCGTCCACGCTGTTGTCGGTCTCGCCGCTCTCCAGGTTGTAGCAGCCGGTCAGGCCACCCACGCCGGCGTCGCTGTCGCTGCCATCGGCGCCAACGTTGGCCGTGGTCAGGGTGGTGCCCGTCGGGGTCATGAACTTGACGATGTAGTCGCCCGGCTTCAGGCCGGTGAAGGCGTAGTTGCCGTCCGCATCGGTGAACTCGGTGTCGAGCACCGGCCCGGACGGCTGGCCGTTGACGCACGCGTACAGTTCAACCTTGACGTTGGATACGCCCGCTTCGCCCGCGTCCTGCTGGCCGTTGGCGTTGGCATCCAGCCACACACGGTCGCCCAGCGCGGCAGGCTTGTAGAAGCCGGCGTCGAGGGTCGGGTTGTGCTCGCCGGGGCTTAGGACGACGATGTCGGAAGTCATGCCATCGCTGTTGGCGCCTGAGGCGGGGTTGCCATCCGACTGACGCGGGCTGGCCATGTCATAGCCATTGGGCGTGGCGAAAACGACCTGGTAATCCAGACCGGGAGTTAGGCCTTTGAAGGAATAATTGCCGTTGATGTCCGTAGCGGTGTTGGCGAGAACTTCGTTGGCGTCGTCGAAATCGCCATCATCGTTGAGGTCACGCACCAGTTGGACGGCAACGCCGGCAATGCCCTCTTCCCCGGAGTCCTGGATGCCGTTGGCGTTGCGATCATGCCAGACCCGGTCGCCCAGCTTGGCGGCACGGGTTTCGATGATCAGCGGTTGGTGATGGACTCCGTTGCTGTCAACCGGGTCCAGAATGATCCCGATGGCCTCGCCCGCGTCCGGCACATAGCCATCGTTGGCCAGCGCCAGTGCGACCAGGGCATCGATATTGTCTTGCGGCCCGAGATATGAAGCGATCGGGTCGGAACCCACCAGCTTCCAAATGGCCCCCTGCACGTCGCCAATGGTGATCCCCGGATTGGTGCCGTCGTACCAGTTCAACAGCCAGTTGATGTTGTCCAGGTTGCCGAGGTAGGGACTGGACGCGAAGGAAGGCACGTTTGCGGCGAGCACGGCAGGCTCGTATGAGGAATAGACGCCGGCGCTGAAGGAGGGTAAACGCAGGTCGATCTGGACATTCCTGTCCAGGCACCACGCATCGTAATAGGTACCAATCGGGTTCGGATACGCGGGGTTCAGGATCGAATCCGAGATGACCGCCACATCAAGAAAGCTGGGTTCCAGCAACGCGCCTGGATAAAAAACCTTGATGGTAACGGTGGGCGGCTGATACATGGCAATCTCCAATTGGCGATCATCGGAGCGGCAGACGGCCCACCGATGGATCTTCGTTTCTATTCACACAGAGCGTGCACGCCCTGTGTGCCGCATGTCGGCACTCTCGATACAGCGCACTGCGGCCCGTCGTCAGCAGGCAAGCAGGCGCATTTGCGACCCAAGCCAGTCCTCTGCGGTGAAATACGACACACCAGCAGGCCGGACCCATGTGGCGATATGACTTCCTCAACGAAAGCCGCTATTTGGGGTCGGATCCGGCGCCGCCGGGTCAACCCCTGGGACGGCCACCGGCACGGGCCAATCCGCCGGCGCTTCGCGTGGCGGATACCCGGGCCGGAGCAAGCCCGTGGTTACTTCCTCAGGAAGCGGGCGATCACGACCGCGCCCACGGCCCCGATCACCAACAGGGACCAGGAGCTGGGCTCGGGGATCTCGCAATCGGGCAGTCCGGGCAGTCCGCAGGGGTCCGCGAAAGCCGTGCCATACATGGCAAGTAGGCCGGTCACGATGCTTCCGACGTATTTGGTGATCGCTTTCATTTCATTCTCCGTTCAGTCCTAAGACAAAAAAGTGGTGTGCGATGGATGCACCGAAAAACAAACTTCCGAAACAATTAAAGCAATAACGATGCCAAAGTAAAAAAGCCAAGAATTGACAGTGTCTTGCGGAGAAATTCATGGGTGACAAAATGTGTGTGTAAAAAAAATCGACACGCGACAACCAGCGCTGGGTGGCCGTTTTGCCCAATAAAAGGTAGCGCATGTCGATATTTCGGCATTCTGTCAACGAACGACAGGACGCGCTCCCATTCGAATTAGGGGGTGCCCCCCACCTGCCCATGCATGAATTTATTCAATCCTCTCCGCCGGGTGTGACCGTGCATCGATCCAGGCTATCCACATCTTGACGCGCATTGCTCGGGACAAGGTCCGAACTTTCGCGTAACAACCCCTGAAATTGTCGATTTTTCAACATCAAGAAATCCGACATGTGTTCATTCTCATAAACGATTTCCATCCCGGCTTGACGTGCGCGGCTGGCATGGCCTTGGGCAGCCGCGGTGGCGCGATGCGTTTTCATGCGTTTTGTTTAAACTTCCGGCACCCCATTTCCTTTTCATCCCATGTCCTTGTCTCCTCCTTCCGGGCGCTTCTGCGCAACCCGGCCCACCGGCATGGCAAGCACGGGAGCGGGGCCGTGACCCGTTCCCGGCGGTTCGGCACACGCCGCTTGCCGGTTCATTGCCCCTCCGAAGCCGGAGGCGGATGATCGACGCTCTTCCCGTCACCCTCCTGACCGGCTTCCTCGGCAGCGGCAAGACCAC
>DEQR01000028.1 GCA_002360535.1 Thiobacillus sp. UBA3361
CAGCAGCCGCCGACGATGTTCAGGAAGCCGGATTGCGCCCATTCGCGCATCGCCTCGGCCATCTGTTCCGGTGTTTCGTCATAGCCGCCGAAGGCGTTGGGCAGGCCGGCGTTGGCGTGGGCGGACACCAGGCAGTCCGCCTTGGCGGCAATCTCCGCCACGTGCTGGCGCAGGTCCTTGGCCCCCAGGGCGCAGTTGAAACCGAAGGAGAAGGGCTCGGCGTGGCGCAGGCTGTTCCAGAAGGCCTCCACCGTCTGGCCGGACAGGGTGCGGCCCGAGGCGTCGGTGATGGTGCCGGAGATCATGATGGGCCAGGTCTGTCCGACATCATCGAAATACTTCTTCACCGCGAACACCGCCGCCTTGGCGTTGAGGGTGTCGAAGATGGTCTCGATGAGCAGCATGTCCGCGCCGCCCTTCACCAGGCCGTCTGTCGCCTCGTAATAGGTGGCCACCAGCTCGTCCCAGCTCACGTTGCGGAAGCCGGGGTCGTTCACGTCCGGGGAGATGGACAGGGTGCGCGAGGTCGGGCCGAGGACGCCGGCGACGAAGCGGGGTTTGTCCGGGGTGCCGTATTCGTCCGCTACGGCGCGGGCCAGCCTGGCGCCCTCGAAGTTCAATTCATAGACCAGCGATTCCATGCCGTAGTCGGCCATGGACACGCTGTTGGCGTTGAAGGTGCAGGTCTCCAGGATGTCCGCGCCGGCGGCCAGGTACTGGCCGTGGATCTCCCGGATCACCTCCGGCTTGGTCAGCAGCAGCAGGTCGTTGTTGCCCTTCAGGTCCCTGGGCCAGTCGGCGAAGCGCGCGCCGCGATAGTCCGCCTCCTGCAGCTTGTAGCGCTGGATCATGGTGCCCATGGCGCCGTCCAGGATCAGGATGCGCTGGCGGGCGAGGGCGGTCAGTTGTGCGGTGCGGTCGGTCATGGCCTGGGGGATCGCGACGATCCGGGCGGTGGGGGAAAGCCCGCTATGTTACTGAATTTGAATTACTTCAGCCCGTGCTTATCCAGCAGCCGGTAGATGTTGCGCTCGCTCACCCCCAGGGCGCTGGCGATGCGGCCGCGGTGGCCGGTGTATTTCCTGTTCAGGATGTCCAGGTATTGCCGCTCGATCTGGTCCAGGGTGGGCTCGCTGTCGAAGCTGAGCTGGAACCCGGCCCGGGCCGGGGCATCGCTTTCGAAGATGAAATGCTCGGAGCGGATTTCCCGCGCCTCGCCGGACAGGATGACCGCCCGTTCCACCAGATTGCGCAGTTCCCGGATGTTGCCCGGATAGGCGTAGTCCATCAGGCGCTGCAGGGCCTCCGGGCGCACGCTTTTCTCCATGTTGCGGTCGAAGCCGCGCTTGGCCAGGAAGTGTTCCACCAGATTGGGCACGTCCTGCAGCCGCTCGCGCAACGGCGGGATGCGCAGGGTGAAGGCGGACAGGCGGTAGTAAAGGTCGGAGCGGAACTGGCCTTCCTTGCTGTGGCGCGCCAGGTCGCGGTTGGTGGCGGCGACGATGCGGGTGTTGGCCTGCAAATCCTTGACGCCGCCCAGGCGGCGGTATTGGCCGGTCTCCAGCACACGCAGCAGCTTGGCTTGGATGACGGGGTCGATCTCGCCGATCTCGTCCAGGAACAGGGTGCCGCCGTTGGCCGCTTCGATCAGGCCGGTCTTGAGCTTGTCCGCGCCGGTGAAAGCGCCCTTCTCGTGGCCGAACAGCTCCGACTCGAACAGTTTCTCCTGCAGGGTGCAGCAGTCCAGGGCGACGAAGTTGCGGCTGGCGCGGGGGCTCTGGTCGTGGATGGCGCGCGCCACCAGTTCCTTGCCGACGCCGCTCTCGCCCTGGATGAGGACCGTGGTATCGGAGGCGGCCACCGCCTCGATCAGGCGCTGCACCTCCCGGATGGCCGGGCTGTCGCCCACCATGGTCCGCTGGGAATCGCGCCGCAGACGTTCCTTGCAGAACTGATGCTCCCGTTGCAGGGCCGCCTGGCGCAGGGCACGTTTCACCTCCAGCTCCAGTTCGTCCAGGTTGATGGGCTTGCTCAGGTATTGCACCGCGCCGGCCTTCATGGCGCTGACCGCTTCCTGCACAGAGCCGTAGGCGGTCAGCACGATGACCGGATAGTCGGCGGTCAGGGTGGGCAGAAAGTCCATCAGTTGCGCATCCGGCAGGCGCGCGTCGGTGAGGATCAGGCGCGGCTCGTGGTGGGCCACGTAGTCCCGCGCGGCGGCCAAGTTGCCCACGCCCTCGACGGCGAAGCCCATGCGCCGCAACTCGTTGCCGAGCAGTTTGTTGAGGACCCGGTCGTCCTCGATGATGAGCAGTTGATCGATGGCGATCATGGGTGCGTATGGTGGTTTGCCTGGGGCAATAGTACGTAAAAACAACTCCCCACACCGGGCTGGCTGGCGAACTCGATGCGTCCGCCGTAGCCCTCCACCACTGCCTTGCAGATGGACAGGCCCAGGCCGGTGCCGTTCACGCCGTCGGCGCGGTGGCTGTAGAAGGGTTCGAAGATGCGTGCCGCGTCGTGCTCTCTGATGCCCACGCCGGTGTCGGCGATGGCGATGCGCGCCCAGCCCCCCTCGATGCTGGTGGACACGTGCAGCCGCCCGCCCTTGGGCATGGCGTGCAGGGCGTTCTGGATCAGGTTCAGGGCCACAAGCCTGAGTTCGGTGTCGCTGGCCAGCACCCGCGGCGAGGGCTCCAGCCATTGGATACCCAGTTCCACGCCCCGTTCGGCGATCTCCCAATGCTCCAGCGACAGGGTTTCGCGCACCGCGCGGTTCACATCCACCAGTTGCGGAGTTTCGGGCGGGCGCATACCCAGTTTGAGCAGCCGCTCGGTGACGTCGATGCAGCGGTCGATTTCGCCGTCCACCAGTTCCAGGTAGTCGCGGAACACTGCGTAGCGCTCAGGCTCCTGCTGGGTGGCGCGCAGGGTGGCCTGCAGGGCGATGCGGATGGAGGTCAGCGGGTTGTGGATCTCGTGGGCCACGCCGGTGGCCAGGCGGGCCATCTCGGCCAGGCGCTGTTCCTGGGAAAAGGTCACCACCTTGTGCAGGTCGCGGCTGGACTCGACGATATAGCGGCGCTCCTGGCCTTCCATGTGGGCCTGCATGGGCGCGGCGAACACCTCCACCTTGGTCTTGCGGCCGTCGTGGCGGTTGAATTCCATCAGGGTCTTCAAGGGTTTGCCGCTGCGCCCGATCTCGTATATTGGGCAGGTGGCCAGCGAGGCCGGGCAGGGCGTGTCGCGACCGTGGCTGGAGGCGTGGCAGGTCAGGCCGCGCGCCTCCATGCCCTCGGGCAGGGCCAGCTGGTCCCGGTAGGCCTGGTTGTCCAGCACGATGCGGAAGGTCTGGGTGTCGATCACCCGGATGCCGTCCGGGATGGCATCCACCAGCGCCTGGAGAAAGGCCTCCTGCTCGCGGGTGCGGCGGATCAGATCCTGCAGGTTGGCCGCCATGCGGTTGAAGACGTTGCCCAGGTTGGCCAGTTCGTCGTTGCCGTCCAGCGTCACCCGGCTGTCCAGCCGGCCGTCGGAGAGGGCCCGGCTGGCCTCGGCCAGGCACGACACCGGTTGCAGGATGTGGCGGCGGATGAACCAGGCGCTGCTCAGCAGGGTGACCGCCAGCAGCAGCCCACCCATGCCGCCCAGGGTGGCGGCGGAGACCACCGCCTTGTGGCGGATCGGGGCGGCGTCGTAGTCCACCACCAGCACTCCGTTCAAGGGCCGCGCCTCCGGCGACCCGTGGCAGCCGGCGCAGGCCGGCTTGTTGCGCACCGGGTTGAGGCTGCGCATCACCTCGCGGCCATGGATATCGCGGGTGAACAGCGTGGGCAGGGCCCGCGCCCCGGTCTGGTCCAGGCAATCCGGGCAGACGTCCCGGTCACTTAGCGGAAAGCGCTGGCCGATCAGCGCCGGGTCGGAGGCGAAGCGGATCTCGCCGTCCGGGGCCAGGATCATCGCGTTGCGCACCCCCTCCTGGCGGCCCAGGCGATCGACCACGTCGCGCAGGCCGGGCAGGTCGCGCTTGAGCATGGCATTTTCCAGGGCGGCCTGGAGCAGGTGGTTGATCTCCCGTGAGGCCAGGCTGCGCTCTTGCGACAACTGATGCTGATAGAGCGCCGCCACCAGGACCAGCAGGGCCAGCGACAGAGCGGTCAGGCCGACGGCGGTGCCGATCAGGAATTTACGGCGAAGGCTGGTCACGGATTTCACATCCCGGTAAACGCGCTCGGAAATAGCAACCTCCAGCAGAAAACGTGCCTGTTTCCCAAGGCGGAGTGGGCAATTCGTCTTTTCAAGGCAATCAAGACGTTAGCTGGGCGCGGCGCAGGCAACCCTGGGTACGGAGAGCAATCGTCGCGGCGAGCATCGTGTCCGATCTGCCAATTTGGCAGACGCACGGAGCCGGGCGCAATAGACTGATTAGTATAAGTTTACCGGTCGGCGGGGCGGCCGCCCCGAAATCGAGCCCTGCCATTCTGACACGCTGAATCGCGCCCTAACCCCCAATTCCGTAGGGGAACCCCGGAATGACTGCCATTTTGGCACGTTGCCTGTCCGGCCGGAACCGGTGCGGTCGCTGGTCCTGAAACAAGAGTCACGTTAAAACAGTGACATAGAACAATGTTGCGGGGTTGGCATTGGTTTTGCTGAACAGGCCTCTGCCACTCAACGCGTTACAGCCCGCAACCAGTGGAGGAGACCCGTGAATACCAATGCATACCTGTCCGTCGCGTTCGCCTGCCTGCTCATCGCCGAGGCCGGTGCCGAAGACTTGCCCATCGCCGGCCTGGCGCCCGACGTCCGGCCCGCCGGCATGCCCAGATTGGAAACCCACATCAAGGATGCCGGCTGGTATCGGCAGGCCCTGACCGGCGTATCCAGACCTTACCCCTACAGCCTGCGCTTCCTGGAAAACCAGGGCGGCTGGCACACCCCCTTCATCGTGCCGGGCATGACCGGCCCCTACGACATCAGGAATTGGCACCTTCCCGCCCAGGCGGGAGGTCACCAAGGCGTCGCAAGACGTTAACCGGGCGCCCGCTTCGGGCGCGCAACAGCGGCAATGAGGGGCCAACACAAGCGAAGGTTCTCGTTGCCGATCACCAGTCCTTAAGGAGGAAGTCATGAATCGAATGCGTAACTTCAAACTGGCCGCTATGGCTGTCGCGATGCTGGCCTTGCCCCTGGCCCAAGCCGAGGAAGCCAAGTCCGAGCAGGCCGGCATGAGCGGCATGTCCGGGATGAGCGGTATGGGTGGCATGAGCGGCATGTCCGGTATGCAGGGCATGCAAGGCATGGGTGGCATGTCCGGGATGAGCGGCATGTCCGGTATGTCGGGCATGGGCGGCATGTCCGGGATGAGCGGCTATTTCCGCATCACCCCCGGCGGTGAAATCTTCTTCTACCCCGTACAGCAAGGCATGTCCGGCATGGGTGGCATGAGCGGCATGT
>DEQR01000041.1 GCA_002360535.1 Thiobacillus sp. UBA3361
GCACCGGGCAAGAGCTACGAACGCCTGCCCGCGCCGGAGATCGAGGCGGCGGTCGTTGCCCAGATCCGCACGGTGCTGACCAGCCCCGAGTCCATCGCATCGGTGGTGCGCCATATCCAGCGCAACGGGGCCCAGATCGATGAGGCCAGCACGGTGATGGCGATGGGGCGCCTCAACGACGTGTGGGATCACCTGTTTCCGGTCGAGCGCCACCGCATCGCCAACCTGATGATCGAACGCATCGACCTCGTCCACATCGGAGAGGTGCAAGGCATCAAGGTGAAGTGGCGTGAGTTGGGCTGGGACAAGCTGATCGGTGAATTCGCGCCGAGGGAGATCGGCGCGGAACTGATGGAGGTCGAGGCCTGATGGACAGCGCGCTGGAAACTTTCGTGCCCCTGCACTTCAAGCGGAAGAAGGGAAAACTGCTGGTCGACGGGCGGGAGTCCGCGCACGACGTCCGCATCGTCGAGGCCGTGGCTCGCGCGATGCACTGGCACGCCCTGCTCGACACGGGCGCGTTCAAGAGTGTGGTCGAGATCGCTAAGGCCGAAGATCTGATGCCAACCACGGTGGGCCGACTGCTGCGACTGGCGCGGCTGGCCCCCGACATCATCGAGCAGTTGATGCAGGGGTGCCAGCCCCGAAGGCTGACCCTGCTGTGGCTGATGCGAAACGACATCCCTGCCCTCTGGCCTGACCAGCGCCAGATGCTTGAACGATTCCGGTAGGAGGCGCAATGACCAGCAGGAAACACTATGGCAAGCAGACAGGTCGTCCGGTCACCCATGCACTGCCGACTCCGGCAGGCGGCGTGCGGCTGGAGACCTTTGTACCCTGGACACTGGTGAGACGGGGATTGAAGAAGCGGGTTATAACGCCATTGGACGCGCCGCAGGAATTCCTGTCCGAGGCTGTCCAGGAGCGGAAGGAGAAAACGGCTGCGCAGGACAACGCGCTGATGCGGGCACTCGGACTGGCGCACTATTGGCAGCGGTTGCTGGATGAAGAGCGGGTGGTATCCGTGGCCGAGATTGCCAAGTCCGAGGGCATGGACGTGACGCAGGTGCGCCGGATCCTGCGGCTTACCCTGTTAGCCCCCGAGGTCATCGAACGGTTAGTGTGCACTCCAGAGATTGTGCTCGAACAGGTGATGCGCCGCCCCTGGCCCAGCAGTTGGGCCAAGCAATCAAGGTTGCCGTTGAAGCCGAACGTCACTGACCGAGCACGCGATTCGATTCAAGGGTACAACGTCAGGTAAATGAGTGGTGT
Source organism: Thiobacillus sp. UBA3361 (assembly GCA_002360535.1). Classification (GTDB taxonomy): domain Bacteria; phylum Pseudomonadota; class Gammaproteobacteria; order Burkholderiales; family Thiobacillaceae; genus UBA3361. Next base: position 1,273 of record DEQR01000041.1, read on the forward strand.
CGTCACTCAGCATGGCTCACGGGCAGCAGGTCGGGAACAGAGCAAGCGAGGGAAATTGGCGGCTAACAAAATCACCCTTAATCAATATCAATAGGCACAGAAACTATTCAGACCTAATCTCCAAGTCTCTTTTGTCGTCGGATTTGCAGCTACCTGCGGGCATTTGGCCGGATCGCCATGCAAGAGAACATTGCATTGTCTTGCCGTCGCTGCTTTGAAGCACAGGCTTCGCCGAGTACACAAAATGGTCGTTATCAAACCCTGACATCACTCGTTGATAATGCTTGCTACCGCTGCCCCCAAGTTGCTTCTTGAGTTCGGCCAGATTCTGGCTCCGGGTAATAGTGAATCCGCGCGATGAGTATTGCCGACCAGCGAATTCGACCATCATGCTGGGTTCAGTATTACCCTCGTGCGAGAAGGTGCCAATCACCACTCCATCGCCCTTGGCAGAGAGAAGTTGGTGAGAATGGCCAGCACACCCGACCAGCACCGATACCAAAAAACCAATCAACAATATTCTGACGAGTCCGGCCATTTGAGTTTCCTTTATTGCTGTTTCAGGCTCAACGGATATTCGCGTCCGTCGACCACGCAACTGCCATCCGCCGCATAGAGATGCGTCTTCCACTGGCATACCATTCCTGAGCCATCATCAGCTTTCAGAACACTCTTTGCTGAGTGCATATGCTGTCGATGTCGAAATGTCTCACCCTGGGTTTGCTCCTTCGAGGGCGGCCCTACCTGCCAGTCACCTTGATAGCTCTTGCCATTGAGGGTCACTTCGATTCTGTCGGGGCCAAGCAGATTCCGGGTCACGACAGCCGACAGGGTGTCATTCCCGGATTTCATCGAGCCGGTCGATGTGCAGGCGGCCAAGATGGTTGTGCTGGCTGCCAAGAGGATCAATCTTGAATTCATGGCGACTTCCTTCACTTAAGCACGAAGCGCGCAGTTGCAGCAGGCTTGCCAGGCAGGCTGACCAACACGACCACCTTGACACCAGCCGCCGCCTTGAAGCTTCCCTTGGCTTCCAGTTTGTCGCCGGCAGGCTTGAGTTCCACCTCCTGTTTCTCGGCTCCTGCCAGCAGTGTCATCTTGGCGCTGGCCTTGGAGATATCCACTGCCTTGCCGTGGTCGCGCAGATGGAGTTGCATCACGTCGGGCTTGGCGACGAGTTCATAATCCATGTCTTTGACTTCGGTCACGACCCCGCCATGCAGAGGTTTGTGTTCATGCCCGTGGTCATGGCCATCGGCGGCAAAGGCAGCACTGGCGGACGCCAGGAACAGGGCTGTAATGAGGTGGGTTGCTTTCATGGAGATTCCTTTCGTTGCATCAGGTTGAGAAATCAAAGAGCTTCGCGTTCGCTGCTGGACATCAGTCGTTCTGCTTCACCCCGACCAAACAGCCAGAACATCGCCGGCGTCAGAAAAGTGTCGAGTAGCGTCGAACTAATCAGCCCGGAGAAGATGACAACCGCAACCGGGTTGAGGATTTCTGTTCCGGGCCGCTCTGCCTCGAATAGCAGCGGTGCCAGCGCGAAGGCAGTGACCAACGCCGTCATCAAGACCGGCGAAAGACGTTCAAGCGAGCCACGCAGAATCATCTTGTGATCAAAAGACTCACCTTCCATGCGCATCAGGTTGATGTAGTGGCTGACTTTAAGGATGCCGTTGCGCACGGAAATTCCTGCCAGCGTGATGAAGCCGACCAGAGCGGCCACCGACAGCGGCTGCCCGGAAATCCACAAGCCAAGCACGGCTCCCACCAGCGCCAGCGGAATGTTGGCCATGATCAGTGCAGACAGCATCGCCGACTTGTAGCGGCTGTAGAGCGTCACGAACATCAGCGTCAGCGACACGATGGACAACAGGCCGACCAGTTTCGAAGCCTCCTCCTGCGCCTGGAACTGGCCGCCCAGCGTTACGAAATAGCCCTCGGGCATCTTCGTCTCGGCAACCACCTTGCGGATGTCAGCAACGATCTCGGAGAGCGCACGCCCTTGGGCATTGGCAGACAGAACGATTCGGCGTTTGCCACCATCACGGCTGATCTGGTTGGGACCGTCGCTATCCTCGATGGTGGCGATCCGTGACAAGGGCACGCTGCCATGCGGCGTAGTGAATTGAATCCTCCCCAAGCCCTCGATCGTCCGCGAAGACTCCGGCAGCCGCATGACCAAGGCAAAGCGGCGTCCGCCTTCGACGATCTGGGCAGCCTTCTCGCCCTCGATCAAGCCTTGCAGCATGGCCAGAATCTGCGGCGTCGGCACGCCATACTGCGCAGCAGCTGCGTAGTCGATGCGCACCTTGATCTGTGGCGAGAGCACCTGCTTCTCGATTTCCAGGTCGGCGAGTCCGGGAATGGCGGCCAGCTTCGCCCGCAGCACATCCGCCTGCCCGCGCAAGGTATCCAGGTCCTCCCCGAATATCTTTATCGCAATTTGCGAACGCACCCCCGAGAGCATGTGGTCGATCCGGTGAGAGATCGGTTGGCCTACGGCAATGGCGGCCGGCAGATTGACCAACCGGGACCGGATGTCTGCTGAAATCTCGCCCATGGAGCGCGTCAGTTCCGCAGCCGGCTTGAGCCCCACGTCGAGTTCGCTGACATGAACTCCCTCGGCATGCTCGTCGAGTTCCGCGCGACCGCTGCGACGGCCGACATGCACGACTTCGGGAACCTGCTTGACCAGCACCTCGGCCTGTCTCGCCAAGGCCGATGACTCGGCCAACGTCACCCCGGGATTAAGGCGGATGCCGACTAGCAGGGTTCCCTCGTTGAACGGGGGCAGGAAGGTCGTAGGGAAGAATGGAACAGCCACTGCGGCAACCAGCACGGCCACGGCACCACCGACCAAGGCGGCCTTGGGACGATTCAGCACTGCCTGCAAGCTGTCCCGGTAGCGCGTCTTGATCCACGCAAGCAATCGGGTATCGCCGTGGTCGATCGATTTCATGCGCGGCAACAGATAGAAGGCCAGTACCGGCGTGATCGTGACCGACACCACCAGCGAAGCCAGCGTCGACACGATGAAGGCAATGCCCAACGGCACAAACAGCCGTCCCTCCATCCCTGGCAATGCGAACAGGGGCAGGAACACCAGGACAATGATCACCGTCGCGTAGAGAATCGCTGAGCGAACTTCCATCGTGGCATGGGCAACAAGCGTAAGCGGGTGCAGCCGATGTTCGGGGTGCTTGACGCGGTCTTCCTTGAGGCGCCGCAAGACGTTCTCCACGCCGACCACCGCATCATCCACCAGGCCACCGATGGCAATGGCCAGACCACCGAGGGTCATGGTGTTGATCGACATCCCGAAATACTTGAACACCAGGGCGGTTATGAGGATCGATACAGGAATCGCAGTCAGGGCAATCACAGTAGGCCGCAAGGTACCCAAGAAGAAAAACAGGATGGCGGCAACGAAGACCGACGCGCCAATCAGCTTGCCTTGCAGTGTGTTGATTGAGGCCTCGATAAAACTCGCCTGGCGGAAGGTGACCTTGGGCGCTTCCATGCCGGCAGGAAGAGTCTTGCCCATTTCTTCCAGCGCCGACTCGATCGACCGGGTCAGACCGATCGTGTCGGCTGTCGGCTGCTTCTGGATGCCCAGGATGACTGCCGGTTTACCCTCGAATCCCGCGTCGCCGCGCTTCAGGGCCGGCGCGAAAGTCACATCGGCGATCTGGCGTAGCAGGATGGGCTGCCCACCTTGTGGCCCCACCTTGGAAGTGAGTGCCAGGTTCTTGAGATCGTCGAGCCGCGAGGTTCTGCCCAGGTTGCGGATCAGATACTCACGACCGTTGATCTCCAGGAACCCGCCCGACGTGTTCGAGGAAAACCCTTTGAGCGCGGCATCCAGCTGATCGTGGGTAATACCCAGTTCAGCCATGCGCACGGTATCCGGCTGCACCTGGAATTGACGCACTTCGCCACCGATGGGAATCACCTGCGCGACGCCGGGAATCGCCATCAGGCGCGGGCGCAAGACCCAGTCGGCGTATTCGCGCACCACCATCGGCGAGATCTTGTTGGTATCGATGGGAATGGCGATTTGCATGATCTCGCCCATCACCGAGCTGATCGGCCCCATACGAGGAATCACGCCTTCCGGCAAGCCTTCCTCCATGGCCGACAGCCGCTCCGACACCATCTGCCGCGCCCGGAAAATCTCCGTGCTCCAGTCAAAGGTCACGTAAATGAACGAAAGCCCCGCACTGGAAACCGAGCGCACCGCCTCCACACCGGGCAGGCCGTTCATGGTGGTTTCGAGCGGGAAGGTGATCAGTTGCTCCACCTCCTCGGGGGCCATGCCGCCCGCCTCGGTCATGATGGTGACGGTGGGTTTATTCAGGTCAGGAAAGACATCCACCGGCGTGCGCGTGAGCGTAAATGCCCCATAGGCCATCAGCACCAGGCTGGCGATAATCACCAGCAGGCGATTGGCGAGGCTGTTATCGAGTAACCACTTGAACATGGCAGCCCCTTAGCGCACTTGATTGACGAGGGTCGCGGCACGCGTGACGACGCGCTCCCCGGCCTTGAGCCCGGACGTTACCGCCACGTTCGCACCATCCAGCGGCTCGACCGTGACCGTGCGCGGTTCGAAGCGTTCCGGCGCCGTCTTGACCCAGACGATGGTCTGGTTGGACGGGTTCTTCATGAGGGACGCCGCCGGCACGCTGTAGCCCTGGAGCTTGCTGCGCGACTGCACAAATACTTTCAGGGGTTGCCCAACTGCCAGCCTGCCCAGGCGATCGTCCTCGCCACGGAACATCAGGGGTAATGCCTGTTCGCGCATACTGCGCCCACCGCCAAGGAATATCAGTGAGACGCGTTCCTGGCCGACGGCAATGCTGGCGGAGGCGACATCAGCGGCAACCTCGGGATCGTAGGCTAAGGCTTCAACACGCAAACGCTTCGGATCGACGACCTCGAACACCAGTTCGCGGGCATCCACCACCTGGCCGGCGACCGCGTTGCTCGATGCGAGCAAACCCGAAACCGGGGCAATCAGGGTATCGCGGTTGCTTAATCCGCCGCCGACAGCGGTCACACGTTCAGTCAGGCTGGCTAGTTCACTTTCGGCGGCCTCGATGTCTTTCTTCGGTATCGTGTCGGCCAGCTCTCTCAGACGGAACACCCGCTTTTCAGCGAGGGAACGTGCGGCACGCAGCTCCGCCAGTTGCGCGGATTGGTTCGCGCGCTCGATTTGGCTGCTCGATGGCACGACATACGCCAGCACATCGCCTTTACGCACGCTTTGTCCGATGTTTGGAAATCCCTGGGGGCCGGATTCGAGCCGTCCCGCGACCATCGCCTGTATCTTGCCGCCGGCATTCGGGTCCATGACCACCTTGCCGGCCAGTTCGATGGTGCGCGGTAATTCACCCGCCTCGACAAGTAGTGTCCGCACGCCGATCTGGCGCTGGGCCGGTTTGGGCAGAAAAACGCTGCCGTCCGGTAGGCGCTTCGGTCCATTACTGTTGGCGGCCGGCGGCGCATCGCCGTGGTCGTGGCCATCGCCTGCCCAAGCAGGCACGGCAGCCATCGCAAATACGATGCTCAATGCGGGAATCAGTTTGCGCGGGCTCATACAGCACCTCGGATGACGTTTTTGCGGGAGGCGCGCACACGACGGCCAATAGCAATCAGCAGGGCCAGCCCCGCGAGACCGGCAATGATCCAAGTGAGGTACTCCTTCCAGTCGTGGCGATGGGCTTCGGCGACGGCGACTTCATCGTGCAGATCAAGTTCCCCGGCCAGAAGGTCGCTTTCTTCGCCTGCCATCACCGTCACGGCAACGGCAACGACGCCGGGCTTAAGTTCCTGCCCCAGGGTGGCCTCGAACTCACCTTCGGCATGAGACTCAACGGGAACCTTGACGCCGCCAAGCTCCAGTTCCATCTTCGCATCCTTGACCGGGCTGCCATCGGCAAAGCGGTCCAGATAAAGCGTGATCTGCTTCCCATTGACCACGCCGACCAGTTCGAACAACTCGGAGACGGCAGTGAAACGCGGCAAAGCCGGGCCACCGGTGGCAGCCGGGGCATCACCGTGATCATGCCCCTCGCCTGCCCATACCGTATTCACGGACAGAGCGAGGCCAACCACCCCCATCAGGGCGATCAACATATTCCTGAAACGATTCATGCTTGGATTCCTTGTGTTCATTCGGGGAGCAGACCGAGGGTCTGCCGCAAAAGGGAAATAGCTGCCGCCAGATCGATACGCGCTCGCGCTGCCTGGCGTTCGCCTTCGGCGGCTTCGAGTTCGATGCGCAAGCGCGTGGGCAGATCGCTTTCTCCGAGGCGGAAAGATTTCTCGAAAAACCCTCTGGATTCGCGCGCCAGTTGGGCACGCTTATCGGCAGCCGTGAGTTGTTGCTGGGCGGATTCGACGCGCACGCGCGCCGCCTCCAGATCGGCGATCAAGCGCACGCGCTCCAGTCGCAATTGCCCTTCCGCCTCGATAGCCTCGGCGCGTGCCAGACCGGCCTTGGCGCGATTGCGGCTCTCCGAACCGAACGGAAAGCGGATGCCGACGGTAACCGTCTGCTGGTAGGGATCGCCGAACAGGCCCCGGTCGCGCGTCGTGGCGAGCATCAATTCCGGATTCGCGCGGGTCTGGACATCCGCCAGTTCGGCACCTCGTCGGGCGACTTCGGCACGGTTGAGCAGTTCGATGACTGCCGGATGCGAAGTATCCAGTGCGGCAAAATCGGCCGGCACGGCCGGCGCGGGTTCGCCAGCGGTGTGGACATCAGCGCCTTGTGAACCCGGAGCCATCCCAATCAACGCACGCAGTTGTTGTGTCGCCGTCGCCAAAGCCGTGTTGGCCTCGGCCAGAGCAACCTCAGCCGTTGCTGCCGCACCATCCGCCTGGTGCTGGTCGGAACGAGCGAGATCGCCGGCCTTGACGCGCCGAGTGACATCCGACGCCAATTGCCGGGCACCGTTCAGTCGCTCCTGTGCGAGCCCCTTTTCGATGCGCGCACGCTGCCATGACCACCAGGCTTCGCGCACGGTGGCGGCGGTACGCAATTGGGCGGCCAGGGCACGACTGGTGGTCGCTCTGGATTCGGCATCGGCCAGTGCACCAGTTCGGGAACGCTCGCCGGGCAGCCACAAGGGCAAGGCAATTCCAGCGACGTATTCGCGGCTGCCTTGATTCTTGTTGAGCTGATCCGTCTTGGCGGAAACTTCGAGCGCCGGTGGCTCGACCGTCCAACTATCGGCGCTTTGCCTGCGTGCTTCGGCGGCCTCGCGGCGTTCAGCGAGTGACTGAGCTTCTGGTTGGCGTGACCACGCCGATTCGAATGCCTGTTTGAGCGTGAGTGGCGCGGACTGCGCCCATAGGTTGCCGGCCGCCAACATGCCGCCAATGGCAAGGCATAGGGTTCGACTCAGCCAGCGATAACGATGTTTCTGAACCATCCGATTCTCCAGTGATGAAAGGACACACGGGGGGAATCGGCGAGGCACGACCCGTTCGGGTCGGCATGCAACAGACGGATCAGGCCGTCACGTTACACGAGGGATGCAGGGAGTAATGGAACCGCCCGCCTCGCCGATTAGGCGAGGGGCGCCCAATTCGGGCGTTCGGGCTGGTAATGCGGGGAAGTGTTCTGGCTGTGCAGATAGTCATCGACGGCTGCCGACGCATATGAGGGTGCTGAAATCTGGATTTCACCGAAGATCGCCGCAGCGCATCCGGCATGGCAGGCACTGCAGTCACCGTCGATGCCACCGAACACTTTCGGATCGGCTGTATCGCCCTGGCCGGCATCGGCCTTGTGTTGGTGATCGTGATGGCCGAAATGCTTGGCGGCGGCCCCCGACTCATGCTGGCAATAGACGCCCACTGCTGCCCAACTCAGTTGGAGCGGCAGGAAGACAAGCAACAGAATGGAGAGCCAGCGACGCATGCGCGAAATTGTAGCAGTTAAGTTCTGACAGAAACAGTTGGGTTGCGAAGCAAACGTAATCCATTGGCTACCACCAGCAGGCTTGCCCCCATATCGGCAAACACTGCCATCCACATGGTGGCTCCGCCGGCAATCGCAAGCACAAGGAATACTGCCTTGATACTTAAGGCGAGCGCGATGTTCTGCCAAAGCACGGCATGGGTACGTCGCGACAAACGAATGGTCTCTGGGATGCGCCGCAGATCGTCGTTCATGATGACCACATCGGCCGCTTCCATCGCCGTGTCCGTACCTGCCGAACCCATCGCCACGCCGATGTCGGCACGGGCCAGGGCCGGCGCATCGTTGATGCCGTCGCCGGTCATCGCCGTCGTGCCGTAGCGGCGCTGCATTTCCTCGATCGCCGCGAGTTTGTCCTCGGGCAGCAGGTTGCCGCGTGCATCGTCGATGCCCGCCTGTTTCGCGATCGTGGCAGCCGTCGCACTGTTGTCACCGGTCAGCATCACGGAGGTAACGCCCAGTTGATGGAGTTCTGCCAGGGCTGCGCGCGAACTTTCCTTGATCGTGTCGGCCACTGCGAAAATTGCCAGCACCTGCCGTTCCGAGGCCAGCAACGTCACGCTCCGGCCTTGGGTTTCATGGACGTTCAGTCGCGCCTCGATCTCGACGCTGCACAGGCTGCGCTCCTCGATCAATCGGTGATTGCCCAGCGTCAGCTTCTGACCATCCGTGCGCGCCTCCACGCCGCGCCCAGCCAGGGCGACAAAATCCGTGAGGCCGTTTTCCGGCAGATTGAGACCACTGGCAATCGCCTTGGCGACCGGGTGATCGGAATGGCCCGCCAGGCTCGCCGCCCAGGAGAGTACCTGTACCTCAGAGATATTCGACGGCAGCACTTCGGTGGCGACCAGACGCGGTTTGCCCTCGGTGATGGTTCCCGTCTTGTCCAGCGCAATCGCGCGCAGTTTGCGCGCTTCTTCCAGATACACACCGCCCTTGATCAGAATGCCGCGCCGGGCAGCCGACGCCAGCCCGCTGACCACGGTCACCGGCGTGGCAATCACCAGCGCACAAGGACAGGCAATGACCAGCAGCACCAGCGCCTTGTAGATCGCCTGCATCCAACTCCAGTCGAATAGCCAGGGGCCGAACATCGCCACAGCCAGCGCGATGACAAAAACTGCAGGCGTATAGATCGCAGCGAAACGGTCGACGAAGCGCTGGGTCGGTGCCCGCGTCCCCTGGGCCTGTTCGACGGCATGGATGATCCGGGCCAGCGTGGTGTTATCGGCGGCCGCCGTGACTTCAAGCTCTAGCGTGCCGGTCTCGTTGATGGTGCCGGCGAATACGCTATCCCCAACCACTTTGTCGACCGGAATGCTCTCTCCCGTCACCGGGGCCTGGTTCACCGCGCTATTGCCTGCCGTCACCCGGCCATCAAGCGGAATGCGCGCGCCCGGCTTGACCCGCACAACGGCTCCGAGGCTGACTTGCGCAGCCGGCATTTCGCGCCATTGCCCATCGGCCTGACTCACCTCGGCGGCGTCAGGCGTCAGCGCCAGCAGGCTCTTGATGGCATTACGTGCCCGATCCACGGCCCTGGATTCGATGAGTTCGGCCAAGGCGTACAAGGCCATGACCATCGCCGCCTCGGGCCATTGACCGATCAGGAACGCACCGGTCACCGCCACGCCCATCAGCGCGTTCATGTTCAACTGGCCACGGCGCAAGGCAGCCAGTCCTTTGGTGTAAGTCGACAATCCGGCAAGCCCGATGGCGATCACTGCCAGCGCCATGCCTAGCCCATTGAACGGCAGCGTGTCGGGCGCGAGGAAGTGCACCAGTTCCGCACCGGTGGCCAGTGCCAGCGCCAGCAGGGTTTTCCATAAATCAGACTTTGCGGAATAACCTTCCTTTGCTTCGTCGCCGGCAGCAGGTGTCTGGGTTTCGTAGCCCGCTTGCCGAATCGCCGCGATGGCAGCGGGCAATACCGAGTTTGGCGCGTCGATAGCCAACGTCCGCGCCGACAATTGGAAGCTCAAGGAGCGAATGCCATCAATCGCCGCCAGAGCGCGGCGAATGTCGTTTTCCTCGCTGGGGCAATCCATCGCCGGAATCAACAGCACAGTCACGCCGGCCTGGCTTGCCGTGGCCGGCGGTTCGGACAAGGGAAGCGTTGTCGAACAACTGCCTGAGCAAGCGCAGCCGGAGGACTCGGGAAGAATGCTGTGTTCGGATGCTGGAGATGCCATGAAAAAAGACTCCTTGTTTTCCGACATTAAAAACCCTGTAGCGGCTAAAGAGTCAAGAGACTACAATCACGGCATAATTACGATGCTATCCAGGCACAGGGGAGTGAGTTACACCATCACCATGAAAATTGGGGAACTTGCCCGCCATACCGGCACCCAGGTGGAAACCATCCGCTATTACGAGCGCGAGGGTCTGCTGCCTGAAACCGCCCGCACCGACGGCAACTACCGCATCTATGGGGCCGCGCATGCGGAACGGCTGCGCTTCATCCGCAACTGCCGCAGCTTGGACATGACACTTGACGAGATTCGAGTGCTGCTGGGGTTCAAGGATTCGCCCACAGCTAATTGCGGCACCGTAAATGAATTGCTCGACGAACACATCGGCCATGTCGCCAGCCGCATCCGCGAACTGCGCCAACTGGAACGGCAACTCAAAGGCCTGCGCGAACTCTGCCAGGAAGCCAGCGACGCCGGGCACTGCGGCATTTTGAACGAATTGGCGCAAACCGCGCGCCAATCAACCCGAAGCGAAACAGCCGCAGGAGGCCATGTTCCCGGCGCCCACAACAGTGCCAGTCAGTTACGTTCGGAGAATAAAACCAAGTAACAGGCGGGCGCGTTTCCATTTCCACCCAGTCTAAGGATGGCCGCCTACACATCGCCATTGCCGACAATGGGACGGGTGTTCCCGAATTCGATCTTGCCGCGATCTTCGATCCTTTCGCCCGCAGCGGGTCAGGACAGTCGACTGCGGGATATGGCCTCGGTCTCGCAATTACGCGGCGGGGGATCGAAGCGCATGACGGCGCAGTCTCTGCGGCCAACAGATCTGAGGGGGCTGGTTATAGAACTGGACTTGCCACTGGGGCGGCAGACTTAGCCATTACGTTGCCATGGACGGTTTTCGAACTGAGCCAGTTAGTCCAAACATCGTTATTGACACGGCCGAACAGTGCTCGGAAGCCGCCGTAGGCCTTGCCAATATCGTGTGACCGGAATGGCCGAATGGCTGAAGTAGGCCATCCGGCAGGTTTTAGAGTCGAGCAGCCCCTTGAGCGTCCGCCCTACTGCTGAGCGTAGGTGAGAGTCAGGTCGTCGCCACAGATGATTCGGCGCTATTTCATCATCGGTCGCCGGCAACAACCACTTTCCAACCACAACCGACCACCCCGAAATCCGCGCCAATACAGGAAGTGACCTCGCGCACGCTCGCGAGGCAAGTAGAGAAAACCGGAGAACAGAGAGGCCGAAAAGGGCCAGAAACACGGAAATGCGAGGGGTGACGCTCGCGAGGCAATCCCGCGAAGTCCCGCCAGAACTGGCGCTGCGGGCGGGCGTAAAAAAGCCCGAAACGAGTTCGGGCTTTTGGAAATGGTGGCCAGGGACAGAATCGAACTGTCGACACCATGATTTTCAGTCATGTGCTCTACCAACTGAGCTACCTGGCCAGCTTGCGTGCCCGGAACCGGCCACACGAGGAGGGCGAATTAAAGCCGTAAACCTCCCTGGCGTCAAGGTTGGCGAGGCGGTCGTCAGGCCGTGGCGGTCTGTCACAGAACCTTAGCGGTTCCGTCATATTCGTGTCTTCTGGGCCGGCGAGACTCGCGGCATGCCCGCCCCAGACTTCGTTTTCCAGCAGTTGCCCGTGGAGCGGCGCCACTTGCGGGTGGCCGTCGTGACGGAGACCTATCCTCCGGAGATCAACGGCGTGGCCATGACCCTAGGACGCATGGTGCGTGCCCTCCAGCAGCGGGACCACCAGGTGCAGTTGATCCGGCCCAGGCAGGACGCTTCCGATCTGCCCCGCCCGGAAGAAAACCTGGAGCAGGTGCTCCGCCCCGGCGTACCGATTCCGCGCTATTCGGGGCTCAAAATGGGACTGCCGGCCAAGTCGGCGCTGCATCGCCTCTGGTCCCTCAAGCGTCCGGACGTGATCCAGATCGCCACCGAGGGTCCGCTGGGCTGGTCGGCCATGGCGGCGGCCCAGAAGCTGCGTATCCCGGTGGCCACCGACTTCCATACCAATTTTCACAGCTACAGTCGGCATTACGGCCTGGGTTGGCTGCGCAAGCCCATCGTCTCGTACCTGCGCAAGTTTCATAGCCAGGCGCGGGTGACCATGGTGCCCTCCTTGTCGATCCGTACCGAGTTGGAGGCGGCCGGCTTCCGCAATGTGCAGGTGGTGGCACGCGGGGTGGATACGGAGCTGTTCCAGCCCGAGCGGCGCAGCGAGGATTTGCGCCGCGCCTGGGGTGTGGGCGCCGATGACCTGGTGGTGATCAACGTGGGCCGCATGGCGCCGGAAAAGAACCTGGCCCTGCTGATCGGTGCTTTCGCGGCCATTCGCCGCGTGCGGCCCGAGGCCAAGCTGGTTCTGGTGGGGGATGGCCCGGAACTGACCGCGCTGAGGAGCGTCTACCCGGACTTCGTTTTCCGTGGCGCACGCCGCGGTGAGGACCTGGCCACCCATTACGCCTCGGCGGACCTGTTCCTGTTTCCTAGCATGACCGAGACCTTCGGCAACGTGCTGCTGGAGGCCATGGCCAGCGGGCTGTGCGCGGTGGGCTACGATTACGCCGCCGCGGCGGAGCACGTGCGCCATGGCCACAATGGCCTGAAGGCCCCGCTCGGCGACGAGGCGGTTTTCGTCGCCGAGGCGCTCCGGGCCGCGACGGAACCCGCTCTGCGCCGGGTCTTGGGCGCCCGCGCCCTGGACACCGCACGGGGACTGTCCTGGGAACAGATATTCACCCGTTTGGAAAACATCCTCTTCCATGTGGTCGAGGACAATGCGGCATATCATGAAAGAGCATTGTTGGAACTGGAAACGGGATAACTCGACCATGTTTGCGGACGGCACGGACAACTGGCTGGCGCGGCTGAAGGCCTGGGAAAACCGCATGGCGGTGCGCATCAACCGCGCGAACAGCCGGCACATCCTGTCCGCTTTTTTCGGGGTGGTCAGCAGCCTCGGCGACGGTTTGTTCTGGTATGCGCTGATGGCCGCCCTGCTGCTCTACCAGGGTCCCGATGCCCTGAAGCCAGTGCTGGTGATGGTGGCCGCCGGCATGGCCTGCACCTTCACCTACACCTGGCTCAAGTCCACCACCTCGCGGGAGCGGCCCTGCCGGCAGCATCCGGGCATCCGGGTGACCACCCTGCCCCTGGATTACTACAGCTTTCCCTCCGGCCACACGCTGCATGCCGTGTGTTTCACCGTGGTGGCGGCCACCTACTATCCCGCGCTCTGGGCCTTGCTGCTGCCCTTCACCCTGCTGGTGGCGGCCTCGCGGCTGATCCTCGGCCTGCACTACCTGTCGGACGTAATCGCCGGTGCCCTGATCGGCGGCACCCTGGCCCTGGCCGCGCTGTATCTGGCCGGCTTCATCTGAGCACCTGAACCCTTCAGCCGATGTCTGCGCAAGGCGTGGCTGCGGGGCCCGCCGTCAAACCCGCGCCGGCTCCGCCTCGAACAGGTCGTGGGGTAACGGCAGCAGGGCACGCAAATCGGCGCGCGAGAAGGGTTGCAGGCGGTCGCGCTTGGCCACCGGGCAGTTCAGTTCCGCCGGCCAGGCCGGGGCCTCGTGGTTGAGCACCCGGTTGAGCTGGTCCAGGCGTCTGCCGGTGGCCTGAATGTAATCGTCGAAGCGGGTACGCAGGGTGCCGTCCAGGCGCAGCAGGCGGTAGCAGAGTTCGGGCAACCGGGAGCGGCGCAGGCCCCGGTCCGCCTGGCCCAGCAGCCGCACGGCCTTGAGGGCCATGGCCCCGCGGGTGCCGAAATGCCGGGCGGCGAAATCCGCCACCCGCAGCTCCTCTTCCAGCAACACCTCGCCCGGCGCGGCGAAGGCGTGGCGGGCGATGTGGGCGTCCATGGCCCATTCCACCGTCACATGGGTCAGCCAAGGGATATCCAGCAGCAGCTTCTCGTGCGCCGGGACAAAGTGGTTGTGGGCGATCACGTCCACCAGCAGGTGGCTGGCGAAGCCCACCGCCAGGGCGCGTTCGTCGTCGTCCCGGGCCTGGCGGAGCAGGTGGTGGGCGGATTCCCACCGGTGCGTGCCGGCGAAGGCCGGGGTGTCCAGCCGCGGCCCCACCAGGGCCAGGTCGGGCAGGCAGGCACCGGCCATGACCAGATGCGGGAAGCGCGCCACCGCCCGTCGCAGTTCCGGGTCCAGGAGGGGAATGGACCAGACCAGCAGTTGGGCGAAATAGACATGGGTGTGCAGGCCCCACGCCAGGGCGTCGCCGCTTTGCAGCAGCAGGGGCAGTATGTACAGGATCAGACGGGCCGCGCGGGGGGCGGCCACGCCCATGGGCTGGGAAGGAGGGATACGGTGCGGCCATGCCTTCATGGCCGGTCATCATGTCGCCCGAATAAGAAACGTTCGTGTCAGGCGGATGATGGTTTCGTGACACAAAACGAGACAAATCCGATGCTTACGGGGACAATTTACGAATTCAACGGAAGGAATGAAATATATGCGCGCCCTGATCTGCGGCTCCATGGCCTACGACAACATCATGGTCTTCCACGACCGCTTCAAGAACCACATCCTGCCCGAGCAGATCCATATCCTGAACGTGGCCTTCCTGGTGCCGGACATGCGCCGGGAATACGGCGGCTGCGCCGGCAACATCGCCTACAACCTGAAAATGCTGGGCGGCGAGCCGCTTATCATGGCGACGGTGGGTGACGATTTCGGCGCCTACCGGGACCGGCTGCACGACCTGGACATCCATCGCGACCACATCCGGCAGGTGGTGGGCAGCTACACGGCCCAGGCCTTCATCACCACCGACCTGGACGACAACCAGATCACCGCCTTCCACCCCGGCGCCATGAACCAAGCCCACCAGAACCAGGTCTCAGAAGCCGCGGACGTGCGATTGGGCATCGTCGCGCCGGACGGCCGCCAGGGCATGATCGACCACGCGCGGCAGTTCGCCCAGGCAGGCATCCCGTTCATTTTCGATCCGGGCCAGGGATTGCCCATGTTCAACGGCACGGAACTGATGGATTTCGTCAACGAGGCCACATACGTAACGGTCAACGACTACGAGGGCAAGCTCCTGGAAGAGCGCACGAGCCAGAATCTCGAGGCCATCGCCGGGCGGGTGCAGGCCCTCGTCGTCACCCTGGGCGCCCAGGGCTCGCGCATCTACACCGACGGACAGGTGCACGACATTCCCCCGGCCACACCCGCAGAGGTGCTGGACCCCACCGGCTGCGGCGATGCCTACCGGGCCGGCCTGATGTACGGCCTGATGAGTGGCTACGATTGGCCCACCACCGGCCGGTTGGCGGGGCTGCTGGGCGCCATCAAGGTCGCCAGCCGGGGCGGCCAGAACCACCGCTTCACGGCGGCGGAAGTGGCCGACCGCTTCCGGGCCGAGTATGGATATTCCCTGTGAAGGATTTCGCCATGAACAAGACCCTCCTCCTCATTGCCCTGCTACCCCTGCCGCTGGCGGGCTGCCTCGGCGGCCTGGGGGGCGACGATTATGAGCGCGGCGAAGCGCGCCGCGTCCAGGAGGTGAAGATGGGCGTGGTGGAGCATGTGCGTCCGGTGCGCCTGGAAGGCACCCAGTCCGGCGTCGGCGCGGCGGCGGGCGGCGCCATCGGCGGCGTGGCCGGCAGCACGGTGGGCGAAGGCAAGGGTTCGGCCATCGGCGCCATCGTCGGCGCGGTGGCCGGCGGCGTGGCCGGGGCCGCCACGGAGCGGGCCACCACCCGCCGCGAGGGCGTGGAGATCACCATTCGCCTGGACTCGGGACGCTTGATCGCCGTCACCCAGGAGGACACGGGCGAGAAGTTCGCCGTGGGCGAGCGGGTGCGGGTGCTGGAATCCGGCGGCACCGCCCGCGTGAGCCACTGAACGGACGGCTGGCCACGCGGCGCTCGTAACCAAAGCTTCACACGGACGTCACCCATGCGTCATGGCGCGCTCATATCTTTGCCATGATCTGATTAATGAAAGGACACGGCATGCTGCGCGAACAGCTTGACAGTGGCAACGACAGGAAACGGAATTTCCAGGTGAGCTTGGCCGCCCACCAGGATGGAGTGCTCGAGGCCCAGCGCCTGCGCTACAAGGTGTTCGCCGAAGAAATGGGCGCCCGGCTCGATCCGGCAGTGCCCGGCGTCGATGCCGATCTCTACGACCCGTTCTGCGAGCACCTGCTGGTGCGTGACGGCGACACCGGCGAGGTGGTGGGCACCTACCGCATCCTCAGCCCCGCGGCCGCAAAACGGGTGGGCAGCTACTATACCGAGACGGAATTCGACCTCACCCGCCTGCAGCATCTGCGCGAAAACATGGTGGAACTGGGCCGCTCCTGTGTGCATGCCGACTACCGCAGCGGCGGCGTGATCACCCTGCTGTGGGCCGGCCTGGCCGAGTACATGCTGAAGAACGGCTACGAATACCTGATCGGCTGCGCCAGCATCGGCATGCAGGACGGCGGCCACAACGCGGCCGGTATCTGGCACGCGGTGAAGGACAAGCATCTGGGACCGGTGGAATGGCGCGTCTTCCCCCGCTGCCCGCTGCCCCTGGAGGCCCTCGACAGCACCGCCGCGCCGGTGTTGCCGCCGCTGATCAAGGGCTACCTGCGGGTCGGTTCCTACATCGCCGGCGAGCCGGCCTGGGACCCGGACTTCAATACCGCCGACCTGCCCATCCTGCTGTCCATGAAGAACATCAACAAGGCCTACGCGCGTCACTTCATGAAGGTTTGAGGGTGCGCCGTCCCCTGCGACCTTGGCTGCGCCTGCTGCGCCTGGGCCTGCACCTGGTGGCGGGGGCACTCACCATTTTGCTGCTGTTTCCCCATCTCAATACCGAGGAACGGCAGCGGCGGGTGATCATCTGGTCGCGCAAGCTCACCGCCATCCTGAACGTGCGCGTCATCGTGCACGGCCGCCCGCCGGCGGTGCGGGGCGAGGGGGCGCTGATGGTGTCCAACCACGTCTCCTGGCTGGACATCCACCTGCTGCACGGCCTGCTGTACACCCATTTCGTTTCCAAGGCCGAAGTGCGGGACTGGCCCCTGGTGGGTTGGCTGGCGGAGAACACCGGCACCCTGTTCCTGGAACGGGACAAGAAGGCTGACGCCAGGCGCATGAACGAGACCATGGCCGACCTGCTACGCACGGGGGCCTGCCTGACCCTGTTCCCCGAGGGCACCACCACCGACGGCACGGCCCTGAGACCCTTCTTCCCCTCCCTATTCCAGCCGGCGGTGCTGGCCCGGGCGCGGGTCTGGCCGGTGGCCATCCGCTACCGGCGTCCGGACGGCTCGATCTGCATCGACGCCGCCTACTACGACAACATGTCCCTGGGCGAATCCCTGCGGCGCATCGCCCGCCAGGAAGCCATCCGTGCCGAGGTGCATTTCCTGCCCCCCATGCAGGCCGATGGCCTGCATCGCCGGGAAGTGGCCGCCCAGGCCGAACAGGCTATTCGTGATGTCCTGGCAGCCGACGGGCGTGACAGGGCACCTGGAACAACCGGTCATCCTCAAGCCGCAGCGCACTGAGCTGCCCGCCCCACAGGCAGCCGGTATCCAGGGCCACCGCGTCCGGGCGCACCATCAAGCCCAGGGCGGACCAGTGGCCGAACAGCACCCGCGTATTCCGGCTGCGCCGTCCGGGCATGTTGTACCAGGGGGTCAGCCCCGCCGGGGCCTCCGCCGGCGGCCCCTTGTGCAAAAACTCCATGCCCCCGTCCGGATGCAGGAAGCGCATGCGGGTCATGGCGTTGGCGATCAGGCGCAGGCGGTCCTGGCCGCTCAGGGCCTCGTCCCAGCGGCGCGGCTCGTTGCCGTACATGTCGCGCAGGAAGGCCCGGTAGCCAGTCCCCCGCAGCACATCCTCCAGTTCGCCGCCCAGGGCCAGGGCCTGCTCGGCGTCCCATTCCGGCAGCAGGCCGGCATGGACCATCAGCCAGTCCCCCTCACCGTGCACCATGGGCCGGCGGCGCAGCCAGTCCAGCACCACGTCCCGATCCGGCGCACCCAGGATGTCGGCGATGGTGTCCTTGCGGTGGGGCGGCACGAAGCCTTCGGCCACCGCCAGCAGGTGCAGGTCGTGGTTGCCCAGGATGGCCACCACCGCGTGGTCGTGGGCCATGCACCAGCGCAACATGCCGATGGAATCCTCGCCCCGGTTGACCAAGTCGCCGGTCAGCCATAAGTGGTCCCGGTCGGGGTCGAAGCGGATCCGGTCCAGGAGTTCGAGGAAGGCGTGCAGGCAGCCCTGGACGTCGCCGATGACGTAAGTGCTCATAGGTTTTCCTTTGCCAGGGCGAGTCTAACCGACCGGCTGTTAAAATCGCGCCCCCATGTCCAACACCGCAGCCAACCTCCTCGCCGACCTCAACCCGCAACAGCGGGAGGCCGTGAAATACTTGGACGGGCCCCTGCTGGTGCTGGCTGGGGCCGGCTCCGGCAAGACCCGGGTAATTACCCGCAAGATCGCCTGGCTGGTGTCCGAGTGCAACTTCCCCGCCCGCCACGTGGCCGCCATCACCTTCACCAACAAGGCCGCACGGGAGATGCGGGAACGGGTCGCCGACCTGCTGCCGGGCCGGGCCGGCCAGGGGCTGACCGTCTCCACCTTCCACTCCCTGGGCCTCATGATCCTGCGCCAGGAGGCCCGCCGCCTGGGCTACAAGCCCCAGTTTTCGGTACTGGATTCCCACGACGCCCAGTCCATCCTGAGCGACATCCTCAAGTCCCCGGACAAGAGCAGCCTGCGGGGCGCTGCGTCGGTGATCTCCGGCTGGAAGAACGCCCTGGTCACCCCCGACCAGGCCCTCAAGCAAGCCGCCGACGAGGCCGAGGGCCAGGCCGCCCGGGCCTACCGAGCGTACCAGGACACCCTGCGCGCCTACCAGGCCATGGACTTCGACGACCTGATCCGCCTGCCGGTGCAGCTGTTCAGCGACCACGCCGAGGCCCGGGAGACCTGGCAAAACAGGCTGCGCTACCTGCTGGTGGACGAATACCAGGACACCAACGGCGCCCAGTACGAGTTGATGAAGCTGCTCACAGGAGTGGCCGGCCGGCTCACCGCCGTGGGCGACGACGACCAGGCCATCTATGCCTGGCGCGGTGCCGACGTGGAGAACCTGAAACGCCTCTCCCAGGACTACCCCACCCTGAAGATCATCCCCCTGACCCAGAACTACCGCTCCAGCCAGCGCATCCTGGCCGCCGCCAACAGCGTCATCCGCCACAACCCGCGCCTGTCCGACAAGCAGCTGTGGAGCGAACTGGGCCTGGGCGAACCCATCCACGTGGTGCATTGCAAGGAGGAGGCCCAGGAGGCGGAACTCATCGCCACCCGCATCTCCGCCCACAAGTTCGAGCACCGCACCCGCTACGGCGACTACGCCGTGCTGTACCGGGGCAACCACCAGGCCCGGCCCATCGAGGAGGCCCTGCGCGGACTGAAGATCCCCTACGTGCTGTCCGGCGGCCAGTCCTTCTTCGACCGGGCCGAGATCAAGGACGTCACCGCCTACCTGCGCCTGATCGCCAACCAGGACGACGACCCCGCCTTCATCCGCGCCGCGACGACTCCGAAGCGCGGCATCGGCCCGGCCAGCCTGGAAAAGCTCGGCCACTACGCCGCCCAGCGCCACGTCAGCCTGTTCGAGGCCCTGTTCGAGAACGGCGTGGAAGGCCATCTGGCCGGCCGCCAGCTGGAGACCCTGCGCGAGTTCGGCGACTTCATCAACCGCATCGAATACCGCGCCCAGCGCGAACCGGCCGGCGACCTGCTCAAGGAGATGCTGGACGCCATCCGCTACGAGGCCTGGCTGTTCGAGGCCGAGGACGAGCGCGCCGCCCGCAACAAGTGGGCCAACGTGCTGGAGTTCACCGACTGGCTGGCCAAGAAGGGCGACGAGGACGGCAAGAACCTGATCGAACTGACTCAGACCGTGGCCCTGATGAACCTGCTGGAAGGCCGAGAGGACGGCGAAGCGGACGCGGTGCGCCTATCCACCCTGCACGCCGCCAAGGGCCTGGAATTCCCCCACGTGTTCCTGGCCGGGGCGGAGGAGGAGATCCTGCCGCACCGCGAATGCCTGGAAGGCGACCGCCTGGAAGAGGAGCGCCGCCTCATGTACGTGGGCATCACCCGCGCCCAGCGCAGCCTCACCGTGACCTGGTGCGGCAAGCGCAAGCGGGCCGGCGAATGGCAGCGCGGCGAGCCGTCCCGCTTCCTGGCCGAGCTGGACCAGGCGGCGGTGAAGGTCAGCGGCAAGGAGCCGGACGACCCGGCGGCCGCCAAGCAGGCCGGCAAGCAGCGTCTGGCGAATCTGAAGGCGATGCTGGGGGGGTGAGCGGATTATTCCCAGACACTCTGCGACTGATAGTGGGCTGGCAGTAACTTGCTCGTAAGCGGAATTAAAGGCTGACAGTCCCATATGCCCGGCCAGCACGCGTAGTATGCCATCCGGCGGAAGGCGCTTCACTTTTCCGCCCTACCCTCCCTCAATGTAGAAATTCGACGCAACCGCTAAGCTATCCGGCACAGGCAACGGCCCGTGAGCCTGTCTGCGTCGTCCGCAAAAACCCATGCCCAGGCCCATTCAACCCGCCCTGAACGATCTTCTCGAATTTTGCCCCGGCCTGCGGGCTGACCGGGCCGAAGCGGATATCTGCTATCCCACCGCCATGCCCAAGCTTTACGAGCGCCTGTTTCCCGAAGTGGAAACCCACATGTGGCGGGCCGATCCCGCCGACTTCGACGCCTGGCTGGCCCGTTACCAGGCCCTGCACCGGGAGTTCCAGGGGCTGATCGACGCCGGCGGTGGGCGCGTCCAGCACCATTTCCTGCTGGCCATCACCGTCGCCGACCGGCCGGCCCATGTGCGCACCTGCCTGGAAAGCATCCTGGCCCAGTGCGAGCTGTACGGTTATGGCGGCCGGGGCGCGGACGGCCGTTGGGCCAAGGTGACGGTGGTGTTGGCCGAGGACAGCCGGGAGCCGGCGAACGTGGCGGCGCACCGGGCTCTGGCGGCGGAATTCGAGGCGCGCGGCCTGCGGGTGATCCACTTCGACCTGCCCGAGCAGGCCGCCCTGCTGCATGCCCTGCCGGCCGGACAGCGGGCGCGTCTCGCGCGCCTGCTCACCGACCAGCCAGCGGAGCGCTTCTGGCGCAAGGGTCAGGCGGCGAATCGCAACCTGGCCTATCTGAAGCTGCTGCAACTCACCGAGGACCGGGCCAACACCCTCTATTACCTGGTGGACAGCGACCAGGCCCTGGAGGTGAACGTAGAGGGACCCGATGGCGAGCGGGTGGTGCCTGCGTTCAGCTATTTCCACGCCATCGACCGGCTGTTCCGTGAGCACGACATCCGCATGCTCACCGGCAAGCTGGTGGGCGACCCGCCGGTGTCGCCGGCGGTGATGGCGGCCAACTTCCTCGATGACCTGGCAGCCTTCCTGAACCAAATTGCCACCCTGGATCCCCTTGCCCCGTGCGGTTTCCACGACCGCGCTGCGCCCTTGCCGGGGGAGGCGGCCTACCATGACCATGCCCCCCTGTTCGGCCTGGGGGCGGCGGCGGACCATTTCGACTACCGCTGCCCCCTGGCCGGGGAGCACGACCACGCGGCCTGCCTGGACCATTTCACCCGGCGGCTGGAGCATTTCTTCTTCGGCGAGCACCCCACCCGCCGCACCCGCTACGAATACGCCGGACCCCTCGCCCTGGCGCCGGCGCGCACCGTCTATCCCGGCAATTACGTGGTGGATTATGCCGGGCTGAAGTACATCATCCCCTTCGGCCACCTGCGCCTGCGCATGTCCGGCCCCACGGCGGGCAGGCTGATCCAGGCCGAGATCGGCGCGCGCTTCGCCTCGGCCAACCTGCCCATGCTGCACCGGCGCACCACCCGGGGAGTGAAGGAGGACGAGTTCCGCCCCGGCGTCGAGGCCCAGGCGGCGGCCATCGACATCGGCGACGAGTTCGAGCGCCAGTTCTTCGGCGACCTGATGCTGTTCTCGGTGGTGGAATGGCTGAAGACCCACGACCTGGCCAGCCTGGCGACCCACGCCGACCTGCCGCAGACGGTGGCGCGGGTGGAGGCCGACCTCCTGACGCGCTACGCCGCCAAGCTGGCGGCCATCGCCGCCCGCCATGGCCAGATCGCGGCATGGCTGGCGGCGGCGCGCGGGACGAGGCTGGACCCCACCGCCCTGGATCGCATCGAACGCTTCCTGGCCAACATCCAGGCCAACTTCGGTGCCGAGGCGCCGGCCTGGCGGCAGATTCGTTCCGAGGCCCACCGGGCCCGGCGGCGGGCCCAGATCGTCGATGCCCTGCGCCACTACCGCGCCGAGCGGGACGCCTGGGACACCCTGTTCACATGAGGACGGTTTCAGCCGCGTGGGCGATGAGGCGGGCGCGGCAATCCCGGTAAGCGGCCTCGGCCTGTTGCAGCAGCGCCGGGTCCAGGGCCACATCGGGTATCGACGGCCGCCGCCGCAGGATGCGGCCCGTGGCCATAGCCGGCGAGGAGTCGCCCGCGCCCGGCACACCGGTCATGGCGAACGTTCCATAGCTTTCGGATAGGGGCGCGGCCAGACCCAACCAGTCGGCCAGGGCGGCCAGCAGGCGGGGCGGGTCGTCGCAGATCAGCGGCGCGTCGAAATAGCGGTAGCGTCCCGGATGGCCCAGGGATAATTCTGCCAGCGCGGCCAGCCGGTCAACGTAGTAGCGCGTCGCCCCCGCCGGGGTCGCGTAAAGGTCTTCGCGGGACTTGCGGGCGAACAGGTCGATGGTGCTCTTCAGGGTCGCCTCGGGCTCCAGCAACGAGACCAGCACCGTGGCGTCGGCCAGTTCCGGCAGGGCCAGGTTCAGGGCGTGGTCGTTGTGCAGCAGCTTGTCAAAGAGATAGCGGCCGTTCGGCTTGAGGGCGTCGTGGGCAGCATACTGGGCCAGTTGCGCCTCCAGGTCATCTGCGGACAGATAGCTGCGATGCAGTTCATAGTAGCCGTCGATTTCCGGGTGCGAGCCGAGGATGTGCCCCACCAGGCTGGTGTAGGCGCGCATATGGCTGAGCAGGAAGATGCGCGAGCGGGGCGGGGTCATCGGGCCAGGCTCGCTCGTGGACCCCGGACGGGTCGGAGAAGGTTCCGCGTTGTTCATCCATCCTCCTTTCGAGAGAATCCGACAACTCCAGGCCGGGCAACGATAAATCAAATCAAGCTGGACAGAAAAACAAAACGCGGCCTGAAGGCCGCGTTATTTCTGCGCGGTCAAGGCTTACTTCTTGGCCGTCTTCATGGCTTCCACGGCAGTCTTGGCCTGGTCCACCATGTAATCCACCGCCAAGCGGGCGTCTGCATCGGACAACTTTTCGTTGCCACCCTTGGCCGGGCCACCGAAGGTACCCTCGACGGCGGCCTTGTACAGGGCTTCCTTGCCCTGAGCGATCAGCCCGGCCCAAGCGGCGCCGTCGGTCAGTTTCTGGGCGCCGGTCACACCGCTGTCGTGGCAGGAGGCGCAGTTGGCAGCATAGACCACCTTGCCCTGGGCCACCTCGGCGGCGCTGGGCTCCCGTTCCTTCTTCAGCACTGGCTCGAACGACGCACCCACCGCGTTGGTCATATATACCACGCCACGCGCAACTTCCTGGTCGCTCAGATCAGGATCACCGCCGCGCGCAGGCATCTTGTTGAAGCCTTTCAGGGCATGAGTCAGCAGGGTGTCATAACCCTGGGCGTTGCGTTTGCCCCAGGCCCCGGCCTCCTTGTACTTGGGCGAGCCCAGCGCGCCTGAACCATGGCAGGACGAGCAGACCTCGTTGTAGATCTGCTCGCCGGTGCGCTCCACGCGGGGAGCGTTGGGATCGATGGCCAGGGACTGGCCGAAGGGCTTGATGCGGTCGCGCACGGCCTGGTCGGACATGGCGGCCGCCTCGGCATCCACCTGGCCGCCCTGGATACCCAGCACGTAGAACACGATCAAGACGATGGCCAATCCCGGCGCGACCAGCCCGCCAAGGGTGGCGAGCAGGAAGGATTGAGGGGTGGTTTTGGTCATTTCGTAATGTCCAGCCATGGTCAAGCCCTTAAATGACGTTGCAAAATCGTCGCATTATAGGCCTTCGCCCTGCCAACAGGAAGGTTACCGTGCTATGCTACGCGCCCTTGTCACCCGGCGGCCTCTTGCCGAGCCTGGCATGCCAAAGCTATAACATCCCAACGCGGTCGTAGCTCAGCTGGATAGAGTACTGGCCTCCGAAGCCAGGGGTCGTGGGTTCGAATCCCGCCGATCGCGCCATTTTCATGTAGTGGGCATAAATGTCGTGTACCGGCAACCCACAGTAATATGTTTCGGCTCGGAGATGGCTGTGCCCGTGAGGTAACACGTGGACACAGCGCAAGTGCCTATTAGTATTAGTGGGACAGCCCAATGGGTGGGCTTCTGGGCACCCTGCCCCACATGCCGACCACTGTAAATTGTATGAATTGCCCTTTTTAATGCTTGATTGCTTGTCTGCAATCCCGCATACCCGAGTTTTGACAATAATTCTGTGGCCAACTCCTAAAGGTCGTGATTGCGTCGAGCCACATCACTTCAGCAATTATACCGTCCTACAAAGGTTGCCCAATCTTAGTGCATCCGGATTGAACCCCAGAGAGGAGAGAGCACCATCATCCCTGGTTTTCAGTCAAGTGATTACGGCATTATCCCTGCCATAGAGTCACGGCGACTGCTCTCAAGGGCGAAATACTCTCTGTACTCGTTCGATGTATTACTGAGCAGCTACACGTCTGGACTTGCGCCGAGCCGCATAGCCTACGAATCCTAGACCCGCAAGCAATAGTGCGTAACTCTCAGGCTCAGGAACCGCAGTTACATTGATATCAGGGACAGTCAAGTCACCAGACCTCACAGCCCAGGCGAAATAGCTATTGGCCTTCGCATGCGCGTCTTGACCACCGAAGTATGTAATGAGATGCCATGCCTGGTTCGAATCAGGTTCGTATTCGGTGCCAGACCAGTAACTATATGCCTGGAGATTTTGAACCAAACCAACATCTTCCTGCCCGAACGAACTTTGATCCACGCCATTGGCCGTTCCGTTGCCGAATACACCAAAATCAGCTTGGTAGGCTCCAGTGGTAGAGACATATCCCTTCAATCCGAGGCTGACGTAATACATATGGCTAAGTTCGGAATTCGGGCTCGTGATATTGAATCCATAATCAGCAGTACCGTTTACCGTGGATGCATATTGGAAAGCAATACCGTTGACGGGCACTGTCTCAGGTAACCGCCAATCGTCATAACCCAGATATTCGGCTGCATTCATGGCCTCAATCCAACTTTGGGCTGTGTCCCAGTTCATGGAACCATTGGCATTAATTCCCGATACACCGAAGGTCTCTGTTGCGGCCAGGTTGGCATTTTGCAACCAAGTCACATCGAGGATGTCATCGTAGATCAAGCCAGAACCACGGTCGAACAAGGCGGCGTGTGTGACGTTGCTTACAGCAGCGCCTGTCATCAGAGCCAGTATCAGAGTGTGGATTCGCATCGTTTGCTCCTTGAATTGCCGCGTGGCCCGTCCACGCAATCACTAGTATTGTTAGCAATTACCGTGCCCGCCACAGACTCTCCATATTTCCCTTGTATATCAAGCCGTTAACGGGCCGGCCCTAATTCATGCCAAGGGCTTGCCAGCCGCGCGGCGTTGAGGAAACAACAATATTGACAACGACAAGGCAAAACGATCGACATCCCTCTGCATCGCCCGAGCCGGATGGGCGAACTCACACCCCGCCAGCTCGGTTTCGATCTCTCTAAGGCTTGGCAAGGTCAACACCATCAGCGGTTGACACGAGGCAATCATGATATACGAGCGGGAAGTTCGATCAATTCGAGCTCGCTCATCGACTGCTTCCTTATAGCCATGAAAAATGCAGCTTGTTTCAACCGCCGGTCTGGGCGCCGGGAGAAACTTTCATTTCGGCTCGAGAAATCAACGCTCCCGCTGGCTGGGTATTCCAGGGACAGCGGGGTAATGCGACCGGCCGATATATTCCAATTTTACTTCCGACCTTCCGCCCTCAGTCCCGCGCAAAATTCCTCCACCAGCCCCGCACCCATTCCCGCCAGATCGAAGCCGTCCGGGTCCAGCAGCCATGTGTCGATGAGCCCACTGACCAGGGCGTAGAGGCCGATGGCCCGCCGATCCACGTCCAGATCCGCTGGCAGCTGGCCCTTTTCCACAGCATGGCGGAGATTGCCGCCGATGGCGGCCAGACAGGCACGGCGGCTTTCCCGCTGGCGGGCCAGCATGGCGGCCATTTCGCCCACGTACTCGCACTTGAAGGCGAATATTTCGAATACACGCCGCGTGCGGGCATCCTCCGCGGCCTGGCGCAGGACCGCCACCGCCGTCTCGCGCAGGGCGCGCAGGGGATCGTCCAGGTTGGTATCGGCGATGACCTGGTTCATCGCCTCCAAGGGCAGATGCACCCGGTCGTTGATGGCCTGCAACAGGGCCGCCTTGTTCTCGAAATGCCAGTAGATGGCGCCGCGGGTAACCCCGGCGGCGGCAGCAATGTCGGCCAGGGTGGTGTGTCCCACGCCTTTGTCCCGGAACACCAATTCGGCGCTGTCCAGAATCAGGTTGCGAGTCTCCAGGGCTTCTTCCTTGGTGCGTCTGACCATGATGGTGTATGGGGTCTTCGTCCTGTAGCAATCCTAAGGCATGATCCAGTTTACATACATACATGATGGTATGTATATTTCACGCTGCTCAATCCAAGCCGTTGACCCGGAGGTTTTCGTGATGCGCACCGCCCTCTCCGCCCTGCTGTTGACCCTGTTCCTGTCTGGCTGCGGCGAGGGCGAGCAGAAGCCGGCGGGCCCATCCGGGGGAGGCATGCCGCCCCCCCATGTGAGCGTAGTTCAAGTGCAGCCTCAGCTGGTGTCATTGACTCTGGAATACACCGGCCAAACCGCCGGCTACCGGGACGCGGAGGTGCGGGCGCGCGTGAGCGGCATCCTGCTGAAGCGGCTGTACCAGGAAGGGAGTCTGGTGCGTGCCGGCCAACCCATGTTCCAGATCGATCCGGCCCCCTTCAAGGCGGCCCTGGATCAAGCCGAGGCGGCCAGGGCGGTGGCCGAGGCGAGATTGGCGCAATCACAGGCGGACCTGCTGCGGTTGCGCAAGGATGCCACCCGCCTCAAGCCCCTGTTCGAGGGCAAGGCCGTCAGCCAGAAGGAGTACGACGACGCGGTCTCCGGTGAACAGGCTGCCCAGGCGGCGGTGCAGGCTGCCCAGGCGGAGATCCAGGCGGCCCGGGCGCGGATCGCGAGCGCCCGGTTGGACTTGGGCTACACCCAGGTGGAAGCCCCGATCTCCGGCCTGACCGGGCGGGCGCTGAAGTCGGAAGGCAGCCTGCTATCGGCCGGTGATGCGACCCTGCTCACCACTGTCACACAGATCGAACCGCTCTACGTGCTGTTCGGTATCCCCGACGGGGAGCAACTCAAGCTGGAACGTGCGGCAGCGGCGGGCCGTGTGAGTCTGCCCAAGGACGGCCGCTACCGGGTTCGTGTGAAGCTGGCGGATGGCAGCGTCCTTGCCCAGGCGGGCCGGATGACCTTCAGCGACAACCGAGTGAATGCCCAGACCGGTACCGTGGAGGGACGCGCCGAGTTGCCCAACCCGGGCGGCAAGCTGCTGCCCGGCCAGTTCGTGCGCGTGCTGCTGGACGGCGCCGAGCGCCCGGCCGCCATGCTGGTGCCCCAGCGGGCGGTCATGGAGGGCCCCCAGGGCAAGTTCGTCTATGTGGTCAACGGCAAGTCCACGGCCGAACCGCGGCCGGTGAAGGTGGGCGACTGGGTGGGCGAGCAATGGGTCATCGAAGAGGGGTTACAGCCTGGCGACCGGGTGATCGTCGATGGCGCCCTGAAGGTGATGCCGGGGGCGCCGGTGCAGGTGGCACCGCCGGCCAGCGGCCCGGATGCGGCGCAGCCGAAGCCGGGCCGCTAGGCCCAGACCCATGCCCCGGATAGCACTGCCTTCCGTCCGGGCCATACCTCAACGAGGAACCTGAACGATGTTCTCCCGCTTCTTCATCGACCGTCCCATCTTCGCGGCGGTCATCTCCATCTTCATCGTCCTGGCCGGCCTGGCGGCCCTGCGCCAGTTGCCTGTGGCCCAGTATCCGGAGATCGCGCCGCCGGTGGTCACCGTCACCGCCGTCTATCCGGGCGCCTCCGCCGAGGTGCTCAACGAGACCGTGGCCTCGCCCCTGGAGGACCAGATCAACGGCGTGGAGAACATGATTTACATGTCCTCCACCAGTTCCTCCAACGGCACGGTGAGCATCAACGTCAGCTTCGAGATCGGCACCGACGTCGATCAGGCAGCGGTGAACGTGAACAACCGGGTCAAGCTGGCGGAGCCGCGCCTGCCGCAGGAGGTTCGGCGCATGGGCGTGTCGGTACGCAAGTCCTCCTCCAGCTTCCTGCAGGTGGTCACCTTGCAGTCGCCCACCGACCGTTTCGGCCTGCTGGACATCAGCAACTACGCCACCATCCACGTGGCCGACCGGCTCAAGCGCATCCCCGGCGTGGCCGACGTGATGGTGTTCGGCGCCCGGGACTACGCCATGCGCATCTGGCTCAACCTGCCCCGCCTGGCCCAGCTGAAGCTGTCGCCCAGCGAGGTGATCGCGGCGGTGCAGGAGCAGAACGCCCAGTTCGCCACCGGCAAGGTAGGGCAGGAGCCCATCGCCCAGGGCCAGGAGCTAACCTACACCATCACCACCCAGGGCCGCCTGAAGGAGCCCCGCGAGTTCGAGCGGATCATCCTGCGCGCCAACCCGGACGGCTCGCTGTTGCGCCTGAAGGACGTGGCGCGGGTTGAACTGGCGGCCAAGGAATACGACTTCGTCGGCAAGGTGAACGGCAAGCCGGTGCAGCCCATCGGCATCTTCCTCATGTCTGGCGCCAACGCCCTGGACACGGCGGCGGCGGTGAAGGCCACCATGCAGGAACTGTCGGCCAAGTTCCCCGCCGGCCTGGAGTATGGCGTGCCCTACGACACCACCCGCTTCGTGGAGATCTCCATCCGCGAGGTAGTGAAGACCCTGGCCGAGGCCATGCTTCTGGTGCTGCTGGTGGTGTACGTGTTCCTGCAGAACTGGCGCGCGGCGCTGATCCCCTTCCTGGCGGTGCCCGTGTCCCTGATCGGCACCTTCGCCGGCATGTGGCTGCTGGGCTACTCCATCAACACCCTGACCCTGTTCGGCATGGTGCTGGCCATCGGCATCGTCGTCGATGACGCCATCGTCGTGCTGGAGAACGTGGAGCGCCATCTGGCTGAGCTGGGCCGCACCCCGCGAGAGGCGGCCTACATGGCCATGTCCGAGGTCACCAGCCCCATCGTCGCCATCGTCCTGGTGCTGTCGGCGGTGTTCATCCCGGTGGCCTTCATCGGCGGCCTGGCCGGCGAGCTGTACCGCCAGTTCGCCATCACCATCGCCATCGCCGTGACCATCTCCGGCGTGGTCGCCCTGACCCTGACGCCGGCCCTGTGCGCCCTGATCCTGCGCCAGGAGCACAAGGCAGAGCACGGTTTCTTCAAGTGGTTCAACGTCTGGTTCAACCGCATGACCCGGCACTACACCGCCGGTGTGCGTTTCATGATGCGCCGCGCCCTGCTGGGCCTGGCCCTGTTCGCGGCCATGATCGGCCTGACCTGGTGGCTGGGCAAGGTCATCCCGAGCAGCTTCGTGCCGCCTGAAGACCAGGGCTACTACGTCACCGCCGTGATCATGCCCGACGGGGCGTCGCTGCAACGCACCGAGCAGGTGATGGACCGGGTGGAACGGATTGCCCTCTCCAACCCCCACGTGAAGGACACGGTTACCCTGACCGGCTTCGACCTCATCTCCAACGGCAACCGCACCTCGGCCGGCACCATGTTCGTCACCCTCAAGGACTGGGACGAACGGCCCCTGCACGTGGACGCCCTTATCGGCGATCTGTTCATGAAGGCCATGAGCATCAAGGAGGCCATCGTCTTCGCCTTCAACCCGCCGGCCATCATGGGCCTGGGCGAGACGGGCGGCTTCGAGTTCTACATCCAGAACAAGGGAGAGGGGGGCGCCAAGCGCCTGGCCGAGGTGACCCAGCAGTTCATGGCCACCGCCGCCCAGGAGAAGGGCCTGACGCCCCTGCAGACCCTGTTCCGGGCCAACGTGCCGCAGCTCTATGTCGATCTGGACCGGGAGAAGGCCAAGAGCCTGGGGGTCGATGTCACCCAGGTCTATGACGCCCTCTCGGCCACCCTGGGCAGCTACTACGTGAACGACTTCAACAAGTACGGGCGCACCTGGACGGTATGGATGTCGGCCGAGCCGCAGTTCCGCGCCAAGCCGGAGGACATCGGTGGGGTCTATGTGAAGGGCCACTCCGGGGAGATGGTGCCCCTGTCCGCCCTGGCAAGGGTCAGCCACACCAGTGGCCCGGAACTGGTGGAGCGCTTCAACAACGCCCCGGCCGCCAAGATGCTGGGCGGCGCCGCGCCAGGCTTCAGCTCCGGCCAGGCCATCGCCCTCATGGAACAGCTCGCGGAAAAGCACCTGCCGGCCGACTTCGGCTACGACTGGGGCGGCGCCTCCTACCAGGAGAAAAGGACAGGCGGCGCCTCCAACCTGGCCCTGGGCCTGGGCATCGTCATGGTCTTCCTCATCCTGGCCGCCCAGTACAGCCGCTGGTCCCTGCCCCTGTCGGTACTGCTGGCCCTACCCTTCGGCCTGTTCGGCGCCCTGGCGGCGATCTTCCTGCGCGGGCTGCCCAACGACGTCTATTTCCAGGTCGGTCTGGTCACCCTGGTGGGACTGGCGGCCAAGAACGCCATCCTGATCGTGGAATTCGCGCTGCACAAGAAAGAGAACGGCATGGGCACTTTCGCCGCGGCCGCCGAAGCCGCGCGCCTGCGGTTCCGGCCCATTCTCATGACCTCCCTGGCCTTCATCTTCGGCGTCCTGCCCTTGGCCATCTCCACCGGCGCCGGTTCGGCGGCCCGGCATGCCATCGGCACGGGCGTGATCGGCGGCATGCTGGCCGCTACCTTCCTGGCCATTTTCTTCGTGCCGCTGTTCTTCAAACTGCTGACGGACCGGCGGCTGCGGGTGAAGGACCCGCCCGGCGAACACGATGCCGACAAGGAGCACGGCAATGCGTAACTCCAGCGTGACCCTGCTTTCCGCCCTTCTCCTCGCAGGCTGCGTGGCGCTACCCCAGACCCGCGAGGCCGACCTGCCCCTGCCCGCCGCCTGGCCGGACGCTCCTCCCCTTCAGGCCGGGGAGAAAGGGGCGCCGCTCGCGCATGAGTGGTGGAAGCTGTTTCGGGACCCCGCCCTGGACACCCTGATGGACGAGGCCCTGGCCCACAACGCCGACCTGAAGCTGGCCGCGGCCCGTATCCTGGAGGCCCGCGCAGGCCTGGGTGCAACCCGTGCCGAGCAGTATCCCAGCGCTCAACTGAGTACTGAGGCCAGCCGTTCGCGGAGTACGGAAAGAGGCCAGATGACCCTTCCCAACAACCCCGCGAGCAACTTCAACCTCAGCCTGCAAGCCGCCTACGAACTGGACCTGTGGGGACGCTACGCCCGCGCCACCGAGGCCGCCCGCGCCGACCTGCTGGCCAGCCGGTACGGCCGTGAGGTAGCGCGCCTGAGCCTGACCCACGACGTGGCCGCCGCCTGGTTCGGTCTCACCGCCGTGGCCGCCCAGACCGGGCTGGCACAGGATACCCTGGCCAACCGGGAAGAAGCCCTGGCCCTGCAACGCCTGCGGGTTTCCGGAGGTGTGTCGTCGGAGTACGAACTGCAACAGGCGGAGGCGGAACTGGCTGCCACCCGCGCCGACCTGGCCCGTCTGGAACAGGCCCGCCGGCAGACCGAACTGGCCCTGGCCGTGCTCCTGGGCCGCTCTCCCAAGGCTCTGGTGGAAGACAGCATCGGTGCCGGCAAACCCCCGGTCGAACCGGCCCCGCCCCCCGCGGTGCCCGCCGGCCTGCCGTCCGAACTGCTGCGACACCGGCCCGACCTGCAACAGGCCGAGGCCCAGCTGGCCGCCGCCCAGGCACGCATCGCCGAGGCCCGCGCGGCGATCTATCCCGACCTGAGCCTGACCGCCTACCTCGGCTCGGAAAGCAAGGCCCTCTCCGACCTGTTCTCCGGCCCCGCCACCATCTGGGGGCTGACCGCCGGACTGGTTCAAACGGTGTTCAACGCCGGCCGCACCGAGGCGGTGGTGCAAGGCCGCGCCGCCCGGCAAGAACAGTTGCTGATCCAGTACGAGCAGGCAGTGCGCCAAGCCTTCCGCGAGGTGCTCGACGCCTTGGTGGCACAACGCCAGGCGGCCGAGATCGACGCCGCCGAGGCACGCCGCGCCGAGGCCCTGACGCGAGCCGCCGAACTGGCTGACTTACGCTACCGCAACGGGGTCGCGGGTTATCTGGAAGTGCTGGACGCGCGCCGCAACCAGTACCAGGCCCGGCAGGCCGTCATCGACGCCCGCCGCGCCCGCCTGACGGCGGTGGCGGGACTCAGCAAGGCCCTGGGTGGGGGATGGGACGGGACGCCGGAGGAAGAAACCGCCCCCGCCGTGGCGGTAAAGACGCCCTGAACGGACGCCCACACGAGTCGCCCCTCCGGGCCGACGCTCAACCCCGCTTACGCAAAGGCATCCTTCAACACGTTGCGCAGCCAGCCGTCGGCATATTCCGCCTCCAGCCTGCGGAAGATGCGCGGCACCGGCTTGGGTGCCTCCCGCGTGCCAAAGGTCACCGGCGAGATGCCGCTGCCGTCCTTGATATAGACCCACTGCCCGTTCTGCACGCGGTACAGGTGCACCACCGAGAAGCCCCAGTCGTGGGCCACCACGCTGTAGCAGGTGTTGGTGTAGAGCGGCACCGGCGGGGGCAGGCCGTTGAACTTGGCGGCCAATGACGCCACCACCACCTTGGCGTGGGTGATGGCCATGTGGGCGGACTTGGGGAAGGCGTTGTTGGTGGCCAGCTCGCCGCCCACGCAGGCGTCGCCGATCACATAGACGTCCTTCAGCTTCACGGACTCCATGTTCTCAGGCTTCACCTCGCACCACTTATCCTTGAAGGTGGCCAGGCCCAAGTCCTTGGCCACCTTGCCGGCGTGGTGCGGCGGGATGATGTTGACCACGTCGCCCTTGTGCTCGCCGAAGCCGGTGTAGCAGGTCAGGGCATTCGGATCGACCCTTTCCACCTTACCGTCGTTGGCCCCGGACACCCACTCGATCATCCCCCCCTCTCCATAGCCGTAGAGCTCCTTCCAGGCCTGCTCGAACAGGGGTTTCTTGGAGAAGGAATCGTTGGCGTCCAGGATGACGACCTTGGACTTGCCCTTGCCGTGATGCTTGCAGTACAGCGCCACCTGGGCGGCCCGCTCGTAGGGGCCGGGCGGACAGCGGAACGGGCCGGGCGGCACGACGATGAGGAAACGGCCGCCGTCCGGCATGGCTTCCAGCTGTTTCTTCAGCAGCAAGGTCTGGGGGCCGGCCTTCCAGGCGTGCGGCAGACGCGACTCCGAGAGGTCCTTGGTGAGCCCCTGCACGGCGCCATAGTTGAAATCGACGCCCGGCGACAGGATCAGGGCGTCGTAGGAGAAGGACTTGCCGCCCGCCGTGGCCACCGTCTTCTTGACCGGGTCGATGGCGGTAACCTCGTCATGCACCACATTGACGCCATGTCGGGCCAGGCCTTTGTAGCCCACCTGCAGGGTCTTGATATCGCGCTCGCCGGAGATGACCTCGTTGGACAGGGGGCAGGAGGTATAGAGCCGGTCGCGCTCGATGAGCGTGACATCGACACCCCGGTCCAGCAGTTTCATGTATTTCGCGGCGGTGGCCCCGCCGTAGCCACCACCCACCACCACCACCCTGGCCTTGGGCTTGGCGGCATGGGCGTTGGGGATGCTCAGGACGGAGGCGCCGGAGGCGGCGGCGACGACCTTCAGAAAGTCGCGACGATGGATTGCGTTCATGGCCGTTTCCCTCCTCACTTGCGCTGCGCGCCGTAGTAATCGGACACCGCGTCTATCTCGCCGCCGTTGAGCTTGCGCACGATCTTGTTCATTTTCCGATGCGGCATCTCGAACGCCCCGTCGCGGTATTTTTCCAGTTCCAGAGCCATGTATCTGGCCGCCTGGCCGTTTATCTTCGGCGCGTCGATGTCCGGATCACTGCCAGTGGCGCCATGGCAATCCTCGCAGTTCTCGAAGATCACCTGCTTGCCCTTGGCCATGGCCGCCGCACTGGCCCTCTGCGGCAGCGGCACCCAGCGCTTCTTGGAGAAATAGACCGCCAGGGCATTGATCTCATCGTCGGTCAGTCCCTTGACGATGCGGTTCATGGTGGCGGCGTCGCGCTTGTCGTACTTCCACTCCTTCATGATCTTGCTCAGGTAAGCGCTGGGCAAGCCGCCTATGGAAGGCATGGAACCGCCGGCGCTGACGCCGCTGACGCCATGGCAGTTGTTGCAGGTGCGGGCCAGGATTTCGATGTCGCCCACCGCCATTGCCGAACCCGTCACCCCGCATAGGGCCACGGCCAGTAATCCCTTGCGCATTGTCTCCTCCTTTTGGCCAGGGAAAGAATTGCGAGGTCCCAATATCAGCCTCGCCACAAAAAACGGGCAGGGAGCCGGATAGTGCCCGCCCCCGCGGAAATGCTTTTTTATTTTGTATAACGGTACGACATGATGCATCAAGTCCCAGGCGCACCTAGGATATTGATTTGCATAAGCTTATTAGCACTGACTAATAATAAAACAATGATTGAAATAAGCCTGTCATGGACGTAGTCTAAGGCAGCTTTTGGTAAAAACGTACCGAAATGGGTGACCCGCCCATAATTTCGGGCGGCGTTACCGGGATATGGGGCTCAGCCCGATACCCGTTTGCATTTCCGCCAGTGAGGAGACAAAAAAATGGCAATCAATGCCTGGAAGTGGATTGTTAGGGGAATCGTCGCCTGTGCCTGTCTGCTGACGGCGCCCACGGCTCTCGCCGAGGACGCCGACACGTCCGCCGCCTGGAGCGACAATCCGGCGCTGGATATCGGCAACCACCGCTGTCTCCGCTGCCATGCCGATCCGGAAGAGAAAACCCGCGTGCGCCCCGACGGTACGCGCATCAACCTGTTCATCGACAAGCAGCAGTTCGAGCACAGCGTGCATGGCAAGCAGCCCTGCACCGGCTGCCACAACAGCATCGAAAAGCTGCCCCACCAGAAGCCGCTGCCCAAGAGCATCGGTTGCATCGACTGCCACCGCGCCAAATTCGAGGCGCAGAAGGACAGCCCGGAGCCTGAACACAAGCGCCTGGGTGTGGTCGTGGCACAGATGGAGAGCTACCTGCACTCCGTGCACGCGCGGCCCAACAAGCAGAACCTGGCCAAGACCAACGCTGCCTGCCACGACTGCCACGACGCCCACAACATCGGCACTCTGGGCAGCATGCAACGGGCCGAGCATCGCCTGAAGAACCCGGAGGTGTGCGGTCTCTGCCACGACAAGGCAAAGACCGATTATCTGACCTCGGTGCACGGCAAGGCAGTCACCGAGAAGAAGGACGCCAAGGCGGCCGTCTGCTCCGACTGCCACACTACCCACCAGATCGCCTCGCCGGACGCCGATCCCATGAAGTTGACCATCACGGCCAACTGCGGCAACTGCCACGAAAAGTCCCAGAAGACCTATTTCGCCTCCTACCACGGTCAAGTCACCCGGTTGGGTTTCACCAACACCGCCAAGTGCTTCGACTGTCACGGCGGGCATGACGTGAAAAAGACCGATGACCCTACCTCCAGGGTGCATCTGAACAACCGCCTCAGGACCTGCAACGAATGCCACAAGGACGCCACAGAGGGTTTCCTGAGCTTCCAGACCCACGGCGACGCGGACGATTACGACAAGTATCCCGTCCTGTTCATCACCAAGAAATCCATGGAGCTGCTGATCTACGGCGTCTTCCTGTTCTTCTGGACCCACGTCATCCTGTGGTTCTACCGGGAATTCCGCGACCGCCAACAGGGCAAGGGTTACAAGGAGGATCTGGACAAGCCCGAAACGGTGTATTTCCGCCGCTT
This sequence comes from Thiobacillus sp. UBA3361, assembly GCA_002360535.1. Lineage (GTDB taxonomy): Bacteria > Pseudomonadota > Gammaproteobacteria > Burkholderiales > Thiobacillaceae > UBA3361. Next base: position 37,640 of record DEQR01000041.1, read on the forward strand.
CAGCACCTTCTGGCGCTGGATCCACGTGCTCTACGCCATGAGCGCCATGGTCCTGGTGCTCACCGGCACCACCCTGATGTTCTCCCATACGGACTGGGCCAAGGCCGTCATCGCGCTGATCGGCGGACCCCAGGTGGAGGCAGTCATCCACCGCACGGCGGCCACCATCTGGCTGGCCGTCTTCCTGAGCCATTTCGTGGCCGTGAGCGTCAACATCGCGCGCAACTGGAAGACCTTCAAGTGGTTCGGCCCCACCTCCATGGTACCCAGCCTGCAGGACCTGCGTGACATCGGCCGCATGTTCAGCTGGTTCCTGGGCCGCAGCCCGCGTCCGGACTTCGACCGCTGGACTTACTGGCAGAAGTTCGACTACTGGGCGCCGTTCTGGGGTACCGCCATCATCGGCATCTCCGGCCTGATGCTGTTCTTCCCCACCAAGACGGCCACCATCCTGCCGGGCTGGGTGTTCAACGTCGCCACCATCCTGCATGCCGAGGAGGCGTTGCTGGCTACCGTGTTCCTGTTCACGGTGCACTTCTTCAACGTGCATTTTCGGCCGGACAAATTCCCCCTCAGTACCTCCATCTTTACCGGCAAGGTGCCGCTGGAGGAGTTCAAGCACGAACACAAGGTGGAATACGAGCGTCTGCTGGCCAGCGGCGAACTGGACAAGTACCTGGTCAAGCGTCCCACACGGAGAATGGACATCGGCACCACCGCTCTGTCTGCCCTGCTGATCTTCGCCGGCCTGGGACTGCTGACACTGGCCTTGATCGGCTACTTCACCATGCACTAACCGCGGTTAGGCGCGGCCCCCCTCAGATCCCGGACCCCGACAGGGGTCCGGGTTTTTTTGTGTCCTTGCCATACCCCTGCCAACGGGTCTGTCGTTTTTCGGCAAATGCGCCACTGTTTCAGGGCATGCCTTAGTTACAGTCCTTCAATTCCGAAACCAATAGGAGGAGAATGACTTGCATATAAGCGGATACTAATACACCAAGGCCGATGATGGAGAGAGCCGATGAACTGAACTGACTGAATAGGTGTGCATCATGAACTGGACCACTTCTCTGATTCTTGGCGTAGGCGGCCTTACTTCCACCATCGCGGCGATCGCCATCAGCGGCATCATCATCTTGGTCATCGCGCAACTCGCCCTGCTCACGTACCGGCGGCTGTCAGGCCAGAAATCGCATAGATAGGGTGCCCGGAGTTACGGCGCGCCTCTTTCGGGAGGCAAGTCGGGTACTACTCTCCGGCCAGTGACCGGGCTTGATGCAGTTGCTGTGGCGTCATCTGGCTGATGCACCTGTCCTGTTCCTGCTTGCCCAGATAGTGCCCCCCGCGCGCAGCGCGGCCATACCACAGGTACGCTACTGGTAGATCGCGCTCCACACCGAGCCCCTGCGCGTGAATACGCCCCAGGGCGAAAGCCGCATCGATGTCCCCCTTGCCGGCGGCCTTCAGATACCACTGCCGGGCCAGGACGTAATTCATGTCCAAACCTTGGCCTTCCTCGTGCAGCAATCCAAAGTAATACTCGCCCTGCGTCTCGCCCCTCTGGGCGCATGCCTCAAACTCTCGGGCAGCCCCTTCGTAATTGCCCATGCTGTAGGCGAACAGGCCCGCCTCGAAATCAGCCCGCGCCCAGAGGGCGGACATCAACAGAATGGCCAGGCATCCGTTTGCGACGCGCATCATGTTTGCCGCCTGTCTTTCTTCCACTTGTTCTGATCAGCAACCCGCCAACAACCGCTGCAATCAAGAAGCATACGCGGATAGGTGTAGCGATTGTCATCCTTCCAATCGACGGAATCGCCGCGCGCCAACTATCGGGAAATGCGGATTCCGAGCGCGTAACGGCGCCCGCAGGCGCCGTCCGTTATCGCCAGTAATGAGTCAGGCTAGCGACGCGAAAGGTATTCCAGCATGGCCTGCATCAGATCCATGCGTTTTTCCAGGGCATCCAGGCGCTGATCCAGCGCCCCGTCCCCGTGCCGGCAGTGGCCGCCAGGACCCGCCTTGCACGGCTTGTCGCCACTCGGACTCATCATACCCATGCCTGGGCCTTTTGCCGTGTTGCACTTCTGCCCGCCCCCCGGCGTCATGGCCATGGGGCCTAGTCCGCCGCCGGGGCCCATCATCATGCCCATGCCGGGGCCGGGCGGACCCATTTCCATCATGCTAGCCATGGATTTCATTTGCTCATCCATCAGTTTCCGGCGCTCTTCCGGGTCTTGGGTTCGCATCATCTGGTGCATGCGTTCGCGCATGGCCTGCATCAGTTCCAGTCGATCGGGCTGGTCGGCGGCCGGCGCGGCTGCCTGGGGCTCGGCCCGTGCCTCCTCGGCCGAAGCGGAAATCGGCGCCCCAAGGGCGCAAAGCAGCAGGACAAGCGGGAATTTGCATTTCAACAGGTTCATCTTAGTCTCCTCTAAAGGGAAGGTTGTCGTCAGGCAGACAAGCCGGGGGTTGTGAATCCGCAATGATCGTCCGCAGCAACCGCCTGCCGCTCAGCCGCGGAGCCCATGTGAGTAGCGCTCCACCTCCAGGGTTCCTGGCATGGCAGGAAACGTGGGGCAGAAAAAATGAACTCGCGTGCCCCAGCGATCGGATGGCGCCGCGGCGGGACGCCGCCAAACCCCTGTACGGCCTGCTACTGGCAGACCTGCTGCATGTTGAAGGCGAGCAGGTTGGTGCTGTTGATGCTGTCCATGCCCCAGGTGACGAGGTCATGCAGGGCCTTGGTGGGCAGAGGGGTGATGCCCACCAACTCGGTCGGGCACTTGAAGGTGACGATGACCAGCGGCTTCTCCCCGGTGGGATAGACGGTCTTGATAACCGGCAGCACGGACAGCCCTTCCGGCAGGGAAGGCAATGAGAACAATGAGGGCAATGAGGGCAATGAGAGCAATGAGGGCATGCCCACATTGATCTCATCGAGCGCCTTGCCTATATCCGTCAATGGCTGGTTGACCTGCTGTGGGTGGGCCATGTAAGGGTTGCCGTGTACCGCCGGCTTGGCCGTCTCCGCGGGTTTGACCGCCGGCTGCCGCTTGGGGGGTGCGGGCATCGGCCGGTTGCCGGACGCCGTCGCGGGCCTGGCGGGGGATTGCGTGGGCAGGAGGGTGACGGGCTGCGCTGCCGGCAGAACCACGGGCTGAACGGGAGGCGTCTCGCTGAGTTGGGTCGTGAGGGTCAGTGTGGGGATGGCCAGGGGCGGCAGCAGAGCCGGTGCATTCAGCCCGGAGGCCGGCGCCGGGGACTGTTGGTCGGCCTTCGCGACTACCGGTCTGGCGGCAGGCTGCACGGACTTGCGTGAGGCACTCGTCTTCCGGCTTGTCTTGCGCTTGGCCGATTTTGCAACCTTCTTGGCCTGCCGGAGTTCCTGGGCTTTCGTGGTATCTGCGGCGGAAGCGCTCCAGGCCGACCCGGAAAAGGCAACAGACAAGGCCAGCAACAGCAGGCTTGTCAAAGCAAACGGACTTCGTTTCATGTTCTCATCCTTGCCAAACACCCGAGCGTAGAGGCACGCCGGCTCTGGTGGTCTCCTCGCACAAAGCCGATCAGCCCGGTGGTTGGCCTGGGACATCCGGCGGTCGTCACGCATGCCGCTGCGGGGCGGCTGCCATGGCTGTCATATTTGTATGCGACCCATTCTCCGCCCCACCCCGGCCAAATACAAGGATGCCGTACACGCTCCGGTGAACGGAATTCCCCGCTGCGTTATTCGGAACACATCCGGCGGACCAGCCGCTGTGCCCCCCTCAATCGAAGGCCGGGCCGCCATCCAGCGGCGCGGTGGCCGGCGGCGTGTCGTAGAGCAGATCCACCAGCACCAGGGAGATGTCCGGCACGTAGGTGATGAGCGCCAGATAGACCAGCATCACCAGCACAAATGGGAAGGCCCCCTTGGTCACCTCCGACAGGCCCAGGTGGGACAGGTGGCTGGCCACATACAGGTTAAGCCCCACCGGCGGGGTGATCATGCCGATTTCCATGTTGATGGTCATGATGATCCCAAGGTGGATGGGGTCGATGCCCAGGTGCGCGGCGATGGGCAGGAACAGGGGCGCCAGGATCAGGATGATGGAACTGGGCTCCATGAACTGGCCGGCGAGCAGCAGGACCAGGTTGACCACCAGCAGGAATTGCCAATGGCTCATTTCCTGTGCCACCACCCACTCGGACAGTTGCTGCGGGATCTGCTCCGAGGTGAGCAGGAAGTTGAACAGGATGGCGTTGGTGATGATGTACAGCAACATGGACGACGTATTGGCCGCGTGCAACAGCACCTTGGGCACGTCGCGCAGCTTGAGCGTGCGGTAGATGAAGGCGGCGCAGATGAAGGCGTACACCGCCGACACGGCGGCCGCCTCGGTGGGGGTGAACACCCCGCCGTAGATGCCCCCCATGACGATCACCACCAGCATGATGCCCCAGAAGGCGTCCAGGAAGGAGCGCCACACCTCGCCCAAGCTGGCCTTGGGCACGGTGGGGAAATTGTGCTTCTTGGCATAGACGAAGGTCACCCCCATGAGCAGCACCGCCAGCAGGATGCCGGGCACGATGCCGGCCACGAACAGCTTGCCGGTGGACTCGTCGGTGGCCACGGCGTAGATGATCAGCACGATGGACGGGGGGATCAGGATGCCCAGGCTGCCGGAACAGGCCAGCACGCCGGTCGAAAACCTCTTGGGATACCCCTGCTCCACCATGGCCGGCAGCATCAGCGAACCGATGGCCATCACCGTCGCCGGAGACGACCCGGACAGGGTGGCGAAGAAGGCGCAGGCCAACACCGAGGCCATGGCCAGGCCGCCGGGCATCCAGCCCACCAGGTTAACGGCGAACTTGATGATCTTTTTGGCCACCCCGCCGTCGGTGAGGAAGGCGCCGGCCAGCACGAAGAACGGCACTGCCATGATGGCGAAGCTCTCCAGGCCGGTGAACAGGCGCTGAGAGATGATGTTCACCGTCATCATGTCGAAGGACGAGAAGAACAGCATGAAGGCCAGCACCGTCATGCCCAGGGCGATGGAGATGGGCGTGCCGGTGATGAGCATCAGCACCAGGATGGCCATGATGAGGGCGGCGGTCATGGCTTGATCTCCTCACGCAGATCAGCCGCCGGCCCGGCCGAGACGGTCTGTCCGGTGCGCAGGAAGCGCAGCAGGGACTGGACGAAGCGGTAGCACATGAGGCCCGAGCCGAAGGGGATGGCCAGGTAGATGATCCACATGGGCCATTCCAGATCGGGGGCGATCTGGCCCGTGCCGTACATGAAGATCACCCAGCGGGCGCCGAAGAAGGCGATCACGCCGGTGAACACCACGCCCAGCACCAGGCCGCTGATCACCAGGAATTTCTTGGCGCCCCCCTCCACTTGGTTGACCACGTAATCGACCCCCACGTGGATACCGGTGCGCACCCCATAGGCGGCCCCGAACTTGGCCATCCAGATGAACAGGTAGATGGTCAGCTCGGTGGACCAGGTGAAGCCCGTGCCGAACATATAACGCATGGCCACGGAGACAAAGGTGACCAGGGTGGCGGTGGCCATGAAGGTGAGGATGAGCCACTCTTCAAGCCGATCGAGTACGCGATTGAACATGATCGCCCCTTGCGGCGTCCGAAGACCGGACCGAGTGAACGTGCGCCCCGGCCAGGCGGGGCGCCCCGATCGTCAGCGGCCGGAGCCGCGTGCTTTCTGGACCTGCTGGGCCGCCCGGTAGGTGGCCTGGATCAGGTCGCGGCCGATCTTGTCCTCGAATTCCTTGTGCACCGGCAGCATGGCCTTGTGCCAGGCCAGGCGGTCCTGGAGCGGCAGCACATACACGTCGGTGGTGCCGGCGGCCTTCACCTTGGCCAGGGCGTCGTCATTGTCCTGCTGCGAGATGCCCCGTTCATATTCGGTGGCCTCCTGCATGGCCTGTTCCAGGATGGCGCGGATGTTGGCCGGCAGGCCGTCCCAGAAGTTCTTGTTGACGATCACCGCGTAGCCCAGATACCCGTGGTCGGAGATGGTCAGGTGTTTCTGCACCTCGTGCATCTTCTTGGTGTACAGGTTGGACATGGGGTTCTCGGTGCCATCGACCACCCCCTGCTGCAGGGCCGAATAGACCTCGGAGAAGGCCATCACCTGCGGGTTGGCGCCCAGGGCCCGCATCTGGGCCTCCAGCACCTTGGAGGACTGGATGCGCATCTTCAGGCCCTTGAAATCCTCCACCTTGCGCACCGGCCGGTTGGCGCTCATCTGCTTGAAGCCATTGTCCCAGTAGGCCAGGCCGATGATGCCCTTGTCTTCCAGCATCTTGAACAGCGACTTGCCGATATCCCCATCCATCACCCGGTACAGGGTTTCCTTGTTGGGGAAAATGTAGGGCAGATCGAACAGCTCGAAGGCACGCACGCCCAGGGGGCCGAACTTGGACAGGGACGGCGCCAGCATCTGCACCGCGCCCAGCTGCAGGGCCTCCACCTCCTCCCGATCCTTGTAGAGCTGGCTGTTGGGATAGACCTCCACCTTGACCGCGCCCTTGGTGCGCTCCTCGGCCAGTTGCTTGAAGTACTCGGCCGCCTTGCCCTTCGGGGTATTGGGGGCCACCACATGGGAAAACTTGATGATGATGGGATCGGCGGCTTGGACCGTGAATGCGGCAATGCCCAAGACCAGCGCCGCGAGTGTGGTACGCAGCTGCATTTTTCTATCTCCTGTGCAGAGACTCTGGTGATCGGGGTTGCGGAGCCCCGCACGGGACATGCGGACAACCGACTCCTGAAAGGATCGTATCGCCGCCCAAAGCGGGAAGGCAAGACAAATCCGCGACAGAGGTCAGATTCGTCACACCCCGGCCGGCCTTTCCCCTCGGGCCTAGGGGAGCGGCTGATAGACTTGACCTGAGACAAGTGACAGGAAGGCCTAGGATGCCCCCCAACAAACTCCACTGGCAGGTGCTCATCGCCCTGGGGCTGGCAGCCGGCGCCGGCCTGGCCACCCGGGAGGACGGCAGCCTGCTGGGCCTGCCCGCCCTGGCCGTTTACGACTTCCTGGGCAGCCTGTTCCTCAACGCCCTGAAGATGCTCATCGTGCCCCTCATCGTGGCCTCCATCATCGCCGGTCTAGCCAACAATCGGGGCATGTCGGGGCTGGGCCGGCTGGGTGGGAAGACCGTGGCCTGGTACCTGACCACCACCACCCTGGCGGTGCTGGTGGGCCTGCTTGCCCTTAACCTGGTCCAACCTGGTGTAGTGGATGGCCAGCCGGCCAAGGATCGCCTGGGCCTGGCGGCGGAAACCGGCGCGGTGATGGAGAAGGTGGCGGGCCGGGACAGCGGCGACCTCATTGAGATCGTGCTGCGCATGGTGCCGCCCAACATCGTCAGCGCCGCGGCGGAGGGCCAGATGCTGGGCCTCATCACCTTCAGCCTGCTGTTCGGCTACTTCATCACCCGACTGCCCGACGAGCTGGGCCAACACCAGCGCAGTTTCTGGGAGGGCTTCGCCCAGGTGATGCTGAAGATCACGGAACTGGTGATGCGATTCGCCCCCATCGGCGTGTTCGGCCTGGTGGCCAAGGTGGTGGCCACCTCGGGCCTGGAGGCCTTCCGCCCCCTCGCGGGTTTCTTCTTCACCGTGCTGGCGGCCCTGGCCATCCACATGTTCGTGGTGCTGCCCCTGCTGCTGAAGCTGGTGGGCCGGGTCAGTCCCGTGCGCCACTTCCAGGCCATGTCCCCTGCCCTGCTCACGGCGTTCTCCACCGCCTCCTCTTCCGCCACCCTGCCCCTCACCATGGACTGCGTGGAAAAGCGGGCGGGGGTGTCGGAACGCACCTCCTCCTTCGTCCTGCCCCTGGGGGCCACGGTGAACATGGACGGCACCGCCCTGTACGAGTGCGCGGCGGTGCTGTTCATCGCCCAGGCCTACGGCGTGGAGTTGGGCTTCGTGCAGCAGTTGACGGTGGTGGTCCTGGCCCTGCTCACCTCCATCGGCGTGGCGGGCATTCCCGCCGCCAGCCTGGTGGCCATCACCCTCATCCTCACCCACTTCGGCCTGCCCGCCGAGGCCATCGGCCTCATCCTGGCCACGGACCGGGTGCTGGACATGTGCCGCACCAGCGTCAACGTGTTCTCCGACGCCTGCGGCGCCGTGGTGATTGCCCGCTCGGAAGGGGAAAGACCTCTGACCGAAGAGGATGGGCGGAAGCCTCAGTAGACCAGGTTCAGCATCAGCATCATCACGGCCAGGAACAGCACAGTCATGATGCCGCCGGCCCGCATATAGTCCGCCACCCGGTAACCGCCGGGACCCATGGTCAGGGCATTGACCTGGTGGGTGGGCAGGAAGAAGGAATTGGACGTGGCCAGGGCCACGGTGAGGGCGAACACCGCCGGGTTGGCGCCTGCCCCAATCGCAATATTGACCGCCAAGGGCACCAGCAGCACCGTGGCACCCACATTGGACATGACCAGGGTGAAGAAGGTGGCCAGGGCGGCGATGGCCAACTGCAGCACCCAGGTGGGCACGCCGCCCAGCAGGCTCAGGGTCTGCTGGGCGATCCAGGCGGCGGTGCCGCTGGTCTCCACCGCCAGGCCCAGGGGGATCAGGCTGGCCAGCAGGAACACGGACTTCCAGCTCACCGCCTGGTAGGCCTCGTCGATGCGCAGCACGCCGGACAGGATCATGCCGATGGCACCGGTCATGAGGGCGATGGACAGGCGGATGTCGGTGAACAGAACCATGAACAGGGCCACGCCGAAGAACGTCAGGGCCGGCACCACCTTGTGGGGCCGCAGTTCCTCGTGGGGATACTCGGTGGTGATGACGGCGAAGTCACGGTCCTTCTCCAGGTGGGCCAGGGCCTCCCAGGTGGTGTGCACGATGAGGGCGTCGCCGGCCTTCAGGGGCAGGTCGCGGATGCCCTCCCCCTCACGCAATGTGTCGCCGCCCCGGTGCAGGGCCACCATGGCGATGCCGTAGGTCTTGCGCATCCACAGGTCCCGGGCGCTCTTGCCGATGAGGTGGGAGCGGGGTGGGATCACCACCTCGGCGATGCCGGCCTTGGTGGTCGCCAGGGATTCGGCGAAGGTCTCCAGGTCGTCCCGCAGTTCCAGCCTGTTGTCGGCGATGAAGCGCTGCATGTTTTCCGGGGAAGCCAGCAGGCCCATCACCATGCCCGCCTGGATGCCCACGTCCCGGGCCAGACTGCCGGGGCCCACCCGCAGCTCCTCGCTGCTGCGCTGGGCGGCGATGACCCGCACCTTCCACGTCGTCTCCAGTTCGTCGAACAGCTTGCCGATGAGGGGGGAATTGGCCGGCACCACCGCCTCGAAAAGGCCGTAGTCCAGGCCGTAGAGGTCCTGGAAATACTTCATGGTGTTGGTGCCGCTGGTGACCCCCTCGCTCTTGCCGGTGGGTAGGACGAAACGCCCGGCCAGGACGAAGTAGGCGATGCCGGCCACGAGCAGGGCCACGCCGATGGGGGTCACGGAGAACAGGGACCAGGTCTCCATCTGCTGTTCCGGTGGCAGGGCCTGGTTGGAGGTGAGGATCAGGTCGTTGAGCAGGATCAGGGGACTGGAGCCCACCATGGTGATGGTGCCTCCCAGGATGGCGCAGAAGCCCATGGGCATGAGCAGGCGGGACATGGGCAGGCCGGTGCGGGCGGAGATGCGGCCCACCACCGGCAGGAACAGGGCAGCCGCCCCCACGTTCTGCATGAAGCTGGAGATGAAGCCCACGGTGCCGGAGATGGCGGGGATGATGCGGGCCTCGGTCTGGCCCGCCAGCTTCAGGATGGTGCCCGCCACCTGGGTCATGAGGCCGGTCTTGTCCAGACCGGCGCCGATGATCATGACGGCGATGATGGACATGACCGCATTACTGGAAAATCCCCGGAACAGTTCGGAAGCGGGCACCAAGGGATTGGCCAGGCCCAGCAGGTCGCTGAAGCCGCTGATGAGGCCCAGCAGCACCATGACGCTCACCGCCGCCACGTCCACCCCCACCACCTCGAAGGCGAACAGGAACACGGTGAGGAGGAGGATGCCCATGACCACGGCGATCTCCACGCTGGGCACCGCGCTGGCGGCCATGGCGCCGATGGCTATGAAGATGAGGGCGGCGGCGAGGGTCTTGGGGTTTGGGGCGGACAAGGGCTTCATCGGCTGGGCGGGCAAATTAGTATTTTAACAAATACAAATCGGCGGCCGCCGACCCCCTCAGTCTGCCCGCAGGCTGATCACCGGCCAGCCCCGCCCCTGGGCATGCCGGCGCAGGGTCTCGTCCGGGTCCACCGCCACCGGGTTGCCCACCCGCTCCATGAGGGGCAGGTCGTTGTGGGAATCGGAATAGAACCAGCTCTCGGTCACCGCCGACCAGTCCGCGCCCCGCTCAGCCAGCCAGTCCTCCAGGCGGCGCACCTTGCCTTCCTTGAAGGAGGGGGTGCCGGCCACGTTGCCGGTGAACTCGCCGTCCACCCGCTCGGGTTCGGTGGCGATGAGGTGGTCCACCCCCAGGTGGGCGGCGATGGGGGCGGTGACGAAGCTGTTGGTGGCGGTGATGATCACCCGGGTGTGGTCCCGGTGCCGGTCCAGCAGCGCCGCCGTGCCGGGGGCGATCATGGGGATCACCCGGGTGGCCATGTACTCCCGGTGCCAGGCGTCCAGCTGGGTGCGGGGATGGCGCGAAAGGGGGCGCAGCTGGAATTCCAGGAACTCGTGGATGTCCAACGTACCGGCCTTGTACTGATCGTAGAAGGCCTGGTTGCGTGCTTCATACACCTCCCGGTCCAGCACCCCCTTGTGGATCAGGAACTGGGCCCACTCGAAGTCCGAGTCACCGGCGAGCAGGGTGTTGTCCAGGTCGAACAGGGCAAGTTTCATTGGCCTAGGTGTATTAGTAGTTTCTAAAATGCCGGGCAGTATAGCCGAGGGTGAACATGAACACTGTTTCCAACCTGATCCCCGCCACCTGGTCCGTGGCCCTCTGGTCGGCTCTGCTGCTGATCGCCGTATTCATGGCCAGACGCTGCGCCTGGCGCATGCTGGCCGACAGGGACAATCTCAACGTCTTCCTGGGCGCCACGGTGGCCGTGCTGGGCCTGTGGCTGATCAAGACCGGCATCAAGCCCGGCCTGCATTTCCATCTGCTGGGAGCCACCGCCCTGACCCTCATGTTCCGGCCCGGCTTCGCCTTGCTGGCGATGGGCCTGGTGACGCTGGCCGTCACCCTGCTGTCCGGCCAGTACGCCGCCCTGCCGGCCAACGTACTGATCATGGGCGCGGTGCCGGTGGCCGTGAGTTGGGCCATCTTCCGCCTGGCCGATCGCCACTTCACCAACCATCTGTTCGTCTATATCTTCGTCAACGCCTTCTTCGGCGCGGCCCTGGCCATTGCTGCCGTTGGCTTCGCCTCGACGGGTTTCGCCGCCGCCGTCGGCGCCTACCCGCTGGACTACCTGCTGGACGAATACCTGCCCTACTACCTGCTCATGGCCTGGGCCGAGGCCTTCGCCACCGGCATGCTGATCACCCTGATGGTGGTCTATAAGCCCGAATGGGTGGCCACCTTCGACGACCGGCGCTACCTGTTCAACAAATAGCGGCACACGCCGTCCGCCCGGCGGCCACGCCTTCGTCCCGTCCAAGGCCCCGGCGGAAGGGGCCGATCTCACCTGCCGGGCAAGAATTCCATGAGCTGCCCGAGCAAGGCTTCATGATCGAACTCCCGCCCGCCCACGGCGCGTCGGACAACCCGGCCCTGGGCATCCACCACGAAGGTGGTGGGCAGGCCCTTCACCTTCCAGCGCTGCATGGCGGCGCTGTCCCTGTCCAGCAGCAGGGGGAAGGACGGTGCCGGCTCCAGTTGGCCGGTGAAGGAGAACACCGTGTCCGCGTCCTCTCCCACGTCCACGGCGATGACCGCCAGACCCTTGTCCGCCAGGCGCTGGCGCAAACGCTCCAGGGACGGCATCTCCCGGCGGCAGGGTGGGCACCAGGTGGCCCAGAAATTCACCACCACCACCCGACCCCTCAGGTCCGCCAGGTCGTGGACCCTGCCGTCCAGGTCTGGCAGCTTCAGGGCCGGGGCGGCATAGGGTTGGGCGATGGGGGTGAGGGCGTGGGTCAGGGGAGGCAGGTCATCGGCGCGGACGTGAATGCAGGCCAGGGCGGCCAGCAGCGCCAGGCCCCGGCGGCGCCATCCTCCCCTTTTGAAAAAGGGGGATCGAGGGGGATTCCGGCCGTTGTGGTCCCGGGTGGCAGGCTCGAATCCCCCCTGCCCCCCTTTTGCAAAGGGGGGAAAGGCCATATCAAGGCGCGCAGCGCACATCGGTCAGCCCTCCTTCATAGGTCTTGTCCGCCACCCGCCAGCGGGCCGCCAGATCGAAACGCGCCCCCGGCGGGAGGCCCACGGCCAGCATGCCCTGGTTCCACTCCCCCGGCTCGTATTCCTGCTCCGGGGGGAACTGGGCCCAGCGGAAGGCGATGCGGGCGGCTTCCGGCAGGCCCCGTTGCTGCCACAGGGCCATCCAGTCCTCCACGGGCCTCAGGGGGAGCTCCCCGCCCGCCACCCCCAGGCGCCAGTCCCGGAGGGCGAAGGCCACGGCCCCCGGCGCGGCGTCGTTGCGCAGCACGGTCATGAAGACGCAGGCCGTGGCGTAGGGCTCCACGTCCCCGGCGCCGAAGCCCCGGTTGAGGTAGAAGGCCCGCGCCTGGTCCGGCAGGATCTGGGTGAGGCGCAGGGTGACGCCCTGGGCCCGTGTCTCCCAGGTCCGGGCCCCCGTGTCCGGGTCCGTGCGCTGTTCCTGGGCACCCTGGGCCAGAATGGGGACCAGCAGCGCCAGGGCCGATGCCGTTCCGCGCGGGTTCATTCCCCCTCCGGCGGGGCATTGGGAAAACGGGACGGGGACATGGCGGTTCCCTTTGGTCGATGACGGCGGAAGTCTAGCAGCCCGCCGGCGTTGAATGCCCATAGCCCGGTGGAACGTAGCCGGGGGCGGCGCGGGCGATCAACGTCCCCATCGGTTGCGCTCGATCTGGCGTTTCAACTCGGTGTCCTCTTCCTCGAACGTGCCGGTGATGTCGCTGGGATGGCAATCCGGCGAGCGTTCCTCGCGTACCTGCGCCGGTGGGATGGACGGCGGCGGCGGCGAGGCGCCGTCCCAGGCGAAGGGGTTCCTGAACGCCGGCGGGTCTGGCAGGCAGTCGTATTTGTAGGACGGCGGCCAGCCCGTCTCGTAGGGCAGGAAGGAAATGGTCTGCTCGAACACCAGGGGCTTGCCGCCGGGGGTGGGCGGCAGCGGCGGCATGGCCTGGATCGCCTTGCGGGCCAGTTCAGAAGCCTTGGCCGAGGTGGACCACAGCTCCTCCGCCCGGGCCAGGCTGCCGTCCGGGTTGATGGTGATGCGGAAACGCACCTGGCCCTGGTCCGGCCCTTCCACGGCGGTGCCCATCATGCTGCGGACCTGCTGGCCCCAGGCATTGCGATAGCGCTTGCCGTTCTTGAGGGTGTAGGTGGAGGCGAGTTGCCATTCCTCGGCGGAAGGGGCGGGGGGCGCGGCCAGGGAGGCGGGCGTCTTGGGAACCTCGACCGGCGGCGGCTCGGGGGCGGGCCGGGATTCTTCCCGGGGGGGCGGGGGTTCGCGCTTGGGCTTCCGGACTTCCTCGGGCGGCAGTGGCGGGGGCGGCAGCTCGATCAACCGGGCGTCGAGGGGGAGCGGCGCCGGCGGGCGGGGCCCATGCACCTCCGGGCCGGGCATGAGGCCGGCTCCGGCCCACAGGCCCAGCAGCCCCACCAACACCGCGCCGGGCAGGGTGATGGGCAGGCGCCGCCAGGGGCTGTCCAGGCGCCAGTCGAAGCCGGCCCCGGGGGCCGTCTCAGTGGCCACTTTGGACGGCGATGAGGAAGTGCTTCGCGCCCGCCTCCCGGGCCTTGAGCATGGCCTGGACCAGGACGCCGTTGGTGGAGGCGTTGTCGGCGGCGACCATGACGCTTGGGTCGGCGGGGTCCAGCAGGGGCTTCAGCGTGCGGGCCAGGGTTTCCAGGGTGACCGGCGTCTTGTTCAGGAACAATTTGCTGTCCGGCGTCACCGTCAGCGTCACCGGCGGTTGCTTCTCCACCGGCGTCGCCGCGCCCTTGGGCAGATCGACCTGGACGGTGTTCAGGTGCTTCAGGGTCAGGGACGCCAGCATGAAGGTGGCCAGCAGGAAGAACATCACGTCGATCATGGGGATGATCTCGATGCGCCCGCGCTTGGGCTGGCGGCTTCCGCGCAGCTTCATGACGCAATCACCTGGCCGGCGCCGGCTTCCTGGGCATCCAGGCGGATGTGGTCCACCAGGCGCGTGCCCAGGCGCTCCATCTCGTCCAGCATCTGGGCTTGCAGGCGGGTCAGGTAATTGAAGCCGAACAGGGCCACCAGGGCGATGAGCAGGCCCACCGCCGTGGCGATGAGGGCCTCGGCCACCCCGGCGGTGACGCCCCCCGGGTTCACCAAGCCGTCGGGGCCGATGAGCTGGAAGGACTGCATCATGCCGAAGATGGTGCCCAACAGGCCCAGCAGGGGCGCTGCGGTGATCACCGTGTCCAGCACCCACATGCCCCGGCCCAAGGCCTTCTCGATCTGCTGGGCCTCGTCCCCGGCCCGGGATTCCACCCACCAGGCGGGCTTGGCGCGGTTGTCCATGATGACCCGGAAGAAGCGGCCGAAGTAGTTGTGCTGCCCGAGTTCGGTGAGTTGCCGGTCCAGCTCGGCCCAGTCGAAGCCGTAGGTCTCCACCAGCTGACGCAGGGCCTCTGGCAGCCGGGCGTGGCGGCGATAGACGATGGCCTTGTCCAGCATCACCACCAGGGCGGCCAGGGCCAGGGCCAGCAGGGGGTAGATGATGACGCCGCCGTGCCGGAGCACCTCCAGGGCGGATTGCAGGTCTTGCATCGCTTGCCTCCATCGAAAGAGGGGTGTGAGTTCGCTGGCACGCCTCATCCCGACTGAACCCACGGCGGCGCCGGGGATCGAAACGGGGCTTGCAAAGTCGCACGTCCATGCATAGCGCACGCCCATTGGAGTGGGCCGCGCCAGTCTAGGGCAGATGGCTTGACCCGGCCATGGATCAAGACAACCAATGCGCCTGCCGCTTCCATACCACGACGTGACCGGACCCGGCGAACCATGGCTGGGCCGACGGCCGACCGATATCATCCGATCCATTCTCCCGTCCAATTCACGCCGTCCCGCCATGCACGACACCCTGCCCCTGCTGCTGGCCACCGACTTCCCGGCCCTCCGCCGCGCCCGCCCGACCACCTTGCAGGTCAATCTGGGCTACCGCTGCAACCAGAGTTGCCTGCACTGCCACGTCAACGCCGGCCCGAAGCGCACCGAGAGGCTGGACGACGCCCAGGTGGAACTCGTCCCCCGGGTGCTGGCGGCGCGCGGCCTGGCCACCCTGGACCTGACCGGCGGCGCGCCGGAACTGCATCCGCGTTTCCGCCGGCTGGTGGCGGCGGCCCGCGCCCTGGGCGTCAGAGTCATCGACCGCTGCAATCTCACCATCCTCTCGGAACCGGGCCAGGAAGGCTTGGCGGATTTTCTCGCCGCTCAAGGGGTTGAAGTGGTGGCCTCCCTGCCCTGTTACCTGGAAGACAACGTGGACGCCCAGCGCGGCAAGGGCGTCTACGCGCGCAGCATCGCGGGCTTGAAGCGCCTCAACGCCCTCGGCTATGGCCGGCCGGACAGCGGCCTGACCCTCAACCTGGTCTACAACCCCGGCGGCGCCCACCTGCCGCCCGGGCAGGCGGGCCTGGAGGCGGCCTACAAGCGGGAACTGGCGGAGCGCCACGGCATCGCTTTCAACCACCTGCTGACCCTCACCAACATGCCCATCCTGCGTTTCGGCAGCACGCTGTTGTCCAAGGGCGGCTTCGCCGACTACATGAATCTGCTCAAGGCCGGCCACAACCCCGCCAACCTGGATGGGGTCATGTGCCGGGAACTGGTCAGCGTGGACTGGCGTGGCCGGCTGTACGACTGCGATTTCAACCAGATGCTGGGCCTGGCGATGAACGGCCCCGCCAGCCTGGCCGACCTGCTGCGCGCCGACCTCGAAGGCGCCGCCATCCGGGTGGCCGACCACTGCTACGGCTGCACCGCCGGCCAGGGCAGCAGTTGCGGCGGGGCGCTGGACGAGCCGGGGCGCGCCGCATGACGGATTGGGCCAAACCCCAGCGCTTCGACCGCAACCTGATCGTCGCCGGCGCCGGCGCCGGCGGCCTGGTGACGGCCTACATCGCCGCCGCCGTGAAGGCGAAAGTGACGCTGATCGAAGCCCACCGCATGGGCGGCGACTGCCTCAACACCGGCTGCGTGCCCTCCAAGGCCCTGATCCGCGCCGCCCGCCTGCTGGCGGATCTGCGCCGGGCCGGGGAGTTCGGCATCCGCGCCGAGCCGCCGCGCGTGGACTTCGCCGCCGTCATGGCGCGGGTGCGGGCGGTGATCCGCCAGGTGGAACCCCACGATTCGGTGGAACGCTACACCGCCTTGGGGGTGGAGGTGATCCGGGGCCATGCCAGGCTGACCTCGCCCTGGACCGTGGAGATCGACACGGGCGGGGAAAAGCGCAGCCTCTCCGCCCGCGCCATCGTCCTGGCCACCGGCGCGGCGCCGGTGATTCCGAACATTCCCGGCATCGACGGGGTCCGCCACGTCACCTCGGACACGGTCTGGTCCCTGGACGCCCTGCCCGCGCGTCTGGCGGTGCTGGGCGGCGGCCCCATCGGCTGCGAGCTGGCCCAGGCCTTCGCCGGGCTGGGCAGCCGGGTCACGCTGATCGCCCGCTCCGGCCTGCTGGGTCGGGAAGACGCAGATACCGTTGCCCTGGTGGAGGCGGGCCTGGCCGCCGACGGCGTGCGCGTGCTCAAGGGTGCCGACCCCCTGCGCTGCGAGGTGACGGACGGGGAACAGCGCCTGGTGGTGGGCGGCAAGGCGGGCGAGGAGGTCCTCCCCTTCGACGTCCTGCTCTGCGCCACCGGCCGCAAGGCCCGGGTGGAAGGCTTCGGCCTGGACGACCTGGGCATCCCCCTGACCCGCTCCGGCACCATCGAGGTGAACGAATACCTGCAAACCCGCCACCCCAGCATTTACGTATGCGGCGACGCCGCCGGCCCCTACCAGTTCACCCACGCCGCCGCCCACCAGGCCTGGTACGCGGCGGTCAACGCCCTGTTTTCCGGCCTGCTGGGGCCGATTGGGCGTTTCAAGGCCGACTACCGGGTCATGCCCCGCGTCACCTTCACCCGCCCCGAGGTGGCGCGGGTGGGCCTCAACGAGACCGAGGCCAAGGCCCGGGGCATTGCTCATGAAATCACCCGCTACGACCTGGCCGACCTGGACCGGGCCCTGGCCGACGGCGCCGCCCATGGCTTCGTCCAGGTGCTCACCCCGCCCGGCAAGGACCGCATCCTGGGCGTCACCGTCGTCGGCGAACACGCCGGCGAACTGCTGGCGGAATTCACCCTGGCCATGAAGCACGGCCAGGGGCTCAACAAGATCCTCGCCACCATCCACCCCTACCCCACCTGGAGCGAGGCCGCCAAATACGCCGCCGGCGAATGGAAACGCGCCCACGCCCCCCACCGCCTGCTGGCCTGGCTGGAACGTTTCCACGCCTGGCGGCGAGGCTGACCGCGAGAACCCGCCATGCGCTTCATCGACCACATCCCCCTGCCCCTGCTGATCGCCGTCACCCTGCTCATGCTGGGCGCGCCCTTCGCGCCCGAGCCCCACCTGGTGGAAAAGGCCCGCATGCTGGCCGAGGGCACCCTCACCCGGCCCATCGACATCTTCGACGTGTTCTGGCACCTGTTGCCGGCGGTCCTGCTGGGAATTCGCCTGGCGCGAATGCGCCGCAAGGCCTGACCCCGGCGGTGCCGCCATGCGCCTGTCCGTCATCGTCCCCACCCTCGACGAGGCCGCCGGCATCGCCGCCGCGCTGCAAGCCTTGCGGCCCCTGCGCGACCAAGGCCATGAAGTCATCGTCGCCGACGGCGGCAGCCGCGACGGCACCCCGGACATCGCCGCGCCCCTGGCGGACCGGGTGATCGCGGCGCCCAGGGGCCGTGCCCGGCAGATGAACGCCGGGGCCGCCGCCGCACGGGGCGACGCCTTCCTCTTCCTGCACGCCGACAGCCGCCTGCCCGCCCACGCCGCCGAGCCCATCGGCCAGGCCCTGGCGCGGCATCCCTGGGGCCGTTTCGACGTGCGCATCGAAGGCCGTTCCCCCTGGCTGCCGGTCGTCGCCCGGATGATGAACCTGCGCTCCCGCATCACCGGCATCGCCACCGGCGACCAGGCCATCTTCGCCACCCGCGCCGCCTTCGAAGCCGTGGACGGTTTCCCCGACCAACCGCTGATGGAAGACATCGAGCTTTCCAAACGACTCAAGCACCTCGGGCCGCCCGCCTGCCCGCGCGACCGGGTCATCACTTCCGGCCGGCGCTGGGACACGCAGGGCGCCTGGCGCACCATCCTGCTCATGGGACGGCTGCGCCTCGACTACTGGCGCGGCGTGCCGGCGGAGCGGCTGGCGCGGCGGTATTACCCGGAAGCATGAAGGCCACGCGCATCGTCGTCTTCGCCAAGGCCCCCCAACCGGGCCGGGTGAAGACCCGGCTGATCCCGGCGCTGGGGGCCGAGGGCGCGGCGGCCCTGGCGCGGCGCATGCTGGAAGAGGCCCTGGCCCAGGCTGTTAGAGCGGGGGTGGGGCCGGTGGAACTGTGCATGAGCCCAGGTCCGGCGGACCCCGCCTGGTCCGGCCTGGCGATACCGGATGCCGTCATCCGCGGCGACCAGGGCGAAGGCGACCTGGGCGCGCGCATGGCCCGCGCCGCGCGACGGGTTATTGGAGAAGGCGAAGCCGTGCTGCTCACGGGAACGGACTGCCCCGATCTCACCGCCGACCGCCTGCGCGCCGCCTCCGCCCGGCTGGCCGACCACGCCGCCGTGCTCTACCCGGCGGCGGACGGCGGCTACGTACTGCTGGGCCTCAACCGTTTCGAAGCCAGTCTGTTCAACGACATGCCCTGGAGCACCCCGGCGGTGGCGCGCCTGACCCTGGCGCGCATGGCCGCCCTGGGTTGGCGAGTGTGGGTGGGGGAAGCGCTGCGGGACATCGACGAAGAGCGCGACCTCGTTTGGCTGCCCGGGTTTTCGCGCCCGATTCAGGGTGGCTGAAATGAAGTGCCGGAATGATTCGGTGGAGGAGAGAACTTCCACTACCGCCGGCCAGGGGCGTGAATGGATTCCTGTTGCTGGGCGGCTGGGTATCGGCCGAAGCATACCGTCAGTACCAGCTCAGACTCGGTCAGCAATACGGCGGACACCTGCCACTCAACCGCAGGCCACGGTGAACGTCGGCTTCTCCTAGTTGGGCGGACTTTATCTCCTCAACGCTGGTACGTCAGATGGGGGGCAGGTCAATCGAACGAGCTGATGACCAATAGACTGGAAATATGGACCTGTTCCCGGTTATTGCTCGTGACGCGTCGGACAGCCAGATGCGGGGATAATCGAGCCATTGCATCCAACAGCATTAGGGTGGGTTAGCAGTGATCCTGAAAACAATCGACGACAAGGCGACGAGCGTCGCCGAGCTGGAAGGCCTTCTCGCGTCAGCGCCTTCTATCCACAAACCCAAGCTGGAGCAGGAACTCCGTGCCCTTCGGGCAGGCATGAAGGGGGAGCAGGAGTCGGCCTATCTCATCGACTTTGACTACCGCGAGTCCAAGAACAACGTGGTCATCCATGACCTGCGGCTGGAGATCAACGGCCGGGTGGCTCAGATCGATCACCTCCTCATCAACCGGATGCTGGACGCACTGGTTCTTGAGACCAAGCACTTCCATGCTGGCATCAAGATCACCGAGGAAGGGGAGTTCCTGCGCTGGAACGATTTCAGAAAGTGCTACGAAGGTATGGCCTCACCGTTGGCCCAGAACGAGCGCCACATCCAGGTGCTCAGGGATGCCTTCGCCCAGATTGACATGCCCACGAGGCTGGGGGTGAAGGTCTTGCTGACCTTCCACTCCTTCATCTTGGTGGCGCCCAACGCGCGCATCGACCGTCCTAAGAAGTTCGATACAAGCAAGGTCATCAAGGCCGACGCACTACGAAGCACCTGGGAGAAAGAGCTGGACGAGACGTCTGTCCTAGGGGCGGTCAGCGGGCTGGCGAAGTTGGTTTCCACCGAGACCCTCGTGGCGATCGGGCGCCAGCTTGTCACGCTGCATCGTCCAGCCAGTGTGAACTATGCGAGCAAGTTCGGCATCGTTAGCGGCTGCGCCGAAAATCTCTCACAACAGCGCAGCCCACAGCTCGCCGATTCCGCGATGTCCGCAGCCGCAATTCCAGAGCCCAGGGGTCACGTCTGCCGGGCCTGCGGCAGCGCCCGTCTCACCATCCAGTACGGCAAGTATGGCTACTACTTCAAATGCTCCGACTGTGGGGGCAACACGCCCGTAAAGCTTGGCTGCGGGGGTGAGGGGCACAAAGAACGCCTGCGCAAGGAAGGCAGGAAGTTCTTCAGGGAGTGCGCGGATTGCAGGACGAGTAAGCTTTACTTCGAGAATCCCGAGTAGCGAGGTTTTACGTTTGGCCGGCGCTATTCGCCGACGACGCTGCGCGGCTGGGCAAACTATTTAAAGGTAGGGAGTTTCAGCCGGTCCTTCCGGGCGATCGACAGCTACACGGAGTCGCGGTTGCGCCGGTGGTTGAATCGCCCCGGGTTTTGAGGAGGCTCCTTTCCTTGAGAAGATGGAGCCATGAAGAGCAAGAAGACCACCCCGAAGTATTCCCCTGAAGTTCGTGAACGCGCGGTACGCCTAGTGCAGGAGCACCGTAGCGAGTAAGGGTGAGTACGCTGACCAGGAAAGCTGCCTTTCACGTCAACCTGGCCTTCTACGACAGCAACCTGTACCACACCGGCCGTTCATCCGGCCTACCTCCAGCAGCAGGATTGGCCGAACACCGGTCCCACCCAGATGCCGTCATCCGCATCCAAAGCAACCGTACCGGCAGTTCGACGCTGATGTAGCAGTCACTTTAGAACTGGCTTTGTCGCGTACTCACAACCGGCACACAATGCGCAATATCTGATTCCCGGGGTTGCTCATGACCACGACCACCCCAAAAGAAGGTCGCCTAAACATCCGTTGCGACCATCGCACACGCGAACTGCTCGACCGGGCGGCGACGTATGCGCGCGTCAGCGTCTCCGAATTCGTTCTCAACCATGCCATCGCCTCCGCCGAACAAGTGATCCAGGCACATGAATCCATCACCTTGGGGGTGGAGGCTTTTCAGGCCTTCCTCGCGGCGCTCGATTCGCCGGCGCCCCCCAATGCGGGTGCTGAAGCGCGCCTTCAAGCGGCACACCGAGCTGGTTCGCTAGGTGGCCTTCCGTATCCGGCCGCTGGATGAGGCCGTCGAAACAGCTAGGTTTCGCTGCGGCCACCCCGCTCTCGGCGACTACATCCGGCGTTATGCATCGCGGGATGTAAGACGTGGCGTGGCACGGGTATTCGTGGCCACGCCGGACAGCGATCCGCAACATCTGGCGGGGGTTTTTACCCTGAGCGCGGGCAGTGTGAACTGTGCCGATCTGCCTGTTGCGTTGGCGCGCAGGTTGCCACGTTACCCTGTACCGGTCGCCTTGCTTGGGCGCCTGGCCGTGGATGGACATTTTCAGGGTCAGGGGCTGGGCTCCATCCTGCTGGCCGATACCTGCCGTAAGGTGGTGCAGGCCAGCCAGACTCTGGCGGTGGTGGGCATCGTCGTCGATGCGAAAGACGATGCGGCGGTGGACTTTTATCGGCACTACGGATTCGTGCCACTGCCGGGGACGCCGGATCGGCTGCTGCTGCCTGCCAAGTCGTTCATGTAACGGAAGCAAGTTATTGGGGATATTTATCGCGGGCGCCTGCGTAACGTCAGATTTTCCGGCAAGGTGAAGGTGGCATTGTCTTATCCCCTCAGCCTGTCCATCAGTTCACCCAACCCGACGGCCTGCGCCCCTTGGCGCAAGGGAAAGCGCTCGCTGCCGGGGTACACCACATAGCGTTCATCAATGCCCAGGTCGTCGCAGGCGATGCCGAAGCCCCGGTCCGGGCTGGGGGCGGTGGAGCGCTTGACCTCGATGGCCATCTCAGGCCGGCCGCCGCGTTCCAGCACCAGGTCGATTTCGGCGCCATCGGCGGTGCGGAAGTAGCAGGCGGTGCGCCGCTCGCCGGCGGCTTCGATGAGGTTTTCGATCACCATGCCTTCGTAGCTGGCGCCGGCAACGGGGTGCCCCAGCACCTGGTCGCGGGTTCCCAGCTCCAGCAGCGCATGCACCAGGCCACTGTCGCGGATGTAGAGCTTGGGCGCCTTGGTCAGGCGCTTGCCCAGGTTGCCCGTCCAGGGTGGCAGCCGGCGCACCAGTTTGAGGTCCGCCAGGAGATCGACGTAGCGGCCCACGGCGGGGGAGGACACGCCCAGACTGCCGGCGAGCCGGGCCTGATTGAGGGGGGCGCCCTGCAAATGGGCCAGCATGGTCCATAGTCGCCCCACCGTGGCGGCCGGCAGGCGCGGGGCGAACATGGGCACGTCGCGTTCCAGGTAGGAGCGGATGAAGTCGCGCCGCCAGTCCAGGCTGGCCGGGTCGTCGGCGGCGAGCAGGCTTTCCGGGAAACCGCCACGCAGCCAGAGCGTGTTTTCATCGATGCCGGCGGGGGTGGCCTCGTCCAGGGTAAGGGGCGCCAGGTCCAGGTAGGCAACCCGCCCGGCCAGGCTTTCGGCGGCTTGGCGCATCAGTTCCAGCGCGGCGGAACCGAGGAGAAGGAAATGGCCGTGGCCGTCGCCAGCCGCCCGCCGCTCGTCGATGATGCCGCGCAGCACCTGGAACAGGTCGGGCGCGTGCTGGATCTCGTCGATCACGACCAGCTTGCCGTGCTGTTCGCGCAGATAGGCATCGGCCTCGGCGAGGCGAAGACGGTCGGCGGGCCGTTCCAGGTCCAGGTAAACGGCGCCTGTGGGCCAGTCGGCGGCGATGCGCCTGGCCAACGTGGTCTTGCCCACCTGGCGGGGGCCGAGCAAAACGACGGCGGGACCGGCGGCGAGGCGGGACCGGACAGCGGTTTCGAGGTGTCTGGATAAGGCTTGCATGGATTAATACTACCGCAAATCGAACGACACACGTTTGATTTGCGGTATTAATAGAGCCCGGTTAGCCAACAGGCTGCGCGGCCGTCACCCCTTCCGACTCACTCATCCCCCGCAGCCATTGCATTGGGCAAACCCTTCAACAACACGCCGAGCCGGTCCCCGTCCCGCTCGAATCAAACGGCAGCCCGCCGCCGCAGCCCGCGAATATCCCGTAGTGCCGCGAGAAGTCGCCGATGAACTCGAAATGCGTCGCGAAGCGGGTCTCGGCGAGCATGCGCCAGGTGTTGCCGCACACCGGGAACACGCGGCCCGCCTCGATGGCGTGGTGCTTGTCGAGGACGAAGCGGTGTTCCTGGGTGGGGACGCCGCCCTTGTAGATCACCGCTTGGCCGTAGTCCTCGCACTCGGGCTCCAGGCCATCCAGCTTGAACAGGCGGTAGGTGGCGGAGAAGAAGCGAGTGTTGCCGACCCGCGCGGCCAGGGCCGGATCGGTGACGGCAATGGGGCGGTCTTCCACCAGGCGCGGGTCGGTGAAGCCGCAGCGGCGGGCGAGAGGCAGGAAATCGTTCCAGTACAGCGCCCCGCCCAGGCATTCGCCATAGAGCACCGGGTCGTTGCGCAGTTCGGGCGGCACCCGGCGGTCGGCGTAGATGTCCGAGAAATACAGTTCGCCGCCGGATTTCAGCAGGCGATGCACCTGGCGCAGCACGGCTTCCTTGTCCGGGGACAAGTTGACCACGCAGTTGGAGACGACCACGTCGAAACTGGCGTCGGCGAGGCCGAGGTCATCCAGTCGCTCGATGTAACCGAGGCGGAACGCCACGTTGTCGCGGGCGAAACCGAAGGCCTGGCGGTGGTGTTCCCGGTGCGCTTCGGCCACGGCGAGTTGTTCCTCGGTCATGTCCACACCGAGCACGTTTCCCGCCTCGCCCACCAATTGCGCCAGGGCATAGACGTCGCGGCCGGAGCCGCAGCCCAGGTCGAGCACTTTCAGGCCGTCGAGCAGGGTGGGGCAGACCAGGCCGCAGCCGTAGTAGCGCGCCGTCACCTCCGGGTGGATGCGCGCCAGCAGGGGCTTCATCCATTCCGGCATTCGGCTGGCGTCGCAGCAGGCGGAGGTGCGCAGGTCAGCCGTGCTCTTGAGTTGGTTGCCGTAGTAGTCCTTCACCAGGTCGTGCATGGGGTTCCTCAAGGTTGTCTTGTTTCGTGCGTGCTCATGGGCAGGCCGTCGTTCTTCCAGCGCTGCATGCCTTCCTTCACCAGCAGCGGCGCCTTGAAGCCCTGTTCGCCCAACCATTGCACCACCTGGGCGGAACGCTTGTCGGTGCGGCAGACCACGGCGACTGGGCGGTCGCGCCAATCCTCCAGTTCGGCCAGACGCGCCTTCAGTTCCGGCAGGGGGATGTTGCGTGCGCCGGCGATGTGGCCCTCGGCAAAATCGGCGGCGTCCCGCACATCCAGCACCACCGTGTCGCCCCCCAGCCGCGCCTTGAGGCCCGGGATGTCCAGGGTGACGGCGGGCTTGGCGCGCAGGCGCTTGACCAGGCGCGGGAGGAAACCGACAGCGGCGAGCAGGGCCAGGGCGATCAGGATGTTGCGGATCATGCCCTCGCCGCCCGCCAGTGCCTCGCGCCCGGCGTAGCCCAGCCAGGTGTAGGCGATGGCGCCGGGCAGCATGAACAGCCAGGAGGCCAGCACATAGGCGAGGAAGGGGATGCGGGTGAGGCCCAGGGCGTAGTTCAGCAGGTTGAAGGGAAACAGGGGCACCAGGCGCACGAAGGCGACGAAGCGCCAGCCCTCCGCCGCCACGCCGTCGTTGAGCCTTTGCAGTCGCGGCCCGGCGCGGCGCGCCACCCAGTCGGCGCCCAGGTAGCGGGCGACGAGGAAGGCCAGGGCCGCGCCCAGGGTGGCGCCGGTCAGGTTCCACAGCGTGCCCCACAGCGGCCCGAACAGGGCGCCACCGGCCAGGGTGAGCACCGAGCCGGGCAGGAACAGCACCGTGGCCAGGGCGTAGATGGCCATGAACACGAGCGGCCCGGCGGCGCCGGCGCCTTCCACCCAGGCCCGCAGGGCGGCGGCGTCGAAGCGGTCGCGCCAGACGACGGCGGCGGCGATGGCGGCCAGCAGGGCCAGGCCCAGCAGGAGGCGTGGCAGGACGCGCGGCAGGGTCTTGGTCATTCCGCCGCCCCGCCGGACCAGTCGCGCCGGTTGATGGCGTAGTCGGTGACCTCACCCTTGAACGGCAGGATCAGCATGCCATCCAGCCGGTCCACCTCGCGCGGGTCGGCGTGGCCGTGGATGCCGATGGTCATGCCCACGTGGCCGGCGCGCGGCTGGTCCCGGTAGGTGCCGAACAGGCGGTCCCACCAGGGCAGGTTGAAGCCGAAGTTGGAGTTGGCCTCGTCGTCCTCCACCGAGTGGTGCACCCGGTGCATGTCGGGGGTCACCACGAACCGCCGCAGCACCCGGTCCAGCGCCGGCGGCAGGCGGATGTTGCCGTGGTTGAACATGGCGGTGGCGTTGAGCAGCACCTCGAAGATCACCACGGCCACCACCGGCGGCCCCAGCACCACGATGGTGGCGAACTTGATGAGCATGGACAGGACGATCTCGATGGGGTGGAAGCGCGCGCCGGTGGTCACGTCGTAGTCCAGGTCGGCGTGGTGCACCCGGTGCAGCCGCCACAGGGCCGGCACGGCGTGCACCATGACGTGCTGCAGCCAGATGACGAAGTCCATGGCGATCACCGCCAGGGGCACGGCCAGCCAGAAGGGCAGGGCGAAGTGGTTGATGAGGCCCCAGCCGTGTTCCGCGCAGAAGGCCGCCATGCCCACCGCCGCCAGGGGGAAGATCAACCGCAGCAGCACCGTGTTGAGCACCACCAGGCCCAGGTTGCTGGCCCAGCGCAGGGTCTTGGAGACGGTCAGGGCGCGCCGGGGCGCGGCCACCTCCCACAGGGCGACCAGGGCGAACACGCCCAGGAAGCAGCCGAGGCGAATGGCCGGTTCGTGGGCGAGCACGAATTGTTCGAAGTTCATGGCGGTCTCTTCCTCCTCGGCGATGTCGGGCCGGATTGTTCAGAAAGTCAGGATCCGGTCGGACCACAGGGTCCAGTCGGCGAGCTCCTCCAGGGTGCCCTTGTGCACGCTCTCGGCCAGCATGTCCGGGGTCATGCCGCGCGCCTCCATGCAGGTGCCGCAGGTGGCCACCTGGCCGTGGCGCAGCACCGGCTTCAGCATGCGTTCGATGTTGTAGAAGCCCTGGGGGGTGAGCTGGCCCGATTTGGCGCACATCACCGAGTCGCCCATCAGGAAGACACGCACCTCCACCCCTCCTTGCGCGCCAGGGAATCTGCCAGGCGCAGGCCGTTGTAGCTGCGCTCGGAACCGTAGGGGGCGTCGTTCAGAATGACCAGGATGCGAAACATTGTTCGATCTCCATAAAGATCAGGGGGACTCGGTGACCACCGGCAGGCCGTGGGCGCGCCACTCGGCCACCCCGTCCTCCAGGCGGATGGCCTGGAAGCCTTGCTGGCGCAGGAACTCCGCCGCCTCCACCGCCATCAGGCAGAACGGCCCCCGGCAGTAGGCCACCACCGGCTTGTCGCGGGGCAGTTCCGCCAGGCGCTGCTGCAATTCCTCCAGCGGCATGGAATGGGCGTAGGGCAGATGGCCGGCGGCGTATTCGCTGCCCGGCCGCACGTCCAGAACCACCACCTCGCCCTGTTCGGCGTGGGCCAGCAACTGCTCGCGGTCCATGGGCGTCAGCTCGTGGGCGTGCTCGGCCAGCTTGGCCAGGGCGCCGCGCAGCTCCAGCAAACGGTCCTCGGCCAGGGTGCGCATGGCCACCCAGAAATCCGCCACCGCCTCGCTGGTGAGCCGATAGATCACGTTCTTGCCCTCGCGCCGGGTCTCCACCAAGTGGGCCTGGCGCAGCTCCTTGAGATGGGCACTGGCCAGCTTCATGGAAATCCCGGCTTCCGCCGCCAGCCGTTCGACCGGTTTTTCGCCCTGGCACAGCAGTTCGATCAGCTCCAGCCGCTTGGGGCTGCACACCGCCTTGCCGATGCGGGTGACTTGGGCATAGAGCGCATCTTTCACTTGCCTTTCGGTAGTTCCCATTCGATACTCCAATCGTCGTTAGAATGTTAGTCTCTAACCGAGGTCGCCTCAACCCCTTTTCGGAGGATGCAGCATGGACCCATTCGCCATTCTCGCCGGCCTGGCCACCGGCATCGTGCTCGGCCTGTTCGGTAGCGGCGGCTCCATCATCGCCCTGCCGGCGCTGATGTATTTATTGCATGTCGAGCCCAAGTCGGCCATCGCCATGAGCCTGGGGGTGGTGGCGGTCACCGCCACTGTGTCCGGCCTGCACAGCTGGCGCAAGGGCCTGGTGGACGCACGGGTCGCCCTGGTGTTCGGCCTGTTCGGCGTGGCCGGCACCTTCGCCGGCGCGCGTCTGGGCCTGGTAACCCCGGTGGTGGTGCAACTGGGCCTGTTCGCCCTGGTGATGTACGCCGCCGCCTGGCGCATGCTGAAACCGGCCAGGGTGGCGGCGCCCGCCTCGGGCGGAGTGGTCAGCGTGGGTGGCGGTGCCGCCGCGATGGGCGGATGCGAGGACTTCTTCTCGCCCTGCATGGCCCACATCGCCCTGCACGGCATCGGCGTCGGCGTGTTGACCGGCCTGGTCGGCGTGGGCGGCGGCTTCCTCATCGTGCCGGCCCTGGTGCTGCTCTCCGGCATCCCCATGAAGACCGCCGTGGGCACCTCCCTGGCCATCGTCGCCGCCAAGTCCTACGCCGGTTTCATCGGCTACATGGGCGGCGTGCCCATCGACTGGGCGGTGATGGGCGGCTTCACGGCTGTGACGGTGGCAGGCAGTTTTCTCGGCGGGCATTTCGCCAACCGGATTTCCCAGGAAATGCTGAAGAAGGCCTTCGCCTGGTTTCTGGTGGTGGTGGCCACTTACATCCTGTTCAAGAGCGTGCTGTAGGAGAACGCCATGAATCGACTCGCCCGTCTTCTTGCCCTTGCGCTGCTGGCCGCCCCCGCCTTCGCCGGCCCGCCCGGCAACACGCTGATCGAAGGCCAGAAGGTGCTCACCCTGGTGGTGCGCGAACCGCCCGCCCTGCGCTGCAACAACAACATGCAGATCGCGGCGGAGCTGAACAACCTCTACAAGATCCCCATCATCGTCCTGCCGGCCAGCCTGGCGCCGTGGTCGAAGGCGCCCGCCGTCTACTACGGCGAGCAGCTCATCGCCGAGGACGGCGGCGATTTCAACGGCATCGTCGGCTTCGCCCAGATGGTGGACGTCATCGAGATCGAGGGCGCGCCCAAACAGGAGCGCGGCGGACGCCTGACCGAAGTGAAGAAGGAGCACGAGGCGCTCAAGGCCGCCATCAAGGGCGGCAACTGAGATGCGCCGCCTGCTGTGCCTCGTCCTGCTCTGCGCCCCGCCGGCCTGGTCCGCCGACTGGCAGGGCTGGATCGTCGGCGAACCCTGCGCGGCGCGTTTGCAGGTGGCCGACTGCCCGCTGCGCCATATCGATCGCCCCGTCCTGCTCCTGGAAGACGGCCGCAAGCTGGCCTTCCTCCACGGCGAGGGGAAGAGCATCGCCCCCGACGCGCTGGACAAGGCCTATGGCAAGAAGGTGCGCCTGTCCGGCGAGTTCAAGGATGGCGTGCTGCATCCGCTGCGGCTGGAGACGCTGGAAGTCAGCGGCGAGCGCAAGTTTTTCAAGGGTTGCCTGTGATCCGGGCCGTGGCGGTCTTGCTCCTGCTGTTCGGCGGCGTGGCCGCCGCCGCTGGCGCCGGGCTGGAAGAACTGGCCCGCGCGGCGGGCATGGAGGCCTACGCCGTGCCGCTCAAGGCGCCGAACTTCGAGCTGCGCGGCCTGGGCGGCGAGATGCGCGGCAAGCGCGACTACCGGGGCCGGGTGGTGCTGCTCAACTTCTGGGCCAGCTGGTGCCCGCCCTGCCGGGAGGAATTCCCCTCCCTGGAGCGGCTGCAACAGGCCCTGGGCGGGCGCGATTTCACCGTGCTGGCCATCGCCGTGGCGGACGGCGAATCGGCGGTGGGCCGCTTTCTGGAGGGGCGCCGGCCGGCCTTCGACGTGCTGCTGGACGATGACGGCAAGACCGCCGCCGACTACCACGCCCCCGGTGTGCCGGTGACCTACCTGCTCGACCGCCAGGGCCGCCTGCTGGCGGGCAAGACCGGGCCGCAACAGTGGGACAGCCCGGCGATGCAACGGCTGATCCGGGCAACGACCGTGATTGGCCAATGAAGGAGTCGGAAATGGATGAACAAACCGTAGGAGCGGGCTTGCCCGCGAACAGCCAGCCGGGAATCGCGGGCAAGCCCGCTCCTACGAGAATCCTCCTGACCGGGCTGGGCCTGTTGCTGTTGTCCGGATCCCTGGCCTGGGCCGCGCCATCCGCCCTGGTCTCCACCGATGAACTGGCCGCGGAGCTGACCCAGGGCCGGGCACGGCTGATCGACGCCGAGAACGCGGAGAACTATGCCCGTGCCCACCTTCACGGCGCGCTGAACCTGCCTTACCTGGACCTGGAGGACGCGGAGGAGAACGCCAAGAGCGGCCTGCCCATCTTCCCCCGCTTGGCCGCGTCGAAGTTCGAGGCCCTGGGGTTGACCCGGGATACGCCGGTGGTGGTGTACGACTCCGGCAACGGGCGCGGCGCTTCGGCGGTGCTCTACATCCTGCGCTTCCTGGGCCACCCGGATGCGCGCATCCTGGACGGCGGCTTCCGCAAATGGCTGAAGGAAGGCCGGCCCGTGACCCAGGCGGTGCCCCAGCCCGCCAAGACCACCTACCTGGCCCAGCCGCGTGCCGACTGGGCGCTGAAGACCGATTCCCTTCCGGGCCGCGACGCCCTCGTCCTGGACGCCCGCTCCATCGCCGAATACGCCGGCAAGGATGCCGGCGGCGCCCGCCAGGCAGGTCATATCCCCGGCGCGAAGAGCCTGCCCTGGACGCTGCTCGCCGGCGAGCTGGCCACCTTCAAGACAGCGGAGGAGATGCGCCGCGTGCTGTCGGAGGCGGGCGTCACCCCGGACAGGGAAATCGTCACCTACTGCAACCCCGGCCTGGGCCGCTCCACCTTCCTGTCGCTGGCCCTGGAGCAACTGGGCTACGACAAGGTGAAGGTCTATCCCGGTTCCTGGATCGAATGGGCCGCCGACCCCGCCCGCCCCATCGAGAGATAAGGCCATGGAACGTCGGGAATTCCTCAGGAACACCGCCTACTGCGGCCTGGCGCTGGCCTTCGGCGGGCCGCTGGCGCCCCTTTCCGCGCATGCGGCGGGAACCCCCGCCGCCCGCGCCTGGGAAGACCGCTACCGGCGCGAATTCCTCGACACCCGCGGCGATGCCCAGGGCTTCGCCTTCCACTGCTCCAACTGCCAGGGCAATTGCGCCTGGAAGGTCTACGCGAAGGATGGCGTGGTCACGCGCGAGGAGCAGGCCGCCGCCTACCCGCCCGTCAGCCCGAAGATTCCCGACGCCAACCCGCGCGGCTGCAACAAGGGCATCGTGCACTCCAAGCAGATGGCCCAGGCCGACCGCCTGCTCCATCCCATGAAGCGCGCGGGCAAGCGCGGCGAGGGCAAGTGGGAGCGGGTATCGTGGGACGCGGCCATCGACGACATCGCCGCCCGCGTCGTCAACAGTCTGGACAAGCACGGCCTCGCCTCGCTCATGGTCTATTGCGGCACCGGCATCCTCTCCCAGGGACGGCGCGCCGGGCCGCTGAGATTGGGCTCATTGCTGGGCGCCCAGCGCCTCTACCCCGCCAGCGCGGTGGGCGACATGTTCACCGGCGCCTCGCTGGCCTATGGCCTGGCCACCGTGGGCCACACCCTCGATGCCTGGTTCGAGGCCAAAACGATCATCCTCTGGGGCATCAACCCGGCGGTGACCCGCATCCCCGACGCCCATTACCTGATGGAGGCGCGCTACAACGGGGCCAGGATCTACTGCATCACCCCCGAATACAACGCCAGCGCCAAGCTCGCCACGGACTGGCTGCCGGTGAAGGCGGGCACGGACAGCCACCTGGCCATGTCGCTGCTGCATGTGCTGTTTCGCGACAAGCTCATCGACCGCGATTTCGTGCGCGAGCAGACCGATCTGCCCTTCCTGATCAGGACCGACACCGGCGACCTGCTGCGCCACAGGGATCTGCGCGACAAGGGCAAGGAGGACGTTTTCTATTGCTGGGACGAGGCCACCGGATCGGCCCAGGCCATGCCCGGCAGCCAGGGGCACTTCAAGAAGTCGCTGCGCCTGGGCAAACTGAAGCCCGCGCTGGAAGGCGCCTGGCAGGTCAAGGGCAAGGACGGCGGCATGATCCCGGTGACCACGGTGTTCGAGCAGGCGCGGCGCGAGGCGCTGAAATTCCCGCCGGCCGAGACCCAAAAAGTCACCGGCGTGCACCCCGAGCTGGTGGAGCGCATGGCGAAGGATTTTGCCCGTTCCGACAAGGCCATCGTCAACATCGGCTTCTCGCTGCACAAATACGTCTCGGGAACGATGACCTGCTGGGCGGCGGCCCTGGCCTGCGCCCTGACCGGCCACGCCGGCGAGCGCGGCGGGCTGGACACCGAGAACAACTGGAGCCTGGGCGGTATCGGCCCGCTTTCCAGCCCCAAGCCGGCGCGTTTCGCCTCCGGCTTCTTCAGCGAATGGATGAACGGCGGCATGGAAAAGACCATGCGCCAACACTATTCCGATGCCCACCTGAAACAGGCGATGGGCGTCGATCACCAGGAGATCGGCGCCCTGGCGGCCAACTACGCGGAGCATAGCGGCGCCTGGTTCGGCAAGCCCCGGGCCCTGCTGCTGTTCGCCGACAACCTGCTGCGCCGCAACAAGTCGGAGGCGCACTACCGCCAGGCCTTCGTCGAGGGCCTGGACCTGTTCGTGGACGTCAACCACCGCATGGACAGCACCGCCCTGTGGGCCGACTACGTGCTGCCGGCCAAGAGCCAGTACGAGGCCTGGGACCTGTGCGGCGAGCTGGGCTACCACCGCTTCTGCAACATCACGGTGCCGCCCAAAGGCCTGAAGCCCGTGGGCGAGACCCGGTCCGAATGGGAAATCTGCCTGCTGCTGGCCCAGGCGATTTCTAAAGAAGCGAAGCGGCGCGGGCTGCCCGCCCTCCCCGACCCCGACTTCCTGGAGACCAAGGCCGACAAGGCGGCCCCGGTGATGCGCGACCTGGCCAACCTGCCCGAGGACTTCACCGACCACGGCCAACTCATGGACGACGAGGCGGTGGTGCGCTGGCTGATGCGGAACGTGCCCGCCATCGCCCCCTGGACGCCGGAAGACGCCATGAAGCACGGCTACGTGACGCTCAACCGCGAGGCCGGCTTCAACTCGCCCCTCTACGCCAACCGGCCCTTCCACTCCTTCGAGCACAACGTCTACCTGCGCCAGCCCTACAAGACCCTGTCGGGGCGGCAGCAGTTCTACGTCGACCATCCGCTGTTCAAGCGGCTGGGCTGCGCCACGCCCACGGCCATGCGGCCGGTGCGGCCCAATAGTTTCCCTCTGGCCTTCTGGACGCCCCACACCCGCCACGGCATCCACTCCCAGTGGCGCGCCAACACGCAGCTGCTGCGCCTGCAGCGCGGCGAGCCCTACGTCTGGCTCAACCCGGACACCGCGCGTAGCCGAGGCATCGCGGAGGGCGACCCGGTGCGCGTGTTCAACGACGTGGGCGCGTTCCGGGCGCGCGCCAAGCTCATGCCCTCGGCCCCGCCCGGCGCCGTGGTCATGGACCACGCCTGGGAGCCCTTCCAGTTCCGCGGCCGCCAGGGCCTCAACAGCGTGGTGGCGGGCCTGCTCTCGCCGCTGGAGCTGGTGGACGGCTGGGGCCACCTCAAGTTCAACCCCAACTGGGACGGCAACATGATCGCCTTCGAATCGGCGGTGGAGGTGGAGAAAGCAACGCAGAAGGTGCCGGTATGAGACAACTCGGCATGGTCATCGACCTCAACAAGTGCATCGGCTGCCAGACCTGCACCCTGGCCTGCAAGTCGCAATGGACGGACCGGAATGGCCGCGAGTTCATGTACTGGAACCACGTGGAGACCAAGCCCGGCCAGGGCTATCCGCGCAAATGGGAAGAGGCCGGCGGCGGCTGGGAAGGCGACAAGCTCAAGCCCGGCCGCCTGCCGCGCCTGGCGGAGGACTACGGCGTGCCCGCCGACTTCAACTTCGACGCCGCCCTGTTCAAGGAAGGCGAAGCGCCCCTGCGCCCGCTGGACGCCATGCAATGGGGGCCGAACTGGGAGGAGGACCAGGGCGCGGGCGAATTCCCCAACGGCTACTTCTTCTATCTGCCGCGCCTGTGCAACCACTGCTCCAATCCCGCCTGCCTCGCCGCCTGCCCGCGCCAGGCCATCACCAAGCGCGAGGAGGACGGCATCGTGCTCATCGACCAGGAGCGCTGCCGGGGCTACCGCTACTGCGTCGCCGCCTGCCCCTACAAGAAGATCTACTTCAACCCGCTGGCGGGTCGGTCGGAGAAGTGCATCTTCTGCTATCCGCGCGTCGAGAAGGGCATCCCGCAGGCCTGCGCCTACCAGTGCGTGGGCCGGGCCCGGCATGTGGCGTATCTGGACGACCCCGAGGGCGCCGTCCATCAACTGGTCAACGTCTGGAAGGTGGCCCTGCCGCTGCACCCGGAATACGGCACCCAGCCCAACGTCTATTACGTGCCGCCCCTGTCGCCGCCCGCCTTCGACGCCGAGGGCCGGCCCACGGGCCAGCCGCGCATCCCCGGCGACTACCTGCGCCAGCTGTTCGGGCCGGCGGTGGACGCGGCGCTGGCGGTCCTGCAAGGCGAGATCGCCAAGAAGGAAAAGGGCGGCGAGTCGGCCCTGATGGACCGGCTCATCGCCTACCGCCACGGCGACATGTTCCGGCTGAACCGGCCGGAAGGCGTCCGGCCATGAAGCGCGCGCTCCTCTGCCTGCTGTGGGCGGCCCCCGCCTGGACGGCCCCGCCGCCCCTGGATCCCGCCGACCCCGCCTGGTCGCAAGCGCCGGCGATTGCCGCGACCCTCTATCCCCAGTCCACCGTCCCTGGCGGGCCGGGCGGTGCCCCCCTGACCCTGGAGGCGCGCCGGCTGGAGGGCGATGGTCTGTGGGCCGTGCGCCTGACGTGGCCGGACGCCGTCGAGGACCGCCTGGACGCCCGCGCCACCCACCGCTTCGCCGACGCCATGGCGGTGCAGTTCGCCCCGCCGGACGGGCCTTTGCCCTACGTGGGCATGGGCGAGCCCGGCCGCGCCGTGCGTCTGTGGTACTGGCGCGCCGGTGGCCCCGTGGATCGCCTCTCCGCCCAGGGCTTCGGCAGCCTGGCCAGGGAGGCCGGCCCGGCGCCCGAGGCCCGCGCCACCCGCACGGCGACGGGCTGGACGCTGGTGCTGCGGGGCGCGGCGGAGCCCGCC
>DEQR01000007.1 GCA_002360535.1 Thiobacillus sp. UBA3361
CACTGTCAATCTGACGTTGCAGACTGTGTCCCGAGGCCTGACGCCGAGACGAAAACCGACGATAGGAATAGACACGTGGCTTGTCCATGGCCACGGAATATATCAGGTATTTTGTCGGATCGACTATCAGATCGCCACCCCGGGCATCGCCGCCAAGGCGCGGGCGGCCAGCATCTACAAGGATGCGCGCTTCAGCGACCATGCGCCGCTGACGGTGGATTACGATTACACCCTGACATAAGAAACACCGGGGAGACGCTGTGCCGCTGTCCTGGAACGAAATCCGCGGTCGCGCCCATGCCTTTGCCCGGGAATGGGCCGATGCCGAATCCGAAAACGCCCAGGCCAAGCCGTTCTGGATCGAGTTCTTCAACGTCTTCGGCATCTCCAGCAAGCGCGTCGCCAGCTTCGAGGAGCCGGTCCGCAAGCTCGGCGACAAGCCGGGCTTCATCGACCTGCTCTGGAAAGGCACCCTGCTGGTCGAGCACAAGTCGCGCGGCAAGGACCTCGACAAGGCCTACACCCAGGCGCTCGACTACTTCCCCGGTCTCAAGGAACGCGACCTGCCCAAGTACGTCGTCGTCTCCGACTTCGCCCGCATCCGCCTCTACGACCTCGAAGCCGGAACCAAGGAAGAATTCGCCCTCAAGGATTTCCCCAGGCACATCCGCCTGTTCGGCTTCATCGCCGGCTACCAGACCCGCCACTTCGGCCAGGAAGATCCAGTCAACGCCAAGGCCGCCGAACACCTCGGCCGCCTGCACGACCAGCTCAGGGCCAGCGGCTACGAAGGCCACGCCCTCGAAGTGTTCCTCGTCCGCGTCCTCTTCTGCCTGTTCGCCGAAGACACCGCCATCTACGAAAAGCGCCAGTTCCAGGACTACGTCGAAACCCGCACCGCGCCGGACGGCTCGGACCTCGGCATGCATCTCGCCCAGCTCTGGCAGGTGCTCGACACCGCGCACGACAAGCGCCAGAAGGCCCTCGACGAACAACTCGCCGCCTTCCCCTACGTCAACGGCCAGCTATACCGCGAGCAACTGCCCATTGCTGCCTTCGACTCGGCCATGCGCGAAACCCTGCTCGATTGCTGCGCCCTCGACTGGAGCCGCATCTCCCCCGCCGTATTCGGCAGCCTGTTCCAAAGCATCATGGACGCCAAGGCGCGGCGTGCCATTGGGGCTCATTACACCAGCGAAACCAATATCCTGCGCCTGATTCGGCCGCTGTTCCTCGACGCACTCCGGGCCGAGTTCGAGAAGGTCAGGCACAACAAGAACAAGCTGTTCGAATTCCTGAAAAAGCTCGCCGGCCTGCGCTTCCTCGACCCCGCCTGCGGCTGCGGTAACTTCCTGGTCATCGCCTACCGCGAGCTGCGTCTGCTCGAACTGGAAGTGCTGCGTCAGGTAAGAGACTCGGGCCAGATGCACCTGGACATCTTCCAGCTCGTGCAGATCGACGTGGACCAATTCCACGGCATCGAGATCGAGGAATGGCCGGCGCGCATCGCCGAAGTCGCGCTCTGGCTCACCGACCACCAGATGAACATGCGCGTGTCCGAGGAATTCGGCGACTACTACGTCCGTTTGCCGCTCAAGCACGCGCCGCACATCGTCCACGGCAACGCCCTGACGCTGGACTGGAACGACGTGATCCCGGCCGAGCGGCTGGATTCTCTGTTGGGGAATCCACCGTTTATTGGCGCAATGGTCATGAACGATGAGCAGCGGGAGGACATGGCCAGGGTCTTCGATAGCATCAAAGGAGCGGGCATCCTCGATTACGTCTCGGCTTGGTAAGTGAAAGCGGCCAGATACATCCAGGGTACGGAAGTTCGCTGTGCCATTGTTTCGACCAACTCCATTTCACAGGGCGAGCAGGTCGGCTTGCTTTGGGGGGTTCTGGTTAATCAGTATCACCTACACATCCACTTTGCGCACCGTACCTTCCAATGGCAGAGCGAGGCGCGCGGCAAGGCGGCGGTCCATTGCGTCATCATCGGGTTTGGGCTTCAGGATGCCCCTGAAAAATAGTTGTTCGAGTATGAAACGCTGAAGTCCGAACCTCATGCCGTGCCAGCAAAGAATATCAATGCCTATCTGGTCGACGCGCCAGATATTAGTCTGGAGAACCGAAGCTCACCGCTTTGCAACGTGCCTGCCATGCGCTTCGGCAGCATGCCGCGGGATGGTGGCAATCTGATCCTGGTTCAGGAAGAACGTGACGTTTTGCTCGCAAAAGAGCCTCAAGCCGTAAAGTGGGTGCGGCCCTATACCGGCGCGCAGGAATTCCTGAACGGAGAAAAACGCTGGTGTCCCTGCTGCCAGCCGAAACGCCGTCCAAACGGCGCGGCAAAGTGGTTAAGGTAACGAAGTAACAGATTGTTTTTGCTGCATGAATTCCAGGTTGTTCGAGTAAGCATCACTGGGCACGCTTACTTTGACAATGCACTTCGATTAGCGCTGCTTGGGGCTGGCCAATGACCGTCGGTCTCAGGTAAGTCATCGGCACTTTAACGGCGGTTTTTCCACATTTGTGGTCCGTACGCCTGGAGAGGCTCTACATCTGGTGCTCTTTGGCGTTGCCACGAATTTCCAGTGCGATTCGCTTTAATGCCGGAAACTCTATTAAAATATTTGACGTATTTTTTTAATTGTCGATAAAAAGTTAAACCGCGCTTTAAGCCATGGACCCGAAACGCTTTACGGACAACAAGCTGGGCAGTCTGGCTCCGATTTCGGCGCCCGGGCCGGATGTTGCCTTCGTTCCGGACCCTCTGCCGCTGTCATGGTCCATGCCGGCGGACATGTGGCCGTTGCTGATGGCCGCGAGAGAGAGCCTGGCGCGCCTGGACGGTGTCGGCCGGCATTTGACGAATCCCCAATTGCTCTTGGTTCCCTTGCAGCAACGCGAGGCGTTGCGTTCATCGAGCATGGAGGGCACCTACGCCACGCCGGAGGAGTTGCTGCTGTACCAGATGGATCAGCGCGATCCGGCATCGGATGCGGATCAGGCGAATGACTGGCGCGAGGTCTTGAATTATGGCCGCTCGCTGCAACTGGGCGTGAATCTGCTGCAGGATGGCTTGCCGATTTCTTTGCGCCTGGTTCGGGAGATGCACCGGACGTTGCTGAGCGGGGTGCGCGGCCAGGACAAGCGTCCCGGTGAGTTTCGGGATTGCCAGGTCCATGTGGGGGTCGGGGCGCGTTTCGTTCCGCCGCCGCCGAATCAGGTGATGGCCTGCCTGGACAGTTTCGAGAAGTATCACCACGCCGAGTCGAGCGTGGACCCGCTCATCCGTGCGTTCATGGCGCACTATCAGTTCGAGACCATCCACCCGTTCCGGGACGGCAACGGGCGTGTCGGACGGTTGCTGCTTTCGTTGACCGTTGCGCATTGGCTGGAAATGGGCAGCCCGTGGTTGTACATGAGCGCATTTTTCGAACGCCACAAGGACGAGTACATCGACCGCCTGTTCATGGTCAGCGCGGATGGCCAATGGGCGCAGTGGATCACGTTCTGCCTGCAGGGCGTCGTTGAGCAGGCGAACGATACGATCCGGCGTATCGACCAACTCGTCGCGCTGCGCGAGGATTTTGCGAACCGGGTTGCACAGAGCGGCGGCAGCGCGCGCTTGCATGGCATTGTCGAGCGGCTTTTCGTCAGCCCGGTGGTCACCATACCGGCAGTGGCCATCGCCGCCGAGGTCACGTACCCGACGGCGAAATCGGATATCACGCGCCTGGTCGATCTCGGCATCCTGAAGGAAGGCACGGGCATGACGCCCAAGTATTTCTTTTCGCCGCAGATTTACGATATTGCTTTTGGAGACCAGTAAACCGTGAACCCTGTCACCATGTTTTTGCTCAGGGTTGGCTCCCCCTTCAAGGGGCCACGCGCGCCGGGCGTGGGTGGTCGTACTGAAATTCAACATAGTTCACGGACCTTGTGAACTCATTCACCTCCATCCACCGCCTGTTCGCCGTGCTCCTGCTCGGTTTCGCCTCCGGCCTGCCTCTGGCCCTCACCGGCCAGGCCATGCAGGCCTGGCTGTCGGTGGATGGGGTGGACATCGCCACCATCGGCTTCCTGGGGCTGGTGGGCATGCCCTATACCTTCAAGTTCCTCTGGGCACCGCTGATGGACCGCTTCGAGCCGCCGCTGCTGGGCCGCCGGCGCGGCTGGCTGGTGAGCACCCAGTTGCTGCTGGCCGCCGCGTTGGTGTGGATGGCTGGCCAGTCGCCGAGCGCGCAGCCAGCCCTGTTCGCCCTGGCGGCGCTGCTCATCGCCTTCCTCTCCGCCTCCCAGGACGTGGTGATCGACGCCTACCGCACCGACGTGCTGGAAACGCGCGAGCGCGGACTGGGCGGCTCGCTATCGGTGTTCGGCTACCGGCTGGCGATGATCCTGTCCGGCGGCATCGCCCTGATCTGGGCCGAGCAATGGGGCAGTTGGCCGCGCGTGTATATGGTGATGGCCGGCATCATGGCGGCGGCGGCGGTGGTCTCGCTGGTGCTGTTGCCGGCGGTGAACAGCGAATCGAAGCCCCTGGCTTCGGACCCGGGCAAGGAGTTGCGCGGCTTCGTCGCCATGCTGGCCGGGGTGGTGGCGGGGGCTTTCGCCAGCCGCTGGGTGTTGATCGGCCTGGGTCTGGACCCGAACGACACCAACAAGTGGATCCAGCTTGTGTTCGTGCTGGCCGGCGTGGCCCTGGCCCTGCCGCTGGGCTGGTGGGCGGCGCGGCGGGTGGGTTTCGAGACCCTCAACCAGTCCATGAGCAGCTATTTCGCCCAGTCCGGCGCCTGGGCCTTCCTGGCCCTCATCATCCTCTACAAGCTGGGCGATGCCTTCGCCGGCAGCCTGAGCACGCCCTTCCTGATCAAAGGGATGGGCTTCACCCAGGCGGAGGTGGGCATCGTCAACAAGATCATCGGCATCTGGCTGACCATCTTCGGCGCCCTGGCCGCCGGGGCGATCATGCTGCGCATCAACCTGTACCAGGCCCTGCTGGCCTTCGGCGTGCTGCAACTGGTGTCCAACCTGGGGTTCTACGTGCTGGCAGTGTCGGGGCGCGGCGCCTGGGGCAGCTTCACCCTGGCACCGTTCGATTGGGGCATCGTCGCGCTGGACCATCCGGCCGAGATCGACGGCCTGCTGATGACCGCCATCGCCTTCGAGAACGTCAGCGGCGGCATGGGTACGGCGGCCTTCGTGGCGCTGTTGATGGGCCTGTGCAACCACCGCTTCACGGCGACCCACTACGCGCTGTTGTCCGCCTTCGCGGCGGTGGGGCGGATCTATGTGAGCCCCTTGTCCGGCGTGCTGTCGGAGAGCATCGGCTGGCCGGCGTTTTTCCTGTTCACGGTCTTGATGGCGGTGCCGGGGATCGCCATGGTGTGGTGGATGCGGCGGGCCATCGTTGGGTTGAACGGCGAGCGTTCATAAAAAAACCCGCGCCGAAGCGCGGGTTTCGGGGACTGCCGGAAGCGGTACGGCTTAGAAATCCATGCCGCCGCCCATCCCGCCCATGCCGCCCATGTCGGGGGCACCGCCGCCCTTCTTGTCCTCGGGCAGCTCGGAGACCATGCAGTCGGTGGTGAGCATCAGGCCGGCCACGGAGGAGGCGTTCTGCAGCGCGGTGCGGGTGACCTTGGTGGGGTCCAGCACGCCCATCTCCATCATGTCGCCGTACTCGCCGGTCTGGGCGTTGTAGCCGTAGTTGCCACTGCCCTCGACAACCTTGTTGACCACCACGCTGGGCTCGTCGCCGGTGTTGAAGACGATCTCGCGCAGGGGCTGTTCCAGGGCGCGCAGGACGATCTTGATGCCGGCGTCCTGGTCGTGGTTGTCGCCCTT
>DEQR01000039.1 GCA_002360535.1 Thiobacillus sp. UBA3361
TCAACATGGACGAGGCCATGCTGGACGGCCAGGCGGCCATGGTGCGCTTCCTCAACCTCATCGCCAGCGAGCCGGACATCGCCCGGGCCCCCATCATGCTGGACTCCTCCAAGTGGGAGATCATCGAGGCGGGCCTGAAGTGCGTGCAGGGCAAGCCCATCATCAACTCGATTTCCCTCAAGGAAGGCGAGGCGGCGTTCGTGGAGAAGGCCACCCTGGCGCGGCGCTACGGCGCGGCGGTGATCGTCATGGCCTTCGACGAGACGGGCCAGGCGGACACCTACACCCGCAAGGTGGAGATCTGCCAGCGGGCCTACAGGCTGCTCACGGAACAACTGGCCTTCCCGGCGGAAGACATCATCTTCGACCCCAACATCTTCGCCGTGGCCACGGGCATCGAGGAACACGCTAACTACGCCGTGGACTTCATCGAGGCCACCCGCTGGATCCGCCAAAACCTGCCCCACGCCCATATTTCAGGCGGTGTTTCCAACGTGTCCTTCTCCTTCCGGGGCAATGAGCCTTTAAGAGAGGCCATCCACACCGTGTTCCTCTACCACGCCATCCACGCGGGCATGGACATGGGCATCGTCAACGCCGGCCAGTTGGGCATCTACGACGACATCCCCGCCGACCTGCGGGGCCTGGTGGAAGACGTGGTCCTCAACCGCCGCCCGGACGCCGGCGACCGGCTGGTGGCCGCCGCCGACACGGTGAAGGGCCAGGCCAAAGAGGCCACCGAAGACCTGAGCTGGCGCGAGAAGCCCGTGGGCGAGCGCCTCACCCACGCCCTGGTGAAGGGCATCACCGCCTACATCGAGGCGGATACCGAGGAGTGCCGGCAGGCCTTCGACCACCCGGTGAAGGTCATCGAGGGCCCGCTCATGGACGGCATGAACGTGGTGGGCGACCTGTTCGGCGCCGGCAAGATGTTCCTGCCCCAGGTGGTGAAGTCCGCCCGGGTGATGAAGCAGGCCGTGGCCTACCTGACCCCCTACATCGAGGCCACCAAGACCGAGGCCCAGGCCAAGGGCCGCATCCTCATGGCCACGGTGAAGGGTGACGTGCACGACATCGGCAAGAACATCGTCGGCGTGGTGCTGGGCTGCAACGCCTACGACGTCATCGACCTGGGCGTGATGGTCCCGGCGGACCGGATACTCGACACCGCCGAGGCCGAGAAGGCGGACATCATCGGCCTGTCCGGCCTGATCACCCCGTCCCTGGAAGAGATGAGCCACATCGCCAGCGAAATGAAGCGGCGCGGCATGAAGCAGCCTCTGCTCATCGGCGGCGCCACCACCAGCCTGGCCCATACGGCGGTGAAGATCGACACCCACTACGAAGGCCCGGTGGTGTATGTGAAGGACGCCAGCCGCGCCGTGGGCGTCTGCACCCAGCTGCTGTCGCCGGACCTGCGCGGCGAGTTCATCGCCAAGACCAAGGCCGACTATGTGGGCGTGCGCCAGCGCCACGCCGCGCAGCGCGGCGAGAGCAAGCGGGTCAGCCTCGCCGAAGCGCGCGCCAACCACTTCAAGACCCACTGGGTGGCCAGGCAACCCGGCACCGAAGCGCACGCCTGCCCCGCCTGCGAAGCCGCAACGCAAGCTGCCCACGCCTACACCCCGCCGGTGCCAAAGCAGATGGGCATCCACGTCTTCAAGAACTACGACCTCGCCGAACTGGCCCGCTGCATCGACTGGACACCCTTCTTCCAGGCCTGGGAACTGCACGGCCGCTACCCGAAGGTCCTCGACGACGAGACGGTCGGCGAAGAGGCCCGCAAGCTGTTCGCCGATGCCCAGGCCATGCTGGCCAAGCTCATCGCCGAGAAGTGGATCGAGGCGCGGGCGGTGTTCGGCCTGTTCCCCGCCAACGCGGTCGGTGACGACATCGAGATCTACGCCGATGAGGCACGCGGGCAACCGGCGATGACCTGGCACAACCTGCGCCAGCAGAGCCAGCGCCCGCAAGGCCAGCCCAACTGGTGCCTGGCCGACTTCATCGCGCCCAAGGACTCGGGCGTGGCGGACTACCTCGGCGCCTTCGTGGTCACCGCCGGCATCGGTGAGGCGGAGAAGGTGAAGGCATTCGAGGCCGCCCACGACGACTACCAGGCCATCCTGTTCAAGGCCCTGTGCGACCGCCTGGCCGAGGCCTTCGCCGAACGCCTGCACCAGCGGGTGCGCACGGAGTTCTGGGGCTACGCGGCGGACGAGGCGCTGAGCAACGAACAACTCATCGCCGAGGCCTACCGCGGCATCCGCCCCGCCCCCGGCTACCCCGCCTGCCCGGAGCACTCGGAGAAAGGCCCCCTGTTCGACCTGCTGGACGTACCCAACAAGATCGGCGTCACCCTCACCGAGTCCTACGCCATGCTGCCCCTGGCCTCGGTGTCGGGCTTCTACCTCAGCCACCCGGACAGCCGCTATTTTGCGGTGGCGAAGATCGACAGGGATCAGGTGGAGGACTACGCGCGGCGGAAGGGATGGGATGTGAGGACGGCGGAGCGGTGGTTGGCGCCGAATTTGGGGTAGGGCAACACACACATGTCATCCTTGAAACCACCTGCTCCTATCGAGAAAGTCTTTGGTCACACAGCAACTGAGGGGGCACTTGCATTAGTTGGTGCGTTTTCTGGAAATCCTGTTTCGGCTCTACTTCCTATCCTCGCGAATTCACTAGCCCGTAGGGCGGAATAAGCGCAGCGCATTCCGCCGCATGCATACCGCCACCGACCCTGGCCTGCAAAAGGTATTTGGCCGGGGGCGCCCGGCAGGCGCGTTCCTTTCTTTGCTCGTGCAAAGAAAGGAACCAAAGAAAGCACGCCCCGCTTCGCCGCCCTTCGGGTCCTCTCGCCCGGGCGAAAACTTCGGGCGGCTGCGGAACTCGCCCCTTCGGGGCTCAAACATCCTCGCCGACACCCCCCGAAGTTTTCCCCCAGACGAAGCGGCTCAGAGGGGAATTAACGTCAATACCGGCGCGACTCGTCCAGCCTGCTCGTACATCAACATCTATCAATTCCTATCAGTTTGATAGAAGACTTCGTACAAGCACCGTCCCATATGACATCCCCCCACCCCGGCCGAGGCGCCGTCTCCAATCCCGCGCACCGCTTCGAATCCTGGTCGCGCAACGCGGAGGACGACGGCTGGTACCGGGAAGACGAAGAAACCGCCGCGCCCGCCACTCTGGTCATCGGACAACCCGCCAAGACCGCCCTGACCCGCAACGACTCGCCGGACATCCCCTTCGATCGCTCGGTGAATCCCTACCAGGGCTGCGAGCACGGCTGCGTCTATTGCTATGCCCGGCCCAGCCACGCCTACCACGGGCTGTCGCCGGGGCTGGACTTCGAGACGAAGATCATCGCCCGGCCAAACATCGCCGAGCGCCTGCGGGAGGAACTGGCCAAGCCCGGCTACCGGCCCGCCCCCGTCGCCCTGGGCGCGAACACCGATCCCTGGCAGCCCGTGGAACGCAAGCTGCGCATCACCCGCCGGGTGCTGGAGGTCCTCGCCGAGACCCGGCATCCTCTGACCCTGGTCACCAAGTCCAGTCTGGTGGAGCGCGACCTGGACCTGCTGGCGGACATGGCCCGCGACAACCTGGTCCACGCGGCGGTGTCCGTCTGCACCCTGGACGCCGATCTCGCCCGCCGCCTGGAGCCCCGCGCCGCCGCCCCGGCGCGACGGCTGGAGACTCTGGCTCGGCTGGCCGAGGCCGGCATCCCATGCGCGGTGCTGGCGGCGCCCATGATCCCCATGCTCACCGACCCGGACCTGGAACGGGTGCTGGAAGCGGCCCGCCGGGCGGGGGCGCGGGCGGCCGGCTATGTCCTGCTGCGCCTGCCCCACGAACTGAAAACAGTGTTCCGGGATTGGCTGCGCGCCCACCACCCCCTGCGCGCCGAACACATCATGAGTCTGGTGCGGCAGATGCGCGGCGGCCGGGAGAACGACGCCGCCT
Organism: Thiobacillus sp. UBA3361; assembly: GCA_002360535.1. Taxonomy (GTDB): domain Bacteria; phylum Pseudomonadota; class Gammaproteobacteria; order Burkholderiales; family Thiobacillaceae; genus UBA3361. The sequence continues at coordinate 3,970 of DEQR01000039.1, forward strand.
TCGGCACCCGGCAGAGGGGCACGGGGGTGTTCGCCCAACTCCTGGACCGGCGTTTCGCCGCTGCCTCCCGGCGTCACGGGCTGCGCGGCGGACTGTCGGACCTGGATGGCGGCCGCTTCCGACCACCCGCCGCCGTCGGCCAACTGCCGCTGTTCTGATCCGGCCCGGTCTTGGTTCCGGTGAGCGCGGGGGTCTCCAACCGGCCGTCGCCCGCATCACGGGCCACGTCTGCTGAGAATATGGGAGAATCGGCCCGCATGGCCGGAACCGGACCCGCGGGACAATGACTAACAAGAGGCGGGCACGAGCAGGGCGACCCAGACCGGCCGGACTCCCACCCCCTACATGACAGAACGCATCGCACCCCATCATTCCCTTCTCGGCGCATCGGAGCCCGGCGCCATCGCCAGCCTGGCCCTGGCTGGCGGCCAGGGCGTGTTGGGCCTGACCCATTGCCCGGGACGCTGCGAACCCGGCAGCGGCGAGGAACGGCGCCGGCAGGCCGTGCAAAGCGACCTGGTGTCCATCGACCACTGGCGGGCACAGGCCCTGGTCACCCTGATGCCCATGGACGAGCTGCGCCGGGTCGGCGCCGAGCAATTGGGCGAGGAGACGCACCGCCTGGGCATGGCCTGGTATCACCTGCCCATCGCCGACATGGAACCTCCCGACGCCGGCTTCGAACGCCGCTGGCAATACGCCGGCGCCCGGCTGCGTGAACTGCTGCGCGGCGGCGGCCGGGTGATGGTGCACTGCCGCGCTGGCCTGGGCCGCTCCGGCACTGTCGCCGCCCGGCTGCTGGTGGAGATGGGGGTGCCACCCAGCGAAGCGGTGGCGCAGGTGCGCCACGCGCGGCCCGGCGCCATACAGACCGCCGCCCAGGAAAACTATGTCATAGAACAGCGCCGGATCGGCGAACCTGGTGACCGGCTGTACGCACGGCGACTGGGTTGCCTGATGGGTGGCGCGGTGGGTGATGCCTTCGGCCACTCGCAACTCGGCGGCCGAGCCGGCGGCGCCGATGCCGGATTGCGCCAGCCGCGGTTGCATGACGGACACCTGGCCATTTCCGACGACACCCAGATCAGCCTATTCACCCTGGAGGGCCTGCTGCGCGGGCTGCGCGGAAGGCGGACCGACGAAGACGCCCTGCTCAAGCAGATGCGCCTGTCCTGGCTGGACTGGCTGCAAACCCAGGGTTATCGCCACAAACTGGTCTGGCATGCCAGCCATCTGCTCAAGCACGCGAGCATGCACGTCAAGCGACAGCCCGGCCTGACCAATCTCGACGCCTTGCTGCGAGGCGCGGCCGGTTCCCCGGCGAGCCCGGCCAACGACAGCCAGGCCTGCGGCGGACTGCAACGGGTGGCGCCCATCGGGCTGCTGCCCGGCATGACCGGCGCTCGCGCCTTCGGCCTCGCCGTGCGCGCCGCCGCCACCACCCACGGCCACCCCAACGCCTACCTGCCGGCCGGCGTGCTGGCCGCCCTCGTGACGGAACTGGTCCATGGCCAGGGCATGCAGGCCGCCCTGGACGCCACCCTGCCCCTGCTCCGGACACAACCCGGCCACGGCGATACCCTGGCCGCCATCGGCCAGGCCCTGGACAAGAGCGGGCAGACCCATTTCGGCCGCTCCGCGCGCGGCCTGCCGCCGCCCCTGACCGGCCACGGTGCCCTGGCCGTGGGCCTGTACGCCGCCCTGGTCGGCCGCGATCTGCACGAGGCCCTGCATCTGGCCAGCGACCCCGAACACGGCTCGGACAGTGCCACCGCGGTCGCCGGCCAGATCCACGGCGCCTGGCACGGTATCCAGTCCGTCCCCCACGCCTGGGCGGACGGCCTGGATGCCCTCGACGCCATCTGCGATCTGCTGCACTGGGGCGGCCCCGTCCTCCGCCAGCGGAACTGAGGCGCAACCGCCCCGTGGGGGCGGAAACTCAACGATAATTCCCCCGTCCCCACCCCGCCGTCCATCGTGCACGCACCCGTTCCGCAAGCCACAGCCGCTGAACTGGCCTCGCCGGAGGCCTTCCGGGAGGCCTTCGGCCTGGGCCTGAGCCGCATGCTCCGGGAACACGAGGACCTGGGTGTCCATATCCTGGTGCTGGCCAACGCCGCCTACGAGGCCGGCCTCTGGGAACGGCTGCGCGGTGAACTGGAGGCCCGCCACCGGCTGCTGGACGAGCGCGTCCGCCTCGCCCTGCGCGGCGGACGCCGGCCGCGGGCACCGGATGACGATCTGCTGGTGTTCCTGCAACTGATGGCCATGGGCTTCGAGCATGTGGCCCGCCGCGAAACCCGCGCCGCGGACGTCTGGGAGGTGCAGTTCAACCCGGTGCGCGCCCTGCGCCCGCCGCGCGCCAGCGGCCAGTCCGTGCGCGGCATCAGCGCGCCCTACGACGTGGCGGCGTTCAACTTCAACAAACCCTTCCTGATGCGCGAGATTCTCTGGTCCGGCACGCTGCTGGGCCGGGCGGTGGACCTCTTCTACAACAAGTTCCCCTTCGCCGACCTGCACGGCCTGCTGGTGCCTGAACGCGAGCGGGAACTGCCCCAGTTCCTGACGCCGGAGATGCACGATTTCGCCTGGCGGCTGGTCCAGGACCTGGGCGCCACCCTGCCCGGCGTGGCCCTGGCCTACAACAGCTACGGTGCCCATGCCTCGGTGAACCATCTGCACTTCCAGCTCTTCCTGCGCGAGGCGCCGTTGCCGGTGGAGTCGGCGGTCTTCGCCCACAATGGCGGTGACCGGCCCTATCCGGCCGACTGCCGGGCGGCGGACGACAGCCTGGAGGCCTGGCTGGGCATCGACGAGCTGTATGCCCGCTCGTGCCCCTACAACCTGATCTACCGGCCGGGCCGCATGCTGCTGCTGGCCCGCCGCGCCCAGGGCGGCTACCCTCAACCGGCCTGGTCCGGCGGCCTGGCCTGGTATGAAATGGCCGGCGGCGCCTCGGTGTTCAGCCGTGACGACTACGATGCCTTCAGCGGCCGTGACATGGCCGCCGCCCTGCACGCCACCCGCCCCGCATGACCCGGCTGCTGCGCCGCCTCGCCCACTACGCCGTCTATGCGGTGGCGGTGGTGCTGATCGCCGTCTCCGCCCTGGCCCTGGTCCTGCGCGTCTGGCTGCTGCCGGACATCGACCGCTACCGCCCCCGCCTGGAGAGCCTGCTTCAGGAGGCCACCGGCCAGCCGGTGCGAATCGGCGTCATCCGCGCCGATTGGCGCGGCCTGAATCCCCATCTGCAAATGGAAAACCTGCGCCTTGGGGCGGCGCGGGCCGGTGCCGAACCCACCCTGGAATTGCCGCGGGTCGATGCCGTGGTGTCCTGGAGCAGCCTGCTGCTGGGGGAATTCCGCCTGTCCGAGCTGGTCCTCAGCCGGCCGCGGGTGGAGATCAGCCGCGACCGGGAACGGGTCATCCGCGTCGCCGGCATACCGGTGAACACCGGCGGCGAGGCCGGCCCGTTTCCCGACTGGCTGCTGGCACAGCGTCTGGTCGTGGTGCGCGACGGCCGGCTCACCTGGCGCGACGCCCTGCTGGACGCCCCGCCCCTCGAACTGCGCCAGCTGAAAGCGGTGCTGCACAACCGTTTCGGCCGCCACCGCCTGGGCCTCACCGGCCTGCCGCCCGACGCCGCCGGGCGCCGGGTGGACCTGCGCGCCGACATCAAGGGCGACAGCGTCCGCCGCCCGGAAGACTTCCGCGGCCGGGTCTATCTGTCCCTGGAACAGGCCTCGGCCGAGGCCCTGCGCACCTGGGCGCCCTGGGCACAGGAATCGGTGCGCGAGGGCCGAGGCAGCCTGCGCCTGTGGCTGGATTTCGCCGGCCGGCAGGCCACCGGCCTGCTCGGCGACGTGCGCCTGAACGGGGTCCGCCTGAGCCTGACCGAGGACACACCGGACATGGAGTTCAGCCACCTGCACGGTCGCCTGGGCTGGCGCAAGGCGCAGACCGGCCACGACATCTTCATCGAGCGCCTGGACTTCGCCTCCCCCGCCGGGCTGGGCGGCGAGCCGGCCAGTGCGCGCATGCACCTGGTACCCGACGCCGATGGCAAACCCCGCCAGATCACCGTCTCGGCCAGCGACCTGCAGCTGGAAACCCTGACCGCCCTGTCCGGCGCCGTGCCCCTGCCGCGGGCGGCCCATGACCTGATCGGACGCCTCAAGCCACGCGGCTTCATCAACAACCTGCGCGTGGACTGGCGGCGGCCGGAACGCAGGCAAGGCCCGGCGGAGTTCGCCATCGGCCAGTTGACGGCCCAGGCCGGTTTCCAGGATGTGGGCCTGGAGCAGACCGAACACCTGCCCGGCCTAAGCGGGCTGACGGGAGATGCCCGCATCGACGCCAGGGGCGGGCAGCTGAACCTGCGTGCCCGGCACCTGGGGCTGCATTACGATCCCGTGTTCCGCAATCCACTCAGTTTCGACGTGCTGGACGCGGACCTGTCCTGGCAGAAAACGCCCCAGGGGGGGCATCTGATCCGTATCGACGGGGTGCGGGCGGCCAACTCCGATCTGGATGCGACGGCTCAGGCGGGCATTACCCTGCTGCCGAAGCAGTCGCCCCTGCTGGACATCCGCGTTCAGTTGCAGCGGGGCGAGGGCAACCGGGTCTGGCACTACCTGCCGCACCAGATCGCCGACGACGCTTTCCGTTGGCTCAAACGCAGCATCCTGTCCGGCCAGGCGCGCGACGGCAGCCTGGTGCTGCGCGGCCCCGCCGACCGCTTCCCCTACGACCGGGGTGGCGGCGAATTCCGCGTCGAATTGGGGCTGCACGATGCCGTCCTGGCCTACGCCCCCGGCTGGCCGGAATTCCACCACATCCAGGGACGCCTGCTGTTCCACGACAAGGCCATGGAGATCATCGCCGACTCCGCCCAGGTGCCGGGCGGCATCCGCCTGACCGGGGTCAAGGGCGTGGTGCCGGATCTGCACCACACCGACGACGAGATGCTGCACATCGGCGGCCGCGCCGACGCGCCGGCCGACGCCTTCTTGCGCTTCATCGCCCAAAGCCCGGTTTACGACTACACCGACCGCTTCACCGAACACATGCGCGCCCGCGGTGACGCGCGCCTGGAGCTGAACCTGGACCTGCCCCTGCGCAACGTGGATGACACCCAGGTCAGAGGCCGCCTGCAGCTGCTGGACACCCTGCTGGATCCGGGGGAAGGCATGCCGGTGCTGGAACATCTCAGGGGCGAGCTGCAGTTCACCCAGCACGACCTCAAGGCACGGGGCGTGGCCGCCAGCGTGCTCGGCCAGCCCGCCAGCCTGGACCTGGAATCCCTGCCCGGCGGCCGGGTGCGCGCGGCCCTCATCGGCCGCATGCCGGCCCAGGGCCTGGCCACCTGGCTACCCGCCTGGGCGCTGAACCATTTGCAGGGTACGGCGGCCTACCGGGCTGAAGTCGATGTGAAGCAGCACCGCGCGGAACTGCGCCTGGCCAGCGACCTGGCGGGCATGGCCATCCGCCTGCCCGCGCCGCTGGGCAAGCCGGCCGACAGTCAGGTACCCATGCTGCTGGTGAAGACCCCGGATGAGGAGGGGGGTGACATCTTCTACGCCCGCTACGGCCAATCCCTCACCGCCCGCGCCAAGCCCGGCGGCCAGGGCCGCGCCGCACGGGTGGGGATCAGCATCGGCCGCGGCGAGGCGGCCATGCCCGCCCAGCCCGGCCTGACCCTGAAGGCGGTGCTCAAGCGCTTCGACCTGGAAGAATGGCAGGCCCTGGTCCCGGCCGCGGACGGCGATGGCGCGCTCTCCGTGCACGAGATCAACCTGACCGCCAACGAACTGGTAGCTGCGGAACGCATCATCCATGATGGCAACGTCATCGCCCGGCCGCGCGCGGACGGCTGGCACCTGCAGATCGCCAGCCGCGAAGTGCAGGGCGATGCCAGCGTCTCCGGCCCGGCCGGTGCGCCGCGGGTGACTGCAAAGTTCCGCCGCCTCCAGATACCGGAGCCGGCCGGCAAGCCCGCCGCCCCGGACCAAGGCACGGCCCGGCGGAAGCTATTCTCGGGCAACATCGAGGCGGACAGCTTCGCTTACCGGGACAAGGAACTGGGCAACCTGAAACTGGGCCTGGAAGCGGCCCCCCACGGCTGGCGGGTGACCCGGCTGGACATCCAGAACCCTGACGGCCGCCTGAGCGGCGCGGGCCTCCTGGCCGATCACGCCCGGCGTCCTTCGGAATTCAGGCTGCAAGCCGACAGCCCCAGCCTCAGCGCCCTCCTGGCCAGACTCGGCTACCCCGGCTACCTGAAGCGCGGCAAGACCCATGCGGAGGGCCGCATCGGCTGGATGGGCGGCCTGGAGGATTTTTCTCTGGCCGACCTGAGCGGCAGCCTGAGCCTGGACGTCCGCGACGGCCAGTTCATGAAGGCAGACCCGGGAGTGGGGCGCCTGCTGGGCATCGTCAGCCTGCAATCCCTGCCGCGCCGTATCAGCCTGGATTTCCGCGACGTGTTCAGCGAGGGCTTCGCCTTCGATGAAATCAGCGGCCCCCTGCACATCGACCGGGGCGTTGCCTACCTGGCCGGCCTGAAGATGAGCGGCCCCGCGGCCCAGGTGGAGATGAAGGGCAAGATCGACCTGGCTCGCGAGAACCAGGACCTGCGCATCAAGGTGCAGCCGCGCCTGGAGGACACCCTGGCGGCCGGCGCCCTGCTGATCAACCCGGCGGTGGGCGTGGGCGCGCTGGTGGCCAGCAAGGTGCTCAAGGACCCCATCAGCAAGGCGATCACCTTCGAATACCTGGTCACCGGCGGCTGGGACGACCCGCAGGTGACCAAGCTCAAGCGCCAGACCGTCACCAATACCGAGCAGCCCTAAGAAAGTGCTGAACAATGCCGCTTCCGTCATTCCGGCTGAAACGTGAATCCGAAAAAATAAAAAGACCCGGACCCCGGCCCGCGCCGGGGTGACGAAAATATCAGCGGCTCCCTAGCGCAGACACCACCATGCAGCGCCTTTGCGCTTGCCGCTGCGGCCCGGTGTTGTGTACTCTCGGGTGGAATCGAGACAGCGTCCAATATCCATGGTGACCCGCAAGCCCAGTTCCAGTTTCGCCAAGCCCCGCTCCCGCGTCGCCGTGGGCAAGGACCGGGACGGTGCCGGCGTGTTGCGCGCCGCCGCCATCCAGATGGCCTCCGGACCCAACGTGTCGGCCAACCTGGCCGAGGCCGCCCGGCTCATCGACATCGCCGTGGGCGCCGGCGCCAAACTGGTGGTGCTGCCGGAATACTTCGCCATCATGGGCCTCAAGGACACCGACAAGGTGGCGGCCCGTGAGGAGCCGGGCAAGGGACCGATCCAGAAATTCCTCTCCACCCAGGCCAAGAAGCACGACATCTGGCTGGTGGGCGGCTCGGTGCCCCTGGACTGCGGCCTGGTGCGCAAGGTCTACAACAGCTGCCTGATGTACGACAACAAGGGCAAGCTGGTCGCGCGCTACGACAAGATCCACCTGTTCGGGCTGGACCTGGGCAACGAGCATTTCCGCGAGGAGACCACCATCAAGGCGGGCGAGAAGGTGGTGGCCGTCGATACCCCCTTCGGCCGCATCGGCCTGTCCATCTGCTACGACCTGCGCTTCCCCGAGCTGTACCGGGCCATGGGCGAGGTGAACATCATCCTGGTGCCGTCCGCCTTCACCGCCACCACCGGCAAGGCCCATTTCGAAACCCTGGTTCGGGCGCGGGCCATCGAGAACCAGGCCTACGTCATCGCCCCGGCCCAAGGCGGCTTCCACCTGTCCGGCCGCGAGACGCACGGCGACAGCATGATCGTCGATCCCTGGGGCAACGTGCTGGACCGCCTGCCGCGCGGCTCCGGCGTGGTGGTGGCCAGCATCAACCGCGCCTATCAGGACAGCCTGCGCAAGAGCCTGCCGGCCCTGCAGCACCGCAAACTGGATTGCGGCCAGCCCGAACGGCTGGAGATCATCCAGGCCGGCTAGGGCGATATCGACCCGGAATCTTTCCGCCGCTCAGGCGATCCCATGGCCTGATCCCCCGACCAGAGCAAACGCATGACCGACACCGCCCAACTCTTCTCCACCGCCGAAAACCTGCTGCTGGCCCCCAACGACATCCAGGCCGGCCAGCTCGACAGCGTCTTCGGCCTGCTCGCCGCGCACCGCCTGGACGACGCCGACCTGTATTTTCAATACAGCCGCTCCGAGGCCTGGAGCCTGGAGGAAGGTCAGGTCAAGTCGGGCAGCTTCAACATCGACCAGGGGGTGGGTGTACGCGCCGTGGTGGGGGACAAGACGGCCTTCGCCTATTCCGACGACATCACCCTGCCGGCGATCCGCGACGCGGCGACCACCGCCCGCGCCATTGGCGGCGGCGGCGGCA